>NZ_CP049258.1:3481438-4098584 GCF_011046735.1 Nordella sp. HKS 07 | reverse complement strand
GAACCAGTTCATGCCGAGGATGTCGCCATCGGCGAGCGGCTTGCCGGCCTCGCCGACGACCGTGCCGTCCTGCTTGGTGATCGGGCCGGTGAAGGGATGAAGCTTGCCGCTCTTGATCGCGTCCTCGGTCTCGGTCGCCGACTTCACGACATCGTCCGGCAGGTTGGTAAGCGGCGCCATATGGACCGTGCCTTCGGCCATGCCGTCCCAGGAGGATTGCGACTTCCAGGTGCCGTCCAGCACGTCCTTGACGCGGCGGATATAATAGGGCGCCCAGTTGTCGACGATCGCGGTGAATTGCGCCTTGGGCGCGAATTTGATCATGTCGGACGCCTGGCCGAAGCCATGCTTGCCCTGCTCCTCGGCGACCTGAAGCGGTGCCGTCGAGTCGGTGTGCTGGACGATGATGTCGGCACCCTGGCTGAACAGGACCTTGGCGGCGTCGGCCTCCTTGCCCGGATCATACCAGGAGTTGATCCAGACGATCTTCACCTTGAAGTCGGGATTGACACTTTGCGCGCCGAGCATGAAAGCGTTGATGCCGGCGATGACTTCCGGGATCGGCACCGAGACGATGTAGCCGGCGGTGCCGGTCTTCGACATCTTCGCGGCGATCTGGCCGATCACATAACGGCCCTCATGGAACTTGGCATTGTAGGTCGTGACATTCGGCGCGGTCTTGAAGCCGGTCGCATGCTCGAACTTCACATCGGGAAATTTCTTCGCGACCTTGAGCGTCGGCTCCATGAAGCCGAAGGACGTGGTGAAGACGATGGCGCAGCCCTCGCGCGCCAGGCGCTCGATGGCGCGTTCCGAATCCGCTTCGGCAACATTCTCGACGAAGATCGTCTGGACCTTGTCGTCGAGTTCCTTCTCGACCGCCAGCCGGCCTTGATTGTGCTGAAAGGTCCAGCCGAAATCGCCGATCGCGCCGACATAGAGCCAGCAGGCCTTGAGCTTCTCCTGCGCCGAAGCGGACGCCGCCGATATGCCCAAAGCAAGGACAATAGCGCCCGCGCATGTCAAAAACTTCTTCATTTGGTTCTCCTTACTCCCTGTATCATTTGTTTATCATCGATCAGGCACGAATGGCTGCCCGAGACAGGCCGGCGCATTGCTGCGCGTCAGCCGGCGGCTGGCCGAAATGAAGACGAGCGCCAATATGGTCGCAATATAGGGCAGGCTCGACAAGAGCTGCGAGGGAATGCCCATGGCGAAGGTCTGTACCGTGTAAGAGAGGATGGAGATGGCGCCGAAAAGATAGGCGCCCACCACCACCCGCCAGGGCAGCCATGACGAAAAGACAACCAAGGCGAGCGCGATCCAGCCGCGCCCGGCCGTCATGTTCTCGACCCATTGCGGCGTGTAGACGAGCGAAAGATAGCCGCCGGCAAGCCCGGCGCAGGCGCCGCCGAAGAGCACGCAGGCATAGCGCACCAGAATGACGCGATAGCCGAGAGCGTGCGCCGAACTGTGGCTGTCGCCGACGGCACGAATGACGAGGCCAGCCTTGGTCCGGAACAGCACATAGGAAACGGCCGCCGTCAGGATGAAAGAGACCGGGATCAATATGTCGATGCCGAGCCATTTGGGCAGGCGCACGCCCGGCTCGCCGACGAAGGATTCGCCCAGAAGCCCGGACAGGCCGAGGCCGAGCAATGTCAGGGACAGTCCGGTTGCCACCTGGTTGGTCACCAGCGTCAAGGTCAGGAAGCCGAACAGCAGCGCCATGGCCATGCCGGCCAGGATTGCCGCGAGCACCCCCAGATAGGGGTTGCCGGTCAGCAAGGCGGCGCCGAAACCTGAAACGGCGCCCATCACCATCATGCCCTCGACGCCGAGATTGAGCACGCCTGAACGCTCGGACACCAACTCGCCCAGCGCCGCCAGCAACAAAGGCGTCGCAGCGGTGACGATAGTGAGGAGAACGGCGGTGCTTGCATCCATGTCCGTCACTCCGCCGGCTGGGCCGCGGCCGGGACATGCGTCTTCAGCCAGCGGAAGCGATAGAGGATGAGCGTGTCGCAGGCCAGGATGTAGAACAGCAGGATGCCCTGGAATACTTTGGCGATACGGTCGGAAAGGCCGAGCGAGACTTGCGCCGCCTCGCCGCCCAGATAGCTCAAGGCCAGCATGAGGCCGGCGAAGATCGCGCCGATCGGATTGAGTCGTCCCAGAAAGGCGACGATGATGGCGGTGAAGCCATAGCCCGGCGAGATCTGCGGCTGCAACTGCGCCACGACGCTCGCCACTTCGGTGATGCCGGCGAGGCCGGCCAGACCGCCGGACAGAAGGAAGCAGAAGAGAATGGTGCGCGGGCGCGAGAAGCCGGCGAAGCGGCCGGCGCGCGGGGCATTGCCGCTGACGCGGATCTCGAAGCCCTTGAGCATCCGCCCCATCACGAAAGCGAGGATAAGGGCGGCGGCCAGCGCGAAAAGCGCGCCCAGATGTACCGAGCCGAAGAGCATCGGCAGCAGCTGCCAGCCGTCGAAAGTGATCGTCTTCGGAAAGTTGAACCCTTGCGGGTCACGCCAGGGGCCGCGCACCAGCCAGTCGAGCAGCAATTGCGCGACATAGACGAGCATGAGAGAGGTCAAAATCTCATTGGCGTTGAAGCGCGTCTTGAGCAGCGCCGGGATCGCCGCATAGGCCATCCCGCCCAGAATGCCGAACAGCAGCATGGTGATCAGCGTCAGCGGCGACTGCCAGGCCGGGAGCAGAACCGGGATCATGCCGCCCAATATGGCGCCGATGGTGAACTGGCCCTCGGCGCCGATATTCCACACATTGGCGGTGTAGCAGATGGCGAGGCCGACGCCGATCAGCACGAGGGGCGTCGCCTTGACGATCAGTTGCTCGATCGACCAGAGCTGCGTCAGCGGCTCGACGAAATAGACGTAGAGGCCGTGCAGGGGATCGATGCCGCGTAAGGAGAAGAGAATTGCGCCGGTGATCAAGGTCAGCAGGATGGCGAGAACCGGCGACAGAAGCGCCATGCGGGTGGAGCGCTCGGCGCGTTTCTCAAGCACGAGCGACATGGCGTTCCTCACTTACCTCATGCTCGCCCGCCATCAGGAGGCCGATCTTTTCCGCCGTGAGCTCGGAAGCGGGATAGGCTTCGGAGAGCTGGCCGCGCGAGATCACGGCGATCCGGTCGGCGATCTCGAAGATCTCATCGAGATCCTGACTGATGACAAGCACCGCCGAGCCGGCACGCGCCAGATCGACCAGCGCCTGGCGGATGGTGGCCGCCGCTCCTGCATCGACGCCCCAGGTCGGCTGGTTGACGACGAGCACCGCCGGGTTGCGGTCGAGCTCGCGGCCGACGACGAATTTCTGCAGGTTCCCGCCGGACAGCGCGCGGGCCTCGGGATCAGGCTTGCCCTTGCGCACATCGTAGGACTTGATGACGCGCTCGCTCACATTGAGCGCCGCGTCACGCCCTATCGTGCCGGACCTGGTCAGGTTCTTGTCGGAGGCGTAACGCGTGAGGATGACATTCTCGGACAGGCGGAAGGCCGGCACGGCGCCGTGGCCCAGCCGCTCCTCCGGCACGAAAGCGGCACCCATCCGGCGGCGCTGGGTGATGCCGCGCCGGCCGCAGGGCTTACCGTCGATAAGAAGCGCCTCGTCACGCAGCAGCGGCTTCTCGCCCGAGATCGCATCGAAGAGCTCGGACTGGCCGTTGCCGGCCACACCAGCGATCGCCACCACTTCGCCGCCGGCGACGGAGAGCGAGACATTGCTCAAGCTGACGCCGAAGGGACCGTCCTGCTTCCGGCTGAGCTTGTCGAGAAAAAGCCGCGGCTTGCCGGCTTGCGGTCTCGCCTTGGCGCGCACGACATGGATGTCGCCGCCGACCATGAGACGCGCGAGGCTCGCGGCTGTCTCCTGACGCGGATCGACACAGGCGACGACCTTGCCCTGGCGCAGGATGGTGGCCGACTGGCACAGGCGCTTCACCTCTTCCAAGCGGTGCGAGATATAAAGGATGGAGCAGCCTTCCTTCGCCAGCCTTTCGAGAACCAGAAAGAGCTGGTCGGCTTCCTGCGGGGTAAGCACGGCGGTCGGCTCGTCCATGATCAGGAGCTTCGGCTCCTGCAGCAGACAACGGATGATCTCGATGCGTTGGCGTTCGCCGACGGACAGTTCGCCGACCATGGCGGAAGGCTCGAGCGGCAGGCCATATTCCCTGGAGATACCTGCGATCTTTTTCGACAGGGCTGCGATGTCGAAGGCGCCCGGCAAGGCCAGGGCGATGTTCTCGGCGACGGTGAGGGCCTCGAAAAGCGAGAAATGCTGGAACACCATGCCGATGCCGAGCTTGCGCGCGGCGGCAGGGGAAGCGATGGTGACCGGCTCGCCTTGCCAACGCAACTCGCCCGCGTTCGGCTGCAGGGCGCCATAGATGATCTTGACCAGTGTCGACTTGCCGGCGCCATTCTCGCCCAGAAGCGCATGGATCTCGCAGGGGCGCACGAAGAGCGACACATCGTCATTGGCGCGCAGAGACCCGAAGGTCTTCACAATGTGAAGCGCCTCAAGAAGATGGTTCTTGCTGTCGTGTCCCGTCACCCGCCCTGGCCCTTTTTTGCAGGCATTCTAGAGGGTGTTTGGGCTTCAGCGCCAGGAATTCGCCCGGTTCTCAACATCTCATCCCGTTCGAGTAGCTCGGCGACGGTGGCCGCCGCGATGATGGCCGGCTCCTTGGAGGTGATGCCGGCCAGGCCGATCGGGCATTTGAAGGCGCGAAAGTGGTCGTCGGCAATTCCCGCCTGGCGCAATCGGCTGAGGAATCGGGCTCTTTTGCTGGCGCTGCCGATCAGGCCGACATGGGGGAAGCGGCCGTCCCGCAGCGCCGCCTCGACAATGGCGAGATCGAGGGCGTGGCTGTGGGTCATGACCAAAAGGAAAGTGCCGGGCGCCGCATTTTGGAGCTCGGCGACGGGATTGCCGGCCAGTACAGGGGTGACATTGGCCGGCATGGCGGCCGGGAACGAATCGGGACGCGAATCGATCCAGCGTATGGCGAAGGGAAGCGGCGCCAGAGCCAGGACCAGGGCGCGCCCGACATGGCCGGCGCCGAAGAGGTAAAGCGGCCGCGTCGCCTCGCCGAAAAACTCGACCAGCGCGCCGTCAGATGTCTGTTCGACAATGCGGCGCTCGACGCGATCCTCAGCCAGCCGGACCGTGGTCATGAAAGCCCCTGCCGCCTCGGCCCCTGCCAGCCGCCGCACCTCGTCGAGCGCCGTCCTGTCGAAGACTTCCGTCAGCAGTTCGACCTGGCCGCCGCAGCATTGACCGAGTTCGGGGCCGAGCGCATGGCGGCTGACCGATAGCCCGCGCCCGGCTTTCATCCTCTTCTGGGCTTCGGCGAGGGCGCGCCATTCGAGCGCGCCGCCGCCGATCGTGCCGTGGAAGCCGCGCGGTGTGAGCACCAGCCGCGCGCCCCTCTCACGCGGGGCCGAACCTTCGACGCGGAAGACCGACACCATGGCGCAGGGCTCACCCGCTTCAAGCGCTTTCGCTATGTGAGCCCAGACCTTCATGCCGACATCGCCTTAACCGCCTTCATGATCGCCTCCGGTGTCGCCGGCGCATCGAGCGGTGGTGCGGTGCCCGGCTTCAGCGCGGCGATCGCATCGGTGATCGCCGAGAAGACCGACAGCGCCAGCATCAGCGGCGGTTCGCCCACCGCCTTCGAGCGGTAGATCGTGTTGGCTTGATTGCCGGGCGAGGCGAAGAGCTTCACGCGGAAATCGGCCGGCACGTCGGACGCGCAAGGTATCTTATAGGTCGAAGGGGCATGGGTGCGCAAACGGCCTTCGGCGTCGAAGACCAGTTCCTCGGTGGTGAGCCAGCCCATGCCTTGGACGAAGCCGCCTTCGATCTGGCCGAGATCGATGGCCGGATTGAGCGAGCGGCCGACATCGTGAAGGATGTCGACGCGGTCGACCCGCATTTCGCCGGTGAGCGTGTCGATGGTCACTTCCGAGCAGGACGCGCCATAGGCGAAATAGTAGAAAGGCTTGCCCTCCACCTTGTCGCGGTTCCAGGTGATGCCGGGCGTCGCATAGAAGCCGGTAGACGACAACTGGATACGCGCCTGATGCGCTCGCTTGGCGAGCTCGCCCAGGCTCATGCTCTGATTGCCGATGATCACCCGGCCTTTCTCGAAGCGGATCTGATCCGCCGCGACATGCCATTCGCGCGCCGCGAAATCGATGAGACGCTTCCTGATCCGGGAGGCGGCATCCCTCGCCGCCATGCCGTTGAGGTCGGAGCCGGCGGAGGCGGCGGTCGGCGAGGTGTTGGGCACTTTGCCGGTCGTCGTCGCGGTGATCTTCACGCGCCCAGGCTCGATGCCGAACTCCTCGGCAACCACCTGCGCCACCTTGATATAGAGGCCCTGGCCCATTTCCGTGCCGCCGTGATTGAGATGCACCGAGCCGTCGGTATAGAGATGGACGAGCGCCCCCGCCTGATTGAGATGGATGAGGGTGAAGGAGATGCCGAATTTGACCGGCGTCAGCGCCAGGCCTTTCTTCAGGATGCGGTTCTCCGCATTGAAGGCCTTGATCGCTTCCCGGCGGGCGCGATAGTCGCTCGTCTTCTCGAGCTCGCTGACGATCTCGGCGATGATATTGTCCGCCACCTTCATGCCATAGGGTGTCCGGTCGCGCCGGGGGCCGTAGAAATTGCGCTTCCTCACATCGAGCGGATCGGCCCCTAAGCGATGCGCGATGTTGTCCATCATACGCTCGGCCAGCATCATGCCCTGCGGGCCGCCGAAACCGCGAAAAGCGGTGTTCGACACGGTATTGGTGCGCAGGCGTCGCGATTTGATGCTCACCACGGGATAGTAATAGGCGTTGTCGGCATGGAACATCGCACGGTCATTGACGCCGAGCGAGAGGTCGGCCGAGTAGCCGCAGCGCGACAAGAGGCTCGCATCGACCGCCGTCAGCCGGCCGGTCCTGTCATGCGCGGCGCGGTAATCGATGCGCATGTCGTGGCGCTTGCCGGTCATGATCATGTCGTCGTCGCGGTCGAGACGGCATTTGACGGGGCGCCCGGTCACATGGGCGCCGAGCGCCGCAAGGGCCGCCCATTGCGCCGCCTGGCTTTCCTTTCCGCCGAAGCCGCCGCCCATGCGCCGGCATTCGCAGGTGACGAAGGCATCGGCCACCGCCAACATCTTGGCGACGCAATGCTGCACCTCGCTCGGATGCTGGGTCGACGAATAGACGGTCATGCCGCCCGCTTCCTCCGGCATGGCAAAGGCCACCTGGCCTTCGAGATAGAAATGCTCCTGGCCGCCGACATGGAAACTCTCCGCGACGCTGATCCTCGCGCCGGCGATCAGCTTCTCCGGATCGCCACGGCGGAATTCATAGGGCGGGAGAACATCCGGCGTCCCCTGCTCCAGCGCGTCCTCGACCGTGATGGCGGCACGCTGCCTGGCGATCTCGACCTTGGCGAGCTTCGCGGCGCGGCGCGCCTGATCGCGCGTCTCGGCCACCACGGCGAAGACGACCTGGCCATGGAAGAGGATTTCGCCATCGGCGAGGATCGGGTCGTCGCCCATGGCCGGGCTGCAATCATTGACGCCCGGTATGTCCTTCGCGGTGAGCACCGCGACGACGCCCGGAAAGGCGCGCACCGCGTCGAGGTCGCACCGTTCGATACGGCCCTTGGCGCCGTCCGGCACATAGCCCGGCGCCACATGCAGCGTGCCTTCGGGCTCGCGCATGTCGTCTATGTAGATGGCGCTGCCCTGGACATGCAGCCCGGCGCTGTCATGGGCGAGCGCCAGGCCGACCGTCTCGGTCGCCATTCTTTTCACTTCAGCCGGCATCGACAAGCTCCCGGAACCCGGTGACGCGGGTGGCGCGGGTCGGCATGCCTGAGATCTCCGTCAGCGCCTTGATGAAGAGCGCGCGCGCCGTTTCGGCACGATAGCCGGCGCTGGCGCGATGATCGCCGATCGGCTGGAAGTCCTGCGCCAGGCAGTCGGCTGCGGCCTCCCATCCCGCCGGATCATCGAGCGACAGGGAGTGCGCGGCGGTCTCCGTCTTAAGGGCCCGTTTCGGCGTCGCCGCCATGCCGCCATAAGCGATGCGGGCGCCGGTGACGCGCCTGGCGGCGATGGTGAATTTGAACGCGCCCAGCACCGAGGAGATGTCCTGGTCGAAGCGCTTGGTAATCTTGTAGCAGCGGAAGGCTTCGTCGCGCCTGAGCCTGGGGATGCTGACCGAGGCGACGATCTCGTCCGGGGCGCGGTCCTGCTTGCCATAAGCGATGAAGAAGTCCTCGAGCGCGATGCGGCGCATCGTAGCCCCCTTGCGCAATTCGAGCTCGGCGCCGAGCGCGATCAGGGCCGGGGGCGTATCGCCGATCGGCGAGCCGTTGGCAATATTGCCGCCGATGGTGCCGGACGCGCGCACCTGCTTCGATCCGAGGCGGCGCAGAAGCTCGGTGAGATCCGGATCGATGTCGCCCAAGGCGCGTTCGGCCTCGGCATAGGTTACGGCGGCGCCCAGGCGCACCGCGTCGATCGTGTCCTCGACCCGGCGCAGCGAACTGAGGCGGCCGAGATGGATGATCTTGCCGATGTCGCGCAATTGCTTGGTGATCCACAGGCCGACATCGGTGGCGCCCGCGAGCAGCACCGCATCGGGATGTTGCGCCGTCAATTGCGCCAGGGCTGCATCGCTGGCCGGTGCCGCGAAGAACGCCGTCTCATCACCGATGAAGATATCGCTGCCGTCATCGAGACGCGCCAGCGCCTGCGCGGTCTCGGCGCGCGCCCGCGACCAGGCATCATCCGGGCTGCCGGTACAGGCCGCGAGCGCAGCCTCGATGATCGGGCGATAGCCGGTGCAGCGGCAGAGATTGCCGGCCACCTGATCGACAACCGTTTGGCGGTCCGCCGCCACGTCCGACTGGTAGAGCGCGAATAGGCTCATCACGAAGCCCGGCGTGCAGAAGCCGCATTGCGAGCCGTGCGTTTCGACCATCGCCTGCTGGATCGGATGCAGCTTGCCGCCGCGCGACAGATCATCGACGGTCACCACGTCCTTGCCGTCGACCTGACCCAGAAGCAGGATGCAGGCATTGACCGGCTCATAGACGAGACGGCCGTCCTTCAGCGAGCCGAGGCTCACCGTGCAGGCGCCGCAATCGCCCTCGCCGCACCCTTCCTTGGTGCCGCGCGAAGCCTCTCCCAGACGCAGATAATCGAGTAAAGTACGCATGGGCGCCAATTGGGCGAGTTCGACGACCTCGCCGCGGCGCAGAAATTTGATCCTGTTTCGCCCCGTCATTTCCTTACCCTTTGCAGACGAAGCTCTCCGCCGGATTGAAACAATCCGGGCGGCAGGCTCAGCCTGTCCCCGATTAAGCTATCACCCGTCTCTTGTACGAAAAAGGATAATAAACATCACAGGCTGTGCGCTATTTTCGTACTCTTCCGCCGCCGGCGAAATGGCGCACCGCGAGATCGAGAAAGGCGCTCGCCGCGAGCCCGCCGCCGCTTCCCGGCCGGTGCACGATGGTGAGGCGGTCCGGCGGGATGCGTCGATTGGCGAGCGGCACGAAGACAAGGCTGCCTTCGGCGATTTCCTGCTCGATACCGATCGGCGTCTGGAAGGCGATGCAGCGGCCACGCCGTGCCAGCGCCGCCATGAGCCGCAGCGAGTTGCACTCGACCGCATTGGCGGGCGGCTTCTTCGCCGCACCCAGCATCTTGTCGAGAATGGCCCTGAGGCTCAAGCCCTTGGCGGGCCACGCCACCGGATAATCGAGGCAATGGGCGAAGAGCAATTTGCGTTCGCGCGCGAGCGGATGGTCGCGCCGCATCACGGCACCGAGCGGCATGTCGCGCGTCAGGCGCACATCGAGCCCTTCGAGCGTCGCCGGATTGAAGGTGAAGCCGATATCGGCATCGTGGCCGCGCACCAGATCGGTCACCGCATCGGAGCCGGCGACGGTCACCGTGATCTCGACGCCCGGATGATCGGCGGCGAAACGCGCCAGGAGATCGGGCAAGGCCGAGACCGATATGCTTTCGACGGTGGCGATGCGGATGCGCCCGCGCTTCAACCCGCGCAGGGCATCGAGATGGTCGAGCGTCGTCTCATGGCCCAGCATCGCCGCCTTGAGGCCGGCGAGGAGAAGCTCGCCGGCCGCCGACAGCTTGAGGCTGCGGCCACGCCGCTCGAACAGCGCGATATTGAACTGCCGCTCGAGCAGGATGACCTGACGACTGACGGCGGAAGCCGCGACATTCAAGGCGAGCGAGGCACCGCGCACCGACCCCGCCTCCGCCACCGCGACGAAATAGCGGTAGCCGGTGGTGAGCAGCGAGTCGGAACGCATCAGCGCGCAGCCTCAGCTGCCGCGATAGGTCGAATAGCCATAGGGCGAAAGCAGCAGCGGCACATGATAGTGCTCGGCCTTGTTGGCGATGCCGAAGCGCAGGGGAATGACGTCCAGGAACGGCGGCTCGCTCAAGGACGCCCCCGTCGACTTGAGATAGGCGCCGGCATGGAAGCGCAGTTCATACTGGCCGACCTTGAACTCCTCGCCATCGAGCAGCGGAGCATCGACGCGGCCGTCATGGTTGGTCACCACTGTCTTGATGTGTGACGGGTTCTCCTCGAGCGACCACAGCTCGATCTTCAAGCCCCCGGCCGGCCGGCCGAGAGCGGTATCCAATATATGCGTCGTCAAACGCCCCATGCCTGTCTCCCATGAACTCCTCTGCCTTCCCCTTCTCCCGCTTGCGGGAGAAGGGGCCCGAAGGGCGGATGAGGGTGTCGGTCAATCTTGCGACAGCTTATCCGAAAGCGCCAGAGGACGATGAATTTAAGAATGCAGCCTTCTCGCTCCTTGACGCGGCGGCGAAATGGCTGGAAGAAATGGCCCCCGCCCACGAGTGTCCTATCCATGGTCCCTTCCCGTATCACCGTCATCGGCGCCGGCATCATCGGCATGTCCACCGCCGCCTTCCTGCAACGCGCCGGGCACAAGGTCACCGTCATTGACCGGGTGGCGCCGGGGGATGGCTGCTCCTTCGGCAATGCTGGCGGCGTCGCCTTCGCCGAGGTGACGCCCACCATCCATCCGCGCATCCTGCTCAAGATACCGGGCTGGTTGATGGATCCGCTCGGCCCTCTCACCATCCGCTGGTCCTACCTTCCCAAGGCGCTGCCCTGGTTCCTCGCCGCCGGGCGCAACGCGCTGCCCGACCGGGTGCGCAAGATCACCGCGGCGCGCGCCGCGCTCGGTCTGCGCGCGGTCAGTGACTTCGAGACTCTGCTGCAGGCGGCCAAAGCGAGCGAGCTATTGGTCAGGCAGGATACAATCCGCCTCTATGACACCGAGGCGCAATATCAGGCAGAAGAGCCGGACCGGCGCGCCAAGCGCGAATATGGCTACGAGACGAAGAAGCTCACGCCCGGAGAGATCGCCGAGATCGAGCCTGACCTGGCGCGGGATTTCGCCTGCGGCGCCTTCCATGGCGGCTGGTATCATGTGCGCAATCCCAAGAGCGTCGTCACGGCAATCGCCCAGGAATTCACCCGCAATGGCGGCGAGATCATCCTCGATGACGTGATCGAGGTAACGCAGGAAGCCGCGCGCGCGGCGAAGATCCGGCTGAAGACCGGCGGCGAGCGTCCGCTCGACCGACTGGTGATCTGTGCCGGCGCCTATTCGAATTTCTTCGCCAGGCAGTTCGGCGACAAGGTTCTGCTCGAGGCCGAGCGCGGCTATCATCTGGTGATGCCGGATCCCGGCATCACGCTGGGCCGCTCCTTCAGCTATGTGCGCACACCCATGGTCGTGACGCCCATGGATGTGGGCCTGCGTTTCGCCGGCACCGATGAGTTCGCCGGCCTCGATGCCCCGCCCAATTGGAAGCGCGCCGATGTCCTGTGGCATTCCGCCAAGCGCTGCCTGCCGAAGCTCAGGCCGATCGATGAGAATGTGTCGCGCTGGATGGGGCGCCGGCCCGGCACGCCCGACGGCCTGCCGGTGATCGGCCCGTCGCGCAAGCTCGGCAATGTCTGGTACGGCTTCGGCCACAGCCATATGGGGCTGACCTGGGGACCGACCACGGGGCGCCTGTTGAGCGAGATGCTGAGCGGCACGCCTGGCAATACCGATCTGTCAGCCTTCCGCGTCGATCGGTTTTAGAGCATCGGAGCGTGCCGACGGAGCACGTCTACGGCCTTTGACACCAAAAAGTATAGTTGCCGAACAGATTGGGATGACTTGCCTCGATCGCCTCCCAGTTTGAAAGGCTGCTCAGTGTCCTCTCGTCTGGATAGGCCTTGCGATAACGCTGTTCTGCTTCGCTTTCTCCAAACATGCTCATCACCTGGCTGGACGCGAACTCGAATCCTATGAACCTCATATCTGCCGCCTCGATCATCCGTCGCAGACGATTGATCGTGAACGTGCTTTCCTGGACGTGCAGGATGAGGTCGCGAAATCCGCTAGTCGAGTGGAAATCAGGCCGTCGCGCGAGCCCGTTGAAAGCGGTGAGATCCCCATCGTCGCGAAGAATGCGAGCCCGAATCCGCCGGATTTCGTCGAAAGACATATTCGTATGAGAAAGGCCCAACCGGGTCCGCAGCCGCCAGATGTCTCTGCGAGCGGCTTCGGCGTAGAGCATAATCTGAATGACACCGCCCTGCTTGAGGCAGGAAACCAACCTTTCAAAACCGGCTTCAGGATTTTCAAGATGGTGCAGCACGCCGATGCATTCTATTCGCTCATATTGCCCCTCAAGGGTGAGCAGGTCGCCTTGCCGGAAGTCGATGTTGCTGATGCCGTAGCTCTCCGCCATGTACTTCCCGTAGGCGAGACTTTGGATACTGAGATCGACGGCGGTTATCTGGACGTGGTGGTATCTCTGTGCGGCCCAGACGGCGAGCCGGCCCGTACCAATCCCCGGCATGAGGATTTGCATAGGGCCTTCGCTTTTTGGAAGCGGGCCAAGATGCGGGTATTGGGCAATTAGCCTGTAACTTGCATCTACCTGTCGCAGCGCCGGAGTCACGTGAAGCCATCTTGGATACGGGTTGGCTTCATACATCTGGCGAACCGACCCCGAGGTGGGATTTTCAGCGGCGCTCAATCTCGGTATGGAGGGCACAAGCTGGATCTGTCTGGCGCGCTTCCCGATTGTGCGATCGACCGCAAAGCGCAACGCAGGCGACCAGCGATCAGCGGACCGCTCCCGAAGGCGTTGGCGGAGTTTCGATAGCTCCCAGGGGTCACGATACATCGCAAAAACGAGAAACAATGTCGCGGTGGCTTCGGTGATCTCGCCTTCCAATCGCTCGAGCTGCTCAGCGGTAGCGTCTAGCCACTCACGCTCGCTCTCCGAAATATCCCAAATATACTCATTATTGTGTGCCTGTACCGCGAGTGCTGCTATCAGGCCCTGCCACTCTCCGCTGAGGCGACCTTGTGTGAACCTGTGCCATATCTCCGTCCGGACTGACTGGAGAAAACTTTCGAGCGTCAGGTTGCGGTTGATTGTCGTAACCAGGTAGGTGATGAGCAACCCGTCCTTGCGCAGACCCTCAAGACCGCTTTCGGTACGAACAGAATTCGTCAAGCGGGATTGGCTGTCCGGCAGTCCATATTTCAGCTGCAGCAAATGCCCGGCCGGATTTGTCAATGCCTCCGGATTGCCATGGGGGGATTGCAGGCAGTGCAAAATCAATCGGTCAAAATGTTTGGAGTATTTTGTGACGGTCAAGCGTTCGGCGATCATTGTGATCCCGATTATCGCGCGGGCGCAATCTCTATCTGCCTCGAGAGCCTGATCGAGCGCCTTGAGGGCTTCCACCGGCTTGTTTTGCCTCAGGAGATCATCTGCTTCGGAACATCGCTGGGCGGCGACATCTGCCGGACGTGAATCGTTCATGGCCAGACCAGAACAGTTTCGTGCATATTTATTATGGGAGCGGTAGCCCGGTGACAAGATCGGCCACAAAAGAGCATGGCGCGCGTGCGTCTCGAGCCTTTCCCGGTTTGGTCAAATCAAACCGAGTAAGGCTCCAGAGCCACCACTTCGGCATGGCCGCCCGGCAAGTCGGCGTCGTCGCCGACTTCCAGGCCGAGCAAGGCGCGTGCCATCGGCACCGTATAGGCGATCAAGCCCTTTTCGAGATCGGCCTCGTCCTCGCCGACGATCGAAAAAACCTGCTGGCGGCCGTCGTCTCGCTTGACGGTGACCCTGGTTCCGAAGGCGACCTTCTTCGGCGCCTTGGGAGGGTCGACCGGTTGCGCCGTGGCGCGGCGCTGCGTCCAGTAACGCAGGTCGCGCGAGGCGCGCACGATGCCGACGCGATCGGTCTCATGCTGGGCATGAGCCAACAGCTTGCGCGCCGTCTCGATTTCTTCATCGATCAAGGCAAGTCCGCGCGGCGTCACAAAATTGGGATTGGTACTGACCGGACGTTCCGGCAGTTCCTCAGGGGTTTCCTGTCCGTCTTGCTCTTTTACAAAAGCCCGGCTCATATGGGTCGACTCTTCTTCTCACCCCCGGATCACTATAGCACATGAATGACGCAAGCCCGCAGACCGTTTATTTGCAGAATTACCGGCCCGTTCCCTATCTGATCGACGAGGTCTTTCTCAAGTTTGTCCTGGCGCCCGAGGCGACGCAAGTCACCTCCCGGCTGAGTTTTCGCCCCAATGCGGCAGCGCAGCAGAAGGGCGGACCCCTAGATCACGATGAGTTTGGATTGAATCAATCCAAACTCATAAACGTGATCGATTCTAATAATTTGGCGCGGGATTCTCGCGAAAAACCGGTGTCCGCTTTTTCGCATCCCGCGCTAATTCTTGATGGGGAAAAGCTGGAACTCAGGTCGGTAAGTCTCGATGGCGAGACGCTCGAGCCTTCCCGCTATGACCTCACCGCCACGAATCTCACTATTCGTGAGGTGCCGCAGCGCCCTTTCACCCTGGAGATCGTGACGCTCTGCAATCCGAAAGCCAATAGCGAGCTGTCCGGCCTCTATGTCTCCAACAATGTGTTCTGCACCCAGTGCGAGGCGGAAGGCTTCCGGCGCATCACCTATTTTTATGACCGCCCTGATGTCATGGCGCGCTACAAGGTGCGCATCGAGGCCCCCCTCGCCTCATGCCCGGTCCTGCTCGCCAACGGCAATCCCGGCCAAAGCGGCACGATCGCCGGCGGCGACCTGCATTTCGCCGAATGGGAGGATCCTCATCCCAAACCGTCTTATCTCTTCGCGCTTGTCGCCGGCGACCTCGCTTTGGTCAGCGACACCTATGTCACGCGCTCGGGGCGAAAGGTGGATCTGCGCATCTATGTCGAGAAGGGCAAGGAGGATCGCTGCGCCTTCGCGATGGAAGCGCTCAAGACCTCGATGCGCTGGGACGAGGAGCGCTTCGGCCTCGAATATGATCTCGACATCTTCATGATCGTCGCCGTCTCCGACTTCAACATGGGCGCCATGGAGAACAAGGGGCTCAATATCTTCAACGACAAATACATACTGGCGCTGCCCGAGACGGCGACGGATATCGACTACATCAATATCGAGAGCATCATCGCGCATGAATATTTCCATAACTGGACGGGCAACCGCGTCACCTGCCGCGACTGGTTCCAGCTCTGCCTGAAGGAAGGTCTGACCGTCTTCCGCGACCAGGAATTCACCGCCGACATCCGCTCGCGCGCCGTGAAACGCATCGTCGACGTGAAGCGGCTGCGCGCCGACCAGTTTCCCGAAGACGGTGGGCCCCTCGCCCATCCGGTCAGGCCTTCCTCCTATATCGAGATCAACAACTTCTACACAGCCACCGTCTATGAGAAGGGCGCCGAGCTCTGCCGCATGCTGCAGACGCTGATCGGGCGCGAGGCTTTCCGCAAGGCGATGGATCTCTATTTCGAGCGCCATGACGGCGAGGCGGCGACGACCGAAGATTTCGTGCGCTGCATGGCAGATGCCTCGGGACGCAATCTCGATCAGTTCTTTACCTGGTACGAGCAGGCCGGCACGCCGGAGGTCACCGTCTCCGAGAGCTACGATGCGAAGACGAAGACCTATGACCTCTCCCTCGAGCAGGTGACGGCGCCGACGCCCGGGCAATCCGACAAGCG
Organism: Nordella sp. HKS 07; assembly: GCF_011046735.1. Taxonomy (NCBI): domain Bacteria; kingdom Pseudomonadati; phylum Pseudomonadota; class Alphaproteobacteria; order Hyphomicrobiales; genus Nordella; species Nordella sp. HKS 07. The sequence continues at coordinate 4,082,428 of NZ_CP049258.1, read as the reverse complement.
GCCGGTACCGATACCGCTCGGCATCGGGCTCGTCGGGCCGGACGGCCGCGACATGCCACTCGATCTCGAAAATGTTGGCGTGCTCAATGCGCCATTGATCGAGCTCAACGAGACGAAGAAGACATTCCGCTTCCGCAATGTGGCGCGGAAGCCCGTTCTGTCGCTCAATCGTGGCTTCTCCGCTCCTATCCGCATCAGGAGCAACTCCGGCATCCCCGAGCAGCTCTTCCTGATGAAGAATGACGGCGACACGTTCAACCGCTGGGAGGCCTCGCAGAGGGCGGCGTTTGCCCTCATCCGGGACCGCCTCGCCGGAAAGACATCCGCGGCGGACACCCAGTCCTTCATTACCGCCCTCGGCGCGGTACTGGAGGACGGCCATCTCGATGACGCCTTCAAGGCGTTGATGCTGGGGCTTCCGGGCGAGCAGGAGATCGCCACGCTGATCGCCCGCGATGTCGATCCGGGCGCCATTCACCAGGCGCGCGAGGCCCTGCGCGCCGAGACAGGTATGGGTCTCAAGGACGTGCTGGTCGAACTGTGGCGGAAGACGGAAAGCCATGGCGCCTACCGGCCCGATCCGGAAGAGACCGGTCGGCGGTCGCTGCGCTATGCGGTGCTGCAGGCCCTCGCCGGCGGCGATCCGGCGCTTGCGACGAGGCTCGCCGGCGAGCAGCTTTCCCGCATCACCAACATGACCGACGAGATCGGCGCCCTTTCGACAATCACCACCCTCGACGTGCCGGAACGCGAGCAGGCGCTCGCCGATTTCCATACGCGCCACCGCGGCGACAATCTGCTGATCGACAAGTGGTTCGCGCTGCAGGCCTCGGCCCCGCTCAGCACCACGCCGGGACGGGTGCTTGAACTGATGGCGCATCCCGACTTCACGCTCACCAACCCCAACCGGGTGCGCAGCCTGGTCGGCGCCTTCGCCATGGCCAACCCCTTCGCCTTCCATGCCGAGAGCGGCGAAGGTTATGTCATTCTCGCCGACACGATCCTGGCGCTCGATCCGAAGAACCCGCAAGTAGCGGCGCGCATGGCGACCGCCTTGCGCAGCTGGGCAACGCTCGAGGAAAAACGCCGCGGCCTCGCCAAGGCGCAGCTCGAACGGATACTCGGAACGAGTGGCCTGTCGCGCGATCTTTACGAGATTGTTTCGAAGTCGCTGGGGCGGTGAGCCGACGCTCGGCGCGAGCGCAGAGATTTCCCCTCTCCGTTGCCAATCAATGGGAGAGGGGGAAATGTTGAAGGACGACAGCAGGCTCGATCCCTTAAGTACCCGCAACGGTTGACATTCCGATTCGGATCGGCATGCCCAAATCACGCCGAGCCGACTCCCTGTCAGCCCCCGGATAGCTCGAAAACCGCCCTAAAAACGCTCCTTCCGGGCGCTCCATAGTTAGGCCGGTTTCCAGCTGGACAAATCACTGCACATACGAATCAATAGGCCATGATTCGTGAGGTCGTTGGTTGTTTAGGGGGTGCTGGGATTCCCGGTGAATGAGCGCCACGCAGGGGGCGAAAGTTGAGCAGCAGAGCACAATTGGGCGGACTTTTCTTCAAGGAGCGGGTGCTCCGCCTGCCCTTGCCCGGCTGGGCCCGAATTACCATAGGTGAGCGCAGCTTACGCATTCTCATCACCGTCCTCGTCTCGCTCTTCCTCGTCACCCTGGCGCTGGCCCTGTTCCTCCAGCTGGCGCAAAGCCGGATGACGCATCTCGCCGAGCAGAACCGCCAGACCCTCCTCTATGCCACCGCCGCCGCCCAGCACATCAAGCAGGCGGCGCGCACCCAGCTCCAGTCCGGTTACACGCCGAAGCCCTTCACCCAGGAAGATCTCGACGCAGCACTTCTTCCCGAGGCGCAGCGCGAGGGCCGCATCTTCGCCTATGTCAATGCCGGCGGCATGATCACGGTCGCCTCGAAGGCGGACGGCACAATCGCCGGCCAGACGATCGGCGATGTGCTGTCCAATCGCTTCATCACCGAAATCAACATCAACGACACCGAAATGGCGCGCATCCAGCTCGCCTCGGGCGAGGAAGCCTATGTCGGCATGAGCGACCTGGCGCCCTTGCCAGGCAGCCTGCTCGTCATCCAGAAACGCGCCGACGTCATGCGCGCCTGGAAGGATAGCGTCATGCAGGTGAGCATCCTGTTCGCCGTCACCTTCCTCGTCCTCATGATGCTGGGCGGCGCCTTCCACTGGCAGGCGGCGAAGGCGTCGGAAGCCGACCGCACCTTGACGGTCGCCACCGAGCGCCTCGACAAGGCGCTCGACCGCGGCCATTGCGGCCTGTGGGACTGGGACATAGCGCGCGGCCGGATCTTCTGGTCGAAATCCATGTACGACATCCTCGGCCTCGAGGAGACCGGCGAATTCCTCAATTTCGGCGACGTCGCCGACCGCATCCACCCGGACGACGCGCAACTCGAGGAAGTGGTCGAGGCCCTGCTCACCGGCCAGAAGACGGTCTTCGACCACGAGTTCCGCATGCGCCATGTCGACGGCAACTGGGTGTGGCTCAGGGCCCGCGCCGAGCTCTCGCACGCGCCGGAAGAGGTGGAGCCGCATCTCGTCGGCATCGTCATCGACATCACCGCGCAGAAGCTCGCCGACCGCCTCAACCAGGAAGCCGAGCTGCGCCTCAAGGACGCGATCGAGAACATCTCGGAAGCTTTCGTGCTGTGGGACTCAGATAACCGCCTCGTGCTCTGCAACACCAAGTACCAGCAGTTCCATTCGCTGCCCGCCAGCGTGTGCACGCCCGGCACGCCCTATGAATTCGTGGCCAAGACCGCCAAGGAGCCGGCGGTGCGCCAGCGCATGCCGATCCACAGCCGCGACACCAGCGAAGGCAATACCTTCGAGGTGCAATTGGGCGACGGGCGCTGGCTGCAGATCAACGAAAGGCGCACCAAGGATGGCGGCTTCGTCTCGGTCGGCACCGACATCACGCCCTTGAAGCAGCAGGAAGAGCGCCTCCTCCTCTCCGAACGCGAACTGATGATGACGGTGCGCGACCTGCAGAAGGAGCGTCTCCTGGCCGAACAGCAGTCGCAGCGCCTCGCCGACCTCGCCGACAAATATTCGCGCGAAAAGACCAGGGCGGAGGCCGCCAGCCGCTCGAAATCGGAATTCCTGGCCAATATGAGCCACGAGCTCAGGACGCCGCTCAATGCCATCATCGGCTTCAGCCAGGTGATGGAGAACCAGATGTTCGGCCCGATCGGCGCCGGCAAGTACATCGAATATGCGCGCGACATCCACAAGAGCGGCCAATTCCTGCTCGACGTGATCAGCGACATCCTCGACATGTCGAAGATCGAGGCCGGCCGTCTCAAGCTCGAGCTGCAGAAGGCGGACCTCTCCGAGATCGTCCACGAGGCCTTGCGCCTCGTCGAAGCACGGGCCCACGAAAGCAAGGTCGAGCTCCTGTGCAAGGCGCCGAAGAAGCTCAAGGTCGATATGGATACCCGCGCCGTCAAGCAGGTCCTCATCAACCTCACTTCCAATGCGGTGAAGTTCACGCCGGAAGGCGGGCGCGTGATGCTCACCGCCAGGCTCGAAGGCGAGCAGGCGGTGATCTCCATCGCCGATACCGGCATCGGCATACCGCCCAAGGACATCGAGAAGCTCGGCCGCCCCTTCGAGCAGGTCGAGAACCAGTTCACCAAGACAAAGGGCGGCTCAGGCCTTGGCCTCGCCATCTCGAAGTCGCTGGTCGAGCTGCATGGCGGCTCGCTCACCATCGACAGCGAGATCGGCAAGGGCACCATCGTTACGGTGAAGCTGCCGGTGGCCCAGGCCAAGCCCGCCCATTCGGCGGCGGCCTAAGCCAGGCCGCACCGCCAAGCAAGGCCGCTTCTCATGCATGACAGTGATCTCGGGCAGCGTCTGGAAGCGATCCTCAGACTGGCGCCGCTCCGCCTCACGTCCCTGGAGATCGTGCGCTCCCTGGCCCTGCCGGACTGGGCCATAGGTGCCGGCTTTATCCGGGCCGCGGTATGGGACGAACTTTCGGGCTTCACCGCCGCTACCGCCGTCGACGACATCGATGTCCTGTATTTCGATCCCGAGAACCGCGATAGCGAGCACGATGCGGCCCTCGAAAAGCGGCTGCGGGAAATCGAGCCCGCTTTGCCCTGGAGCGTGCGCAACCAGGCGCGCATGCATGTCCGCAACGGCGACGCCCCCTATGGCTCGACGGCCGACGCGCTGCGCTTCTGGCTCGATACGCCGACTTGCGTCGCCGTCAGGCTCGACGCGCAAGACCGACTCGAGATCCTCGCGCCCTATGGGCTTGAGGATCTGTTCTCGATGTCCATCCGGCCGACGCCGCGCGGGCGGACTCGAAAGTCGACCTACACGGCGCGCATCGCGGAAAAGAAATGGCACCAGCGCTGGCCCAACGTCACGGTCGAGTTGCCTTAGCTCCCCGCTCCCATTCGTCATGGCCGCCCGGATGGCCGGGTTTAACCCGGCCATGGAGGCGGCCATCCAGTCCATCCGTGCAACAGCTGTACAGCGGGGAGGCTGGATGGCCGGCTCGGGGCCCGGCCATGATGAGTGGAGATATCGAGCCCTCAGGATGTCCGCATCAGCATCACCCGAGTTCCGCTCCTGACCCGCCGACGCAGGACATCCTTGCGAGCGGGCTCGATACGCAATCCTCCCTCGGCTTGGAGCGTCTGAAGTCTCGTTCGCGAAAGGCCCAGCTCCGCGCTCAACAGACGATCAAGCCTGAGGCATGTCGGCAACGCGACCTCCAGTTCGATGACGGTCACGGTCGGATGCCCGGTGTCGCTCAGGATCTCCTTGCGGATTTCAACCTCAGCGCATTCGTCGATGCGCTGCGCCTTGCGGCGCAGATCCTCGATGTCGAATTCCCGCGCCCGCACCCAGTCGGGAGCGCTGAAATGCAGGGCTTCCAACGTGGCGGGGTCGATATCCTTCAAGGCGCGGCGCTCGAACAGCGGGCGGTTCCAGGTCCGCGCGCAAACGAGGCATTTATAGATCAGCCAGGCATCGAGCCTCCTGCCATTGGCGTTCAGCCTGATCCTGCCGCTGGGCTCGAAGGGTTTGAGGCCACCGCAGCCGCCGCAGGCGATCCAGGGTCTCGGCGCAATCAACGGGATAATGGTCCAACGGACCAGAGTAGCTTTGCACATGTCGTCTTGGACTTCCGAAAGGAAGTTCACCAGGACGGCGGCGAGAGAAGCCCTTCACGGGTACGGTTTGGCGGTTGCTACGGATGATGGAGAGCTTGAGACAGCACAAGGCTGCGCACGGCGCATTCTGACAAAGCCAGACCGGTCTCAAGTCCGCCACCGCGTGAACGAAAGCAGCCAGGGAAAGCGTTCGCTATCCCTGGTGCAGGTGGAACTGGATGAGACCGGTCCTTACGACGGCAAAATGAAACCTCGATGCGCAATGCTCTCCGCGAGGCGCGCTTAACAGTTTACGTGGAGACAGGCAAGCAATTCCTAGGCAGCCAACTGATAGTTGGCCGGATCACAGCCATCAATTGCAATCGACTTCTTTAGGCCTGCGAAATCGCCCAGCCGCTGATTTCGCTCACACCTTCGTCGCCAGGCAGTTTCAGCCACTCGACGCCGTGCAGACGCACGACGATTTCGCTCTCGCCTCGTTCCCACCTGCAGATGGTGAGCGGGTCGCAATGAATCATCCTCGCCAGGTCAGCCTGCGTCGTGCCTATATCGAAGCGCAGAACTCTCACCACCCGCCCACCGATCAGTGCCTTGAGCATTACGATGCCCAGCGCGATAACGCGATGAAGACCGTTGATGATCGGATCGACCAGAAATCTGGCAGCGGCAATTATGACACTGTCCAGCCCGCTCTCCGTAAACCGATACACTTTCATCATATTATCCATTCATCGACCACAGAAGTTGCTCGACTTTCGCGACAAGGAAGCGCTGCGGATATTTCCCTGGGCGAAGAACGAACCCAGTGAAAACAAAGATCTTATCAATGTAGTTTGTCCCGCATCACAATCGGTGTGCAAGACGCACGCACCGCTCTTCAGACGCGCGCCCGGGAGGATTGCATTTCCAAACTCCCCCATTCCGCTCCACGAAGTCAAGAGACCGCGGCGGTTATCGGTACCTCAGCACGCCGTGCGCATACCGCTCAGCCGCGGTCCTTGTGGTTGTCCGTCTGCCACTTCTTGCGGCGCTGCTGAATGCGCTCGAGCCGGTCGCGGACCGCCGCGGCGAGCTTGCTGCGTTCCACAGGCGTGAGCTTCTGGATGATCTGCCGGGTCATCAGCGTGCCGCTGTCGACCATGTCGTTGCTGAGCCTGGTGAAATCGTCGATCGCCGCATTGACCTGGGCCTCGTCATAAGGATTGCGCTCGAGCGCGTCGGCGAAGCGCTGCGCCGCCGCGGTCATATCCTGGCGCGACTCGCGGAAGGCATCGCGCCGGCTCTTGAGCAGATCGAGGAATTCGCGGCGCCGTTCATCCGGCAGCTCGGTGAGGAAACTGCGCGGCAGAAGCTGGGTGAAGCTCGCCCCGCTCCAGCGCTCGATCCGCTCGGGCGCGAAATAGCTCATGCCGGCGGCGCCTGCGATCAGCAGATTGACCGCCAGGGAGGCGACCAGCAGCAGCTTTGTCCAATGCGGCCACGAGGCGAAGGGACCCTGCGGCGACGTATCGCGCGGCAGCGTATCGACAGGCGACGTATCGGCAGGCGACGTCATCAGCCTCCACCTTCCAAGAGATCGGGCGCGTCGTCGATGCCGGTCAGCACGATCGGGTCGTCGATCTCGACCACATCGTTGTCGCCGCGAAGATTGACGAAGTTCGTATTGCCGCCGAGGAAAATGCCGAAAGCGAAGGAGGCGGCCAGCGCCGCCGCCGTGCCCCAGGACCAGATCGAAGGCCGGGGCCTCACCCGGCCATGGTCGAGAGGGGTGACATTGACCTTCTGCGGCTCACGCGCGGCGCGCGCCAGGAGCTGGGCCCTGGCGCCGGCCGGCGGCGTCGGTCTTGCGGCCCGCGCCAGGATCCGGTCGACCTGCCGGGCCTCGGCCAGGAGCGCCGGCTGCGCACGGACCAGGACCTCGAGGCCTTCCCGCTCGGATGCGGGCCAGCGCGCCGGGTCCGCGCCATAGGCGGCCAGAACTTCTGCCAGTCTCGTCCTCGTCGCGTCCATCAGAGCCTCCTCATTGGCTCATCTCGCCGATATCGGCAAGGAGGTCGCGCCAGCGGTCCCTGAGATCGGCCTTGAGGGCCCGCCGGCCCCGGGCCAACAGGCTTTCAATAGCATCGACGCTGATCTCCATGGCGGCGGCGGCCTCGATATTACTCATATTCTCGTAATAGACGAGCGAGAGGGCCAAACGCTGTCGCTCCGGCAGCCGCGCCAGAGCAGATTCTATTTCACGGGCCGAGCTGTCGCCCAGGACCTGGTCCAGGGCGTCCGGCCCCGCGGCGGCGATTTCGGGCTGGTCGTCGATATTGGAGCCCTGCTTGCGCCGGGCCCGGTCGATGGCGAGATTGGTCGCCACCCGGATCAACCAGCCGCGCAAGGCGCCCCCCTGGCGCACCTGCCCCGGATTGTTCCACAGCCTGAGGAAGGCTTCCTGGACGATATCGGCGGTATCCGCGTGGCCCGACGTTACCCGCCAGACCACGCGGTAGACTAGCTCGTAATGCCGATCGACGAGGCCGGCGAACGCCTTCTCATCGCCCAGCGCCGCAGCCGCGAGGAGCCCACTGTCCGGGTCGCCGGCCAGGCCATTCTCGGTGTTGCGTGCCGACACGTCTTCCGGTCGCTTCCTTTCGCAGGCTCCGCAAATTTTGTGCGGCGCTGGCTCATGATCAGTTGCCCGTGGCGCCGCGTTGCCCGGTACGCCGCGGGGAGGTCTCGCGAATCTCCGCCAGCGTCAGGCCGCCGTCCTTGTCGCCATCGGCGCCATTGAACAGAGCATCGATATAGGCGTCAACCTCATCGCGTGTCACGCTGCCATCCTTGTTCTGGTCGAGGCGGGTGAGCATGCGATCCTTGCGCTTTTCGATACCGCGTTTCAGCCAGCCGTCGATCTCGGCCGTGGTCACGGTGCCGTTCTTGTCGTCATCGAGACGCAGGAAGCGCTTGACCGCCTTGGGTTTCAGCTCATTCACGCTCACCTTGCCGTCGCTGTCGGCATCGAGGCGCCCGAAGGAGCGCTCGCTGCGCGGCAAAGTGGGCTCGGTGGCGAAAGCCGCGCCTGCGGCTCCCATCAGGATGAGCGCGGTCATCGCCGCAACGGACGTTGCGTTCGTCTTCATTTCAGTCTCCCTATTTTTCCTGGGAATCAGCTCCCGAAACAAAGACGGAACGCTCCGTCAGTTTCCGTCGCGATAAATTTGCCCGATCTCACAGCGGCCCGACCAGGCGGGCAAACTGATCGGCGATCTGCGCCTGCGTCTCGGCGATGAGCGCCTCGGCGGAGGCAATATCCGGCATGGCCGAGGCCGAGGCGACGATCCGGTTGAGGCCCGCCGGCACCTCCTTGGGGTTATAGGGACCGGAAACGCACAGGCGCAGGACCTGGGTGAGGCGCTGATAGACCAGACAGGCCGCCTTGAGGCGGCTGCCCTCGGCCTCGGCGATAAGGCCTGCCTGGATCAGCCGCTCCAGCGCCCGCAAGGTGGTGACGGCGAGAATGCGCGGCGCCTCGTGGGCATGGATGATCTGAAGATACTGGGCAATGAACTCGATATCGACGAGCCCGCCTTGCGCCCGTTTGATATCCCACACGCCATAGGGGGCGTTCTCCTTCAGCATCATCCGGCGCATGTCGACCACGTCCTGCGTGACCTTGGCCTTGTCGCGGGGCCGGCACAGCGCCTCGGCGATCACGGCCCTGAGCTCCTCCATCAGGCCGGAATCGCCCGCCACGACGCGCGCCCGGGTCAGAGCGAGGGCTTCCCAGGTCCAGGCCTGGTGGAGGTGATAGTCGGTGAAGCTCGCGAGGCTCGTCGCCACGGGCCCCTTATTGCCGGACGGGCGCAGGCGCATATCCACCTCGTAGAGAACGCCTTCGGCGGTCGGCGCGGTGACCGCCGAGATGAAGCGCTGGGTAAGACGGGCGAAATATTGCCCTGCCGAGAGCGGCCGGGCGCCGTCTGAAGCTTCCGCTTCCTTGTCGTGATCGAAGATCAAGATGAGATCGAGATCGGACCCCGCCGTCATCTCACGACCACCAAGCTTGCCCATCGCGATGAGCGCGCTGCGCCCGCCCGGCACGTTGCCGTGGCGCTCCGCCATGTCGGCGATCACCGCCTCATGCAGCCGCTCCAGCACGACGTCGGCCAGATCGGAAAACGCGCCGCCCGCTTCCGCCGCACTCACCGTTTCCGACAGGATGCGCACGCCGATGCGGAAGGCCTGTTCCTTGGCGACGACGCGCACCCGGTCGATCGCCTCATCGATCGGGGTTCCGGGCGGTGTCGCCGCCGCGACCAGGCCCGCAAGTTCCGCCGCCTTGGGGAGCGCCCCGAAGAAGCCCGGATCGAGCACCGCATCGAGCACCTTCGGACGGTGGCTCAATTCCTGGGCCAGACGCGGCGCCGTGCCGAGAATGATGCCGATGAGATCGAGGAGTCCCGGATTGGATTTGAGCAGTGAGAAGAGCTGCACGCCGGTGGGCAGGCCCGCAAGGAAACGGTCGAAAGCGATAAAGGCCTGATCCGCATCACCGCTTCTCGCCAGCGAGGTGAGCAGTGCCGGCATGAGCTCGGTCAGACGCTCGCGGGCCCTGGCGCTGCGCGTCGCCGAATAGCGGCCGAAATGCCAGCTCCTGATCATCGCGGCGATCTCGCTCGCCCGCTTGAAGCCCATGCCGGTCAAGGTCTCGAGCGTCTCGGGGTCGTCCTCACCGCCGGTGAAAACCAGGCTTCCCGCCTCGGTGCCCAGATCCTCGGCATCCTTGAAGAGGGCGGCGTAATGGCCCTGCACCAGCTCGAAAGTGGCGCGCAGCTTCGCTGCGAAGTCGGCCGTCTCGGCGAAGCCCGCAAAGCGCGCCAGGCGCGCGAAGGCCGCCTCATCGTCCGGAAGCGTGTGGGTCTGCTCGTCCGCCACCATCTGGATGCGGTGCTCGATGGTGCGCAGGAAGCGATAGGCCTCACTCAACTCCCGCGCCGCCTCGGGTGAGATCCATTTCGCCTCGGCCAGGGCCGCGAGCATATCGACGGTGCGCTTTCCGCGCAGCTTCGGATTGCGCCCACCGGCAATGAGCTGCTGGGTCTGTACGAAGAACTCGATCTCGCGGATGCCGCCGCGGCCGAGCTTGATGTTGTGGCCGAGCACGGCGATCGTGCCATGACCCTTGACCGCGTGGATCTGGCGCTTGAGCGACTGCACATCGGCGATCGCCGCGAAGTCGAGATATTTGCGCCAGATATAAGGAACGAGCCGGTCGAGGAACTCCGCCCCGAGGGCCTGGTCGCCGGCCACCGGCCGCGCCTTGATCATCGCGGCGCGCTCCCAGTTCTGGCCCATATTTTCGTAATAGATCGCCGCCGCCTCGATCGAAATGGCGATCTGCGTGGCGCGCGGATCGGGCCGCAGCCTCAGATCGACGCGGAAGGCATAACCGTCCTCGGTCACGTCCTGCAGCAGCACCACCAGGCGCTTGGTGAGGCGGACGAAAAAGGTCGAGGGATCGACGCCCTGGCCAAGCTTCGCCGCGTGCGGATCGTAGAGAACGATGAGATCGATATCGCTCGAATAATTGAGTTCATGGGCGCCGAACTTGCCCATGCCGAGAATGGTGTAGCCCGCCTCCTCGTCCTTGGCCGACAGAAGCTTGCCGGTGCGCCGCGCCTCCTCCAGGAGCCAGGCGAGCGCCGCATTGAGCGCGGCTTCGGCGAAGCGGGTAAGCGCCTCGGTCACCTGATCGAGCGACCAGGCGCCGCTCAGATCGGCGAGTGCTATGGCGAGCGCGGCCTGGCCCCGGCTCTTGCGCAGGAGACGGCGCATCTCCGGCTCATCTTCCGCCTCGGCCGTGAGCCCCTCGATGATCCCGGCCAGCACCTGGTCCGGATCGGTTGCAAGGACGCGCCGGGCGAAGTCGGGATCGCGCAGAATGAGATCGCGCAGAAAAGGCGAGCCGCCGAAGACCGCGTCGAGAAGCGAGCGCTTTGCCTCGAAAGGTCCCAACACGGTCCCTTCCCCTCGCAGATCCGTCCAGGCACGGGCGGCACTATCCTGATCGTGGGGCGGGGGAAGATCGCTGAGGGCTTCGGTCATGCAGGGTTTCTAGCGCGCATCCAGGCGAAGTGGAATCACTTCGCCGAAAAGGATTCGCGCCAGATTATGAATCTGGTTTCCGCGCCCGGAAATGCAGGAAGATCGGGGCGATGCGGGTGTCGGCCACGGTGGGGTGGGCGGCCGCCGTTTCGGGGTCGGCGCGTGGCTCGCCCAGTTCATCGATCACCAGACCGGACGTGCAGATGAAATTCACCCACTGGCTCAAAGTGCGATGAAAGCGGGGTACACCGAAGGGTGCCACCTTTTCGCGCTCCGCCTTGGGAAGCGTGGAGAACCACCAGCGTTCCACCTCGCCGTCCATAGCGTCGAAATAGCCGGCAACCTCGATCGCCCGCACGGTTCCATCCGGCTCTCGCAGGTTCTTGCGATGCGGGGGCACGAAACAGGGATGCAGAATGGAGAACTGCAGGAAGCCGCCGGGGCGCAACACGCGGGCGATCTCCGCGAGCACCCTGCCCTGATCCGGCATGTCCATCAGCGCCATGAGCGAGGTGACGAAATCGAAGCTCTCATCGGCGAACGGAATGTCCATGCCGTCGCCATACTGGAAGACGATGCCGAGCGGGTCCTTCGCCTCCTGCTCCTGGGCATGACGGATGAAGGTCGGCGCGATGTCGATCGCCTGCATAAGCGCGCCGCGCCTGGCGAGCTCGCGCGTATTGGAGCCTTCGCCGCAAGCGACGTCGAGTCCCTTGCGGCCCCTGATTTCCGGGAGCATGGCCAGGAAGGCCGGCGTGTTCAGGACATCGCGATAGACGTCGTAGCCGGCGCGCGCGCATGGAGGGTCCAGGTTTCGGCATTGGCTTCCCAATGTTTCGCAACGTCGTGGCGGTCCATCTGCGCGTCCTCCTTTCGCGGCTGTCGTATTCACACATCGTATTGGGACCGGCTATTGAGCGATCCCCTCTCCCCCTGCGGGGGAGAGGGTTAGGGTGAGGGGGAACCAGCGGCATAATCCGGATGCAATGCCAGAACAATTGCCGTCAGTTCCCCCTCACCCTCCCGATGCTTCGCATCGGGTCCCTCCCTCTCCCCCGTTGGGGGCGAGGGTATAAACGCACCCGACACGAGATGTGTGAATCCGATGTCCTTTTGCGGGGAGGCGCTATGTAGAGAGTTTCTCGTGAAAGTAAAGCAGCCGGGCCCGTCAGGCCGGCTGAAGCTGCGGCAATACGAGCTTCACTCTCAGACCGGGCTCGTTATCTTCCAGCACAATGCGGCCATCATGCAGCTTCATCACGCCGGCGACGAGGCTCAGGCCCAATCCGTTGCCGGGCTTGGAGCGGCTTTCATCCAGGCGCACGAAGCGCTCGAGCACGTGGAGGCGATCTTCCGGCGCCACGCCTCGGCCGCGGTCGCTGACGGTGATCACCGCGTCGTCGCCCTCTAATCCGCCGGTGACGCGGATCTCAGGAACCCCGGTCTCGGGCGACTCGCCGTATTTCAGCGCATTGTCGACGAGATTGCTGATCGCCTGGGCGAGCAGCTGCCGGTTGGCACGCACATCGAGCGCCTCCGCAATCTCGGTCGTCAGGTTGCCGCCCTGGTCCTCCGCGAAGGGCTCATATAGCTCCGCCACTTCATGGAGAATCACCGCGGCGTCGACGGGCTGCAGGCCCTCACGGGACTGGCCCGATTCCGCCTTGGCGATCGACAACAGCGCGGCGAAGGTCTGCAGCAGGCGGTCGGATTCATCGATCGTCTGCTCGAGCGCCGCCTTGAAATCGCCTTCGGCGCCGGACCGCAAGGCCGATTCGGCCCGTGCTTTGATCCGCGTCAGTGGCGTTCTCAGATCATGCGCCACATTGCTCGACACCTCCTGCATGCCGCGCATCAGCCGCTCGATCTGATCGAGCATGCGGTTGAGAGACTCCGCCAGGCGGTCGAGTTCGTCGCCGGTGCCCTGTACCGGCATACGGCCGGCCAGGTCGCCCTGCATGATCGAACGGCTGGCATCGGTAATGGCATCGACGCGGCGCAGGAAGTTGCGGCTGGTGAGCAGGCCGCCGCCGATGCCGAGGGCGACGGCGATCAGTGTGCCGGTGATCAGCGTGTTGCGGATAATGGTCGCGAATTGCCGCATGTCCTCGATATCGCGGCCGACGACCAGGACGTTCTCGCCGGGGAGCTCGGTGTAATATACCCGTGCGCGATGCGGTTCCATCCCCGTGCTGGTTTTCACATTGAAGGGGAACTCGGTCCAGCCCGAATCCTCGATGGCGATCTCGTCCGGTACCGAGATCAGGTTGCCCGCCATGCGCACGCCTTCCGGCGTTGTCAGCAGATAGATCGAGCCCGAATCATCGCTCGAGCGGCGGCGCACCGTGTCGAGAACACCGTCCAGTCCGCGGATGCGGTATTGATCCGCCAGGCCCTGCACCTCGGCCCTGATCGTCTCGTCCGTCTGGCGCTCCAGAAGACCCGCCGTGTTCCAGTAGATGTAAGCGAGGATCGCGCCCACTGATACGATGAAGACGATCAGATAGACGGCCGACAGCCTGAATGTCGAAGTATGGAAGAGCTTCCAGTAGCTCGAGTGATTTGAAGTCTGGCTTGACGGGCTCATATGGTCATGTTGGCGCGCTGGGTCCTCTGCAAACTAGGCCGAACGGATCATATAGCCGGCACCCCGGACCGTCTGCAGAATGGGCTCGTCGAAGCCCTTGTCGATCTTGGCGCGCAGCCGCGAAACATGGACGTCTATGACATTGGTCTGAGGGTCGAAATGATAATCCCAGACATTCTCCAGGAGCATGGTGCGCGTCACCACATGGCCGGCATTGCGCATGAGATATTCGAGCAGCTTGAATTCGCGCGGCTGGAGGATGATCGGACGGCCCGACCGCGTCACGGTACGCGTCAGAAGGTCCATTTCGAGATCGGCGGCCTTGAGCCGGGTCTGCTGCGGCCCCTGGTGGCGGCGGCGCGACAGGCCCTCGATGCGGGCCAGAAGCTCGGAAAAGGCATAAGGCTTGGCGAGATAGTCGTCGCCACCGGCCCTGAGCCCCTTGACCCGCTCGTCGACGTCGCCGAGCGCGCTCAGGATCAGCACTGGGGCGGTGACGCCTTCAGCGCGCAACGTCTGGATGATGGTAAGACCGTCGAGCTTGGGCAACATGCGGTCGACGATCAGCACGTCATGAACCCGCTCGCGCGCCAGCGCCAGGCCCTCCTCGCCGTCGGCAGCGAGATCGGCGACATGACCGCTCTCGGCCAGCCCCTTCAGGAGCCAGGTAGCGGCTTCTCGATCATCCTCGATCACCAGGATGCGCATGATTTCCGGGTCATTTGCGGCTGCGGTTGGCTTGATGTTGCTGTTGGTCATAAGTTGCATGACTTCTTCCTCAGGAAAAGCCCCTCTCTGCTTCATTCCTTCGACCTGATCAGGCTGCGGAGACAGGGGGTCGCCCTGTCTCCGCCACCTGGAATGTCACACGGGAGCGGGGGAGAGTTGTGTGACACTCAAGCGTCGCACGAGACGCTAACTCACCCTTGGCCGCCGCCCGGCAGGGCGATGAAATGCTGGCTGTCTCCCGAGCGGACCAGCATGACGACCCGCTTGCCCGAGCCCTTGGCCGCGGTCAGCGCTGCCTTGACGTCAGAGGGCTCATGGACTTCCTTGCCTGCCACTTCGAGGATCACGTCACCCGCGCGGATGCCGCGGTCGTCGGCGGCGCTGCCAGGCTTCACGTCGATCACCTTGACGCCGGCACCGTCCTCGGCGGGAGCGAGGCGCACGCCGAGCTCGGCCATGCCGTCCTCGTGCCCCGCCGGCTTGGCGCTGGCAAGCTCCTCCTTCTCACCCGGCATCTTGCCGAGCTCGACCGGGACGACCATGCTCTTGCCGTCGCGGATGATGGTGACGTCCACCGACTTGCCGGGGGAATAGCGGGCCACCTTCTTGGCGAGGTCGCGCGGGTCGGTGATCTCGTCATTGCCGACCTTCACTATCGTATCGCCCGTCTTGATGCCGGCGGCGAGGGCGGGAGACTTCTCCGTGACATCGGCGACGAGCGCGCCCTTCTTGTCCTTGAGGTTCAGTCCTTCGGCGATGTCATCGGTCACCGGCTGGATCTGCACGCCGAGCCAGCCGCGGGTCACCTTGCCGCTGTCCTTGAGGCTGACGATCACATCCTGGGCGGTCGCGGCCGGGATGGCGAAACCGATACCCACGCTGCCGCCCGAGGGCGAGTAGATGGCGGTGTTGATGCCGACCACGTCGCCATCGAGATTGAAGGCGGGTCCACCGGAGTTGCCCTTGTTGATCGGGGCGTCGATCTGCAGGAAGTCGTCATAGGGACCCGAGCCGATATCACGGCCGCGGGCCGAGATGATACCGGTGGTCACGGTGCCGCCGAGACCGAAGGGGTTGCCCACCGCCATCACCCAGTCGCCGACGCGCGGTTCCTTGCCGGAGAATTTCACGAAGGCGAAGTTCTTGCCACCCTCGATCTTGATCAGAGCGAGATCGGTCTTGGGATCGGTGCCAATCACCTTGGCGTCATACTGCTGACCGTCGCTGAACTTCACCGACACCTTGTCGGCATTGCCAACGACGTGATTGTTGGTAACGGCGTAACCGTCGGCCGAGATCACGAAGCCCGAGCCCTGCGCGATGCCGCCACGCGGCTGGCGCGGCGCCTGCGGGAACTGGTCACGGAACTGCGGGAACTGATTGAAGAAGTCGCGGAAGGGACTGTCCTGCGGCAGGTTCGGCACGCCCGGGCCGTCCTGGCCGTCATCGCTGCCGTCGTCGGCGGCGTTGGCGATATTGACCTCAACGGAGATGACCGCCGGCATCACTTTCTCAGCCAGATCGGCAAAGCCCGCCTGCGGCGCCACCTGCTGCGCCGTTTCGGCCAGCGCGGGTACGGATGGGGCGATCATAAAGTTTGCGGACAATGCCGTCGCGGCCAGAAGGCCGAAGGCCATTGCGCCTATTACGCGATTGCGCACCTTGGTGCTTGTAGTCATGGAAGGGTCTCCTGTGTCCCATGCATTCATGTGACAGTAAACGTAGGTATCGGCGAATTACGGAGACCTTTCTACAATGTGAATCTTCTGTAATCCGGGCCGTCTAACCCCTTGTCACGGCTTCACTTTGATGTGATAGCGATGTGACTGGAAATTCCACGCACATGACCAGGAAAAGCCGGCACAGGCTTTCCGTCCGATCACGCGCCAACTCAAAATGTCGATCACATCTACTGAAGTGATCGTGGTCTAGCGGCGGTCCAGCAGGCGCTCCAAGTCGGCCTGCTCCTGCGGATCGAGCGAACGCTCGACCGCGTCTTCCTTGTTGTTGCGCCGGCGCATGAGAAGAAATGTTCCACCTACCAGCAGCAGCACGAACGGACCGATCCACAGAATCCATGTCTCGGCGGTGAAGCGCGGGCGCAACAAAACAAAGTCGCCGTAACGCGCCACGATATAGTCGACCGCCTGCTGGTCGTTGTCGCCGGCCGTCAGGCGCTCGCGCAGAAGAATGCGCAGGTCGCGAGCGAGGGGCGCATTCGAATCATCGATCGACTGGTTCTGGCAGACCAGGCAGCGCAGTCCCATCGACAGCGCGCGCGCGCGGGCTTCAAGCGCCGGATCAGCCAGTATCTCGTCGGGCTCGACCGCCCCCAGCGGAGCGATCCAGAGCAGAAAGAGAAGAAGCGCCGTACCGACCCGCTTCATCGCTTCACTCCGCCGGAACGGGCTGCAATTGGCGCGCGGTCTTGGGCGCCCCCACCCGGAAGCGCCGGTCGGTGAGCGAGATGCAGCCGCCGAGGAACATGACGAAGGCGCCGAGCCAGATCAACGAGATGAGCGGGTTGAAATAGATGCGGATGGCGCGGGCGCCATCGGACATGCGATCGCCCATCACCGCGTAGAGATCGCCAGACCAGGCCTGCAGGAGGCCGACTTCCGTCGTCTCCTGATTGCTCGGCCGGAAGCGGCGCCGTTCCGAAACCAGGGTAGCCACTTCGCGATTGCCGTCCATCACGCGGAAGCGTCCGCCGTCACCGGTGTAATTCGGCCCGGTCATCGGCGCTTCGCCGAGATAGGTCACCTCATATCCGGCGACATTGAGCTTCTCGCCGGGCTTCATCGCCAGGATATGCTCCTGGCGCCAGGTCGTGACCGAGAAGATGCCGATGATCGCGATCCCCACGCCCGCATGGGCTAGCGTCATGCCGAGCGCGGAGCGCGGCAAACCCTTGAATCGCGACCAGGCGACCGCCCAGGGCGAGCGGAGCAAGGCGACGCGCTCGGAAAGCTCGACCAGGGCGCCCAATACCAGCCACAGGCCGAGGCCGACGCCGAGAGGGGCCAGCCACGGTCCACGCCGGAACACGACAAGGAGAAGCATGACCGCGGCGAAGGCCACCAGGGCGGCAACCCACAGGCGCTGGATCACCGGCCACGCTTCGGCCCGCTTCCAGGTGAGCAGCGGCCCGGCCGGCACGAGCAGCAGGAGCGGCAGCATGATCAGGCCGAAGGTGACATTGAAATAAGGCGGACCGACCGAGATCTTGTCGCCGGTGAACATTTCCAGCGCCAGGGGATAGAGCGTGCCGATGAAGACCGCCGCGCAGGCGGTGCAGAGCAGAAGATTGTTCACCACGAGGCCACCCTCGCGGCTCAAGGGCGCGAAGAGCCCGCCCGCCTTCAGCGCCGGCGCGCGCCAGGCGAACAGCGCCAGCGCGCCGCCGATGAAGATGCACAGGATCAGGAGAATGAATACGCCACGCTCCGGATCGACCGCGAAGGCATGAACCGAGGTCAGGACGCCGGAGCGCACCAGGAAGGCGCCGATCAGCGACAGCGAGAACGCCAGGATGGCGAGAAGTATGGTCCAGATCTTCAGCGCGTTGCGCTTCTCGACGACGATCGCGGAATGAAGGAGCGCCGCGGAGATGAGCCAGGGCATGAAGGAGGCGTTTTCGACCGGGTCCCAGAACCAGAAACCGCCCCAGCCCAGTTCGTAATAGGCCCACCAGGATCCCATGGCGATGCCCAGCGTCAGGAAGACCCAGGCGGCGAGCGTCCACGGCCTGACCCAGCGCGCCCAGGCGGCATCGACCTTGCCGTCGATCAGGGCGGCGATGGCGAAGGAGAAGGAGACCGACAGACCGACATAACCGGCATAGAGGAACGGCGGATGGAAGGCGAGCGCCGGATCCTGCAGCAGCGGATTGATGCCGTTGCCTTCGACGGGCGCCGGATCGAGACGCAGGAAAGGATTGGAGGTGAGCAGAATGAAGAGCAGGAAGGCGATGCCGATCGAGCCCTGGATGGCGAGCACCCGCGATTTGAGCTCGAGCGGCAGGTTGCCGCCGAACAGCGCGACACCGGCGCCGAACAGCGACAGGATCAACACCCACAGCATCATCGAGCCTTCATGATTGGCCCAGACGCCGGTGATCTTGTAGAGGAGCGGCTTCGCCGAATGGGAATTCTCCCACACATTGACGACCGAAAAATCCGACGTCACATAGGCATTCATCAGCGCCAGGAAGGCGATGGCGATCAGCGTGAATTGCGCCAGCGCGGCGGGCGCGGCGACATTCATGAGGGCGCGGTCGCCGCGATGGGCGCCGTAGAGCGGCACGGCGCACTGCGCCAGGGCCGTGACGAAGGCCAGGATGAGCGTGAAATGTCCGGTTTCGGCAATCATGATCCGGCCCCCTTGCCTTCCTTCCACACGCCCTTTTCCTTCAGGCGGTCGGCGACGTCCTTCGGCATATAGTTTTCATCATGCTTGGCGAGCACCGTGTCGGCGACGAAGTTGCCCGACGCGTCGAGCTTGCCTTCGGTAACGACGCCCTGGCCCTCGCGGAAGAGATCGGGCAGCTGGCCCTTATATTCGACCGTGACCGACTTGATGGTGTCGGTGACCGCGAAGCGCACGGTCATGCCGTCGCCCTTGACGACGCTGCCCGCCTCAACGAGACCGCCCAGGCGGAAACGCTGGCCGGTCTGGACGTTCTTTTCGGCGATCTCGCTCGGCGTATAGAAGAAGACGATCGTGTCCTTGAGCGCATAAAGCACAATGCCGGCGGCAATGGCGAGGACGGCGAGGCCCGCCAGGATCACCGCGGCGCGCTTCTGCTTCCGGGAACTACGGGGCGTCATCGTCATCATTGCCATTATTCGATACCCAGCTGCTTCGCCGACTGAGCCAATGCGGACATCGCCTGGCTGTCATCCTTGAATTGCGCCTGCGCGGAAGTATACGCCGCGCGCGCCTTGTCCATCTCACCCAAAACGGCGCGCGCCCTAATAAGGCGCTGCCAGCCGTCGAGATCGGCAGGGGCCGATTTAAGGCGCTCCTCCAGGCCGTCAACCATGCCTCGGATCATTTTTTCGCGATCTTCAGGGCTCATATTCTCGGTCGCCGCCACCTGCTCGTCGGAGAGCTGAGGCGCGCCCGGCGACAGGGACGCGATCTGCGCCTCGAGGGCATTTTTCCAGCTGTCTGTCGGCTTCGTATCGGCGAGCAGCCCCTGCCAGACCGCCAGGGCCTCACCCGCCTTGCCGTCCTGCTTCAAGGCCAGGCCGGCATAAAAGCGGGCCTTGGGCAACTTAACGTCAAGCTTCAGGGCCTCGGCGAAAGCCGCCGCCGCCTCCTTGGGGACAAGGCCGGCATTGGCGAAAACCAGCATCTCGCCATAGTCGGCATAGGTTTCGGCATTCGCTCCCTTGAGACGCAGAATGTTCCCGAATGCCTTCGCCGCGTCCTCATAGCGCTCAGTGCCGCGATAGAGAGGTGCGAGAACCTCCCAGCCGCGCAGATCGTCCGGCTGCTCGGCCAGATGCGCCTCGGCCTTTGCCATCAGCGCCCGGACGTCGTTATTGGCGATCGCATTGTCGAGACGCTGCTTGAGCGGCAGATCGGGTCTGCCCGGGGCGCCAAGCGCCATATAGAGACCAAGTGCTGCCACAGGGACGGTCACAGCCACCGCCAAAACCGGCCATCTGCCCACACCCTGGGGGCTGGCCTGGGGCGCCTGCCGGCCAGCGGCGATCAGGCGGCGCGCGATCTCATTGCGGGCGGCCCCGGCTTCGGCAGTACCGATCAGGCCCCTGGCCTTGTCACGCTCGAGCTCGGCGAGCTGGTCGCGGAAGACGGCCTCGTCATAGTCGGCGCGCGCCGGCCCGGCGACGCGCCCCTTCAGGACGGGCCAGCACAGGGCGATCACGACGGCTGCCGCAAGTACCGCAAATACAAGGAAATTCAGCATGCTCTCAAGAGGTTCCGGGGGCTCGTCCCAATGTAATGCGCCCAGCTCTTAAAAGGGTCCGTCGCATTGTCGCATGGCAGCAATGGGGCGTCGGAAACCGGTGGAGGCTGCACCCCCCTTTTGATAAACAGCGCGTTCAGCACACTGGTTTACCAGAGGGCCGCATGAAATCCCGCTACTCGATCTTTTCCCTCGCGCGCAACGCGATGAACTACCACAAGGACTGGGAACGCGCCTGGCGCAGCCCCACGCCCAAGTCGGAATATGACGCGGTGATCGTCGGCGCCGGCGGCCATGGCCTCGCCACCGCCTATTACCTGGCCAAGAATCACAAACTCACAAATATCGCGGTGGTCGAAAAAGGCTGGCTGGGCGGCGGCAATACCGGGCGCAATACCACCATTATCCGCTCGAACTATCTGCAGGACCCCTCGATCGCCATTTATGAGCTCGCCCGCGGGCTCTATGAGGAGCTTTCGCACGACCTCAATTTCAACGTGATGTTCTCGCCGCGCGGCGTGATGATGCTGTGCCAGACCGAGCACGAGTTCCGCGCCTTCAAGCGCACCGCCCATGCCAACCGGCTCGCCGGCCTGGACTGCCGGATGATCACGCCGGAAGAGGTGAAGAAGATCGCCCCCATCATCAATGACGATCCCAATTGCCGCTACCCCATTCTCGGCGCCTATTACCAGCCGCGCGGCGGCACCGGGCGTCATGACGCGGTGGCCTGGGGCTATGCCCGGGGCGCCGACAGCCTCGGCGTCGACATCATCCAGAATTGCGAAGTGCTTTCGATCCGTCGCGACGGGGCCAAGGTGGCCGGGATCGAGACCTCCAAGGGCTTCATCAAGACCAAGAAGGTCGGCGTCGTCACCGCCGGCCATGTCTCGACCCTCGTGCAGACGGCGGGCCTGCGCCTGCCGATCGAGAGCCTGTG
Organism: Nordella sp. HKS 07; assembly: GCF_011046735.1. Classification (NCBI taxonomy): domain Bacteria; kingdom Pseudomonadati; phylum Pseudomonadota; class Alphaproteobacteria; order Hyphomicrobiales; genus Nordella; species Nordella sp. HKS 07. The sequence continues at coordinate 4,060,963 of NZ_CP049258.1, read as the reverse complement.
TCTGCAGGCGCTGGTCTCGGAACCGATCAAGCCGGTGCTCGATTGCGTCATCATGGCGAATACCGTGCATGGTTACCTGAGCCAGTCCGACAAGGGCGAGCTGGTGGTGGGCGGCGGCACCGATCCCTACAACAATTATTCGCAGCGCGGCTCCTTCCCGGCGCTCGAGCACACGGTGACGGCGCTGGTCGAGACCTTCCCGATCATCTCGCGCTTGCGCATGCTGCGCATGTGGGGCGGCATCGTCGACATGACGGGCGACCGCTCGCCGATCATCAGCAAGACCGATGTGGAAGGCCTCTATGTCAATTGCGGCTGGGGCACCGGCGGCTTCAAGGCGATCCCGGGCTCGGGCTTCGTCTTCGCCGACACGATGTTCAACGACCGGCCACATCCGATCGCCGAGCCTTTCGGTCTCAACCGCTTCCTCGAAGGCCGACTGATCGACGAAAGCGTCGCCGCCGCGGTGGCGCATTAAGGTGGCGCATTAATGTGCAAGGCATTCAGGAGCTCGCATTCATGCTGATCGTTCATTGCCCGGTCTGCGGTGCCGAAGGCGACGAGACGGATTTTCACTATGGCGGGGAGGCTCATGTGGCGAGACCCGCCACGCGCGATCCCGCTGATGTCAGCGATGCCCAGCAGCGCGACTACCTGTTCATGCGGCATAATCCCAAGGGACTGCATTTCGAACGCTGGCGCTGCGACCGCGGCTGCGGCAAGTGGTTCCACGCGGCGCGCGACACGATGACCATGGAATTCAAGGCGACCTACGGGATCGGCGAATTGCCGCCGCGCGAGTTGATGAAAGCCGCGACCGGCGAGTGGGCCGAATTCTTCAAGGACAAGCTGGCAAAGGGACGTAAAGCATGACCGGCAAGCCCTATCGCCTGCCCAAGGGCGGCCGCCTGATCAATCGCGCCATGAAGGTGAGCTTCACCTTCGACGGTCTGACCATGACCGGCTATCAGGGCGACACGCTCGCGGCTGCCGTTCTCGCCAACGGCCAGCGCGTCTTCGGCCGGAGCTTCAAATATCATCGCCCGCGCGGCGTCGTAGGCCTGGGCTCCGAAGAGATGAATGCGCTGGTGGGCGTGGGCGAAGGATCGCGCCACGAGCCCAATCTGCGCGCCACCCAGGTCGAGCTCCATGACGGCCTCGTCGCGGTCAGTCAGAACCGCTGGCCGTCGCTCAAGTTCGACATCGGCGCCCTCAACAGCAGAATCTCCCGCTTCATCCCGGGCGGCTTCTACTACAAGACCTTCATGTGGCCGCAGGCCTTCTGGAAGCATGTCTATGAGCCGATGATCCGGCGCGCCGCCGGCCTCGGCAAGGCGCCGGAAGGCCGCGACCCGGATACCTACGAGCATATGCATGCCCATTGCGACGTGCTGGTGATCGGCGCCGGCGTGGCCGGTCTCGCGGCGGCCGAAGCGGCGCAAGCGTCCGGCGCCCGGGTCATCATCTGCGACGAAAGTACGCGTTTCGGCGGCATGGCCGACCTTTCCACCGGCATGATCGACGGCGCGCCGCAGCTCGACTGGGTCAGAAGCCGCGCCGAACTCCTCGCCAATGCAGACAATGTCCAGGTGATGACGCGAACCACGGCGGTCGGCCACTGGCATCACAATCATGTCATGCTGTTCGAGCGCGTCGCCGATCACGATCCCGCACTTCTCGCCAAGGGCACGCCGCGCCATCGCCTGTGGAAGGTGCGCGCCAAGGAGGTGATCCTGGCGACCGGCGCGCTCGAGCGTCCCATCGCTTTCGCCAACAACGACCGGCCGGGCATCATGCTCGCCACCGCGGCGCGCGGCCTCGTCGAACGCTACGGCGTGTCGCCCGGCATGAAGGGGGTCGTCTTCACCAACAACGACGATGCCTATCTGACCGCGCTTTCGCTGAAGCGCGCCGGCTCGAATGTCGCCGCGATCATCGATGTACGCCAGGGCACCGACAGTGCCGGGGCGCGCGACGCGCGCAATGCCGGCATCGAAATCATTCCGGGACATGCGATTGCCGGTGTCGAGAGCGGCTATGGCGGCTTGGGCCTCAACGGCGTCAAGATCGCGCCGTGGCGCAAGGGCCAGGGCCGCGTCGTCAATGAAAGCCGCATCGCTTGCGATTTCGTCGCCATGTCGGGCGGATTCAATCCGGTGGTCAATCTGTGGTGCCACAATGGCGGCAAGCTCACTTTCGACAGCGGGCTGCAGAGCTTCAGGCCCGGCAAGCATCATGACCGCATCCAGGCGGTTGGCGCGGCCAACGGCACGATGGATTTGTCCGTGGCGCTCGCCGAAGGCTATGCCGCCGGCGAAACGGCAGTGAAGGCGGCCGCGCCCACGGCAGCCCGGCCCAAGGCCGAGTCCGCTCCGCAGAAGCCTCTCGAGCCGATCTGGTTCTCGCCTGCCACGGGCAAATACAATGAAGGCAACAAGCACTTCATCGATTTCCAGAACGATGTGACCGCCGCCGATCTCGAGCTCGCCCAGCGCGAAGGCTATGAATCGGTCGAGCATACCAAGCGCTATACGACCTTCGGCATGGCGACCGACCAAGGCAAGACGTCCAACCTGAACGGGCTCGGCGTGCTCGCCGAGGCGACCGGCAGGAAGATTCCCGAGATCGGCATCACCACGTTCCGCCCGCCCTATACGCCCTTTTCCTTCGGCGCGATCGCGGGCGCGCTCACAAAGAAGCTGTTCCTCCCCATAAGGCGCACACCGATCTACCGCTGGCATCAGGCGCAGAACGCGCATTTCGAGCCGGTCGGGCAATGGCGGCGCGCCTATACCTATCCGCGCGCCGGCGAGGACAAGCACGCCGCGATCAACCGCGAGATTCTGGCCGTGCGCCGCAAGGTCGGCCTGCTCGACGCATCGACGCTCGGCAAGATCGAGATCAAGGGGCCGGACGCCGCCGAGTTCCTCGACCGCATCTATACGAACATGTTCTCGACCTTGAAGGTCGGGCGTTGCCGCTATGGGCTCATGATGAACGAGCTCGGTTTCCTCATCGATGACGGCGTCTCGGTACGCCTCGCCGACGACCATTTCCTGATGCACACGACCTCGGGCGGCGCCGACCGCATCGCCGCCTGGCTCGAGGAATGGCTGCAGACGGAATGGACGCACTACCGGGTCTTCGTCACGCCGGTCACCGAGCAATGGGCGCAGTTCGCCATCGCCGGGCCCAAGGCGCGCGAAGTGCTCTCGAAGCTCGGTCCCGATTTCGACATCTCGGCCGAGGGCTTCCCGCATATGGCCATGAAGGAAGGCAGGCTCGGCGCCTATCCGGTGCGCCTCTATCGCATAAGCTTCTCGGGCGAGCTTTCCTATGAGGTGGCCACGCCCGCTCATTTCGGCCGCGGCCTGTGGGACACCATCCTTGCCGCCGGCGCCGAATTCGGCATCGAGGCCTATGGCACGGAAGCGCTGCATGTGCTGCGCGCCGAGAAGGGCTACATCGTCGTCGGCGACGAGACCGACGGCACGGTGACGCCTTTCGATGTCGGCCTCGACGGGCTGGTTTCCAAGAAGAAGGCGGATTTCATCGGCAAGCGCTCGCTCGACCAGTCCTTCCTCAGAAGCGCCGGGCGCAAGCAGCTGGTCGGCCTCCTGACCGAGGATCCGAAGGACGTCCTGCCCGACGGCGCCTATGCGGTCAGGGCCGTCAAGGACAAGCCGCCGATGGACATGATCGGCCAGGTCACCTCGACCTATTATTCACCCACCCTCGACCGCTCGATCGCCATGGCGCTGATCGAGAATGGCCGCAGCCGGATGGGCGAGACACTGTCCTTCCCGCTCGAAGGCAAGGTGGTGAAAGCGAAGATCACCGATCCGGTCTTCTACGACAAGGAAGGGAGCCGCCAGAATGTCTGACGCCCAGTTCGAAAGCGCGCTGCAATCGCGCGAGAAGCCGACCGGTCTGAGCGTCGAGCTGCGCGAGAGAACCAGCCGCGGCATGATCGATCTCAGAGGGCTGCCGGACGATCCGCAATTCATGGCGGCCGTCAAGCAGACACTGACCCTCGATCTGCCGACGGCGCCGCGGACGAGCACCGCCTGGGGCGACATTCAGGCGCTTTGGCTCTCAACCGACCAGTGGCTCATCCTGTGCCCGAGAGCCAGGACGGAGGAACTTCTGTCCGCCCTGCGCCAGGCGCTTCAGGGCATCCACTCCTTCGCCGTCGATGTATCCGACATGCGCACGATCATCCGGCTCGAGGGCGATCAGGCGCGCCCCCTTCTCCTCAAGGGCTCGTCGCTCGATCTGCTGTCGGCCGATTACGAGGCCGGAACAGTCCGCCGCCTGCGTTTCGCCGAGATCGCCGCCCTGCTCCATATTGTGAGCCAGAAACCGGATGTGATCGACCTCTATGTCTTCCGCTCCTACGCCGACTATGCGTGGGACTGGCTTCTCGCCAATGGCCGGGTGGTCGCGGAAGTGCGCCAATTCGGGAAACAGGCTTCCCCGGCGGTGTGAGACGCGAGATCCCCGGAGTTCGAGGCCGTGGGACCGGTAAAACGGTGCTCGCGATGGTGGCGTGTCGTTGAAGGTCCCCATTGGGTCTGGTAGAAAGGTCATCGCCGTTGGCGCGGGGCGAATAAAGACGCAGAGCCAGTCTTGCTGGTCTCTTTGCCGCCCGATAAAGCGTAATGGCTTTAGAACGAGTCGCCATCACGCTTTATCTTCTTGTTTGCATATGATCCTCTCGGAAAACCGCTTCGCACTTTTCCGGATCATGCTCTAGGGGGAGGAGAGGAACCTGCAGTTCAAGCTCAGTTTGAGACCGATCCTCGCGCTGAGCCTCCTGGCTCTTGTCGTGTTTCTCCACAATCCTGCCTTCGCGCAGCAAGGATCGACGGCGGCTCCTGAAGGTGGCCAGCCGGGTGACGGCCAAAGTGAAATCCGCCTCGGCATGTCGGCAGATTTTTCGGCGAGTGCGCGGGCGCTCAGCATCGAGCTCTATCGCGGCGCCATGGCCTATCTGACCCAGGTCAACGAGGCTGGCGGCGTCCAAGGCCGGCGCGTCGTGATCACGGCCTATGACGACAAATACCAGCCCGATCTCGCGATCCGCAACACGCTGAGGTTGATGAAGGAAAACGTCTTCGCGCTGTTCTCCTATGTCGGCACGCCGACCATGATCCGCACCCTGCCGCTTCTGCGGATGCGCCAGGGCGAGCATTTCCTGCTGTTCTTCCCCTTCACCGGGGCCGATGCGAGCCGAGTTCCGCCCTATGACATGTTCAGCTTCAATCTGCGCGCTTCATACGACCAGGAGACCAAGGGGCTCGTCGATCACTTCGTCGCCGCAGGCCGGACCCGCATCGCGGTGTTTTATCAGGCGGACGCCTATGGCCGCACGGGATGGGCCGGCGTGCGCAAGGCTTTGGCCGGGCACGGCCTCGAGATCGCCGGCGAAGCCACTTACCGGCGTGGCTCGCCCTATGATCAGAGCTACGATGGCCAGGTGGCGGTGATGGAGCGCCTCAAGCCCGACGCCATCATCTGTATCGGCACTTATCCAGCCTGCGCCGGGTTCGTCCGCAACATGCGCGACAGAGATGTCGATGCTCCGGTTGCGACGATCTCGTTCGTCGGCAGCGACGCCATGCTCAGGCTCCTGTCCGATGCCGAGCAGAAATCCGGCAAGGACTATACTTCCCGGCTGGTGAGCTCCCAGGTCGTGCCGAGCTATCAGGACGACGCGATGCCGGTCGTGCGTGAATACCGCGCGGCGATGGACCGCTATGGCGATGCCATCATGCCACCCGACTCCCTGCTCTATCCAGGGGGAAAGACCCCGGAATCGGAATATGCGCCCCTTCCGTACAGCTTCGTCAGCTTCGAGGGCTATCTGAACGCCAGGATGTTCGTCGCGATCCTGCAGCGGATGTGCGCCAACCCAAAGCGCTCCGATCTGGCGCAAGCCGCGCTGAGCATGGGCGAATTCGATCCGGGCCTTGGACAGAAGCTTTTCTTCGGCGCCGCCGCGGACCGGCGCCAGGCCTCGGACCAAGTCTACTATACCGTTGTCCGGGGCGGCCAGTTCGTGCCTTTGCGGGTGGATGAATGGGAGGCTTGGCTGAAACGATGAGGATCGCCCGGTTTTATCAGAAGACCCTGTTTGGCGTGTTCGCGCTCATGGGGCTCATCCTGGTGTCGACCTCCGTCATCTATGTGCACACGGTGGACCGGCAGCTCACCGACTATTTCCTGAACAGCAGCCGGGCAATCGCGCGCGCCATCGCCAATTCCGACAGCGACCTGATCGTCAACCAGAATTATCCGGCGCTTCAGTCTGTCATCGACCAGTATATCGAGACCCCGGGCATCTCCTATGTCTTCGTCGTGGACGGCGAAGGAACGATCGTCGCCCACACCTTCGTGCCCGGCGTGCCGGACGAGATCGTCGCCGACTCCAAAAGCGGGAAGGACACCTATGATCGCACTCTCGCCGGGATGGGCAGCTATTCGGAGGTGACGGCAGGCATCATCGGCGGCCAGGCCGGCCGGGTGCATGTCGGCATGGACAAAGGCTACTTCGCTCTGCAAGTCCAGACCGCCATCGGCAAGGTCGTCTATCTTCTCGCCATCATCTTCGTGGTCAGCGTGCTGGTGACCTACGGGCTGATGTATCAGGTATCGCGGCCGCTGCATCTCCTCGGCAACTATGCCTGGCATTCCCTGTCCGACGAGAAGCACTCGCCTCCGGCCCCCAACCAGCTCAAGCCCCTGCTCGATCGCGTCGACGAAGTGGGCGAGCTCGGCAGATTGATCCGCAAGGCTTCCGGCGGGGGAGCGTAATCATGGGCACGCGCATGCCGGAACGCGCGCCCAACCGGTGGCTGGTCGCCACCGCCTGCACGATTCTGCAGCTCTGTCTCGGCACCGTCCATGCCTGGAGCTATTTCCAGCCCCTCCTGGTGGAACAGTTTCGCTGGAGCAATACCGCTACCGCCTGGGCCTTCAGCCTGAATATCTGCTGCCTCGGACTATCCGCGGCCTGGGGCGGGATCAATCTTGCCAGGATCGGGCCCCGCAAGCTGGCGGTTGCCGGCGGCATTCTCTTCGCGGCGGGCTACGCGATCGCGGCGCTTGCACTGGCGGTCGAGAGTCTCCCGCTTTTCTATCTGGGCTATGGCGCCATCAGTGGCATCGGTATCGGCCTTGGCTATGTGACGCCGATGACGACCGTCATCAAATGGTTTCCCGACAGGCGAGGACAACTGACCGGCATTGTCGCCATGGGATTCGGGCTGGTCGCGTTCGTCCTCAGTGTCATACTGGCGCCGATCCTGATGCACCTCGTCTCCGGGAACCTGACTTTGGTCTTTGCGGCGCTCGGCGCCATTCTCGGCTCGGTCGCCATCGGCTCCGCGGCGATGATGAAGAACCCTCCGGATGGCTATCTCCCCTCGGGGCTGGTGCCGGCCGCGCAAAAGGAAACCCAGAGTGAAGGTCCCTATGCGCGGGCGGAGCAGGAAGCCGACCTGCCGCTCAGCGAATATCTGCTGGCCGGCCAATATGCGATCATGTGGTTCGTCTTCTTCCTCAACATAATGGCCGGCATCTCGATCATCAGCTTTCTCTCGCCGTTGTACCAGGATATCTGGCGGCTCGATCACCCGGGCCTGGAACGGACCGTCCTCGCCGGCTATGGCGCCACGCTGATCGCCGTCAGTTCTCTCTTCAACGGCGTCGGGCGCATCGCCTGGGGCGCCCTCTCGGAACGGCTCGGCCGCCTCAACACCTTTCGTGTCCTGTTCGCCACGCAGCTGATCGTGTTCGGCCTCCTGATGACGGAGCACAATCCGTGGGTCTTCGCCGTTCTCGTATGCTATGTGCTGAGCTGCTTCGGCGGCGGCTTCGCGATCATGCCGTCGATGGTCTCCGATGTTTACGGAACCAAGCGCATGTCGCGGCTCTACGGCGTCATCCTCACCGCCTGGTCGGCCGCCGGCGTGGCCGGTCCTCTGATGGTCGCCAGCATCAAGGACAGCTATCCGGATCGCGCCGTCATCTATGCGTTCCTGCTCAACATCGTGGTGCTCGGTGTCGCCTTCACCTTCAGTTTTCTGCTGAATGACGAACGATTCGTACCACGGCGTATCCTGTTTCAGGTCTTCGCCGCAGCGAAGCCTGTGGCGGGCAAGGGCGAAGGACCCGCGAGGGATTAGTAGACTCAAGCACATCCAGAAGTTAAGCATCGCTTGAGACGATACAACCGAAGCCGTAGAAGTGTAATCACTTCGCCGAAAAGGATTCGCGCCAAATCAATATGTTGGAGCAAATCCTTATCGCCAAAGTCTTCAACTTTGGCGGGAATTGCTCTAAGTTCACGGCGTCCGGGAAGACACCCAGTCTAGCAGCTTGTCGAAGCCGCCGAAGGGGTAGAGATGCGGTCCTGAAATGCCGAGCTCCGGCTTCTCGAAATGGAGCTTGGCCAGGTTCTCGACAAAGGCGTCGGGGCTCGACACGGTCAACAGCTTGGTGACGTTCAGCGCCTGTTTGCGGATGAAGCGGGCGGAATTGCCGACGCCGCATACGGCGGCATATTTGACGAGCGTCTTGATCGTCGCCGGACCCGGCACGCCGACGTGGATCGGCAGTGTAACCCCCGCTTCGCGCAAAGTGCTTGCCCAATAGGCGACCGGTGCGGCCTCGAAGAGGAACTGGGTGGCGATATAGCCTTCGATGTCGTGGGCGGATAGATAGGCCTGCTTCTCGCGCAAGGCGCTGACCAGGGCTTCCTCGCCGCGGGCCTTGGCGATGTCGGGATTGCCTTCCGGATGGCCGGCGACGCCGATCTTGGCGATGCCGTGCTTCTGGAAGAGACCGGTTTCGAGGAGCTGAATCGCCGCGTCATAGCTGCCCAATGGGTGCGGCGCGCCGCCGCCGAGCACAAGCGCCTGGCGCACCTGTCCGCGCTCGGCGAAGGCCTCGAGGCGGTGGTCGAGATCGGCCTGGTCGCGCACGAAACGGGCCGGGACATGCGGCACGGGCTCGAGCCCGGCAGCCCTTATGGTGGCGACGGCGTCGATCTGGTGGGGAAGATCCGCCGGGTCGATCAAGGCCACATAGACGCGGGTGCCCTGCGGCAGCCGCTCCTTCAGCAGGCCGACCTTCTCGATCTGTTTGGGCGTGATCTCGATCGAAAGTCGCGTTAGGAAGGCGGCAACCAGGGCCGGCATGTCGCCGGCTTCGACCTTGAGCCTCGAGAACATATTCACTGCCTTGACTCCGGATGGCGGATGGATTGGCGCCCAGCATTATCCGGCCCTATAGCGGTTGCATGAGGATTTGCGACACGGGTAGTTCCGGTTGCGACGGCCCCCTATCCTTCCTGTCGTATTCGTACCTCTCCATGACGCAGATGGACAAAGCGCGGGATTGGTATTATCTGGCGCTGGGACAACCCCTACGGAACCCCCCATGTTCGGCGACAAGCCCCAGGAATGGCCGCAGAAATTCTCTTTCATCATGGTCCCCGAATTCACCATGATGCCGGCCACCGCGGCCATCGAGCCTTTGCGGCTCGCCAATCGCTGCGCCGAGAAGCCGCTTTACAAATGGGCCATGCATTCGGTCGACGGCAAGCCGGTGGCCGCCTCGAACGGTATCCTCGCCATGGTCGACGGCGATCTCGAGCAGATCGGCGAGCATGACACGGTCATTGTCTGCGGCGGGCTCAACATCCAGCACCATGTCGACAAGCGGCTGGTGAACTGGCTGCGCAAGGCGGCCCGGCGGGGCCTCGATATCGGCGCGGTCTGCACCGGCGCCCATGTGCTCGCCGAGGCCCATATTCTCGACGGCTACCGCTGCACCATCCACTGGGAGAATCTGCCGGGCTTCTCGGAAGCCTTCCCGGAAATCGAGGCGACCGGCGGACTGTTCGAGATCGATCGCGACCGCTTCACCAGCGCCGGCGGCACGTCGGCACTCGACATGATGCTGGCCCTGATCGCCAGCCAGCATGGGCCCGATCTCGCCGCCAATGTCGCCGAGCTCGTGCTGCATTCGCCGATCCGCCATCACAGCGAGCACCAGCGCATGTCGCTGCCCGCCCGCATCGGGGCGCGCCACCCCAAGCTCGTCGGCATCATCGAGGAGATGGAGAACAATCTCGAGGAACCCTTGTCGCCCAGCGTGCTGGCGCGCCAGGCCGGGCTTTCGGCCCGCCAGCTCGAGCGCCTGTTCCGGCGCTATCTCGACCGCTCGCCCAAGCGCTATTATCTGGAACTGCGGCTCAAGAAGGCGCGCTCGCTGCTGCTCCAGACCGACCTGTCGGTGATCAATGTGGCGCTTGCCTGCGGCTTTTCCTCGCCGTCGCATTTCTCGAAATGCTACCGCGCCTTCTATGGCCGCACACCCTACCGCGAGCGCGGCGTGCCGGTGCTCGACGCGGCGGGTGGGGGTTAACTATCGCGGCTTGAATAGTGGCCTGCTCGACCGCTCAGCCTGCGCCGCAAAGCCGTTTCAGCAGATCCTCACAGCGGCGCAGCTGATCGAGCGTCACGAACTCATCCGGCTTGTGCGCCACCGCGATGTCGCCCGGACCGCAGATCACGGTCGGCACACCGAGGCCGTTCTGCAGATGACCCGCCTCGGTCCCGTAGGCGACCTTGGCGAGGCGGTTCGAACCCGACAGCGCGATCATGCGTTGCACCGCCGGCGTGTCGCTGGCGATGAAATGGCCCGGATAATCATAAATCTGCTCGAAGACGATGTCGGCACCGGGATGGATCGCCCGCATCAGGGGCAGCAAGGCGTCGGCCATCGCCTTCACCCGGTTGAAAACTTCATCGGGATCCTGTCCGGCGAGCAGCCGGTATTCGAAAGTGAAGCTGCAGTGATGCGGCACGATATTGATGCCAGTGCCGCCCTCGATCAGGCCGGTATTGATCGTCGCATGCGGCAGATCGAAATCGTCATCGCGTATGCCGCGCGCGAACTCCCTGGCGATCTCGCTGATGCCGGCGATGAGACGCGCGGCGATCTCGATCGCATTGACGGCGCGCGGCGCCAGGCTCGAATGCGCCTCGAGTCCGGTGACCAGGCAGCGATAGGCCCGTCCGCTCTTATGCCCGATGACGAGTTCCATGCCGGTCGGCTCGCCGACCAGACACATGTCAGCCTGAAATCCGCGTGCGTTCAAATCGTCCACGAGCTCAAGCACGCCGGTGCAGCCGACCTCCTCGTCATAGGAGAACGCGATATGGATGGGCTTCGCCCGGGGATTCGCGACCAGCTCCGGCACAACCGCGAGCACGCAGGCAAGAAAGCCCTTCATGTCGGCACTGCCGCGGCCGAAAAGCCGGCCCTCGCGCTCGGTCAGCACGAAGGGATCGCTCGACCAGTCCTGATCGTCGACCGGCACGCAGTCGGTGTGGCCGGAGAGAATGAGGCCACCCGGCGCATCGGGCCCGATGGTGGCGAAGAGATTGGTCTTGCGCTCGTCCGCCGAACCGACGCGGCGCGATCGCACGCCATGACGCGCAAGATAGCTCTCGACATATTCGATGAGCGGGAGATTGGAATTGCGGCTGGTCGTGTCGAATGAAACGAGGCGCTCGAGGATGGCACGGCTCTGCGGAGGCACGGAGGTCGACATGATCATTCGCCATCCACGCGCTGCGGCCGGTCCTGGGGCGGCGTCATCAACATGGAAGTGGTCTCCGCCGAAAGATGGCCGACGCTATTCTGGCGCGTCGACAGGCCGGTGACGAAAGGCAGGCATTGGGCGCGCGCCACTTCATAGACGCGGCGCAGCTCCGTCACCGGAGTTGAGTGATCATCAACGCCGATCATGAGATAAGGATACTCCTCGGCATCATGCACCTTCATATAAGCCGACTGCTTGCCGCGCTTGTCGCCGCCGGCCTTCTGGCCGGCTTCCAGCACGCGCATCAGGCGCTCGGGCAAGGCAAGCGCCGCGCCGTCGCTGGCGGCCTTGGCCATCGCCGACACGGTCTCGCCGCTCACCAGCATATTGCCCTGAACGGTGAAGCCCTCACCCACTTCATGCCCGCACCAGGCCGTGCACTCCTTGCCGGTGAAGGCGGCGACATTGCCCTGCGCATCGACGATGCCGAGCTGACGGACCTCACGGCCCGGATCCTCGGCAATGAGCTTGTCGAGCGCCGCCTTGGCCGACATGCCGCCCTTCAGCAAGGAAAGCCCGTCAATGCCGAGATAGGGATTGACCCAGGATTGCGTCGCAACGGCGCCGATGCGCGGGCCTACGAACGCACACAGCCCACCGATGGCCGGCACCGCGGTCGAGACGGCGACGCCCAGCATGCCGGTGCGCGGGCAGCGCGCGGCGATGGAGAAAGTGGCCAGCTGGATCATGAGGTATCTCCTTTCGGTTCAGGCTTGCCGCATGAAAGCGGATGTCGGCACGGCGGCCAGGAGCTCGCGCGTATAGTCATGTTGCGGATCTTCGAAGATGCGATCGACTTCGCCCTGCTCGACAATCTCGCCGCGGCGCATGACGGCGACTTCGTCGCTGACCTCGCGGATGACCGCCAGATTATGGCTGACGAAGATCGTGGTGAGGCCGAAATCATACTTGATGTCGGAGAAGAGCTTCAGCACCTGGGCCTGGACGGAGACATCGAGCGCCGATGTGGGCTCATCCGCCAGCACGACGCTGGGCCCCAGTATCACGGCGCGGGCAATGGCGATGCGCTGCTTCTGGCCGCCCGACAATTGATGCGGCAGGCGGGTCTCGATCGACGGGTCGAGACCGACACGGCGGAGCAGAGTGCTTATGCGCTCGCGCCGCTCCGCAGGCGTGCCGATGCCATGCACTTCGAGGGGCGCCGACAGGATGGCACGGATAGTCTGGCGAGGATTGAAGGACGAGGCCGGATTCTGAAAGATCGGCTGCAGCTGACGGCGCATCGACTTGAGCTCGGCGCCGCGCAGGGCCCAGATTTCGGAGCCGTTGACGAGAATGCGCCCTTCGCTGGGTTCGATGAGGCGCAGCACCATGCGCAGAAGCGTGGACTTGCCGGAGCCCGATTCGCCTACGATGCCAAGCGTGCGGTTTCTCGCCACCGACAGGGAGACATTCGATACGGCCTTGAAACCGGGCGCGCGATTGAACAGGCCGCCTGGCCTGAACACTTTCGATACATTCTCGACGCGCACTACCGGCTCACTCATCGTCTCGCCTCCTTGCGGCGGTGAATGCTGGGCGTCGCCTCGAGAAGCATGCGGGTGTAGTCGGCACGGGGCGCGGTGAAGATGCGGGCGACCGGACCGTCCTCGACGACCTTTCCGTCCTTCATCACATAGACCCAATCACACAGCTCGGCGACGATGCCGAGTTCGTGGGTGATGAAGAGGATGGCGGAGCCGCGATCGTCGCGGATATCGCGAAGCAGCTTGAGAATTCGCGCCTGCACCGTGACGTCGAGCGCCGTCGTCGGTTCATCCGCGATAATCAGTTCGGGATCGAGCGCCAGACCGGTGGCGATCATGGCGCGCTGCTGCATGCCGCCCGAGAATTGATGCGGATATTCGCGCACCCTGACTTCAGGATCGGGGATCTTCACCGCGCGCAACAATTCGACAACCTTGGCCCAGATGGCGCGATAAGGTTGCTTGCGGTGGAACTCATAGGGCTCGCCCACCTGACGGCCTATCCGCATTGTCGGGTTCAAGGCCTGCATCGCATCCTGCGGGATGAGAGCGATGCGGTCGCCGCGCAAGGCGCGCATTTCGGGTTCGCTGAGATTGACGATGTCGCGTCCGCCCAGCTCGATCGATCCACCGATCTGGGCGCCATAGGGCAGTAGCCGCATGGCGGACAAAGCCGTCATGGTCTTGCCCGAACCCGATTCGCCAATGACGCCAACGATCTCCTTCGGCCACACGTCCAGGCTGACATTGTCGACGGTGCGCAGGAGTCCGCTGCGGCGCTTGAAGTCGACGGTCAGATCGCGGATCGCCAGAGCCGGACGCGGCGCTCCTTGTGCATGGGGGCGAAGCTCGCTCATTCGTCCCTCAGCTGCGGGTCGAAGGCATCGCGCAGGCCGTCACCCAGCATGTTGAAGCCGAGCACGGTGAGGAAGATCGCGGCCCCCGGCACGATGCTGAGCCACGGCGCCGCGGCCATGAAGCCGCGACCGGTATTGAGCATATTGCCCCAGGAGGGATCGGGCGGCTGAGCCCCCAATCCCAGGAAAGACAAAGCGCTTTCGAGCAGCACCGCGTACGAAAAAGCGACCGCGGCCTCGACAAGGAGCGGCGCCACGATATTGGGCAGGATCTCGCGGGTCAGGATGCGCGCATGGCTCATGCCGATGGCGCGGGCCTGCTCGACATATTGCTGGCGCAGAACGCCTTCCGCCGTCGCCCGCGCCAGGCGGGCGAAGCCCGGGATGAAGATGATTCCGATGGCGATCATGGCGTTGAAGATGCTGGTGCCCAGGCTCGCCATCAGCACGATGGCGAGCAGGATCGCCGGGAAGGAGAACAGGATCTCCATCAGCCGCATCAGAACCAGATCGACCACACCGCCGAAATAGGCAGCAAGGGTGCCGATGATGGTACCGAAGACGAGGCCGACCAGCGAGGCCAGGACGGCGACCATCATCGAGAGCCGCGCGGCGTGGATGACGCGCGAAAGCACGTCGCGGCCAAGCTCGTCGGTGCCCAGGAGATGCGCGGCGGAAGGCCCCTTCAGCATCTGGGCGACGTCGAGATCGAAAGGCGAATAGGGCGCGATCCAGGGCGCGAAGATCGCCACAAGCAGCAAGGTGCCGACAATGCCGCCGCCGGTGACGACGAGACGCCAGCGCCGCCAGTTGAAGGGTTTACGGATTGCGGCGGTCATTTGTGCCTCGTCACGCGGCGCGGATCGAGCAGGCCGACCACGATATCGACGATGAGATTGATGATGAGCACGACGAGCGTGATGGTGAGGGCGCTCGCCAGCAGCACCGGATAGTCGCGGTTGATGATGCCGACGAGGACGAAGGAGCCGACTCCCGGCAGGAGGAAGATGTCCTCGATCACCACCACCGAGCCGAAGAGAAAGCCGAATTCAACTGCGGCGACGTTGACATAGGGGGTCATCGCGTTGCGGATGGCGTGGCGCATCACGACGACGCCTTCCTTCGCGCCCTTGGCGCGCGCCGTGCGGATATAATCGGAGGACAGAACCTCGATCATGGCGGTCCGCATGATACGGATGAGCAGCGCCGATGATACGATTCCGAGCGACAGAGCCGGCATGATCATCTGCTTCAGGTTCATCACGGGGTCGACGGAAAACGGCGTGTAGCCGCCAGGCGGCAGCAGCCTGAGATTGAGCGTCAGCACCATGACGAGAAGTGTCGCCAGCCAGAAATTGGGCACGGCACCGAGAAGGCTCGCCAGCAGCGAGATGCTCTTGTCGGCGGCGCGCTGATGACGCATTGCGGCCAAGGCGCCGAGCGGCAAGGCGATCAGATTGGCGATGATGAAGGCGAGTACGGCGAGTTCCAGCGTAATCGGAATACGGCGCAGGAGTTCAGGCCCGACATCGACGCCGTTCTGGAAGCTCTTGCCGAAATCGCCGGAGAAGGTCTTGCCCAGCCAGTCGACATATTGAACGACGAGCGGCCGGTCGAGTCCATGCTGGGCCTCGAAGCGAGCGAGAGCCTGTGGCGTCGCGTCGATGCCGAGCGCCGAGCGGGCGGCCGAACCCGGCACCACATTGACGGCAACGAACAGGATACTCGACGCGACGATGAGCGTCAGCGCGAAAGCGGCTAGGCGCGAGAGTATCAAGCTACGCAAACTAGAGCCCCGAACTCGGAATGTCGCATGAGCAGTGCCGGTACATCAGATTTCTCTGCGCATTTACCCTCTCCCGTCCTTTGGACGGGAGAGGGTAAATTTCGAGACAGCTCCCCGCAAATCACGGCTCGAGCCAGGCGTCCTTGATCGTCTTGAGGAAGCCGGTGCGCATCGGCTTGTAGTTCTTGAGCTTATCCGTATGGGCGGTGAGTATGAGCGAATTGACCAGCGGCACGATCGGCATCTCCTCGAGCGACAGCTTCTGCTGCGCGGCATAGGCGGCCTTGCGTTCGTCCTGGCTGGCGCCCGATTTGGCCTTGGCGAGCGCTTCGTCCATCGCCTTGCTGCAGCTCTTCTGGACATTGATGGCCATGCCGCAGGCATAGTTGTTGGTGACGAAATCATCCGGATCGGCCAAAGGCGACACCCAGTACATCGCCGTCATGTCGAATTTCGAGGGGCCCCAGACCTCGTCCCAGTAGCGTGGGATCTCCATGGTCTTGATCTCGGCCTTTATGCCGACTGCCGCCAGATTGGCCTGGATGATCGGCGCCATCGCGACCATGGCTGGGAAGGAAGAGGCCATGGTGAGCGAGGTCGCAAAGCCGTCGGCATGGCCCGCTTCTGCCAGCAGCGCCTTGGCCTTCTCCGGATTGGCGCCCGGCGTGAAATAGTCGATGTCGGCATAACCCCAGCTCCATTCGGGGATAACGCCGCCCTTGAACGGAATCGCCTGGCCGAAAAACACGCCAGCCACGATGGCGCTGCGGTCGATCGCATGGGCGATGGCCTGGCGGACTTTGGGATTGTCGAGCGGCGCCACGGTGTTGTTCATCAAGAGCCAGTAATAGCGGCTGCCCTCCAACGTCGCGCCGACAAGCCCCGGCGTCGCGGTCACCGTCTGCCAGTCCTTGGGTGGAATTTCGTTGGAGAAATTGATGTTCCCGGAGATCACCGCATTGGTGAGGGCAGTGATGTCGGCGATGAGATGGAACTCGAGCGCGTCCACATAGGGCTTGCCCGCTTCATAGAAGTTCTCGTTGCGGGCGAACTTCACCATCGAGCGTGGCTCGTAGGAGACGAATTTGAAAGGTCCGCTTCCGACCGGTTTGGAGTTGAGGTCGTGACCACCTTCGACGAGCTTCTTCGGCACGATCGAGGAGCCGGGGAAGGCCATATAGACGAGGAAGGGACCGGTGGTTTCGGTCAACTTGAAGGTGACGGTGTGCGGGTCGACGACCACCACTTCCTTGATCGTCTCGACCTGTGATCCGTAGGAATAGCCCGTGTCCTTGGCGCGCAAGCGGTCGAAAGTGAATTTCACGTCTTCGGCGGTGAGGTCCGATCCGTCGTGGAATTTCACGCCCTTGCGCAGAACGAACGTATATTCGAGGCCGTCGGCGGACTGGTCGTATTTCTCGGCGAGATCGGGATAGGGCGCAGCGTCCGGATCGAGCGACATAAGGGTCGAATAGACCTGCTCGATCACCACATGCGACATTCCGGAAGGGCCACGCGCCGGATCGAAGCCGGCCGGATCGGCGGAAAAGCCGAGCTTCAGGGTGCCACCCCGCACCGGCTCTTCGGCGTGGGCCGGCAGAATCAGGCTCGGCGCCAAAGCCGCGAGCGCCAATGTGGCCGCGCCCGATTTCAAGAATCCACGACGGCCAATCTTCATTTCACGTGTCATTCCGAAGCCTCCCCAAATCTTGAACAGACTTGAATGAACGGAAAATTCGTAGGGCTGTCAATCAAAAAGGCGATTGCAGCCAGCGTGGCATTCGGCCATCCTGCCCGGCATTATCCGCGTCGTCCTATCCGGGGAAGGAATGCTGGCCAGCGACAACAAAAGAGACCGCATCGAAGAGCTTGGCGCACGCATCCGGCATGCACGCAAGCTCAAGAAGCTGACGCTCAAGCAGCTCGGCGATAAGGTCGGCTGTTCGGAAAGCCTGCTCTCGAAGATCGAGCGCAATCACATCACCCCATCGCTTTCGGTTCTGCTCGGCATTGCGGATGCGTTGGGAACGAATTACGCCGGCCTGTTCGGCGGCAAGAGCCTCGAGCCGGTCACCCTCTATAACATCGGCGAGCGACCGGTGCTGTCACTTGGCGCCGGCGCCGGCAAAACGCCGGATGTGATGCTGGAACGCATGGTGCCCGCCTCGGAAAGCCGTACGATCGATGCCAATGTGCATGTCATCCCGCCGGGTGGCGGCTCGTCGGGGAGCTATTCGCATTCGGGAGAGGAAGTGGGCTACGTTGTGTCAGGCTATGTCGAACTCACCGTCGATGGCCGCGTGCATCTCTTAGGCCCGGGCGGCTCGTTCTTCTTCAATTCAAGTCTGCCGCACAGCTATAGGAATGTGGGCACGGCCGAAGCCCGCGTCGTTTGGATGAACTCACATAAGACCAGATTGGCCGGCAAATGACGACGTCACTCTGCCGGCGCCGTCAAATTATGACCGGTCATGCCAAACTGAAAAGGGAGCGGGCCCAGAAGACCCGCTCCCCCGATAGGAGTGCGCCCGCGACCGGGGGCAATTTGCAGACAGCACCCTACCGAACTCGCCACGTATCACCAAAAAGTTGAAACGGCTTCCCCCTCCACAATTTCATGCAGGCGCTGCTCTTGGATCGGGGCCCGATGAAAATAGAATACATGTGCCGAAAATCAAATAACTTTCGGTCCGTTGGCCAGACCTTGACAATCGAGACGAGCAGCACTCAGAAATTTCGTCCCAGCAATTCAAATACTTACCGTGACGCGAGGAGATGTGTGGACTTTGGTCGCAAGCTAGGCCACAGCCGGAAGTCGCAGCCTGACGGCGAGACCACCCAGTTTGGATTGCTCAAGACTTAGGCTGCCGCCATACATTGCAGCCGTTTCCGTTACGATCGAAAGACCAAGACCCGAACCTGGTTTCGTCTCATCGAGGCGGCGGCCGCGCTTCGGCGGTTCCTTGAGCTTGTCCGGCGGCAAGCCCGGCCCATCGTCGCTCACCACAAGGTCGATCCACAGGCGCCCATCCGCCGCCGCGCCGGCGCTCGAGCTGACGGTAACGTTCACTTTGCGCGCCGCCCATTTGCACGCATTGTCGAGCAGGTTGCCGGCCATCTCCTCGAGATCCTGCTTTTCACCGCGGAACTTACTGCCGCGCGGACAATCGATGCCGATCTCCACACCCTTATCGAGGTGGATGCGCTCGAGGGTGCGGGCGAGTGCGGCAAGCGCCGGCTCGATTTCTGTTATGGAGCCTACCGTCTGCGCGCGGGCGGCGCGGCGCGCCCGGTCGAGATAGAGATTGACCTGGTCGCGCATCACATGCATCTGCTCCGCCACCTTGTCGGCCAGGGGACCGGGCTGCAGCTTCGCTTCATTATTGAGGACGCTCAGCGGCGTCTTCAGCGCGTGGGCGAGGTTGCCCACCTGGGTGCGGGCACGCTCGACGATCTCGGAATTCGACTGGATGAGGAGATTGAGCTCGTCGGCGACGGGCTGGATTTCGTCAGGATAAGCGCCTTCGAGCCGCTCCGCCTTGCCCTCGCGGATCGCCGTCAGCCTGGCCTGCAATGCGCGCAAGGGCCTGAGGCCGAAGCGAACCTGAACGAGAATGGCGAATAGAAGGCCCAGCCCCAGAAGCGTCAGCATGAAAACGAGCGTCTGACGGAAGCCGGTGGCCTCCGCTTTCAGCTCGTCGAAATTTCCCGCCACCAGGAAGGAGTATTCGTCGGCCTTGTCATAGAGCTTGTAGCGCTGCTCAATGGCGCGCAGCCGCGTTCCATTGGTGTCATTAAGATAGAAATGCGCCAACCCCTCCTCGTCACGGTCGGCAAGATCGGCCGCCGGAGGCAGGAGCCGCTTTTCGAGAAGCGACGGCGAAGCGAGGTCGGCCACTCCCTGTCGAGGGGGTGTCACCTGCCAGTACCACCCGGACAAAGGCAGCGTGAAGCGCGTGTCGGCGAGCTCGCTCTCGATACCGGGCGAGCCATCGGCATTCACCTCGACATTGGCGAGAAGGCCATCCATGACGGCGCGCAAGCGCGCATCGAAATTGCGCTCGAGCGCCGCTTGAAACAGGCTCGTCAGTAACACCGCGGCGCTGAAGAGCAGGACGATGGCGACGATGGCGGAAGAGACGACGAGCCGGAGAGCGAGTGATCTACGCCGCATCATCCGGCTCGGACACGCAATAGCCCATGCCACGAATGGTTTTCAGAACATCCACGCCGAGCTTCTTGCGCAAGCGGCCGACGAAGACCTCGATGGTGTTCGAATCGCGATCGAAATCCTGATCATATAGGTGCTCGACCAGTTCGGTGCGCGAGACCACCTTGCCCTTGTGATGCATGAGATAGGCAAGCAGGCGAAATTCGAGCGAGGTGAGCTTGATCGCATGGCCATCGACCGTGACCCGGGCGCTCTTGGTGTCGAGCTGCAAGGGGCCGCAGTCGAGCTCGCTCGTCGCATGACCGGCCGAGCGCCGCAACAGCGCGCGCACGCGGGCCAGCACCTCCTCCATATGGAAGGGCTTGGCGACATAATCGTCGGCGCCGGCATCGAAGCCCTGAACCTTGTCGCTCCAGCGGTCGCGCGCGGTCAGGATGAGCACCGGCATCTTCTTGTCGGCGCGCCGCCATTTCTCGAGCACACTGACGCCGTCGAGGATGGGCAGGCCAAGGTCGAGGATGACGGCGTCATAGGGCTCGGTCTCGCCCAGATAGTGCCCCTCCTCGCCGTCCTTGGCGGTATCGACGGCATAGCCCGCATCGGTAAGTGCCGACACAAGCTGACGGTTCAGATCTGGATCGTCCTCAACGACGAGTAGTCTCATGAATCTCCCCTGGTTCGGCCAATGAAGCGGGCTCAGTTCTGCACCGCGCCCGTCTGGCCATTGACCCGAACCTTTTTGACTTGGTTCTCAATCTTGATGGTGGCAACAATGTCCCCGCTAGGCAAGGGGCCGATCTTCAGCACCCTGGCGGTCGGCATGACGGTCTGAATATTCTTCGTTGCCTGCGACAAAGTAATCATCGGCGGCCGGGCCGGCGCCTTCGGCTGAATCTGCAGCTTCGGCTGCGGTTGCATAGTGGGCGACTGCGCATAAGCAGGCCCTCCGGCAGTCAACAGCGATGCTGCAAGCGCAGCTATGGTGAGTATCCGACGCATTTCACAGGCCAAGCTAAGCTTCGTTAGATGAACCTCGCATGAATAGTGCGGAGCTTGGCACGATCCTTGCCAAAGCGTCGCGGATATGGGGTTTCCGATGACTATTCGACTGCGGCCGATCACGCCTGAGGCCTCAGGATTCGCCGTCCTGGAAGCTGAAAGCTTGCGCCACGGCTTCAAAATGCTGGAGAGGCTCGCGCGCGACTGGAACAGCGGCAAGCATCGCTTCGATCAGCCTGGCGAGATGCTCGCCGGCGCCTTCGCCGACGGACGCTTAGTCGGCATCGGCGGACGCAGCATCGATCCCTATGAGAATGATCCCCGGATCGGCCGGGTGCGCCATGTCTATGTGACGGAAGATCTGCGCGGTTCAGGAATCGGCCGGCTGCTGGTCGAGAACATCACTCGCGATACCGCATGCCATTTCACCCGCCTTAATCTCCGCGCACAATCGGCTGTTTTCGGCTTCTACGAACGTCTGGGATTCGAGCGCATCGAGGGGCGACAGACTGTCACCCATCATCTCACTCTCAAGAAAAAGGCGACCGTTTCCGGTCGCCTTCAGTCCCCTGCTTTATTCCCTCGAAAAGCGAGTCGAGATGAAGGTTAAGTCATAAAATCGCGTCCGGCCAGAAGTCCTGACAAGAACGGCATCTTGCTTCATGACGATACATTTTCGCTCAATCTTTTGATTTTTAATAACTTTTTCAACTCAGTCCAAAGAGTGTACTGTGACATTCATGACACAGCGGCGGAAAAACTCGCAAGCGCGGTGAGTAATTCCACATAGGTCGACGCCAGCCCCCGCAAGGCTGCCGCAGCGTCACGGCGATCTCCGGCCGCCAACGGGTGCTGCATGGATCCTATGAGCCGCGCCTGCCGGTCAGCGATGCGGGAGGCTTCAGTCAAGCCGATGCGCGCGAGGCAAGTGGCGGCATCGGCGGCGCGGCGCGCACCGACGCGAATGGCGAAATGGATCAGATGACTGCGCAGTTCCTCATCGGGACCTGCATCGACCATGGCCGCCAAAGCGAGCGCGGCCTCGCCATTGCCGAGACTGCCGGGCGGCATGCCGTCGCCTCGCTGCATCGCCAGCCATTCCAAATTGGCGGGAATGGATGCCTGGATGACCTCTTCCTCGGAAACTCGCCGCTCCCGCACGAAACCAGAGCGCAGCGTGTAAGGTGAGCCGTAAGAGACCGTCTCGGCACGCCAAGCGGTCATGAAGTCGGCGAGCGGCAACGACGCATAGGGATATCCTTGCGGGTCGTGCATCACAACCTGCCTGTCGTCGGCCTCCAGCACCACGACATAGTGATCGGCACCAATAGGCCCGGTCATCTTCGGCTGATGACGAAGATGGCCCATTTCCACAGGGCCGATCCAGACCGGTCCTTGCGCCAACGCGCACCGCAGGCGCGCCAGCGCCTCCGCTTCCGTGCCGCCGCTGCTCACTTGTGAGCGCCAGCCCATAGCAGCGAGTGCCTCATCGAAACCCGCTTCGGGCGTCCAGCCATAGGGATCGAAGAAGGGCAGCGTGCCGCCGATCAGGTGCACGCCGAACGGACTGTCGGTGGCGAATTCGATCACGGCGGGCGAAGGCGCGCCGGCGCCGAACATCATGGCGAAGGAATTGGCATAGCAATAGGGGCCGGAGCCGATATAGGCGACATGCGACATGGAGAAAGACCCTTAGAGATTGATGGGATAGGCGACGTCGAAGCGCGCACCACTGGAACCGGGATAGACCTCGCAGGGGCTGCCGAGGATCGCGAGATCGGCTCGTTGCGCCAACCAGGCTTCGAGCGCGTCATAGATGCGGATCACCAGCGGGAACTCCGCATTGGCCGCCGGCACCGACAGATAGGCTTCGCGATGCGCCTCGGCGTGGCGCAGGCGCAGGTCGCCTTTTGGCTCCAGGATGCCCTCATAGCAGATGGCGGCTTCGACAAGCCCCTCCCCGTCACGGCTCACTTCTTCGTGGAAATAGAGGCGCAAGGGCGACGCGGTGCGACGGCCGCCATCACGCATATGCGCGCGGATGTCGGCGTCGGCGCGCACCAGAAATTCGTCGAGACCATCGACGGTGACCGCCTGCTGGCGATAGACGATCTTGCTCGCAGAGACGGTGCGCAGGCGAATTTCTGCCATGAGTTCAGGCTCGCCGCCTTTAGCCTGGCGCGCCAGGGCCTCGACGAGTTCCGTCCGGTCGGCAAGGCACGCGGACTCGTCCCTGAGCCAAGCGCGCAACTCGATGAGACGCGCCTCGGGGTCGAGATCGACCAGCGTGGCGATGCGCGCGAGCGGCAGGCCGAGCTGACGCAGCCTCGCGATGAGCCGGGCGCGCGGTATCTGGCCCGCCGCGTAATAGCGATAGCCGGTGGCTTTATCGACAAAGGCCGGCACGAGCAGACCCTGCCGCGCATAAAGCCGCAAGGCCTTGGGTGAAAGCCTGACCGCGGCGCCGAAGCGCCCGGCGAGAAGGTGAAGGTTGGTCATGGGACAGCTCTCTGGAGCCTGCCCCTTGGGCGAGGTCAAGAGGCGACAGGGCGTTTGGCGCGCGGCAATTTCCAGAGATGGTCTTCGAGGTCCTCCTCGGCGACACCTTCTTCCGAGCGTATCCGGCCGCTGACCGATATCCCGGCCTCCATTACGGTCGCCTTGCGGCCCGAAACCAGGGGATGCCACCAAGCGAGCGGCTGGCCTTTCGCCAGGCGCCGATAGGCGCAGCTATCGGGTAGCCAGTTGAGCGTGCCGACATTCTCCGGGGTGAGCCGCACGCAGTCCGGCACCCGCGCGCTGCGATTGGTGTAGTCGCTGCAGCGACAGCTCTTGCGGTCGAGCAATTTGCAGGCAAGGTTGGTGAAGTGGATCTTGCCGGTGTCCTCGTCTTCTAGCTTGACCAGGCAGCAGCGGCCGCAGCCGTCGCACAGGCTCTCCCACTCCTCTGGAGTCATTTCGGCTAAAGTCTTGGTCTTCCAAAAAGGCTCGCTCATCAAAGCTGTCTTACGCCTTCCGCGGCCAGTTGCAAAATCAGCGACGCGACCAGACCGGCATCATGCTGGCCGCGATGCCAGGGATCCTCGAAATCGCGCTCGATGACCACCGGGCCGGTCATCGGGCGGGCGGCGCGCGCCACGAAACGCGACGCGCCGATGACGCGCTCTACCGGAACCGCGCCTTCATGCGCGAGGACGTGGGTCAGAACGGATTGCCCCGCCCCGGCCTGGCGCAAGCCCTCGGCCATCTCGTCCAGGCTCACGGCCCGGGTCTCGCGGTCTTCCAGCATATTGCCGATAAGGATCTTGTTCGCCCTGGCGCCGGCAATGGCTTCGGCGACGCCGGCGACCAGGAGATGCGGCAAGACGCTGGTATAAAAGCTTCCCGGCCCGTAAACGATGGCGTCGGCGGTGCCGATCGCGGCAAGCGCCGGCGGATTGGCGCTCGCCATCTCCAGAGAGACGGCCGCGATGCCGACCGCCGCATCCGCTTCACTCAACGCGGTGATCCGATGCTGGCCTTCAACGCGCCGGCCGTCCTTGAGCCTTGCCACGAGCGTGAGATCACGCGCCTGTGATATCGGCCAGACATTGCCGGCAATCGAGCACAACGACTTGAAGGCAAGAATGGCGGCGTTGATGTCGCCCTCTTCGGCAAGCAGCGCGCCCGTCAAGATGAAGTTCCCGACGCTGCCGCGCCGCCAGTCGAAGGCCGGCCCGACAGCGGCGATGAATATTCCGAGATAACGCAGGATCGCCTGGGCGATCTCCGGTTTCATGGTCTTGAGCACCGGGTGGGCGCCCTGCGCGTAATAAGCAAGCTCGCGGGCGAGGGCCGCCGCGTTGCCGACTTCCGACAGCCGGGCGTTGAAGACGCGCACCACATCGCCGGCATGGCCTTCGGCATAGGCCATGGTCATCAGGGCCTGGCGAATGTCGCCGACGGGAAGAATATGCAGGGCCTCACGGATGGCTTTGGAGGAGCCGCCTGAATCCCAGGCCGGGACCAACCGCGTAACCCGGACGCCTTGCCGGATCAGCGTGATGGTCAGGTTGCGCGACGCGGTACCGCCAGCCAGGATGACGATGTGAGGCCGCGCGGGCTCGGCCCTTTGTGGAATCTCGTGCATTATGGCGCTTTTGCCAAAATCCTGGCCCAGGGTCACGCCTATTTGCGGCCCCTTTCCGTCATAATCTTCAAGTAAGTGGAAACCGCCCGCCAACCAGTGGTAAAAGGCTCGGCACATGATAACGGACGCCGCTCTTGGCCAAATTGCCAAAAAACTCAAGCTACCAGACGATGATGTGGCTCGACTCCTATGTGAGTGCGGGCGTCTATGAGTTTTTCGACGCGTTCCGGCGCGGAGCCTCAGCCTATTCCTCTTTCGTCCATCGCTTCCGCCTGTCGGGGTTGAAACGCGTCATTGTCGACCTCCTGGACGACATGGCGACCTTCGGCACCGTCGCGGCCTTCGGGCTTCTGGCGTTCGCGCTGCCGCCTTTCTCCGGCACCGGCGATGTGTGGAACAAGGGACGCGATTATGCGATCACCTTCACCGACGATACTGGCGAAATCATAGGGCGACGCGGCATCCGCCAGGACGACGCCATTCCACTCGAGGACATCCCGCCGCATGTGATCAAGGCGGTGCTCGCCACCGAAGACGCCCGCTTCTACCAGCATTTCGGCGTCGACGTGTTCGGCACTTTCCGCGCCATCATCCAGAATGCCCGCGCCAATGACGTGGTGCAGGGCGGCTCGTCGATCACGCAGCAGGTGGCGAAGAACCTCTTTCTGAGCCCCGAGCGTACCATCAGACGCAAGATCCATGAAGCGTTCCTGAGCGTATGGATCGAGGCGCGGCTGTCGAAGGACGAGATTCTCAAGCTTTATCTCGACCGCTCGTATCTGGGCGGCGGCAATTACGGCGTCGAGGCCGCGGCACAGTATTATTTCGGCAAGTCGATCCGCGATGTGAACCTGTCCGAGGCGGCGATGCTCGCCGGCCTGTTCAAGGCGCCGTCCAAATATGCGCCGCATGTGAGCATGCAGCAGGCGCGTGCCCGCGCCAATGTCGTGCTCTACCGAATGCTCGATTCCGGGTTCATCACCCAGGGCCAACTGGTGCAGGCGAGGCGCGAACCCGCCGATCTCGTCAATTCGCCTGCCGTCGCCAGCCCCGACTGGTTCCTCGACAAGGCCTATGCCGACACGCTCGCCCTAATCGATGCCAAGCAGATCACCGGCGACTATGTGATCGAGGTGAAGACGACGATCAACGCCAAGCTGCAGGAAGCGGCCCAGCGGATCATCAACAAGTCGCTCGACACCGAAGGTCCGCAATATCACGCGACCCAGGCGGCGGTGGTGACCATGACGCCGGAGGGCGCCGTCAAGGCGATCGTCGGCGGGCGCGATTACGAGAACAGCCAGTTCAACCGTGCCACCGACGCGATGCGCCAACCGGGCTCGGCCTTCAAGCCTTTCGTCTATCTGGCGGCCCTGCTCAACGGCTACACGCCGGAATCCGCCGTCGTCGACGGCCCCGTCTCCGTCGGCGGCTGGTCACCGCGCAATTACACGAACAAATATGGCGGGCGCGTCTCCCTGACCACGGCGCTGGCGAAATCCTACAATTCGGTTCCGGTCCGGCTGTCGATCGATTTCGGCCGCCCGGCCATCATCGAGGCGGCGCACCGGGTCGGCCTCAAGGCCGAGCTCGAAACCTGGCCGCCGATGGTGCTCGGCACCAGCGCCATGACCCTGTTCGACATCACCACCGCCTACGGTACCTTCGCGCAAGGCGGCGTGGTGACTGAGCCCTATACGGTGCTGGAGATCCGGCGCCCCAATGGCGATGTGATCTACAGCCGTGCCAAGGACCCGCAGGAGCACGTCCAAGGGGTGCCGGAAGAGACGATCGCCGAACTCAACCATATGATGAACGCCGTCGTCGAAAGTGGCACCGGCAGGCGTGCCTTCCTCGGCTTCACGCCGCAGGCCGGCAAGACCGGCACCAATCAGAGCTATCGCGACGCCTGGTTCATCGGCTACACCGCGCATTACGTGACCGGCGTGTGGTTCGGTAATGACGATTTCACGCCGATGAACAACGTGACCGGCGGCCTGCTGCCGGCCGCGGCCTGGAAGGAAGTCATGCTGTGGGCCGAACAGCCTCAGATCGGTACCGCGCTGCCGGGCGTGCCGATGGAAGAGCGCTACATCCAATATGCCATGGAGAACCCGGCGCCGATCCTCGAAGACGTGCCCGACATGAGCGCAGACGACGTGCTGGCCGATGCCGGCACGGAGGCACAAGCCGACCAGACGCCCTCGGCGAACACGCCCGACGCCGCCAAGTCAGCCACGGCCAAGACGGCCGTCGGCGATCCGACGGCGAAGGTATCAAAACCCAGGCGGCCAAGAGTAGCGTCGGTGCCCGAAGAGGACGTCGCCATCGTCAGGCCACGCGAATCCGATGACCCCGTACTCAATGTGCTGCGCGATGTATTCAGTATCTTCGGGGGCAACGACAACCAGAAGACAAAGCGCAAGCGGAAGGACTCCGTCCTGGTGCTGCCCGACGCCAATACCAACAAGAAACGCAATTCGAATGTCAAATATATGCGCATCAAGCCGCGTGACCGCTGAGAGGGACGCGAACATGACGGCAGGGCTTTCCACTCCATGAGGCTGGGCTCGCTGGTCAAAGCCGTCAGCATCCTGTTCTTCGGCGGCGTCATCGGGATCGTAACCGCGCAGTGGTCGATCGAAAGATCGGCGACTGCCATGACGGGCGGCGGCGGCCCGTGGAAATCCTGGTTCTCCGGCACCGCCTCTATCCGCAATCCCTATGTCAACGCGCACTATCTGATGTTCGGCCGGCTACCGCCGGCGCTTGGCCAGGAACTGCTGTTCGAAGCCAGGCGCGACGACGACGGCTCGGCGCTCGATGCGGATTGCGACTATGTCATCCAGGGACCGCGTCTGTCGGCGCGCTGGTGGCAATTGGCGCTGGCCGACGACGACGCCACACAGCCCTCCGCAATCACCTTCACCTCGCAGCGCCTCATCTCCGAGACGGACGGCTCGTTGCGCATCACGATATCGCGCACGCCCAAGGCGGGAAACTGGATCAATCCCGGTGATTTGTCGAGCTTCGCGCTGGTGCTGAAGCTCAGGCCCGGTTCGGGCCTCAACAATCCCGCGTCGGTGGTGATGCTGCCGCGCATCAAGCGCGAGGCCTGCTCATGAGAGCCGCCCTGTTCTGGATCGCCGTCGCGCTCGTCATCGGCGCCGTAGCGCATCTGAGCTATGTGCTGATCGCACCGAGCTTCGCCATGCAACGGCTCATGGGCGGCAATCCCCAAAGCGGAGAGGCCAATCGCTTCACGCTTCTCGATGCGACGGAACAGATGCGGCTGCTGGGCGAGACTGAAAGCGAAGCGGTCGCCGGCAAATGCCTCTTCGACATCAGCAAGGGCGAATTGTCGGTCGCGGCCGAGATGCCCGACGCCTTCTGGTCGCTGACCATCTATTCCGACAAGGGCGCCGATCTTTATACGATCAACGATCGCCAAGCTGGCATAGACAAGTTCAAGCTCACCGTGAAGCGGGCGCCCAGCGTCATGGAACTTCTGACGAGCGACCAGGCGGAGAAGACGCGCGCGCTCGGTGACGGCTGGTCAGTCGAGGTTCCCGAGACCTACGGGATTGCCGTGTTCTGGGTGGCGCTCGACTATCCCGAGCAGCGCAAGCTCTTCACCGATATCCTGTCGCGCTCGTCCTGCGCGCTCGAACCGGCGGCGTAGAGCCGACTCCGATCTAACGCGTAATGGCTTTAGGACGAGTCGCTATCACGCTTTATCTTCTTGTTTGCGCATGATCTTTTTGGAAAGCCGCTTCGCGCTTCTCCGGATCATGTTCTAGCACTTTGATCGCAATTGACAGGCCTGCGCGCTTCACGTTCTAACGACTCCAGCAGCAACGAATGCGACGGGGGAAACGATGAACGACAAGCCGCTGGTCATGATAACAGGCGCGGGCTCCGGTATCGGCCGGGCAACGGCGCAGGCCTTTGCGCAGGCCGGCTATCCGCTTCTGCTAACGGGGCGGCGCATTGGGCCGCTGCGTGATCTAGGACTCGCCAATACCGTCTGTGTCGCCGCCGATGTGCGCGACCGCGACGGCATCATCGCCGCCATCGCCGAAGCTGAGGCGCAATATGGGCCGGTGGACTGCCTCGTCAACAATGCCGGCATCGCGCCTCTCGCCAAACTCGAAGACCAGGATCCATCGGAGTGGCGCGACCTGATCGACATCAATTGCACAGGCGTGCTCAATTGCATGCATGCCGTCATGCCGGCGATGAAGGCGCGCCGGCATGGAACGATCATCAACATTTCCTCGATCGCCGGGCGCAAGTCCTATCCCAGCCACGACGTCTATTGCGGCACCAAGTTCTTCGTCCATGCGGTGAGCGAGGGGGCGAGGCGCAATATGGCGTCTTATGACGTGCGAGTGATTGTCGTTTCGCCTGGCCTTACCGACACGGATATCCCGAATTCGATGCGGAATCAGGCGGCCAAGGAGTTCTGGACGAAGGGAAGGGATCAGGTGGGGCCGATCACGCCGGAGGATGTGGCAAGAACGATCCTGTTTGCCTATCAGATGCCACAGAATGTGATCCTGCAGGAACTGACGATCACGCCGACAAGACAGGAATATTGAACTCAGGAAACAGGATGGTCGACTATAGCGCGAGAGGCGAAGAAGCGGGCATCACTTGTCGCGAGTATCCCGCGCTAAACATTGGAATCGATCACGTTTATGAGTTTGGATTGTTTCAATCCAAACTCATCGTGATCTAGCGCCTGCATGCGCGACGGCCGGCCACGCCGGCGCGGCGGCGGAAGACGGTCGGCCAGGCTGAAGTCATAGCGTTCGATCCGCACGCCCGGGAAGATCAAGATCTCCGCCGGCCCCTCATGCGCCGCGCGTGCCGGTTGCGGCACACGATCGCGCGGAAAAGTCAGTATCGTCCCCATCACCCTCACCATCGAGATCCGGTGCGCCAGGCGCAAACCGGCTATGCCGACATTAACGCCTCAGTGTGGTTAATAAAGCTCTAACCGATTGCAACGGTTGGCCGTCACGTGCCGGGCAGAACGGTCAGGCCGGCGGTCCCGGTCCGGTCCTCGATCTCGACCACCCAGATGTCGGGATCGAACCGCACAAGCCTGTCGATGAAGGGCTGAACTTCCGCGGCCGATGTCACCGGCGGAATCACCTCGCTCCATATCCTGTCGCCCATTTCGTCGATCGACGATCCGGGCGGCGGACCCAATAGCTTCACGGTGCCATCGAGGCGGTTGATGACAACATAGATGGAACCCGCCTCCTCCGCGCCCTTGCGCAGGACGGCACCGAAAAGGCCTTGCGCGAAACAGCGGCGCAAGAGCGCATGTACCCAGATCTCGGATTTAAGCCGCATGGAATGTAGCCCGATCTCAGTTGGCGCTGCGGGCGCTCATCTTATCCAGTTCGGCGATCAGCGTGGCACTGATATCGCCGGTTGGCGCAATTCCGCGGTCACGCTCGAATTTGAGAATGGCGTTGCGGGTCTGCTGGCCAAGCTGGCCGTTGATGGCGCCCGGCTCGTAGCCGAGTTCGGCGAGGCCGACTTGGACGCGGGTCACGGTGTCGACAGGCTTCGCCGGCGCCGCAGTGCGCGGCACGACCGCGCCCATGTCCGTCATATTCACCGCCTCGTTGATCTGGCGGGTATAGCGGATGTGCTCGATGAGGTCGGCGGTCGCCTGCCCCGTTTCGTCAAGACCATTGGCACGCTGATAGGCAACGATGGCGAGCTTGGTGCGCCGGCCGAACACGCCGTCGACCTGGCCACTATAGAGTCCGGAGGCCGCGAGCTCGCGCTGGGCGCTTTCGACCGTGGCGTCATAGCGCAAGGTCACCGTGCCGGTCCCGCTATCGCCGTCGGCATCGACGGTCACCCGGGTCGAGCCGGTGATCGGATCGGAATCGGAAACGCCGGATTGCGCGACCGTCGCAGACGGCGCCGATTGAGTCAGCGTGTTGTAGGCTATGGCAACGGAGAGCACCGCCACCGTCAGTGCGACGACAATGGTCGAAACGCCCAAACGCGGCGCGTCATCCTCTTCATAGTCACTCATTCGACGCCGGACCCAACTCAAACTTGCTCATACCGGCTCTGACGCCAGTCCCCTTGATCCCCATCATGCATCCGCGATGCTTAATGCCGGGTTGTCGCGGGGCCCCAGGGGTAAGGTGTCATGATTTCCGAATGGTTAATGAAATACTTAAAACTTGCCAAAACTTTGACTCGAATTGCCACGCCGTCATTCAACCGCACGAAATCCCCGGGCGCTATGACTGAAGCCGGACAAGGGGAATAGATATGCGCATCATCAGGACACTCGTCTTGCTCACCGCGGCGGTGGTCTTCCTGCCCTCACCGCCCGAAGAGCGCATGAACGCCGCGGCCGACGTCGACCCGCCGGCGACGCACTTTATTGCTGCCGCCATGTCGGCGGTCGCCGACATGCGCGACTTCTGCAGCCGCCAGGCTACTGTCTGCGACACCGCGCATTACGTTGCCGTAAAGCTCGAGGGCAAGGCTAAATACGGCGTCGAGCTCCTCTATGAATGGGCGAGCGAGCCGAACGGCACCTCGCCGTCGCTTGCGGCCGAGCCGGGCGAAAGCGGCGTCACCACCGCGTCAGGCGACCGCGCGAGGCCCGGCCAGAATACGCTCGAGCTCGAGGATCTGATCCCTGAATGGCGGCCCCCTGCCACGCAAGGTTGATCGGCGCTGGCGGCCCACTCCGCCACTCCCTATGCTGGGGCCATGATGGACAAGACGGTGGAAGTGCTGACGATCGGCCACTCCACGCAATCGGTCGAGAGCTTCATTCAGCTTCTGCGCCAGGCGGGCGTTACGGCTATGGCCGATGTGCGCAGCGTTCCCTTCTCCAGACATGTTCCCCAATTCAACCGTGAGGCGCTGAAGCAGGCGCTCGCCGCCGAGAAAATCGCCTATGTCTATCTCGGTGACGAGCTTGGCGGCCGCCCTAAAACGCCCGAGCTCTTCAGCGATGGTGTGGCCGACTACGAGAAGATGGCGCAGATCGAAAGCTTCACCCATGGCCTCGATCGTGTCATCGAGGGCTCCCGCACCCATCGAATTGCCCTGATGTGCGCCGAGCGCGATCCGCTCGATTGCCATCGCTGCCTGTTGATCGGGCGTGCGCTGAAGGAAAAAGGCGTCAGCGTCAGGCACATACTGGGTTCGGGTGAGACTATCGGACAGGACGATATCGAGCAGTTGCTGCTTGCCATGGCTCACCGATCCCACAGGGATCTGTTCACAGCGTACGAGGACCGTATCGCCCAGGCGTATCGCGACAAAGCGCGAAGGGCCGCCTTCTCAGAGAGGCCCGCTCAGGCCGGCAAGAACGATCAGTTCCGAGCTTGACGCTCCGACGGGCGAGCGGTCCCGGTCGCCGTAGCCAGGTCGACCTGCCGGCGACTTTGTCACCACCGCTTGAGATCGCTCCGCCAAACGCCTATCTGAAGCGGGGTCAAGGCAGAGATTCATGCAGGAAACGATAGAAGCCCTAAAGGAAGATTTTTCTCTCATCGATGAGTGGGAAGACCGCTATCGTTATGTAATCGAACTCGGCCGCGCGCTGCCGACGCTCGCCGAGACGGATCGCATCCCGGCCAACAAGGTGCAGGGCTGCGCCAGTCAGGTATGGATCGCGGCACATGAAGAGACGAACGGCAGCGAGCCGCGCCTGTCCTTCACCGGCGACAGCGACGCCCTGATCGTCAAGGGCCTCATCGCCATCA
This sequence comes from Nordella sp. HKS 07, assembly GCF_011046735.1. Lineage (NCBI taxonomy): Bacteria > Pseudomonadati > Pseudomonadota > Alphaproteobacteria > Hyphomicrobiales > Nordella > Nordella sp. HKS 07. The sequence continues at coordinate 4,028,094 of NZ_CP049258.1, read as the reverse complement.
TCTTCCGCCTGTTCTCGGATCGGCCCGCCTCCGAGATCCTCGCCAATGACGCGGGCACCCTCCTCGACGAACTCGATCTGCGCGAGCATCTGACGCCGCAGCGCTCGAATGGGGTGGCTTCGATGGTGGCGCGCATCAAGTCGGACGCCCAGGCGGCATTAGAGCGCCAGACGCTCACATCGAATCGGTCCGGCGCTCTAACTCTTTGATTTGCGCATCGGAGTATCCGAAAACCGCTTCGCACTTTTCGGTTCGATGCTCCAGCGCGCGCGCTGATCAGTCGTAAGGACTGTTGCAAAAGAGGGTGCGCCCGTCAAAGGTCGTGTAGGTGTCCGAGGCGCCGACATAAGAGCGGTAATGCTGCCGACACCAGCGCATATGTTCGTTGCGGGCCTGCGGATCGTTGGTCCTGAAAGGGTCGGTCTTGTTGCCCTTCGCCAGCGGCCTCGTCGGATCGATCGGCGAGCCCATGTCGAAAGGCTCGGCCTTCACGCCCGGCTTGAAGCGCGGCTGGTTGCGCTGATTGTAGATGTCGTTCCAGCTGCGACCGCCACGATTGCCGGGGTCGTTGTTATAGAGTGGCCTAGTGCCAAACATGCGCTCTTGCGCGCCACAAGTGGTAAAACGGCAGGAATCGGCTTGCGCAGCCGCTGTGCCGGCGAAGAAACCGACTAAGAAACCGGCGACAAGCAGCGGCAGAGCCAGGAATGACGGGGCATATCGCATGGTCCGATCCAGCGCCGTGATCTTGTTCATATTGAGGAGATCAGCGCGCCGCGGCCAGCTTCTCTTCTATCGTCTCGATGACTTCCGATCCCGGCAGGAAAGCGTCGTAGCACAGGATCATGCCGACCCGATCGCCCCCATGCGTCAAGGGCAATTTGAGCCAGAACTGGACGAGATGCTCCTTCTGGGTCCGTGGCCCACGGACGACGCCCTGCGCCGGCTTTCCTTCCTCGGCGATGCGATGATAGGCGGCGAGCCAATAATCCCGCTTGTCGCCCCAATCGAGTTCGTCGAGATAGAGACCGGTGGTTTCGCAATCATGCACGTCGCGCAGCCTGGTTCCGGCGAGGCGGACACGGTAGCGCTCGCCCGGCATCTCCACCTCGATCAGGCTGATATTGGGCAAAAGCCGCGGAATGTGAGCGGGACTGATATCGCGCTTGTCGGGCATCGGGCGGCCTGCCGCCTTCAAGAGCCAATATTCATAGAGCTGGCGATGTTCGGGGATGATCAACTGCGCCTTGAAGGCCGCATTTCCCTGTCCCTTCACCATATCCTCGAATCCATTGCCCCGAATCGCCCTCGCGGCGCCCCTTGACTTATGAATCCACAGGGGTTGCGCCGCAAGAGTCCAAATGCGGAACCCGACCCAAATGTGCCGTGTGAAACGCCCCTAAGGCTCAATCCCCTCGGTCAGCGCCGATCGGTGCGGTTCTGTCCAAGTCCGATCTTCTTGGCGAGGCTCGAACGCGCTTCGGCATAGTTCGGCGCCACCATCGGATAGTCGGCCGGCAGCCCCCATTTCTCGCGGTATTGCTCGGGAGACAGATCGTAGTGCGTCCGCAAATGTCGTTTGAGCGACTTGAATTTCTTTCCGTCCTCAAGGCAAATGACGTAGTCCGGCGTGATCGACTTGCGCACGGGAACGGCGGGCTTCAATTCGGCCGCCTGGGCGGGCTTCGGCTCCGCTGCCCCATTCGTGGCAGCGGCGAGGGATTGATAGACGCTCGAAATGAGCTTCGGCAGATCGTCCAGGGCCACAGTGTTGTTGCCGACGTAAGCCGCCACGATGTCGGCCGTCAGTTCAACAAGATTGGCATTTTCCTGCATGGATGGCCGATGCCCCCTTGGTTAAGGACCGGGCTTTATTTCATCTATCATAGGGCGAATCAATAGACCGGCAGCGTGAGTTTTTCACGCCTCTCGGTGATTTGATCCCCTGCGCCGTGCCTGATTCTTCGGCGCTGACCAGTTCCATCGGCGCCGCATTCTCGTTCACGCGGCGGCGATGCGCGCATAGGGACCGGTGCGCCGCGCGGCCCAGTCCCAGTAGGTGAGGAGCACGCGCGCCTTGTTGAAGGAAAGCGTATCGAAAATCGCCTTCAGCGCCTCGGCGTCGGCGCGCTTGTCGGCGATGGCGCCGAACTGCGCGCGGGTCAGTCCGGCGGCCTTCAGCGCCACAGTGAGGGCCTCGCCGCCCTGGTCCTCGGCGATCCGGTCACCGGTCTCCCGGCCGACATGGGCGAGCTCGGCATAGATCGCGCCGGCCTCGCCGGGAGCGGTCACCTCGAGCTCGGAAAGCAGCGAATGGTCGGCATGTTTGCGCGGCGCGCCGTCGCTTTCGGCATTCATGGTGAGTATCTTGGAGATTGTCTCCGAATCGGTGAGGAAGCGCGACAGCACGTAGCGGCGCAACTCCGAAGGCAGCTGCCAGAACAGCTGGAAGGCGATGGGCGACGGCGTGTCGTGGCGCGTCACCAAAGGCGCCTGCAGCACCGGATGACCGGCGGCGATGCGGGTCAGCCGCCACATGGATTCAATCGAGAAAGCCGCCCCCGGATTGCGGAGGAGATTGAGCAGCGTCTCAACATGGTTCGAGCGGATCAGCGCCTCCGACAAAGCCGGCGAAATGATCCGCCGGCGCGCCATGAGCTTGAGCTTGGCGGGGTTGTTGCTGGCGGCGACGGCGATCAAATCGCTGTCATCGACCGTCATGGCCTGCTCGAGGAGAGGACCCGACACCTCGATGCGAGAGTCATTGATGAGCCGGCGGACCAGCAACTGAGAGGGCGATTCCATCACACATACGCGCTCAGCCAGATGACGCAGGCTTTTGAGTGGCATACGCGGTATGAGGCGAAGCAGCGTATCGTTGGCCAGCGCGCGCTCTTGCGGCAACGAGCCTACTGTCGGCATGGCCATGATGTCGAGCAGCGCGTGGGCGCGCTTGCCAGCTTCCGGATCTTCGGGCTGCGGCCGCTCCACGACACGGCGCTCGATGAAACCGGCAGAAGGGGAACTTGCCGCAGTGGTACCAGCATTCGGCACGCTGCTCTGCGCCTCGACACGCGGCGGTTCGGGCGCGACGACCGGCGCGGTTTCGGGCACAGGCTCAGGAGCGGGCTCGGGCCGAGCGGCTTCGGCAGGCGGCTCAGCCTCGGCGGGCTCCGCCGCCTCAGGCATGGCCGCAACCGCATTCTCCACGATCAACTCGGCCGGCGGCTCTTCTTCAGGCACATCCAGCGGGGCCGGCGGCTCATGGGCGACAGTCTCAGGTTCCGCAGGTGGTTCAACCGGAACCGCCAGAACAGGCCTCTCTTGCGGCAGGACTTGGGGTGCTGGAGGCTGAGGCAATGACACCGGATCGGCCGGCGCGGCGGCCGGCCGGGCACCGGAAAGCTTGAATTTGAGCGCGCGGAAGGAATCCGCAGTAATGACGCGGCGCACAGGCAGTCCATCTTCAGGCTGCGCGCTCGACATGTCCGGCCCAACTCTCCTCATAGATCACGATGAGTTAGGATTTAGACGATCCATACTCACAAACGTGATCGATTCTTATATGTTAGCGCGGGATTCTCGCGAAAAACCGGTGCTCACTTCGCATTCCGCGCTAGCTAAATTTCATTAAACACCCACAAGCCTCTAAAACTGCTTAAACCCTTGTCAAAGCCGATACAGAAACCATTTACCATTGGTATTATGCTTAAGGGACGGTTAACGGCCGGCCAGGAGCGGCCGATTTGCGGCTGCATGCTTGTCCGTCTATCCTCTCCCAGACAGCCCATCGAAAGTATGAACGTGCCCGACACCCCGAAAGCCATCAAATCCGACGCCGCGAGCATCACGATGTCTCGCATGGGATGCGCTACGCCAAATGCGAGGCCCATCTCGGCGATGTGTTCCCCGGGCCTGCGCTATCGCATGAATGGAACGGCGCTCCATCTCGACCCACAGAAGACGAAGTAAAATGACGAAGCACGAACTGATAAATCCGCCGCGTGCGGAAAAGCGCCCACATGCCGATACGCATCATGGCGTCACCCGGCATGACGACTATGCCTGGCTCAAGGCCGAGAACTGGCAGACGGTCATGCAGGACCCTTCCGCGCTGTCGGCGGATATCCGTGCCTATCTCGACGCCGAGAACGCCTACACCGAACGCGCCATGGCCGGCACCAAGGCGCTGCAGGATCTGCTCTTTGCCGAAATGAAGGGCCGCATCAAGGAGGACGATTCGAGTGTTCCCGCGCCCGACGGGCCTTTCGCTTATTATTCCAGCTACGTGATCGGCGCCGAGCATCCGCGCTATTGTCGCAAGACCCGCGACCTCAGCGGAACGGAGCAGATTCTGATCGACGGTACGATCGAGGCAGGCTCGAAGCCCTTCTTCGATTTCGGCGGCTTTGCCATCTCTCCCGGCCACCGGCTTCTGGCGTGGTCGGCCGATGACAAGGGCTCGGAGTTCTTCCGCATCCGCATCCGCGATCTCGTCACCGGCAAGGACCTCGCGGATGAGATCGACAACACCGCAGGCGGAATGAGCTGGGCCGCCGACGGCCGAAGCTTCCTCTACACGCAGCAGGACGAGAATCATCGCCCGCTCAAGGTTTTCCGTCATGTGCTGGGCACCAAAGCCGATGCCGACAGCCTCATCTATGAGGAAAAAGATACCGGCTTCTTCGTGGGCGCCGGTAAGACGCAGTCCGACCGTTTCTTCCTCGTCGACACGCATGACCATGAGACATCGGAAGTCTATCTGATCGACACGACGACGCCCGACGCGCCACCACGGCTCATCGCCGCGCGCCAGAGCGGCGTCGAGTATGACGTCGAGCATTGGGAGGATCAGCTCATCATCCGCACCAATGCCGATGGCGCGGAAGACTTCAAGATCGTCACCGCGCCGGTCACCGCACCGGGCCGCGAGAACTGGCACGATCTTATCACGCATCGCCCCGGCACACTGGTTCTCGGCATCATCGCGCTCAAATCCTGGCTCATCCGTCTCGAACGCGTGAACGGCCTGCCGCGCATCGTTGTGCGCGACATGAAAAGCGGCGCCGAGCACGAGATCGCTTTTGCCGAAGAAGCCTACTCGCTGGGTTTCGGCCAGATGCTCGAATATGACACCGACATATTGCGCTTCAGCTATTCGTCGATGACGACGCCGGCCGAGATCTATGATTATGACATGCGGAACCGCACGCGCGTGATGCGCAAGCGCCAGGAAGTGCCGTCCGGCCATGATCCGGCGCAGTATGTCACCCGCCGTATCCAGGCCCCGGCGCATGACGGCGAGACCGTGCCGGTCACGCTTCTCTATCGCAAGGACACGCCGCTCGATGGATCAGCCCCGCTCTGGCTCTATGGCTATGGCTCCTACGGCATCACCATCCCGGCCAGCTTCAACACCAATATCCTCTCCCTCGTCGATCGCGGCTTTGTCTATGCCATTGCGCATATTCGCGGCGGACAGGAGAAGGGCTATCGCTGGTACACGCAAGGCAAGCGCGAGAAGAAGCAGAACACTTTCCACGACTTCATCTCGGCGGCGCGGCATCTGATCGCGGCGGGCTTCACCCGTGAGAGGCAGATCGTGGCGCAAGGCGGCTCGGCCGGCGGCATGCTGATGGGCGCCGTCGCTAATATGGCGCCCGAGCTCTTCAAGGCGGTCGTCGCCGAGGTGCCCTTCGTCGACGTGCTCACTACCATGCTCGACGACACGCTGCCGCTGACGCCGCCCGAATGGACCGAATGGGGCAATCCCATCGCCAGCAAGGAATTCTACGATATCATCGCCGCCTATTCGCCCTATGACAATGTTGCGGCGAAGGACTATCCCAATATCTTGGCGGTGGGCGGGCTCACCGATCCGCGCGTCACTTACTGGGAGCCGGCGAAATGGGTGGCGCGCCTGCGCGACCGCAAGACCGACCAGAATCTGCTGCTGCTCAAGACGCAGATGGAGGCAGGGCACGGCGGCGCGCCCGGACGCTTCGACCGGCTCAAGGAAGTGGCGCTCGTCTATGCCTTCAGATTGATGATGAGCGGAAAAGCCTGACTAGTTAGACCACGATGAGTTTGGATTGAGTCAATCCAAACTCATCAACGTGATCGTCAGCGGGGCTCAGAGCCTTTCAGAGCGCCGGATGCTCACATAGGATCGGTCCGGCTCTCTAACTCTTTGATTTGCGCATCGGATTATCCGAAAACCGCTTCGCACTTTTCGGTCCGATGCGCTGGTCAAGACGCGGCGCGCAGCTTCGTATCGGTGAGGCGCGCCAGGAAGCGCCGGCACCAAGAGGCGGCGCTGTCCTGTTCGATCCTGTCCATCAAGTTCAGCCAGCGAGTGCGGCGCTCCTCCCTTGGCATCATGAGGCCTTGATGGATCGCCTCGGCGACAGCACTGGTATCGAACGGATTGACGATCAGCGCGGCATCAAGGCTCGCCGCCGCACCGGCAAAGCGCGACAGGACCAATACGCCCGGGTCGTCTTCATCCTGGGCGGCGACATATTCCATCGCCACCAGGTTCATCCCATCGCGCAATGGCGTAACGAGGCCGATCGCGGCCATGCGGAAGAATCCGGCCAGCAGCTTGCGCGACAGGCCGTGGGTCATATAGCGCAGCGGCACCCAGTCGAATTCCGCATATTTGCCGTTTATCCTGCCGGTGAGCCGGTCGAGACCGCGCTTCAGATCGCGATATTCGGTCACCTCCTCGCGCGAGCGCGGCGCGATCTGCAGGAAGCTGATCTTCTCGCGATAATCGGCATGGGTTTCGAGCAGTTCGGAGTAGGCCTCGAAGCGCTGCGGCAGTCCCTTGGAATAATCAAGCCGGTCGGCGCCTATGATGAGCCTGCGGCCAACGAGGCTGTGCTTCAGCCGGTGAGATTCCGCGTTCATGCGCGATGTCTCCGCCATCCGGGCAAAGGCCTTGCCGTCAATGCCGACAGGGATGGCCACGGATGCGGTCAGCGCCTGGGCTCGCTGATTGCCGTCCAGGAGACTCCTGGCACAGCCCTGGAAATTGTCGCGGTCCTCATTGGTCTGGAAGCCCACGACATCGTAGGTGGCAAGGTCGACGATGAGTTCCCTGGCCGGCGGCAGAATGTCGAAGACCGAGAGCGGAGGAAACGGTATATGCAGGAAGAAGCCGATCCTCTGGCGGCAGCCCTGTTCGCGCAAAGAATGGCCAAGCGGGATCAGGTGATAGTCGTGGATCCAGACAATGTCATCCGGCCGCAGGAGCGGCATGAGCGCTTCGGCGAATTTCCGGTTGGTGGCGCGATAGCCCTTATATTCCTCGCGCGAGAATGCGACGAGACCGGTGCGATAATGCAGCAGCGGCCACAGGCTGCGATTGGCGAAGCCGGCATAGTAGCTTTGATAGTCGCTTTCGCTCAGATCGATGGTGGCGAATGTGATCGTGCCGCGGGTGGCTGAGGATGGCTTTGACGAGGCCTCCGGTACGCGGCGGCCCGACCAGCCGAACCACAGCACGTCGCCCTTCAGCGCTTCCTCGAGCACGACAGCAAGACCTCCCGCCGTCTGGTCGCGTCTGGCGGGCGCCGGCACGCGGTTGGAGACGATCACGAGACGAGCCATAGGCCCTCCTCCCAGGTGCGGCTTAGCTTGCGGGCGCAATGGATGATGCCCACCATCGAATAGGTCTGCGGGAAATTTCCCCACAGCTCTCCCGTCGTGGGGACGGCATCCTCGGACAGGATGCCGACATGGTTGCGCAGCGCGAGGACGCGCTCGAACAGTGCCAAGGCCTCGTCGCGCCGGCCGCAATTGGCGAGTGCCTCGATGTACCAGAAGGTGCAAACGAGAAAGGCGGTCTCGGGCTTGCCGAAATCGTCCTCCTCGGCATAGCGCATCATCAGCCCGTCGACGAGCAGACGCTGCTCGATCGCCGCCAGCGTCTTCTGGAAGCGCGGATCGTCATAGCCGATGATGCCTATCTCCGGCATCAGAAGCAGCGCCGCGTCGAGCTCGCTGCCGCCCAGGCTGCCGCCGAAATGTCCGGCCGTCTCATTCCAGGCGCCTTCAAGCAACTTTTGCTTGAGATCGGCGGCGGCCTGATACCACTCGCCGGCGTCGGCGCTCTCCCCGACATGACGGGCGATGCGGCCCAGGGTTTCGAGCGCCGCCCAGCACATGGCCGCCGAGAATGTGTGGGCGCGGGTGCGGCCGCGATATTCCCATATGCCGGCATCGGCCTCAAGCGAAGTGGCCTTTGCCATAAGTCCGATGGGTTTCAATTGATGATAAAGTGCCCGATCACCCGGGCGCGGCAGGCGCATGTCCCAGAACATCTGGGAGGCGGCGAGAATGACCGAGCCATAGATGTCGTTCTGGCGCTGGATCGAAGCGCCATTGCCGACGCGCACCGGTCCCATGCCGCGAAAGCCTTTCAACGCCTCAGCCTCATATTCCTCAAGCGGCGAACCCGGCACGATCGGATAGAGCGGCGCCAGGAACTGCACATTCGAAGAGATCACCGAATTGATCAGATAGGTGATGAAATTCTCCATCGTCGTCGTGGCGCCGAGGCGATTCAGCGACATCACCGTGAAGTAGGCGTCGCGCGGCCAGCAATAGCGGTAGTCCCAGTTGCGACCGCTATTGGCGGCCTCCGGGATCGAGGTGGTCAAGGCGGCGAGGATGGCGCCCGTGTCCTCGAAGCTGCACAGCTTCAAGGTGATGGCGGAACGTATGACGACTTCCTGCCAATCGAAGGGCACGGCCAGATCGCGGACCCAGTCATTCCAATAGCCCGTCGTCTCCTCGAGATAATCGCGCGCAATGCGGTCGACACGGGACGGGAGCGCCTCGTCGCTGCCGATGAAGATATGCACCGGGCGGTCGAGAAGGAAAAAGGCCTCGTCGCGCAAATAAGCGACCGGCATGTCGGTGGTAAGACGGATGACCGAATTGCCTCCGGCATAGCGCAGATAGTTGCTGCCGACCGAGATCACCGGCTGTGTCGCGCCGTATTCGAATGTCGGCCGGGCACGTATCTTTACATGGCAGCGCCCCTCGAGCGGTTCGATGCGGCGGATGATGATGGGCGGGCGGAAGAGCTCGCCCTGCTGCTTATAGCGCGGCGCCCAGTCGAGCACACGGAGCGACCCGCTCTCGCAGGTCAGGATGGTTTCGAGAATGGCGGTGTTGCGCAAATAAATCTGCCGGGTCTTCTGCTGGTCGCGCAGCACGATGTCCATGAATCCGTTCTGGGGATCGGTACCATTCACCAGCGCATTGAACAGCGGATCTCCGTCGAGGCGCGGGAAGCAGAACCACACGTGACGCGCGTGCGAATCGACGAGACTCGCGACCGTGCAGTTGCCGATCACGCCCATTTCCATCTGCTTCATGCGGCCGCTTCTCCTTTAATTCCGATCTCCCGGGCGAGCCAGGCGCGAACGAGACGCGGCTCGCCGCCGAATGCCCTGTCGACGGGAAGCGCCACGCCATTCATGGCCCGGACCGCGGCAAACCCCGGCTCATCCGTCACATCGTCGCCTGCGAATACAGGGATGCGGCGGCGATAAGGCTCCACTTTCATCAGGTCGATGATCGCCTGGCCCTTGTTGACGGGACTGAGCTTGAGCTCGAAGGCCATCTTGGCCGGCAATATCTCGGCGCCCGCGGGGGCCTCGCTCACCAAATCTTTCAAGAGGCGCGAGGCTGCATCGGCGGCGTCCGGCTCCCGGCGAAAATGCAGGGCGATGCTGGATGTCTTGTATTCGATCTCGGCGGCGGGGTGATCGTCAAGGAAGCTCTGCAGCCGGCTCTGCCAGGATTCGGGCCAGATGGCCTCAGGCGCCGGCGCCGGCTTGCCGCGTCGTTTCACCACGGCACCATGCTCGGCGATGATATCCAGGTCGGCGGGCGCAAGATAGACGAGGAGATCGCCGAGCGGCCGGCCGCTGACGATCGCCACGGCGCCGCCCAGGAATATTTGCAGCCGCATGAGCAGCGCCGGCAGGTCGCGCGGGACGACGATGGCGGAGGGCCGCTCAGCGATATCGATAAGCGTCCCGTCGAGATCCAGGAAAAGCGCATGGCGTAACGTCAGACGAGGCGGTTTGAGAAGCGTCTGGGATGGTTGATCGGCTGGAGATTGGGTCACCATTGGGCAGGATTTGACATTTTGGGGCGATTGGCGTTGTTAACGTGCTCGGTAGCAACTTTCGAAGCGATGAAAAGTTCCACATGACCCAAGCCGCCCGCAAAGCCCATGGCCCTACCTCGCTTGCCGAGTTCAACTGGGAAGATCCACTCGATCTCGAAAGCCAGCTGAACGAAGACGAGCGCATGATCCGCGACACTGCGCGCGCCTTTTGCGCCGACAAGCTCCTGCCGCGCGTCCAGAAGGCTTTCCGCGAGGAACGCTTCGATCGCGAAATCATGAATGAGCTCGGCGAAGTCGGCTTCCTCGGCATGATGAATTCGGAAGCCTATGGCGGATCGGGCCTCGGCTATGTCGCCTACGGCCTCGTGGCACGCGAAGTGGAGCGCGTCGATTCGGGCTACCGCTCGGCGATGAGCGTGCAGAATTCGCTCGTCATGCACCCGATCGAAACTTACGGATCGGAAGCCCAGCGCAAGAAGTACCTGCCCAAGCTTGCCACCGGCGAATGGGTCGGCTGCTTCGGCCTGACCGAGCCCGATGCGGGCTCGGATCCCGGCGGCATGAAGACCAGGGCCAAGCGCGTCAATGGCGGTTTCGTGCTCAACGGCACGAAAATGTGGATCACCAATTCGCCGATCGCCGATGTGGCGGTTGTGTGGGGCAAGCTCGAGGATGAAGGCATTCACGGCTTCCTCGTCGAGCGCGGCACGAAAGGCTTCTCCACGCCCACGATCGAAGGCAAGGTGTCGTTGCGCGCCTCCGTGACCGGCGAGATCGTTCTCGACAATGTCGAAATCCCCGAAGAGAACATCTTCCCGAATGCGCGCGGCCTGTCCGGCCCGTTCGGCTGTCTCAACAAGGCGCGCTACGGCATCGCCTGGGGCGCCATGGGTGCGGCGGAAGACTGCTGGCACCGGGCACGCCAGTATACGCTGGACCGCAAGCAGTTCGGCCGGCCGCTCGCCGCCAATCAGCTGGTGCAGAAGAAGCTCGCCGACATGCAGACCGAGATCGCGCTCGGGCTGCAGGGGGCGCTTGCTCTGGGTCGCGCACTCGAGCGCGGCAACGCGGCGCCGCCCGCCATCTCGCTCATGAAGCGCAACAACTGCGGCAAGGCGCTCGCCATCGCGCGTGACGCCCGCGACATGCATGGCGGCAACGGCATATCGGACGAATTCCACGTCATCCGTCACATGGTCAATCTCGAGACCGTCAACACCTATGAAGGCACGCATGATGTGCATGCGCTGATCCTCGGACGCGCGCAGACGGGACTGCAGGCCTTCCAGCCATGAGCGAGATCGAGATCCGGCGTGAGGACCCGCGCATAGCGGATGTGACGCAACTCATCCGCGATCTCGATGACATGTTCCACCGGCTCTATCCGGCCGAAAGCAATCATCTCGTCGATATCGAGACGCTTGCCGCGCCGGATATCCATTTTTTCGTGGCCCGGCGCAACGGCGAAGCGCTGGGCTGCGGCGCGCTCTGGCATCGCGACCACGCTTATGGCGAGATCAAGCGCATCTATGTAAGGCCCGAGGCGCGCGGGCTCAAATTGTCGAAGCTGATCCTCGCCAGGCTCGAGGAGAATGCGCGCGAGCACGGGCTCAAGGCGATGAAACTTGAAACCGGCACGCTGCAGCCGGAAGCACTCGGTCTTTTCGCCAAGTGCGGATTCACGCTTTGCGGACCCTATGCCGACTATCCCACTGACGACCCCTTTTCCGTCTTCATGGAAAAGCAGGTGGTATGAAGGTCTGCATTGCGGGCGGCGGCATAGCCGGTCTTGCCGCCGCGTGGGCGCTGACCAAGCGCGGCCACCAGGTGACGCTCGTCGAACAAGGCAGCATCCCCAATCCGCTGGCCGCCTCGGGCGATGAACACCGCATGATCAGACGCGGCTTTGGCTCGGCCGACGGCTATGCGCGCACCATCTCGGAAGCCTTCACCGCCTGGGACGAGTTGTGGCGCGATCTCGGCCGCTCGCATTTGTCGCATCGCGGCGTGCTGGCCATGTCGCAATTCGAAGGCGATGACGGCGAGAATTTCCGTCTGGGTTATGACCGGATGGGCGAGGCCTATGAGCTCTACGAGCCGAAGGAAGCGGCCCGGCGCTATCCCTTTCTCGATCCGGCCACCATCCGCTACGCCTATTTCACCAGAGCCGGCGGTGCGCTTCTCTGTCAGCGCATCGCGTCCGATCTGGCCCGCTGGCTGACGGATAATGGCGCGACGCTGCGGCTTAACAGCCGTGTCGACGCGATCGACGCCGACAAAGGGACGGTCGGCTTGGGCGATGGCGACCTGATTGCGGCCGACCAGATCGTCGTCACGGCCGGCGCCTGGGTCCTGCAACTGGTGCCGGAGCTCAGCCGGCATCTCACGCTATACCGGACGTTCGTCGCCTATCTGACGCCTCCCGATGATCTCGCAAGTGCGTGGGCGGACGCGCCGGCCATCCTGGATATCGGCGGTGAGACCGGTGCCTATATGCTGCCACCTGTCGCCGGCACCGGGCTCAAGGCCGGAGCGAGCCTGGTCAAGCGTCCGGCGTGCGATCCCGATGCCGACCGGGTGGAGAGCCACGGCGAAGGCGAACGCTTGCGCGACCTGCTCTCTCCGCCTCTGGCGCGCATTCGCGAATATGCAGTGGCGCGTGTACGGACCTGTGCCTACACCTTCACCGCCGATGACAAATTCCTGTCGTATCGCAGAGGCAAGGCTTTGATCGTCTCGGCCTGTTCCGGTCATGGCTACAAATTCGGCGCCGCGGTCGGGCGCCGGCTGGCGGAAGCGGTCGAATCCGGCGATGACTCGTCGCTTTTGCGGTGGCTGAGAGCCGAGGCTTGATCTTTGACAGACGGAACCCAAACGCCTATTTCAGTGTTGGGTTTTGATGAGGTCGAGGAGATCTGCTTGATTACCCGTCGCCAGTTTCAAACGCTTGCCGCCCCGTTTCTCATCGCGGCAGGCGCTTCTTCGTTGCCAGGAGCCGGGACAGTTTTCGCAAATTCTGCGGAAACGTCTCACAAAAAAGGAGATGACACCATGGCCCTTGAACTTCCCGCTCTGCCTTATGCCTATGACGCGCTTCAGCCCTACATGTCGAAGGAAACGCTGGAATATCATCACGACAAGCATCATCAGGCTTATGTGACGAACGGCAACAACCTGCTCAAGGACTCTCCCCTCGCCGGCCAGTCGCTGACCAAGATCGTCAAGGCCGCCTATAAGGAGAAGAACCAGGGCCTCATCAACAATGTCGGCCAGCACTACAATCACCTGCATTTCTGGCAGTGGATGAAGAAAGACGGCGGCGGCAAGAAGCTGCCTGCCAAGCTGCAGAAGGCGATCGATTCGGATCTCGGCGGGTATGACAAGATGCGCGCCGATTTCATCAATGCCGGCACCACGCAGTTCGGCTCCGGCTGGGCCTGGATCGCGGTGAAAAACGGCAAGCTCGAAATCCAGAAGACGCCGAATGGCGAGAACCCGCTGATGCATGGCGCCCAGCCGATCCTCGGCGTCGATGTGTGGGAACACAGCTACTACATCGACTATCGCAACGCGCGGCCGAAGTACCTCGAAGCCTTCATCGACAATCTCGTCAATTGGGAGCATGTCGAGCAGATGTTCTCGGAAGCCTGAGCTTCCCAAGTTACACGAAATGTCACGCCCTCTCCGCAAGGAGAGGGCTTTTTCGTCCCAAGGGGCATGCGATGACAGTTGAGAAAACCGATCAGGCGCATTGGGCCGAGGTCGCCGAGGAATGGATCGCCTGGGCGCGTGCGCCCGACCATGACGCGTTCTGGAAGTATGGCAGCGCGTTTCGGGATTTCGTCGGCAATGGCAAGGGTGAGGCACTCGATGTCGGCTGCGGCGAGGGCCGGGTCTCGCGCTTGCTCAAAGAGCTGGGTTATCACGTCACCGCCGCCGATCCGGTCGCGCGATTTGTCGAAGCCGCACAGGAGATGGATTCGGCCCATCACTATGAAGTGGCCGCAGCAGCGGCCCTGCCTTTCGAGGATGAAAGTTTCGATATCGTCCTGGCCTTCAATGTGCTCATGGATATCGAAGACGTGCCGGCGGCGGTCAAGGAGATGCGGCGCGTCCTGAAGCCCTCCGGATCTCTCATCGTGTCGATCGTGCATCCCTTCGCCGATCGCGGGCATTTCTCCGGCCCGGAGCCTGACGCCCCTTTCGTCGTGCCCGGCAGCTATTTCCGGCGCGAGCGCTTCGAAGGCGCCGAGGAAAAGAACGGACTCAAGATGCACTTTGCCGGCTGGTCGCAACCGCTCCAGGACTATATGGCAGCGTTTACACAGGCGGGCTTCGCCATCACCGCGCTCAAGGAGCCCGCTCCGCAGGACCCGTCTCGCTGGACCCGAATTCCCTTGTTCCTATGGCTCAAGGCGCGCCCATTTCCATCTGATCGCTGACAGCGAGCCCGCAACAGCGACCACCGAGCCGTCGCGCGCCCTGAACGGCTGGCGCGCCTGCGGCATGACGCGATGGGAATATTTAGGTATGCTAATAATTTTCTTTTCTTACTATATTAGCACTGTTAAATATTCGCTATGAAGCTCCCTGATTGGCTGGACAAGACCGGCACCTCGCAATCCGCCCTCGCCAAGGCCCTTGGCGTTTCGCAGGGCCGCGTCTCGCAACTTATCGCCGGGGCGTCGCCCTCCCTCGACCTCGCCCTCAAGATCGCGAGCTTCACCAATAACGCCGTTCGCCCAGAAGATTTCTCCGGACCCGCCGCCATGGATACCGCCACCCCATCAGCCCCTGCCTCCGCCTCCGAACTCGACCGCGTCGAGGACGCCATCGCGGCCATCGCCCGCGGTGAGATGGTCGTTGTCGTTGACGATGATGATCGCGAAAACGAAGGCGATCTCGTCGCCGCCGCCTGCAAGATCACGACGGAGCAGATGGCATTCATGATCCGCTATTGCTGCGGCATTGTCTGCGCGCCGATCACGCCCGAGGATGCCCGCCGCCTCAAGCTCGACCCGATGGTGGCGCTCAACGACGCCCCGCTCGGCACCGCCTTCACCGTCTCGATCGACTATCGGGAAGGCCTCACCACCGGCATCTCGGCCAAGGAACGCGCCGCCACCGTGCATGCGCTCGCCAATGGCAATGTGCAGGCGAACGACTTCGTGCGCCCCGGCCATATCTTCCCGCTCGTCGCCAAGTCGGGCGGCGTGCTCATGCGCTCCGGCCACACCGAAGCGTCCGTCGATCTCGTGCGGCTGGCCGGACTCCATCCGGCGGGCGTCATCTGCGAGCTCGTCAATGACGACGGCACGGTGAAGCGCGGGCCCCAGGTCAGCGCCTTTGCGCGCGAGCACAATCTCAAGATCATTTCGGTCGCCGATCTCATCGCCTATCGTCAGGCGCGCGAACGTCTCGTCAATCAGGAAAGCCAGTTCGACATCGCGACCCCGATCGGCAAGCTGCGCGGCTTCGCCTATTCGACGCCCTTCGACAGTGTGCAGCATCTGGCTCTCGTCTACGGTGACATCAGCGGCGGCAAAAGCGTCCCGGTCAGGTTGCACCGCGAGGATATCGTCGCCGACATCTTCGGCGCCCCGCATGTGCTCAACTCGGTCTATGACATTTTCAAGCGCGAGGGTCGCGGCGTGCTGGTCTATCTGCGCGAGGGCACCGCAGGCGTGCCCGCGGGCCAGAAAATGGGCTCTGAGAAGACGGGCAGCGCGGCCATCCGCGAGCAGGTCTGGCGCGATGTCGGCCTCGGCGCGCAGATCCTGCGCGATCTCAACGTACATTCGATACGCCTCATCACCTCGAGCACGCGTCACTATGTGGGCCTGTCCGGCTTTGGTATAGATATCGCGGAGACCATCAAGATCGAAGGGTGACGCCATGGCGACGGTCCGCTACATGGTCAAGGACGTCGAAACGTCCATCGCCTTCTACACGCATCATCTGGGCTTCGCGCTGAAGCAGCAATTCGGCCCGAACATGGCTATTCTCGACAAAGACGGCTTGACGCTCTGGCTGGCTGGGCCCAATGCCTCGGCCGCGAGGCCGATGCCGGACGGGCGCGTTCCCGGGCCCGGCGGCTGGAACCGCTTCGTGATCGAGGTCAAGAATCTCTCCGATGTCGTCGCGCGGCTGCGCGAGAACGGCGCCAATTTCCGCAATGATGTCGTCGAGGGACCGGGCGGTCGGCAGATCCTCGCCGAAGACCCGTCCGGCAATGTGATCGAGCTGTTCGAGCCGCGCGCGCAGTAACGGAGCTTCTCCCATGAGCGAATTGCCCACCCTCACCAAGCGCCGCCTGCAGGCGCAGGTCATCGGTCCGATCTTCGCCGAAATGGCCGCCGAACTCGGCGAAGAGAAGGCCGCCGAAATCCTTGACCGCGCCATCCGCAAAGCGGCCATCGCAGAAGGCCGGGAATTCGCCAAGAAGGCGCCAGACGGCCAAACCTCGATGGCCGACTTCATCAAGCTCTATGACTTCTGGACCGCCGACGGCGCTCTCGAAATGAAGGTGCTGGAAGCCAGCGACGAACGCTTCGATTTCGACATCACGCGCTGCCGCTATGCCGAGACCTACAAGGAGATGGGTCTCGGCAAGATCGGCCATCTCTTGTCCTGCAATCGCGACGGTACCTTCTGCGAAGGCTACGACCCGAATATCACGCTGGAGCGCAAGCAGACGATCATGCAGGGAGCGCCCTGCTGCACCTTCCGCTATACGTATCGCAAGGCAGAGGACTCATCCCGCTGACGGATAGCGCCATTCGGTCTCACGGATACGGCCTCCATTGCCGAGCTCGATGATGTAGCCGAAGTCCTTCTCGGTATCGAGATAGTAGTGTTCGTCCGCGTCGAACTTGCCGCTCTGGATGACCGGATAGCCGCGGCGCGCATAATCGGCGACTGCCTTGGCGCAATCAGCATAATAGAGCTTGGTATGGTGCAGGCCCTCGCCCCGGCTTTCGAGGAACTCGTCATAGATCGAGTAGCCGCTGACCGGCTGGATCAGCTCATGCTGGATGCCGGGGCTCTTGGTGACGGCGATCAGCACTTCATGGGTGGCTGGCTTGCCGCGGTAAAGATAGTCGCGTACCTCCGGCGCCGAGAAGCGATAGACATGCCACGGGCCGATGCCGCAATGATCCCAGTGGCGCCGCATGGCTACCTCGATATCGCGCACGAGATAGGCCACCTGCATCAGCTCTCCATCCCTCATGATATCCTCCATTCCCGGCCCCGGCCGATGGTACCGCAATTCACCAATGGCCAAAGGCCGATTTCCCCTTTTCCGGATCGTACTTTATGGTTAGACCGGTGAGGCCATGGCGGATGATGACATAGACGAGCAGGATGGCCCGGCCGTGGTCGGCTGGCAGGAATCGGTCCGCCTTCCCGAACTCGGCGCCGGACCGATCGTCGCCAAGATCGACACCGGCGCCCGCTCGGCGGCGCTGCATGCCGACGACATACGTATTTCCGGACGCGGCAAGCGCATGAAAGTGCGCTTCAAGCTGCAGCGCCGCGGCGGCTCGCTGAGGCGGATCGAGTGCGAGATGCCGCTGCATGATCTGCGCCGGATCAAGAGCTCGAACGGTCATATCGAGCTGCGCGCCGTGATCGCCACACCGATCGAGATCGGCAAACATCTGCTCGACGCCGAAATCACCCTTACCCAGCGTGCCGATATGGGAGCCGCGATGCTGATCGGCCGCAGCTCCATCAAGGGCACTTTTCTGGTCGATCCGAGCCGCACCTTCCTCAAAAGCAAGCGCCCAAAAAAGACGAAGTCCAAGACCCAATGAAGATCGCGCTTCT
The DNA here is from genome assembly GCF_011046735.1 of Nordella sp. HKS 07. Classification (NCBI taxonomy): domain Bacteria; kingdom Pseudomonadati; phylum Pseudomonadota; class Alphaproteobacteria; order Hyphomicrobiales; genus Nordella; species Nordella sp. HKS 07. The sequence continues at coordinate 4,010,114 of NZ_CP049258.1, read as the reverse complement.
CACCCGAAATCCAAAACTCTACTCGCATCAGCGCATTGCTGAGGCGGCGCAAGAGCGCGGTCATGAGATCGTGCCCGTCGACTATCTGCGCTGCTATATGAACATCACCTCGCGCAAGCCGGAACTGCGCTACATGGGCGAAAAGCTGGAAGGCTTCGACGCCGTCATTCCGCGCATCGCCGCATCCCATACTTTCTACGGCCTGGCGGTGCTGCGCCAGTTCGAGATGATGGGCGTGTTCCCGCTGAACGAATCCGTCGCCATCGGCCGCTCGCGCGACAAATTGCGCTCGCTGCAGATCCTGGCGCGCGACGGGGTCGGCCTGCCGATCACCGCCTTCGCCAATGACACGACGCGCACCGACGACGTCATCGAGATCGTCGGCGGAGCGCCGACCGTCATAAAACTCCTCGAAGGCACACAAGGTATCGGGGTGGTCTTGAGCGAGACACATAAGTCGGCGAAGTCGGTCATCGAGGCGTTTCACGGCGCCGATATCGCCATTCTCGTGCAGGAGTTCATCAAAGAGGCGGAGGGCCGCGACATTCGCGTCTTCGTCATCGACGGCAAGCCGGTCGCCGCCATACGGCGTTCCGGTGCCAAGGGCGACTTCCGCTCCAATCTGCATCGTGGCGGCCAGGCCGAGAAGATCGCCATCTCCCGCCAGGAGAGAGCGGCGGCGGTGAAGGCGGCGCGCTCAATGGGCCTGAATGTCTGCGGCGTCGATATGCTGCAATCGAGCCGCGGCCCTCTGGTTATGGAGGTCAATTCCTCGCCGGGGCTCGAAGGCATCGAGAAAGCCACCGGCGTCGATGTCGCCACCGCGATCATCCAGTTCCTCGAGGCGGAAGCGCGGCCGGGGCGCACCAAGACCAAGGGCAAGGGATGAGCGCCAAGCCGTTTCGTCTCGGCTCCACGACACTCGCTCCGGGCGAGCGCAAGACCGTCGACCTGCCGGTGAGCGCGCTTTCCAACCACACACCACTGACGCTCCCGGTCCATGTCGTTCACGGCGAGAAAGCCGGGCCGGCTCTGTTTCTCTCCGCCGTCGTCCATGGCGACGAGATTCTGGGGGCGGAGATCGTACGGCGGGTGATCCGCCACCGCACGGTGCATAATCTCGCCGGCACGCTGCTGGCGGTGCCGGTGGTCAATGCCTTCGGTCTCATCAGCCATTCGCGCTATATGCCTGACCGGCGCGACCTCAACCGCTCCTTCCCCGGCTCGGACCACGGCTCACTCGCCTCCATCGTCGCCGATCTGTTCATGCGCGAAGTGGTGCTGCGAAGCGACTACGGCATCGACCTCCATACCGCCGCGCAGCATCGCACCAACCTGCCGCAGATCCGGATCGCGCCCGACGAGCCCGATCTGCTGCAGATGGCGGAAGCGTTCGGACCGCCGGTGATCCTCATCTCCAAATTGCGTGAGGGGACGCTCAGGCAATGCGCGCGCGACAATGGCGTGAAGATGCTGCTCTACGAAGGCGGCGAGGCGCTGCGCTTCGACGAGATCGCCATCCGCGCCGGCGTCATCGGCATATTGCGGGTAATGAAATGGCTCAACATGATCGCGCCCACCAATATCGCGCGCAGCAAGGTGCCGCCGGCGATCTCGACGTCGAGCGCCTGGCTCAGGGCCCCGGAAGGCGGCCTGCTGCGCGCGGTGCCCATCACCGGCGATCAGGTGGTCAAGGGCGCTGTGATCGGCGAGATCTCGGATCCCTTCGGCGAACGCCCAGTGCAGGTCATCTCGCCCGAGAACGGCATCATTATTGGTCGCACCAATCTGCCGATCGTCAATCGCGGCGACGCCCTCTTCCACATCGCCCGGATGAAAGATCCCGAAACATCGCGTGCTCGCATCGGCCGCATCGGCGGAGAACTGGCGCAAGCGCCGCTCTTCGATGAAGACGAGATCATCTGATCTGTTCGGCTTGCGAGAGAAAGTCGATTACGGCTCGGACGGAGGGAAGTTGACCGCGACGATGCGGCGTGAGCAACGTCGTGGTGACGCCGCCGGCTGTCCAGTCCGGCAATATGCGCTTGAGCGTCCCTTGCTTCAGCGCTTCGGCGACGATGCTCTCCGGCAGGCAGACTATGCCCAGGCCGGCGATCGCCGATTTCATGAGGACGACCGATTCATCAGCGGTGAGGCGCGGCTTGGGCTCGACCTCGATCTTGGCGCCGCTTTGACTGTTAAGGCGCCAGCTGCGCACCGCGGATGAAACGATGAGGCCGTCATGCTCATTGAGCGCGGCCGGCTCGACAGGCTCGCCACGGGCGTCGAGGTAATCCGGGGCCGCCACCAGGATGATCGGCTCGGTGGCGATGCGGCGCTGCATCAAGCCCGAATCCGGCAGGGGTGCGAAATGGCTGCGCAGCGCAATGTCATAGCCTTCCTGGGCCAGATCGACGAAGCGGTCGGTGACATGGAGCTCGAGGCTGAGCTTGGGGAAGGCGCGCGCCAGCTCATGCAGCCGGTCGGCGAGGTGGAACTGGGCAGTCGGCACCGAGGTGGTGATCCTGACCGTGCCCGAGGGCTCGGCCTGGCGGCGTCGGACGACGGTTTCGGCGGCTTCCGCCTCGATCACCGCGGCGCGGGCGTGGTCATACACATCGCGGCCGAGCTCGGTCAGGGCGAAATGCCGGGAGGTGCGGTGAATGAGGCGCACGCCCAAGGCGGCCTCGAGCTCAGCCACCCGCTTGCTCACCGTCGATTTGGGCTGCCCGAGCCTGCGACCCGCAGCGGCGAAACCGCCGGTCTCCACCGCGTGCACGAAGCAGATGAGGTCGTTGAGGTTATACATAGCCATTAGTCTATGAATGTAGACTTTAAAACGCAATTGGAGTGTCTACAGGCCGCAAGTCCACGAATCTATACCTTCGGTGTCAACACAGGAGACCACCACATGACACCGATCCTCTTCTACGGCATTCCCTCCGGCTGCTCTTTCGGCTCGATCGTGGCCCTCGAATGGCTGGGCGAGCCCTACCGGCTGAGCCGCATCCAGATGCCGGAAGTGGTGCAGAGCGACGCCTTCCGCCGCATCAATCCGGTCGGCGAGACCCCGTCGCTCAAGACCGGCGACGGGAGGATCATCAGCGAGAGCCTGGCGATCATGAATCATCTCGGCGCTCGCGGCATCGGGAAGGGCCTGGGCTTCAAGCAGGGCACTATGGAGTTCGATGGACTCAATCAGCGGCTCGCTTATCTCAACACCAGCTTCTTCAATGCCTTCAGTCCGCTCTGGTACACGTTGGAGCATGAAACGCTGAAGCCCGAAGAGAAGCAGGCGCTCAGAGCCTACGGCGCGGCCGATGTCGCCAAGGTGCATCGCGAATTGGAAATGATGCTGGGCAAGAGCCCGTGGCTCCTAGGCAATGAGCGCACGCTGGCGGATGCCTATTTCATCGGCATCGCGCGGTGGACGAAATATCACGATGTGGTCGACCGCAAGGACTATCCGGCGGTGCAGGCCTTGTTCGAGCGGCTGGAGAACGATCCGGCGGTGAATTTCGCCCATGCGATCGAGCTCGGAGAAGATGTGAAGGGCGCAGGCGGCTTTGCCGGCCATGTCAGCCTGGAACAGGCGCTGAGCGAGATCTGACTCTTCGCTTGCGGAGAGAGGGGACTCAAGGCGGACAGCACTTTGGCTCGCCCCTCTTACCCAGCTCCGGCTCGTCTTTACCCCAGAAGAGTTGGAGAGTAGCCTAAGCAAAGATCTTGGCGAGAGCGGGCACCATGCGGCCAGAACCACGGCAGTCCGTCGAGCGTATGGCCAGCCTCCCCAATCGCATCAGCGATCTCCTCTGGGACTGGGCTGCCTGGACACCGCGCTCTCCCGCTCTCATCGACAGCGAGCACTTCTGGACCTACGGCGATCTTGCCACAGCGGTGAGGAGTGCGGAAGCGTTCCTGATAACCCTCTCTATCCGCGCCGGCGATCGCCTGATGGTTGTCAACGAGAATGGTCGGGCGACAATTTCCCTGTTCCTGGCCGCCTGTAATCTCGATGTGTGGATCGTTCTGGCGAACGCCCGCCTCTCGGCCGCTGAAATCGCTGCGATTGCCGGTCACTGCCAACCACGCCGCATTATCTTCACCGTCGAAGTTTCCGCCGAAGCCGCCGCACATGCTGAGATTTACGGTGCGAAGCTCCACGACCTTCCCTGGCTTGGCAAATTGGCGGCAGGACCTCTTCATGAAGTGGCAGAACCCGAGCCCGTGCACGCTTCATCCGAAGAGCAAGTTGCTGCCCTGCTGTATACATCCGGCACAACCGGCGCACCCAAGGGAGTCATGCTGACGCATCGCAATCTCCTGTTCAATGCCGCTATCGCGGGAGGTGTCCGCGGTTGTGTTTGCAACGATGTCGTGTATGGGGCCATGCCCATTTCGCACGTCTCGGCATTGGCCTCGATATTCCTGAGCTCCCTTTATGCCGGCGCCTGTTTTGTTTCATTTCCGCGCTTTGCTCCGGATCAATGCATGCGCGAAATCACTCGTGGACTAACGGTTCTGCAGGGCGTTCCGGCGATGTACAGCCGGCTGCTCGCGCACATCCACGAAACCGGAGCGAGTCTTGGCCCCCATCGCCTGCGCTTCACCTGGGCGGGCGGCTCTCCTCTCACCCAGGGCGTCAAGCAAGCCATTGAGAAACTGACCGGGCTCCCACTTCACAATGGCTATGGGACGAGCGAGACATCGCCATCTATCGCGACGACGAGATTCGGGGAGCCACGATCGGACTGCGCCGTGGGGCCGCCTATTCCCTTCGTCGAGGTCCGTATCGTCGGCAATGACGAGCAGCCTCTCGGTCCGGATGAAGTCGGCGAAATATGGTGCCGTGGGCCCAATGTAATGAAAGGCTACTACAAGGCATCCGACATGACCGCAAAAGCCATCACGGCGGACGGATGGCTGCGCACCGGCGACCTCGGCAAGCTCGACACAGAAGGCACCCTGCATCTCTGTGGGCGATCGAAGGAGTTGATCATTCGGTCAGGCTTTAATGTGTACCCCATCGATGTGGAGGCCGTTCTCATGACCCACCCCAAAGTGCAACAGGTGGCGGTCATCGGTATGCCCGCCGCGCATGGCAATGAAGAGGTCGTTGCCTTCATCCAGCCTGTCAAAGACAGGTCGCTCACGCAGGGCGAGCTTGCAGCCTTCTGCGCCGAAAGGCTCGCCCCATATAAGCGGCCGAGCCGCTACGTCTTCTGCGGAGCCTTACCCGCCAGCCCGACCGGCAAGATCCTCAAGCATCGCCTGGCAACCATCGCTTCCGCTCAGGCGTGAAACGATACGGGGCGCTTTCACCGTCGCGAGAAGCTGCCGAGAATCCCACGCACCAGTGAGCGCACCACCATGTTTCCGACCTGGCGTCCGACACTGCCGGCGACATTTTTGACGAAACGGTCCGTGGCGCTCTCGCGCGGCCGTGGCGCCGCGCGCGCCTCGCGCGCCGCCTGTTTCTCGGCCGTCGCTTGCTTCTGCGCCTCGGCCCGCTCGCCGGCGCGCTGGGTCAGCTTCTCATAGGCCGATTCACGGTCAATCGATTCATCATACTGGCCATACACGGGCGATGACTTGATGAGCTTGTCGCGCTCCTGTGGCGTGATCGGTCCCATGCGGCTCTCGGGCGGACGAATCATGGTGCGCTCGACCATGGTCGGCACGCCCTTGAGATCGAGAACAGAGACCAGCGCCTCGCCTTTGCCGAGCTCGGTGATGGCCTGGTCGGTCTTGAATTTCGGATTGGCGCGGAAGGTATCGGCCGCCGTTTTCACCGCCTTCTGCTCGCGCGGCGTGTAAGCGCGCAGCGCATGCTGGACGCGGTTGCCCATCTGCGCCAGAACGCTTTCCGGCACGTCCAGCGGATTCTGGGTCACGAAATAGACGCCCACCCCCTTCGAGCGAATGAGCTTCACGGTCTGTTCGATCTTTTGCAACAGACCGGGAGGCGCGTCGGTGAAGAGCAGATGCGCCTCGTCGAAGAAGAAGACGAGCTTCGGACGGTCGGGATCGCCCACTTCGGGAAGGTCCTCCAACAGCTCGGAAAGCAGCCAGAGCAGGAAAGTGGCATAGAGCTGCGGCGAGGACATCAGCCTGTCGGCAGCGAGGATGTTCATATAGCCACGACCATCGCGCGTCGTGCGCATTAAGTCCTTGATGTCGAGCGCCGGCTCGCCGAAGAACTTGTCGCCACCCTGCTCCTCGATCACCACCAGGCGGCGCTGGATCGAGCCGATGGTCATGGCGCTGAGATTACCGTATTCGGTGCGCAGATCCTTGCCGCGATCGGCGAGGTCGACGAGAAGGGCGCGCAGATCCTTCAGATCGAGCAGCGCAAGGCCCTCCTCATCGGCGATCTTAAAGGCGATGTTGAGGGCGCCTTCCTGCGCTTCCGAGAGGCCCATCAGGCGCGACAGGAGCAACGGTCCCATTTCCGAGACCGTGGTGCGGATAGGATGTCCCTGTTCGCCGAACAGATCCCAGAAGATGGTCGGCGTCGCCGCAAAGCCATAGTCCTCGAAACCGACCTTCTTGGCGCGCTCGAGGAGAAAATCCTGCGGCATGCCTTCTTGCGAGATGCCAGACAGGTCGCCTTTCACGTCGGCGGCAAAAACCGGAACACCGGCCTTGCAAAAACCCTCGGCCATGATCTGCAGCGTGACGGTCTTGCCCGTCCCGGTGGCGCCGGTCACGAGGCCGTGGCGATTGGCCATGGGGAGGTAGAGTTCCTCACGCTTGTCCGCCTTGCCCAGAAAGATCGTATCGTCAGCCATCGTCGCTCAGTTCCCCTAAAGCCTTGCCCCTTTTGATCGAATTCCTCGATTCGATCAAAAGGCGCAAAGGGCTCGATAACATCTAATCTCGAGCGCGTCCTCCTCGCCAAAGCCGAGGAACTTTGGCAGGAAGCGCCCTAGCAAGCGCCTTGCATGCGCGCCAATCTGCTATAAAAAGCGGGCGAGTTCAAACACCGGAGCCGCTCATGCAGGAGCTGATCGCCCGAATTGTGACCAAGACGGGGCTCGATCCCCAACGCGCCGAGAAGGCGCTGGGGATCATGCTTTCGCTGGTCAAATCGCAAGGCAATCAACAAAAGGTGGGCGAATTGTTCGCCAAGCTGCCAGGCGCTGAGGAGCTTGCCCGCAAATATGGAAGCGATGGCGCGCGCGGCGGCGGACTGCTCGGCATGCTGGGCGGTGGTCTGATGGGCGGGCCATTGGCGGCGATCACCAAATTGCAGGCCGCCGGCCTCAATATGGAGCAGATCAAGCAGCTCGGCAGTGAGACGCTCGGCTACGCTAAGGAAATTGCGGGCGAAGACCTGGTCAAGCAGGTGGCGGGCTCCATTCCGGGTCTCGGCAGTTATGTCTAGCGCCGGGTCATTGTCGCTCGCCTCCGAGTTTCCGGCGGCCAGCGAAGGTGACTGGCGCAGGCGCGTCGATGCAGTCCTGAAAGGCGCCGATTTCGAGAAGCGCCTCTTCTCCAGAACCCTGGATGGCATCGCCATCGCGCCTATTTATTCAGGCGGCGCGGCGGTCGAGGTCCGCCGTCCGGAGCAGACCCCCTGGACGGTGATGCAGCGGGCCGATCATCCGGATGCAGCCAAGGCCAATGCGCAGGCGCTCGACGATCTCAATCATGGCGCGAGCGGGCTTCACCTCGTCTTCGCCGACGCGCCGGGCGCTCGTGGATTCGGACTCGCCGCGCCGGAACGCAAGAGCATCGCACGGCTCATGAACGGCATCAGGATCGATGCGATTGACCTCCGCCTCGAAGCGGGGCCGCATGGCGATGGGGCGGCGATGGCGCTGGCGCAGTGGATCGCCGGCCAGCCAGTCGACCCGGAGCGACTGAAATTGAGCTTCGGCATCGACCCGATCGGCGGCGGCGCCGTTCAGGGCAAGGTCGACGCGGATTATTCCAGCACCCTGCGGCAATCGGTAACGGCGCTACGCCAAATGCATCTAATCGGCCCCTTCGCCGAGGCCTCGGGCGTCGTCTGGCATGATGCGGGCGCCAGCAGCGCACAGGAGCTTGCCTTCATGCTGGCGAGCGGAGTAGCCTATCTGCGCGCGCTGGATCACCTCGAAGATGGATATCTGAAACGCGCCGTGGCCCTCAGCCTGGCCGCCGGCCAGAACATGTTCCTCACGCTGGCGAAATTCCGCGCCGCGCGTCTGCTGTGGTCGCGCGTCCTCTCCGTTTCGGGGCTGGCAACAGACGCGATCATGGTCCAGGCCGAAACCTCCTGGCGGATGATGGCGGCGCGTGATCCGCATACGAATATCCTGCGCACGACAGCGGCCGTGTTCGCCGCCGCGCTGGGCGGTGCCGATCGGATCACCGTGCTGCCCTTCTCGCTGGCGCAAGGTCTTCCGGATGAATTCGCACGCCGCATCGCGCGGAACACGCAGACCATTCTGCAGGAGGAATCGCAGCTCTGGCGCGTCAGCGATCCGGCGGCGGGCTCGGGCTATGTCGCGCACCTGACGGCGAGCCTGTGCGGCAAGGCCTGGGCCCTGTTCCAGGAGATCGAGAAGCAAGGCGGCATCGTCCCCGCCATCGCCAGCGGCCGGGTCGCGGCGCTCATCGCGGCAAAGCGCGCGGAGCAGCTCGCCCGCATCGAAAGCAAAGCGGAAACCATCATCGGCGTCACCGCCTACCCGCCATCGAACGAGGCGGCGCCGTCGATCGAAGACTTGCCCCGCCGGGAAACGGCAAAAGGCCCCTTCGCCGCCATCCGTTTCGCCGAAGCCTTCGAGACGGCTGGAGCTGCCCCATGAGTCGCATCCCGGATTTCAGCAACATCGATTTCGCCGCGTCGTCTTCTGCCACGAAGCCCTCCAGCTGGCAGACGCCGGAAGGGCTTACGATCAAATCGGCCTATGATGCGGCCGATGTCGCGGGCCTCGATTTCCTTCACACCTGGCCCGGCATTGCTCCCTATCTGCGCGGCCCCTATCCCACCATGTATGTGGCGCAGCCCTGGACCATCCGGCAGTATGCCGGCTTCTCCACGGCGGAGGATTCCAATGCGTTCTACCGGCGCAATCTGGCGGCCGGTCAAATGGGATTGTCGATCGCCTTCGATCTCGCGACCCATCGCGGCTACGATTCCGATCATCCCCGCGTGGCGGGCGATGTCGGCATGGCAGGTGTCGCCATCGATTCCATCTATGACATGCGCACTCTTTTCGACGGCATCCCGCTCGACAAGATGAGCGTGTCGATGACGATGAACGGTGCGGTGCTGCCGGTGATGGCGCTCTATATCGTGGCGGGCGAGGAGCAAGGCGTTGCGCCCGAGAAGCTCTCAGGCACGATCCAGAACGACATCCTCAAGGAATTCATGGTGCGGAACACCTATATCTATCCGCCCAAGCAGTCGATGCGCATCGTCTCCGACATCTTCGCCTATACCAGCGAAAAGATGCCGAAGTTCAATTCCATCTCGATTTCCGGCTATCATATGCAGGAAGCGGGTGCCACGGCCGATCTGGAACTCGCCTATACGCTCGCCGACGGGCTCGACTATGTACGCGCCGGCATCGCCGCCGGCCTCGATATCGATCGCTTCGCGCCGCGTCTGTCCTTCTTCTGGGCGATCGGCATGAATTTCTTCATGGAAGTGGCGAAGATGCGCGCCGCCCGCATGCTGTGGGCCAAGCTCATCAAGCGATTCGACCCAAAGGACGAGCGCTCGCTGTCGCTGCGCACACATTGTCAGACATCGGGCTGGAGTCTTGCCGCCCAGGACGTCTTCAATAATGTCGTGCGCACCGGTATCGAAGCAATGGCTGCGACCCAGGGCGGAACGCAGTCGCTGCACACCAACTCGCTCGACGAGGCGCTGGCGCTGCCCACCGATTTTTCGGCCCGCATCGCGCGCAACACGCAGCTCTTCCTTCAACAGGAAGCGGGAACTTGCCGCGTCATCGATCCGTGGGGCGGCAGCTTCTTCGTCGAACGTCTTACCGGCGATCTCGCCGCCAAGGCTTGGCGCCATATCGAGGAAGTCGAGGCCATGGGGGGCATGGCGAAGGCCATCGAAGCCGGCATCCCGAAATTGCGCATCGAAGAGGCGGCGACCCGCACCCAGGCGCGCATCGACACGGGTGAGCAGACGGTCGTCGGCGTCAACAAATATATTCACGGCACCGACGCCGAGATCGACATCCTCAAGGTCGACAATTCGGCGGTCAGGGCCCGGCAGATCGAGAAGCTCACCCGCCTCAGGGCCGAGCGCGACGAGCGCGCCTGCCAGGCCACCCTCGATAAGTTGAGTCTCGTCGCCAGGAGCGGTGAAGGCAATCTTCTCGCCTCCGCGGTCGATGCGGCGCGCGCCAAGGCGACGGTCGGCGAGATCTCGTTCGCGCTCGAAAAGGCGTGGAGCCGGCACGCCGCCGAAAGCCGTGCCGTGAAGGGTATTTATGGAGCGGCCGCCAAGAACAATCAGAAACTGGAATCCGCCCGCCGTTCGGTCGAGGCGTTCCGCGAGGCTGATGGACGGCCGCCACGAATCCTCGTTGCCAAGATCGGCCAGGACGGCCACGACCGCGGCCAGAAGGTGATCGCGTCCGCCTTCGGCGACATGGGCTTCGACGTCAAGGTTGGCGCGCTGTTCTCGACACCGGAAGAAATCGCCGACCTCGCGGTCAAGAGCGATGTGCATGTCGTCGGCGTCTCGTCTCTCACCGCCGGGCATCTCACCCATGTGCCCCTGCTCAAGGCGGCACTCGAGGCTCTCGGGCGTCCCGACATCATGATTGTCGTCGGCGGCGTTATCCCGCCAGAGGATGTAGCGGCTCTGCTGGAAGCCGGCGCCGCGGCCGTATTCCCGCCCGGCACAGTTATCCCGGAGGCGGCGCAGAAGCTGCTCAATCGGCTCAATGAACGGCTCGGCTACGCGCAGAGAGCGGCGGAATAGCGCCGCGACGCGGATTTACCTCGTGCCTTGCTCTATGTGCTCGGAGAGTTCCTGGTACTCCTCGCAAGTCGTGCCGCAGCGATTGGCGATCTCTTTCAATTCGACCATCGCCAGATCGATGCGGCCGGCGGCCACGTAGCCTTCGCCGAGATATTCGCGGGCAAGCACGAAATTGGGATTGATAGCCAACGCCTTTCGGTAATGCTTGATCGCCTCGTCCAGCCGACCTGATTTGCGCAGGCTGTATCCGGTGTAGTTCAGGACATGCGGATCATCCTGGTTCCTGATCGCGCCCAATGCGCTCAGAGCCCACTCATACTCCCCTGCCTGCGCCAACTCAGCGCCTTGCTGATAGAGTTCCTCATCGGGAAGAATCCCGTAAGATAGTTTGACGCATTTATTGTTCCGCTTGTCGCGGACCTCGCCCTTCTTACATTTTTTGAGAATCTGCTCGGCCTTGCCGCCGCCTTTGCTGCTTCCGCCACTACTGCTGCTGCCGCCGCTGCTCGCGCCGCCGCTATTGCTGCCGCCACCGCCGCCGCTACTGCTGCCGCCTCCGCCCATTGCGAAGAGCGGTCCTGCGACCACCGTCAAAGCCAATATCGCTGTCAGAACCATGCGCGTTCTCATGGGAAACCTCCCGCATAGCGCCATGGACCGAATACGCTTTCGAAACGACCCGCATTCCCGGAAGATGGTATGGAGCTTGCGTAATCAGGCAGGGATTTGTGCCAAAATGGATTTCTCACGTCGTTTCTTCATATCTGCAGCACCGGCGCTAACCGCGGGGACGATCGCGGCCGGTTCCGCATCGGCAGCCGCCGCCACGGGCCTTATTTCGGCGACAGATCTGGGTCTCAAGCCCAATGTCAAAGGCGATCAATCAGCTGCGCTGCAGAAGGCCATCACCAAAGCGGGCGAGCGTGGGATGGCATTGCTGCTTTCAGGCGGGCGGTATGAGGTCTCCGCCATTCGTATCGATCGTCCTGTCGTCCTCCAGGGCATTCGCGGCCAGACACAGCTCGTGACACCGAATAGCGCCGGCATTTTTCTTCTCGAGACGGGTATGGCGACGCTCGACGGATTGAGCTTCGCGGGAGCGGACAAGTCCCTCGGTGAGGACGGCGCTCTTGTCACAGTTCACAACTGCGCAAGCTTGATGATATCCAATTGCGATTTCCGCGATTTTGCCGGTAGCGCGATCAGACTCGGCCAGTGCGCCGGACGTGTCACAGGCAACCGGATCGCGGAGATCGGCAAGACAGGCGTCTTCGCGCTCGATTCTGTCGGGCTCGAGATCGGCGCCAATCATGTCCTCGACATCGGCAATAATGGCATTCAGGTATGGACCAGCGAGCAGCGGCCGGACGGCACGATCGTTGCCGGCAACCGGATTGAGCGGGTTCGCGTCGACGATGGCGGCACCGGCCAGAATGGAAATGGCATCGTCGTGTTCCGCGCCGGCAATGTTCTGGTGAGCCATAACCGCGTGAGCGACTGCGCCTATAGCGCCATCCGGAACAATTCCGGACGCAACTCCCAGATCGTCAACAACGCCTGCTCGCGTCTCAGCGAAACGGCGATCTATGTGGAATTTGCCTTCGACGGCGCCGTAGTCTCGGGCAATATCGTCGAGACCGCGGCGGCCGGGATCTCGATCACCAATTTCAACGAAGGCGGCAGGCTGGCGGTCTGCGCCAACAATATTGTGCGCGAAATCACCGGCGGCGGATCGAACCCCCAGAAAAGGGGCACGGCCATCGGCGCCGAGGCCGACACGATCGTTACCGGCAACATCATAGAAAACGCCGCCGATATCGGCATTTCCGCGGGCTGGGGCGCCTATGCCCGCAATATCATGGTGAGCGGGAATCTCCTGCGCCAATGCCCCATCGCAATCGCGCCTTCGGTTAGCGCTGGCGCCGGCCCCATCAGCATCACGGGGAACATGATCGCGCAATCAGCCAAAGCCATTATCGGCATGAACTATCTCGACGAAGCGACGGGTGAGCTCGCCGACACCAAGGCAACGGTGCCGGCACACCTGACGGTCAGCGGCAACAGTGTAAGCTAGAGCATGATCCGGAAAGCTTGTGGTCGGGCTGGACCCGACCATGCGAAGCGATTTTCCGGAAAGATCATGCGCAAATAAGAAGATAAAGCGTGATGGCGACTCGTCCAAAGCCATCACGCTTGTCTTATGACTTTCTGTGCCCGATGGGCGACAAAGGAACCGCTGGGAGGGAGGTAACGCTCCCTCCTCAGCGGCGAGGGTCGGATCGTCATCACGCAGACCGTTCGACGGGTCGAGTTAAAGTTTGATCGGCCCTCGTCTTTTCCATTGGCCTGAACGGATACGCGCAGTGAAGCTGCGCATGACAAGCAGAGGCACGGAAAAGATGACAGACCATACCATCGGCATCGACATCTCGAAAGACCATCTCGACGCTCACCGGTTGATCGACGGCAAAAGCCGCCGTTTCGTCAACGACAGGAGCGGTCACAAAGCCCTCATCGCCTGGATCGGCTGTGATGCCGTGCGCATCGTCTATGAGCCGACCGGCCCCTATCACCGCAAGTTGGAACAGGCTCTGGCGGCGGCTGATCTGCCGCTCGTGAAGGTCAATCCGCGCCAGGCGCGCCGCTTCTTCGAGGGCGCCGGCCAGCTCGCCAAAACTGACCGGCTGGACGCCGCTATGTTGGCCACAATGGGATCGCTGCTGGCGATCGCACCGCGCCTGGCGCGCAGCCCGCTGCTCCACGAACTTAAGGATCTCCACATGGCCCGAACGGCCTTGGTGAAGGACAGGACCGCCGCGAAGAATAGAGCCAAGAGCCTTTCCATGCCTTTGCTCAAGCGCCACAATGGCGAGCGCCTCACGCAGATCGAGCGGCAGATGGAGGCCATCGAAGCTGAAATCATGCACCGCATCAAGGCCGACCCTGATCTGGCGCGCAGCTTCGCCATTCTCACCTCAATCCCGGGGGTCTCGGATATCACCGCCTTCCTCCTGATTATTGACATGCCCGAACTCGGTCGGCTCGAAGCCACAGAAGCTGCCGCCCTTGCAGGCCTCGCCCCCATCACACGCCAATCCGGCACGTGGCGCGGCCGCGCCTCCATTCGCGGCGGACGCGCCAATCTCCGTCAGGCCCTCTACATGCCGGCCCTCGTCGCAAGCCGCTTCAATCCCGATCTCAGCGCCAAATACCAACAACTACTAACCGCCGGGAAACCACCAAAAGTCGCCCTAACCGCGCTCATGCGGAAACTCATCGTCCTCGCCAACGCTCTGCTCAAAGCCAACCGAAAATGGACCTCTAAGCCTGCTTGACCAAAACGGATACTCTAGCTGGCGCCACCGATCGCGGCATGAACGTCGCCCACATGGACCTTGCGCCAATTGCTGAGGTCCGTCGCAGCGAAGCTCGCGAGCGCCCGGCGTTCCGCCTCGTTCCAAACCGGCAGTGATGCCATGAGCGCCGCCATTGCTGTTTCCGAAGCGCGATGGGCACCGTCATCGCACTTCAGCGCCAGTCCCAGGCCGGCATGCGGGACGGCGCCGCAGAAGACGCCCTCCGCCCCTGTCTTCACGAAAGCACGCGGCACTTCTTCCATGAGCCTCGTGCAGAAGCGGTTCGAGCCCGCCACCATGAAAGGATGAGCACGAACCGCCGCGACGATGCGCCGGCAAGCGGCGTCGCGCGCCTCTCCCAAGCCGGTCGCCGACCCGAAGCGCGCAAAGCCGAGCGCCAGATTACGCAAAGGTACGGCCCAGGTGGGCACCGAACAGCCGTCGATGCCATGCGGCTGGGCGTCGACAGTGATATCGCAGAACTCGCTCATCACCTTCGCGACTGCACGTTGAACCGGGTGATCGATCCGAGTGTAGCCTTCTGTCGGCGCATTCAGGTGGCGGGCGAGCGCCAGCATGCCGGCATGCTTACCGGAGCAGTTGTTATGGATAGCTCGGGGCTCCTCGTCGCGGCGCAGCATGTCGTGCTGGGTGCTCAGTTCATAAGGCCAATGCGCGCCACATTCATATTGCGCCTCGGTCATGCCTGCCTTGGCCAGCATGCCGCCAGCCACCCTGACGTGAGAGGCCTCGCCATTGTGCGACGAGCAGGCCAGCGCGATATCCTCTTCGGTAAAGCCGAAACGGTCGGCAGCACCGCTCTCGATCACGGGCAGGCATTGAAAGGCCTTTATCGCCGAACGCGGGAAGATTGCGCGATCGATATCGCCGGCCGATGCGACGAGTCGACCGTCCTTGTCCACCACCACAAAGGCGCCGGTATGCCGGCTTTCAACGATGCCGCCGCGGGTCACTTCAGCGATGACGGGGTTAGGGCTGGCCATAGGCAATCTCCGTGGATGGCAAGGGTCTCAAATACCAGGCAAGCGCCAGTATCTGCAAAACCAGGAAGAAACCGAAGGCCCAGCTGTAGGCTTCCGGCGCATAGCCGGTCGCCACCGGCGCAAACAGGCCAATGATCACGCCGATGATGCCCTGGGCAAGGAAAGCCGCCACGAACATGGCGACATTGAGCGAGGCGTTGGACCGGCCGGCCAGTTCGTGGCCGACACGCGCGGCGAACCAAGGAAAGGCGACAACGCCCGCCTGTCCTGTTGCCGCCAAAGTCAGCCACGCGAGGAAGCTGATATCGGTCAGGCGCAGGACAATGACGGCCTGGGCGACGAGATAGAGGAGAAGATAGACGAGCATGACGGCAAGGGGGCTGACACCACGCCGCCCCAGCCGGTCGACGGCAAGTCCGCTCGACAGGATGCCGGCCATGAACGCCACCGCCAGCCACAGAAGATGTCGCGCCACCTCGTCGCGCCCAAGCCCGAGGACATCGCGAAACCACGGTCCCGCCCACAATGTCTGTATGCCGATCTGCACGCCGGCGGTGAGCCCCAGAAGCGGCGCCATGCGCCAGTAGAGCGGCAACTTCAGCAGGCGCAGCAATTGCCCGATCTGATCGGCGAAACTTGCCGACACGCGCGCGCCGTCGCGGCGCGGCACGGCCGCGAAAATGAGGCAGGCGACGGCGAGAACAAGGCCCGCAAATAGGAGGAACGCGCCGCGCCAGCCGACCATCCGTAACAGATATTCGGTGGGCTCGGTCGCCGCGAGAATCCCCACCGCACCCGTCGACATGATGCAGGCATTGGCAAGCGCCTGCCGCTCCGGCGGAACTCACAGCGAGGTCGCCTTGAAGCCTGACATGAGACCGCCTGCAAAGCCAAGACCGATGACGGCGCGGGCGAGAAAGAGCGTGATGAAACCCGGCGCCAGCGCGAAGAGCACGCATCCCCCGGCGGCGAGCGTCAGCAGAGCGGCCTGAACGCGTCGTGGACCATAGCGATCAAAGAGAATGCCGAGCGGAAGCTGAAACAATGCAAATGAGAGGAGATAAGCGGAGGTCAGGAGGCCGAGTTGGGCCGGCGTCAGCGTGAAGTCGGCGACGAGATCCGGCGCCACGACCGCATTCACCGCGCGCAGGAGATAGGAGAGCAGATAGCCCAAGGCGAAGGGGGCGAGCGCCGTGGCGATGATGCGATGGGAGATCCCAGGCGTCATGGAAGGGGCCGAGGTAACCTAGAAACGCTTTGCGAGGTCATCACCACCCTCCAGTTGAGCGCAAACCACCAGCGGACCTCATAGCAGCATTCCGCCGGATATGGATAGCCTTGGATGCCGACTCCAGGCCCAGCAGAAAGTCATTGAAAGCCGGGTTCAATATCCGCAAAAGTCACGGCGGCGACCATGATCGGTTTTGGAAATGCGACGCATTCACTATCGTAGAGTGTTGAACCGCCACAAGCATGGGAGGCTTCTGATGCTCCGCAGCCTGCTGATCGCGATAGGTGCGGCTTTGATCCTGGTGACCATACTTTCGTGGGAGAGGATCATGTCGGCCGGCGTCAGCCAGATGTCGACCGGTTGGGACAGGTTGTTGGCCTATTATGATCAGACACCAGTCGTGGTTCCCGGTGTCGTCACCGACGAGTCGCAGATCGCGCCGCTGATCCCCAAGCTCGTCGATGCAAGTATCGGGCTGCTCAACTCTCCCTACCCGGAAACGCGGACGGATCATTCACGGCTGACCGAGCGCGTTGCGGAGTGCGAGACACCGCGGGCCAATCTCAATGAGACCGTTTTCTTTCTGCGCGCCAACCTGTTCGAGCCCCTGGCTCCCATCGCCATCCATCACCCGCGCGACGCCAAGCTGCCCGCCGAGCTGGCGACGTTCTTTCAGGACTATGGCGGGGCGGCACACAGTCTTACCACCAATGCGCGGGGCGAGCGCACCACACTGCCGATCTTGGACAGCCCCAGAAAGGTGCTCGTGACCGGCGATTCGGCCGCCTTCGGCACCTTGGTGGATGATGCGCGCACCCTCCCCTCCAGGCTGCAGGCCAGAGACCTCGCGCGCCAATATGTCAATCTGGGGATACCAGACGCATCAGCCCAGCAAATTCTCTGCAATCTGACGGAGGCAACGTCGCGATACCGGGGGCAGGTCGACGAGATCGTCTATTTCTTTTCCGAAGACGATTTCGCGCCCACCGAGAGATTCGGCTCGGCGAACGAAGCCGTGGCTGCGATCCGCGAGTTGGTCCAGAAGGAGTCGATCACCAAAGTCACGCTGGTCTATCTGCCGACGCTCTACAATATCGTGCCTGAGCTCACCCGTTACAGGGGGTATGCCGGCGAGCGGGCGCCCAATCCGCAGGGGGACAGAGAACTGCTGAAGAAGCTTGTCCTGGAGGCCGGCTTTAAATGGCTCGACATGGGCGAGATCGCAATGGAGCGCGCCAGGGCGCAGAGCAGTTCCTTCGCGGTGTTTGTCAATTTCGCGGATCCCAAGAATCTGTCGGCGCAGGGAATCGATAATCTCGTGGAGAACTTCACGCCGCCTGTTCAGCCGCTCGTCCCGACATCTCTCCCCACCGCCACAAACGTGGAGGATCAATCTATCGCGGAGGCAGGGCTGGAGGCCCAGTTCCGGAAACAGTCGGCTGCCCTGGACGATATCCGCGCTGCCACGGCTCGGGCTGCCAAGAATAATCGTCTGAAACGTGAAATCGGTGACATCCTGAGAACGCTTAAGGAAGAGCTCGCCGCTGGACCGTGATTTCCTTCTTGGGACCTATGTCTCCGGAATAGACCATCGAGGATTGGCTGGGGCGCCAGGATTCGAACCTGGGAATGGCGGAATCAAAATCCGCTGCCTTACCACTTGGCTACGCCCCATCGGCTGGCGGGGGACCATATACTGACTTGCCCGCCCCGCCGCAATGACGGCATTTCAGTTTTCCAAATTTGATTGTGAAAACCCACCCTTGGCCAGGACCGCGCGACCTCCGGATCGACCGCTGAAGGTGCCGCCTATGGGCGTAAACGTTGCAGGGCTTGAGACTGCCATTTTCCGGAAGCGAATTGGTGCATGTTCGGAAAATGTGGATGCCGGTTACATTCGAGGGCTTGACCGGGAGGCCTCAAAGCGGCAAAAGCCCTGGAAATTCAAATGTCGGAGTGTAGCGCAGTCTGGTAGCGCACCTGCTTCGGGAGCAGGGGGTCGGAGGTTCGAATCCTCTCACTCCGACCAATTTTCAAATCCCATTGATTTCATTAGGCTTTGTTCTGACTTGGCGGGAACAGAGGGGGAAATTCCCTTTATTTGCCCGCGCGTGCTGACGGGCCAGTGCCAGCCGCACCCGGCGGAGACGCAAGGAAGGGTCCAGGCCGCGCTGATGCCCAAAACACGCAAAGCCCGCCCCCTGGTTTCCCAAGGAGAGGGCCTAGGTCCGGCTAAACCTGATCGATCCAAAGCCCATCCGACCCCGCAAGCCGGGCTGAGCGGATCATTTCTCCCTGGATTGCTGCTCAGTTGTCATGCGTACACCCGCAGGAACATCCGCCAGTTCGCACCCGGATTAAAATTGCTGCTCGGAGATGTCTTCCACTTGACGACCACGAGGCCGACAAGAATCCATGCTTCCGTTGTCGAGGCTCCGCAGCAATGGCCGTATCCATTGCCGTTACCGTCGTTAGTATCAACGCCGCCGCTCCCCAGGGTGTAGATGCGATCGCCAACCGAGTAGCCTCCCTCGGCCGACAAGCATTGCATCACCGGCATGATCTGTGACGGATAGCGGCCGAGGCCATGGGTGACGGTACGGATAAGGGTGCTGCCCGCCAGGCCGGCGTCGAACTCCTTGAAGAACCCGATCGAGTCCCAACCAGTCGCATATGCGCGCTCCAATTGGATCTTCTTCGCCCCTGCGTCATCCTCAATCACCGAATAGGCGAAGACTGTCTGCGCGTTGGCGGTCTTGTCGAGATCAAGAACTGTTTGGCCGCCTGAGAAATCGAAGACGGCATTGGGCGTCAGGCCCCATCCCCCGGTCCCATCCTGTTGGATCACCAACTGGCCCCTCTGACCGGTATTGATATTGGTCGGCAGGCCTAGATTGCGCGAGGCGCTGAGGACGATCCGGACATCATTCGGTGCCGAATTCATATCCCAGGCGATCGTCGCGGCGTCGGCCAGCGTCGTCATCGAAGTTATGACGGGCTTTGAGAAAGTCACCTTGTCGACAAAAGTCGTTACCCAAGGATTGAGCAAGATGACGTCTGTCCCGCTGTAGACGCAGTCGCAGATGTGGCCGGCGCCGGAGATTTCTCCGGGTGCCAAAGTGGCGCCCGTCTGCTTCTTGATTATCTTTGCGCCGAGGCCGTCGATATTGATGGTTGGCGCCCCTACCGTGTTCGCCGCCGCTGCCGTGAAGCGGAATCGGATCTTGGCCGTCCAGGCCGTGAACGCCGGCGCGAATGTCGCCGTGATGGCATCGGCCGTACCGCCGACAGAGGCCGCATGTGCCACGATGGTGGACTGCACCTGCCCCAGATTTGCGCTGTCGCTGGCGGCGGAGCCGGCGCCCAGGCCGGTCAGCTTGTTCCCGCCCATCGGCTGGTTGGCCTGGAAAGGCGCCGTGCCCTGGACATTGACGCTATCGGTCAATGCCTGGGCCATATCGGCCACGACGGCGTTGTAATCGGCGCTTTCGATGGTCGTATTGGGCACAGCGGCGGTGCCAGCCGGCGAGCCGTAGACGCCTGAACCGTTTCTCGGCATGCGTAACTCCTGTTGTATCATTGCCAATGTGAATGCCCCGGCGACGGGTCGGGAGGACGGAAGGAGTGGATCGTGGGTGGCGCGACGGGCAACCAGGAAGTCAGCAAGCCGCGGTGGAAACGCTAAAGGGCGGCTATGACCACCACATGATTTTCAGCGGCGTCTATGCCAATTATGTCGGCGTCTTTGGCTATTGGCCTGCGATCAAGAACAACGACGGCTACGGCACAGTCTCGCGCCCATGGCCACAATGCCTATGTTAGCTGTCGATCCATAACCGGGCGCCTCAATATCTTCTGAATATCCGTGCCTCGGCGCACAGCAATTTCGCATCGGTCCATATGTCATTTCATTCCGCCCCAAGGCCAGAGTCGAAATGTAACACAATTGCAACAACTCGCCACAAAGCGCCATCGCAGCCGCGCGCTTCTCTGACTCTCGCGCGAATCTGTGATATTCGGCGCCGCAGTTCCAGACAAGGACATACGCATTACACCTTTCAGGCACGCAAGACCTTCGGCCTATGCGCCCTCACCGAAGGTCCTGCAAGCGACGGGCCGGCTTATGCCGGCCCGTTTACATTTGAGTTTGAGCTTTCGCCATAAAGCGCAGTGCTCAGATATTTGATGCCTGAATCGCACATGACGGTCGCCACTGTCGCATTGCGTCCCAAACGCATACCGATATCGATGGCCGCCAAAAGATTGGCGCCGGTCGACGTGCCGGCGAATAGCGCTTCCCTGTGCGCAAGGCGGCGCGACATGGCCATGGCATCCTCAGTCGTGACCTGAAAGATCTCGTCCACCAGATCCGGACGCCACAGGGGGACGACGAAGCCTGCGCCAACTCCCTCTATTCTATGAACACCGCTCCTGCCTCCCGAGAGAACGGCGGACTCCTTCGGTTCGACCGCTACGATCCGGACGCTCTTCTGGCGGCGACGAAATCCCTCGGCGATCCCGCGCAACGAAGCCGCCGTCCCGGTCGCCTGTACGAATGCGTCAATGCGGGCTCCGGTCTGTTCGAGAATTTCATCGGCCATGAGGTGGTAGGCCTTCAGTTGGTCTTCATTGTTGAGCTGATCCGTCCAGAAGCCTCCGGTCCGCTCAGTAATCTGGCGGGCGGCCGCAATCATGTTCCGGGTCAACGCCGCGTCCATGCCGCCACCATGGCTCGGAACGAGAGTCAATTCGGCACCAAGGGCGGCCATGTGGCGGCGCTTCTCGATACTGAAGGCATCGGAAGTCACGATGCTGAGTTCATAGCCTTTAGCGGCACAAACAAGGGCAAGGGAGACTCCCGTGCTGCCGCCGGTATATTCGACGACGCGTCCCTGCGGCCCCAGACGCCCAGAACGTTCCCCTGCTTCGATCATCGCCAAGGCCATGCGATCCTTCATGCTGGACGTCGGATTCTGGCCTTCGAGCTTAATCAGCAAACGCGCGCATCCGGGCGGCGCAATGCGCCGCAGTTCCAGCATGGGCGTGTCGCCTATGCGGTCGAGGATAGAGCTCGCGATCAAATTTTCATTTTCCATGTATATACATTTAATGTATATACATATAACTATGAGGAAGCACAGACAAGCCCCCAAGAAGACACTAATCAGCGATGCCCGCTGGGTCGCCAGACACTGTGCCGGGCTGAATATCAGGCTGGCGGCGCGCCAGATCACACGCTTCCTCGACAGGAAACTGGCCGAGACGGGCCTGAGCCTGGCGCAGTTCGGCCTTCTCACTCATATCGCCAGTGCGGCGGACGATACGATCGGCGCACTTGCCGAGCGTTCGGGCCTCGATCAATCCACCTTGTCGCGCAATCTGCGCATACTCGAGAAAGCCGGACTGATCGAGATTGCCGCCGTCGAGGCGGATCTCAGGCGCCGCGCCGTGTGGCTTACGGAGCGAGGTGCCCTCAGGCTGGAAGAAGCGATGCCGGCCTGGCGGGAGGCCGACCAGACGCTGTCGGAGATCATCACACCACAACGGATCGAAGAGCTCGCCGACAAGGCCAGCGCGCTTTGACCGCCAAGAAACGGGCCGCTCAAACTTGCTTGCGCACCGCTCCTACCTCAGCCAGATAGAGTCCGCGCGGCAGGAACTCGCCCAGCTTCATCATGAGCTCGGCCGATATGAAACAGCCGGACTTGGCCCGTCTGTCATGGAAGAAGTGACGCGTTCCGACCCGCTCCATGTCAAGGAACACCTTGTCGTCTCCAGAGGACCGCACCCAATAGGTCGAGCCGTCCTGGCGCATGCCCTTGCGAAAGCCGCCAAGCTCGGGAACCGTGCAATCGGTATGCTCCAGGAACTGCATGAAGTGGTAGCGATGGCAGACCGCGCCATCAGCCGAAACGACATCCAGGGGGTAAAATGCGTGGCGCCCCTTCTCGAGGCCGGCAATCACTTTCATCGCACGGTCGGAGACGACCGTGACATGGAGGATTTGCGAATAGTCTGGCAATGGTCCTGGCAGGTCGACCTTGAGCGTCACACTCTTGATCACGTGATCAGGATCAACGGCGCGATATGGCCAGAGATGAAAGACGTCATGCGGCTGGAAACCGGTGGCATTGCGCAGCTGGTAGGCTTCCACGCGCAATGCCTTCAGGCGCTTCTCTTCCTCAACATCCCATGTCACGTGGTCGTGAAGTGGGCGCAAACGGGCCTGATAGCTTTCGAGTATCTCAAAAAAGCGTCGATCTCTGCAGGCGACGAAGCCCGGTGCGATGATGGCTGTGCCGGGCGATGGCGGAGCCGCCACACCGGCGTTCACTACGGATGCCGGAACGGGTGACGGCATTTTTGTGCCGAAGAGTGTTTTCAGAAACCCCATCGTCAACCCCCGCGACAAGTGGTCAAAGGACGCCAAGGCGGCGCGCATCAGTTCCTGACGGCATTATCCTCCGCAATTTTTGACCAGGAGTTAACAGGCGATCCCCAGCACGATTTTCCAGAAATGCGGTGAGGCCCCTCAGCTGGCGAGATCAGGACCCGTCCTGAAATAGGACATATCCCTCGCGACCGTGCTCTCGGGTACGATCCGTATCATCAGATCGAGTGGTTCCACGACATTGATCTTGAACCAGGGATTCCATTTGTCAGGGTCAGGCCCCAGATAGCGCGCCAGCAGCCGACAGTCTGGCATGATCCATGGGGAGAACTTCGGCACGGCCTCTGATTCCAACATGACGAAGGATGCCGCGCGCCACATCGAAGTCGACGACACTGACCGCGCAACGCGGCTCGGCTCGAAGCCGCTTCGGGAAGCTGTCCTCCTCGTTTCCGATTAGCCACAGAGTACCGTTCTCCCATAGAAACCAGACTGGAGAAGAACGCGGCCCCTCCGGGCTGCCGGTGGCAAGATAGGCCAGCAGCGGTTTCGCAAGCATATCGACCGGATCGAATTCGATCATGGTACCCCGATGACAAGGGGGCTGATATTACCTCTCAAGTCGGAGCGGCAGCCACCTGAATTTCCGCGGGCGAACGAGCGCCCAGCGATAACGCCGAACCGACCGGGGCAGCGCCTTTAGGCTTGGACAAGACGGCCATCAGGTAGCTCTTAACGCCGGTCTGGAACTGCTCGCGCTCCTCATCGCGCCCGTCCGACAGTCCGGCAAAACCGCGCACAATGCCGCGCAGCGGCAAGGCAACATGGCGATCGATCAAATTGCGCTTGCGCTCGAAACCAAACTCCAGACCGCGCACGATACCGGGAGTGATGTCCTCGATGACCTCGATGTCGTAGGCCATCTCGATCAACGACCGGCGGAGCTTCGCGACCTTGTCGCTGCGGCGATAGTCGGCAAACAGAAACGATCCCCCCGGCTTGAGCACGCGATCCACTTCGCGCAGGAAGGCCGAGAAATTCGGGTAGTTGAGCGAGGATTCGACGTTGATCACGATATCGAAGCTTTGATCGGCGAAGGGCATGGCCTGGGCGTCACCGATTTCGAAGCGCAAGGACGATCCGCCAAAACGCCGCCGGCAGGCTGCGATCGACGCCGCCGAAATATCGAGACCAGTCATCGTACGCGGCCGGTAGCTGCGTTCCACATACATCATGCCGCCGCCAAGACCGCAGCTGATCTCGAGACCATCCTTGTCGTGCCAGTTTCTCAGCCTGGCAAGGAGATCATAGAGCTGAATGGCATAACGATGAGGTTCGAGATCGGGCGGCATGTCGACGATGCGCGACCCCGGCTCAGGCCCGGAATAGCCATGATTGAGAAAGAGCAGGTCGTCACCTGTATTCATCCTCGCCACAGTGTCGTACCAGTAGACCATTGCGCGTTGCTTGAGCGCACGCGGCAAATACCGCTTCCATAAACCGAACATGGATCCTGCTTTTTCCCGAAAGCCCCGTCCAACGTCCAGCCTGCTTGCTTGAGCGCGCATGCCCCGTCAATGGGAGAGATGTCGCAAAATGTAACAAACCTCCGTGGTGCGCGGACTTCCCTCCGGAAATTGACGGTGAAGTGATTGTTCGTAAAATGTCGAGAGCGTCGAAATCCGCGATGCGGGCGAATGTCGCGCCACCTTGATTCCAAAGCGTGCGTGACTCATTTTACTGAAGAACGGACACGCAACGGGTTTACCCATCATGGCGACAACAAAGATCTCGGAGCCTCCCGATTCCCCTTCCCGGCAACTTGCTCGCGAAAGAGGGCAATTGGATTTCCCGAAGGTCGCGGCCGGCACAGTGTTGCTCGCCGTTTTTACAGTTCTCGGGACCTATTTCTTCGGTGGGTTCACAGGATTGAGCACAGGCGGGGTGATCGCCCTCATTCTGGGCGTGACGCTTTCTTATGCTCTGGGCGTCGGATTGATGGCTGCCGTCTTCCACAGCAGCCGCTTCTACGACGACAACGCCCACGATGCCGCCTTGGACCAGTTCAAGGACCGACGGAAAGATACCTGAACCGGCCCCCCCGGGTGATCGGTCACATAATTAATCGACCAATCAATCAATTAAACTGAAAAAGAATTCTGATCCTGTTCCTCCCGCATTGCGGGAAGCAGGTGAGCGGATTAGATCAATGGTCGGGGCCCCGTAGCTCAATTGGATAGAGCATCAGACTTCGAATCTGAGGGTTGCGCGTTCAAATCGTGCCGGGGTCACCAACAATCCGGTTATTCAATCTGCTCCCATGCATCAGGGGATTCTTCCTTCCCGTCTTCGAATGCCCCTATCGCCTCGCCCTGAAGGGCGTCGATCATGCCAGTTCCGTCATCTCAGTTTCATGCGTTTTTTCCCAGCGCGCCAGATCGTTATAGCGAATTGTTGGGATGCGGGAACACTTTACGACCGGCCGACATCTCCAACACCGACCTCAGCCAAAGGCCATGACGGCGCGTTTTGCCTCATCTCCGCCGCCCGAATCAGTTAGACTGCTTGTCAGATATTCAGTGGAACATCAAGCCTGCGCGCCAAAGTTTCGCCACAGCGCCAATGGAAAGAGGCATCCGTGATTGATGTTTATTTGAGTTTCTCGTTGTTTTAGTAAGATTATATTCTTCCGCCTACTGACGAGCAGCGAGAATTCCCTGGCAGAGGGCTCGACACTGTGAAACTTGACAGGCCCGCAAGGCATCTATGGCTATCCTCCGCGGCGGTGGGTTTCGGCCTTTTCGGCTTGATAACAGCTGCCCATAGCGAATGTGTGAGTCCCTCGATAGAGTCGGGCATCGCCGCCACGACCGTTTACCGCTGCCCCGAGAATCAGGCGGTCGTCGCCCCTAAGCAGCCTCTTTTGGTCCCTCCAGACAAGACGACTGTCGTTGAGCGCGGTTCGGCCGATGTTCCGTGGTTCGAACCCAAACGAGCGGAAAGCCAAGTCGAACCCATAGCTGCGGCTGTTCCGCCTTCGCGGCCGAGCCACACAGTCAAACCAGTAGCTGCGGCCGATCCGCCTGCGCAGCCCGAGCGCCAACCCGAGTCAACAGCTGCGGCTGTTCCGCCTTCGCAGCCCGACCGCGAGGCCGTGCCGGTAGCTGCGGCCGCTCCGCCACCGCAGGTCGAAATACTGGACCAAAAGATCGAGAACAAGCCCCTCGCCAAGTCCAAGACTAAGCCGGTCCTCAAGAAGGTGGTAAAGGCGAAGCCTGCCAAGACGCCCCTCCCCAAGGTTACCGCCAAAACAAAAACACCGAAGGCCACGGCGTCGAAAGCGAAGGCGAAGCCAGATTCAACGGCGTCTGAAAGCAAGATTACGAGCCTGAAGCCTGACGAAAATACCGTCGTCTGGACCAAAGAGGATATGCCACTCGGAACTCGCATCGTGAATTGGCTCGGCTTCTAGAGCATGATCCGGAAAAGTGCGAAGCGGTTTTCCGAAAGGATCATGCGCAAATAAAATGATAAAACGTGATGGCGACTCGTCCTAAAGCCACCACGCTTTAGCGCGTGGATATTTCGCCCGGTTCGCGCTCTTGCTCATTGATGGATGCGCCGCAGACCTGCTCGCCAAAGAATGCGGGTTATGGTCCTTTCAGCCTTGGCGACCGATTTCTCGTCGGCATCCGGAAAGGCCATATGCACCGCCTCATGAACCAGCGTCGAGAGCCACTGGCGCGGTGCGAGTCGCGGATCGATCTCGATCAGCCCATCTTCGGGAAATGCCTGTCCCGCGGCACGTTCGCGACCTAGATTGCGCTCGGTGAGTATAAGTTTCTTCGGCATGCCCTATCTCTTTTCACGCAGGTAGCGGTAAAACTTCTGCCAGTCGCGACGCTTGCCCTCGCATGTCTTGAGCGCGGCCCGGCTTTGATAAAGAGCCATGACCGCATCCTGGCCGACCACGACATTCGGAAAGTCGCAACGCATTTGCAGTCTCGTCGGGGGATCTGGAAGCGGCACTCTCATGTCAGGGGGCCTGGTCGATCCGACGCAGGCCGTCAACATGCTCGCGAGTAAGAGGACATGACCTGACGTCCTGAAGCGCATCGATGAGTTCCTTTAGCTTGCGTTCCTCAGCTTCCGCGGCGCGAGCTTCGATCTCGGCCTGGCGGATTACGGTCTCATTTGCGACGAGTTCCTCTTTGATCCGAGCGATCGTCGCCTCGAGCGACTTGATCCGCTCGGCATGGAGACCGGCAACATAGAGCTTGGCCGCAAGACCTGCCGCCAAGAGCAATCCTGATAGGATGAGGATGAGGGCGGCCAGGCTCTTGAGCCCGATGCCACCCAGCCCCAAGCGGGCGAGAAGCGTCATCATCCGAACAGCCTGTCCCAGAGCTTCTCCCGTCGCTCATGCCCAATGGCGAGGAGAACACCGCAAGTGGCGGTGGTGAGACCCAGCATGAAGATGAGGAGACTGAGCCAGTCCATGCCATAGCCGACGCCGGCCAAAGAACCGACGCCGCCGGATCCTGCTATCGCCGTCAGCCATTTCCCCGGACCAGTTTTAGCGATTGCTTCCGTCTCGTCGGCCTCATCGCCGTCCTCGGTCTCGCGCCGGATGGCACGCAGCACGGAGGCCGAGACGGGGCGAAACCGCGGCGCGGCGCGGAATCCATTTTTCCCCGCCCACGCGATCGCGTCAAAACACGGGCATGCTTTGGCGACATCAGGAAAATCGCGATGGCCGATGACCAGACTATGCGGATAACGCGACTGAAGTTCAGCCAGAAGCCGCCGAAGCGCAGACCATTGTTCGTCGGTGAAATTGTTCCTTGGCCTTTGCCTGGTGTCGACTCCGCCAATGAGACACAGGCCTACGGAAATGGCATTTTGGTTCTTGACGTGGCTGCCGATGTCACCAGCCGGCCGCCCCTCCTCGATATCTCCGTTTCGACGGATAACGAAATGATATCCGATGTCGCTCCACCCCTTGGCTTTGTGCCAGCGGCGGATTTCCAGGACGCCGATATCGGCGGTGGGCGGCGTGGCCGAACAGTGCAGCACGATATAGTCTGTCGAGCGGCGCCGCATCAGCGCGTCTCCGGCGCGATGCGGTCGTGCTTCTTTACCTGGGAAAATGCCAGGCCGGCGAATCCACTCCGGCGTAGCAGGGCCTTCGTCGCCGAGATCGGCACAGCGAAGTTGATGCCCGACCCGCGCAACCCCGCATCAAGCGTTCCGACGAGCTCTCCTCGTTCGTTCAGCACCGATCCACCCGAATTGCCGCCGATTGAGGCGGCATCGATCTGGAAGACCTTGAGCAGTTTGCCGCCGATGTTAAGCGTCCGCTCGGTCGAGGAAACGATGCCTTTCGTAACAGAGTTGTCGAGCACGACGCCCGGGTTCCCGACCACGTAGATGGTCTGACCGCGCATGAGCCGATGGCTATCCGGCGCCAGCGGTGCTTCCATCTGGGCCTTGAATTCGAGATCGAGAATCTGGAGCAGCGCGACATCGTTCTGGCTATCGTTGCCGACGATCTTCGCAACGTAACGGCGAGATGAAATCACCTGATAATCCCGGGTGACATTCTGCCAGATCTCGAGGTCGAGTTTCTTCTCGATCGTCTTCTTCGTGACCTCGCCGGTCACCGGATCCACGAATTCCTGTGTCTCACGGGTGACGCGATCCGTCACGCAATGGGAGGCGGTGAGCACGAGACGGAGCTGTTTCGAGATGATCGTGCCCGAGCAGAAGCCGTCACCGTCGGCTCCGACGACAACATTGGTCTGGTCAATCTGCTCGGCCATCTTCGTCAGATCCCAGATTTCCTGCGCCCGAACGAAGCGGGCTTCGGTTGCGGGTAGCAACAGGCCGAGCGCGCAGCCGACCGCGACAAGCCAATGGAAGGCTCTCATGACAATGCTCCTTCTGTGGTGGAATATTCAGACTGCTAAGATTCGAGCGGCAGGAACCGAGTGGGCCGGTTCGCCTTACGGCTTGTCTCTGCGCCCGAGCTTGATCATCTGCATGATGACGAGCGCAATGCCGAAGAACGGCATCAGCGCGGCGGCTATCTGGGAAACCTCCTTGAGGATGTCGAGCCATGCGGGACTGATGATCGCGGGGAAGCGATCGCATAGTTGAGCTTCGTCGTGGTCATTCGAACACCCGCAGGATCAGTTTCCACTTGGTGCCATCGACGCCGACGACGAAACCGCTCAATCGGCAACAAATCAGCTGGCCGCGCTAGGGGCAGAGGGCATTGGCGTTTTCCGCATTGTTCGGGTTCTGCTGGCCCCGCTAAAGGTCCCCTTGATTACTCTCGACCTGCCGTCGTCGGTTGAGACTGATTGGCCGTTCCCATTGTCAGCGCTGCACCTCCGCCCAGAGCGATGAGGCTGATCTTGCCGCGAATAAAATCGCGCCAGATCTGGTCCGGTGGGACGCCATAGGCCTTTGCGGTCTTGTTCACTCTGTCCTGGACGATCTCGACGAATGGCTTGAGCCCGTCACTGGCCACTCCGGTAAGCGAACCGCCGCCGATCCATGCAGAGGCTTGCGTCTGCGACGGCGGCATGCCCAACTCACGCCCCAAGCCGGTGTAGTAGTCTTCCAGAGCGCCATATTCGGTTTTCCTCGGAATGGCCTGCCAGTGTGCCGGACGCAACCCGGACATCTGCATTTGGCCGCTTTCGACTGCCTGTCTGACGTTAAGTCGGGGGGCGCCCTTGATGCCGGTTTTATACGCTGTGACCAAATAGCGGGGATCCTGAGCAAGAATGGCGGGTAGCTTGAAAGCGTGCATGTCGATAGTTACAGGCGTCGGGTTGCCGGAGAGGTTCTCCAAGAACGACGCAGTCTTTGGATGAGTAAGTGGGTTCAGGCCTCCCGCCGCCACCCGATGCGCGTTCATCTGGTGCCGTCGCTGAAACGGGTTTCCATAGGGTTGGGGGTTCGTCTCGCCGACAATGGGCAATCCTTTGCCGCTGACGTCTCGCATGTAATAATACGACCCATTGCGGACGCTCTCTGCGACCCGCGCCTTTGGTGATGCCGCGGCGACATATCCTATGAATTTGCGGAACGCTTCGTAGCCTCGGCGCCTCCCTAAGATCTCAACAAATTTCTCTAGCAGAGGTTCGGTATTGTACCAGTTCGCGCCGCCCATACTCAGGCCGCGATCGATCGTTTCGAGCATCCCTCTTCTGACGTCCGGATTCGCTCTCAGGTCGATGGTGCGTTGCGGAACGCCCCGAGGTGGCACATAGCGAAGAAGTCCATGCTGTGGCTGCTTTGACAACTCACCAAGGCGGCTGTAATCGAAGAATTCGCCAAGCTTCTCGGCCGTCTTCACGGTTTTCTCCGCAGCCTCTTTGACGACCTTCCTGCCGGGGACCAAAGCAAGTGCGGCCGTCATCGTCGCGCCTTTGAGATTGCCGCTAGCGGCCATGCGCCCGGCATCGTAAACCTCGGTGGCGGCGCTTAGCGGCGAGTTGTCCCACAGCATGCCCAGGTCGTGGGCCTTCTCCTCACCGAACGCGGCGCGCAGAGCCTCCGCGAGGCGCTCCCTGAGGGTCGGCGTGTATGGTGCGAGCGTGCCAAAGCTGTCGAGCAACGGATCCATCTTTCTTGGCATGTCATTTACCTCCTGGTATCATTTCGTTTGAAACTGGCGACGGCCACATTTTCGCAGTGAAGAAAAATTGGCGCCGATGCCCCCTCGACAAACGCCTGTCGACGTCGGGTCGACCTAATGCCTTGCGAGCAGGGGAGATGGTTCTATGGCGAGCGCCCACCGGCGCCCTCGCTAGCAGATAGCGAGGCCGTGTTGTCGGGGATTACTTTTTATCTCGCCCGAGCTTGATCATCTGCATGATGACGAGCGCAATGCCGAAGAACGGCATCAGCGCGGCGGCTATCTGGGAAACCTCCTTGAGGATGTCGAGCCATGCGGGACTGATGATCGCGGCGAAAGCGATCGCATAGTTGAGCTTTGTCGTGGTCATTCGAACACCCGCAGGATCAGTTTCCACTTGGTGACGCCGACAATGAGGCCGCTCGGCGCGGCGGATATGCCGGCGGGCGGACGATAGATGCCGGATCCGTTCCCGGGCATGGACGACCTCTTGTAGCCGGACTTCCGGAGAAGGTTGACATGGCGCCTGGATGTGCTGAGCGCGGCCTGGGACCAAGTTGGCTCGGCAAAGACAATGACAGTTGAAGTCTTTGACGCGGGGAGGCCGGAGCCCCTATAGACTGACCTTGGACAAGGCAGTGAAAGCTGCCCAGCGTGTATAGTCGAAACATTCGAGAAGAGACGTATTATGACCGCTTTCGAGCCCAATGGCATTGGCGAGGCAAGGGTTGCCATGGACGGCAAGATGATTTCCATCACCTTCGAGACCGCCGATTCGGGCCTGGCGACCCTCAATTTACCTTTGTCTTTGAGCGGCCATCTGATCCGCATCCTGACCGCCAGAACCCGCGAAGCGCATGAGAAGCTGCAGAAGGCTGGTACGAACACGGACTTCTACAGCGAGATCGCCGATGTCAAAACCTTGAGCGTCGGTGGTGCGAAGGGCTATCGGGATCCGATCCTCAGCCTCGAAACCAAGGACGGCGTGGTGACCGCCTATCAGGTTCCGGCGAATATTCTGCAACGACTGGCCGCGGGCTTGACGCAACTCTTCTCCGGCGAATCCAAACGGAAGTAAGCGCCTATACGGCGTTTCGTTTTAGCTATGGCCGGCGCTCAGGATTGGCTGCCCGCATCTCCCGTTCGATGTGCATCAGAAGGACGCTCTTCTGCTCCGGCGATGTCCAGGGATCGGCATAGACCTGGAACAGTTCGTTGAGGGTGGCCCCTCCTGTCTGAGCAGAGCCGGCGGGCTGAGCATCACCGGCAGGCGGGAGGTTAGGCGCGCCATCGGTCCGCGACACGACCTCCGCAGTCCCAGAGACTCCCGGGGTGCCTAACGGGGCTGCGTCCTTCGGCCCAAAGAGCGCGTTGAAGCGGTCCGTGGCCGCGCCGCGCCCGGTCGCCTCCGCCTGGTCGAGGCGATTGCGCTCGACGCGTTGCCCGATCGCTTCCGCAATCGAGTTCAGGCCCTCCCAGACATTCTGGGGGACCCGGCCAGCTGACTGCGCCATGGCCTGGCGCGCCAGGGCGCGGCGCTGCTCCAGCTCATCCGGGCTGTGAATGCCCGTGTTGCCGCCGAAAATGAAACCGACCATGGGCCTACGCTCCGAGATGAAGGGCTTTGCTGTAATCCACAGCTTTGTAGCCGCCGACATCGACGACCGCGTCGGGATGCTTTTTCTCGACCTCCTGCGCCATGAGACCGAGATGCATGCGTTTGTCGCCGCGATAGCGATATGAATAGATGTTCTGGCCGTCGTCGGTCCTGCCGACCTTATTGATGTCGGTCTTCAGCCGTCGATCCGAATATTTGATGAAGTTGCCGGCGATGCCAAACATGCCGCCGAGCGCCTGATTGAGGCTTTGGTTCTTCTGTTGCCAAGCCCCGAGCTGGTTCTGATAGTTCTGCATCCCAAGGCCAATATGATCGACCGTCGGCAGATTGCTCTGATATTGCGGTGCGACGGGCGCCGCGGCGGGCTGCCCCATGCCGAGAAAGCCGGCGATCTCGCCAGCACGCTGCGCGCGCTCATTCATCGCCTGCCCACGGCTGTTCAGGGCGAGCTGGGTGTAAGCATCGTTTTCCTGCTGGCCGACATCGCGCATCAGCACGTCAAAGGCAGCCGAGCCCGGCCGAATGCCGCGATTAACGGCATTGGTTTCGGCGCGCCGGCGCGCCTCATCCATTCGAGGCTGCACGCGCTTGAGCCCCATATCGTAGATCCGATTATCGATATCGTTCTCGAAGTCGCCGGCCTGGGCAAATTGCCTACCGAGGGTATCGGCGATGCCGGCCGCGGTGAGCTTCGCCGAGTCGCTCTTGTCCTTGATCGCCTGCTGCGCCGCCGAGAGCGACGTCGTCGACTTCATCAGCGGGATGGAATATTTCTTGCCCGAGACTGGATCGGTCCAATCATAGATGCCGCTCTGCGAATAGCTCACCGAGCCGTCCGGCGTTTCCATGCCACCGCCCATATTCATCATTCTCTCGGTGAGGGCAGTGCCTATATTCGCTGAAGTCTGCGCGTTGGCGAGCTTCGTCATATCAGGCGGTTTGGGCGCCTTGCCTTTACCCATGTCTGTGCTCCTTGTGGAATCCGTTCGCCCGCCAGTCCTCGACGGTGAGCGTGGAAATGACGCCGTCTTCGTTACGCCCGAAGAGGCGTGGGATAGTCACCTGCTCAAAGCCATAGGCGCGCGCGATGCGGACAGCATGCCTCAGCCTCGCCGGCATCTGAGCGATCGCCATCTGGCACCCGACGCCGTCGAACACATACGAGAAGGCCGCGTAGAGCACCGGCCGCGTCAGCCAGCGACGGCCGATGCCGGCATAGCTGATTTCGATGGTGCCGGTTTTGGGCGACCAGCTGGTGAAGATGAAGCCTCCGACCAGGAGGCCGCCATGATCGACACCCATGGCGGTAAAATTGTCGCCGAAACCGCGAGCGGCGGCCGGTATCAGGCTCGCCACCAGCTTGGCCACCGCCTCGTCCTGCCCATAGACCGGTCTCATACGGCCATCCCGCCCTGCTCATAGAGAAGATCGATCGACACCAACTCGGCTTCGGGCGGTCCGGCATATGAATGGGCAATCTGGATTACCGGCGCCACCGCGAAGCCCTGCCCCGACACGGATACCCAGCGTGTGGTCACCTGCTCCGCGATGCCGGCATCCCAGAGGGCTACATCCCACAGACCGACGTCCCAGACGTCGAGGCTGGGATGCGCCGCTGCGTTCGGATATGCCGGCAGCTTCGGGACGTAATCGAAACTGAACGACAGCGCTGGCTTGAACGGTTTACGATGCAACCATGTCGAGCGCGCCATTTTTACGGTTTTCACCGCCGGGCTGTTCAAGTGCTCGTACAGGCCGATATAGGTCGAAAAATATGGCTCGCCGTCATCGGTGCCGCTTGCTTCCGCGATCATGACGCCGCCGCCCGGCGTGCCGAAGAAGATCAGATTGCCCATTTCCGCCAGGGCCGCGATGTCCCAGCCCGTATACTTCGCCCAGGCGCCAGTCAGAAGATTGACGACATAAGCGCATTTCTCGCTGGCACCGACCGTCGGCAAGCCGATGATCGCCATATTTCTGGCGACCCACTTCGCGCAAGACCATTGTCGGGATGTCTGCCGCGCCACGGCTTGGCGCTTCCATTCATCCTCGATCGCGCGGGAGACCGCAGCGAGGGTCAGCGCCGCGGGATCCTTGTTCATGGCAGCCGAGAGCGGGACCATACCATCAGTCGTCGCAATGATGAGATCACCACCGGCGCGCAAGTAGGCATTCGGCCCCAGAGGCTGGCCGATATCGTAGCGGCCCTCCATGCTCCAATTGACAGGATCAGCGGGATCGCTGCCGGAAAATGCGACGACCTCACCCAGCGAGCTGATGAAGACACAGATATCATCGAGGCCGTCGCCGGCATCGACCGACCAGCTGTCGCCGAAGAGCAGCGAGCCGCCTTTCTTGAAGACGCCGGACA
Organism: Nordella sp. HKS 07; assembly: GCF_011046735.1. Classification (NCBI taxonomy): domain Bacteria; kingdom Pseudomonadati; phylum Pseudomonadota; class Alphaproteobacteria; order Hyphomicrobiales; genus Nordella; species Nordella sp. HKS 07. Next base: position 3,975,550 of record NZ_CP049258.1, on the reverse strand, counting down.
GCGAGATCTGGGTGGCCGCCCCGCCGATTGCATCGACAGCCAGGCACCAGGCATTCATCGTGTTCTTCTGGACGAAGAACAGCCGATTCTTGAAGACCCAGACATGCGAGAGCGAAGATGACGCCACCCCGGTGATCGCCGGCGCTGTGGTCCAGGCTGCACCGTCATAGAGGCGGCGGTCATTGGCGCCATTGACGGCCACCAGGAAGTCGCCAGCGGTGCCGGCAAACATGACCGAGGAGAAAAGGCCGCTGCTCAAGCCTGACGCATCTGCGGCCGGCTGCACAGTCGCGCTCGCCGGGCTGGTGATGTTGTAGATGGCGGTGCCGTCGGTGGCGAATAGTCGCTCGGATGTCCCGCTGCGCCACACCATCAGGCTTTTGACGCCAGCGGCGATGGTCGCGTGCCGCAGCGAGCCCCCGCGGGGCCGGATGCCGCGCGTCGTCGGGAAGAAGTTTTCGAGGAGTGAGGCGCCATTCGGTTGAGCGGCGGCCAGGCTTTCGGACTGCACCCAGCCGCGGACCGGAGCCAGGAAAGTCTTCGGCACCGTTCTGGCCTGCGCCTGAGGGGGATGGAGCGGCGGCGGAAACTGGTCATCAGGGCACGATCGAGACTGGATAAGTCGAGGTCATGCCGCGGAGACGGCGCGCGCGGCCGACCGAGATGATGCGCGAGCCCTTATCAGCAGCCTGCAGTTTCTCCTTTGCGTCTTCGTAGTTGTCCTGGTCCTGCGCATAGGGCAGCCCCTTCTGCGCCCGCCACTTCCAGATCATGCAGAGCTCGAGGATCTTTTCGGAGAGCTGGAAGGTGTCGCTGTCCTTGGTGAAGCCATCCTTCAGCGTGCCCTGGTCATCCTTGGCCCAGAGCTTCGACATGTAAAAGAACTTCACCGCCTCGCCGGCCGCCGGCGCCGGGCGGATATGGATCTGCCCGCCATGGAGCGTCCACATGCCGGCGATCTGGTTGAACTGGCGGATTTCCATGTCCAGCCAATGATCGCTGTCGATGATATGCGTCAGCGCCGTGATGTAGCGGCTGGAACGGAACTCGGCCTCCTTCAGCATGCGGTCGTAATCCGCCGGCAGGTCGAAGGCCGTTTTCGTGCCGTCGCCGGTGAGCGTGCCGACGACCCTGAGCGCCTGCCACTCGTAGTCCTTGGCGATATAGAGCCCGGCCGTGTTCGCCAGCACCTGCAATTCAAAATGCTCGCGCTCGGTCGAGCTGAAGACGGCTTCCGGCCGGTTGAGAGCGATCGCAGCGGAGACATTCTGAATTGCGGTGAGGATAGTCATGGTCAGGCGGCCTCTTTGGCGTTTGCTTCCTCGGCCAGGCGGACGAGCGTGGCATGGCTGGGCTGGCCCTTTGGCGCGGCGCCGGTGCGCTCCTTGATGAAGACGCGCAGCACGCTGTCTTCCCAGCCTGAGAAGATCGAGGAGGCCTGCTCGTCATCGCCAGCCGGCTCGGCGCCCGGAAGTGTCATCGGGCCTGGCGTCGGGACAGGCTGCATCGCATGCACCTGCAGCGTCAAAGCCTCGAGCTGCGCCTTGAGCGCCGCATTCTCAGCCGACAGCCGGCTTTCGAGCGCCGTCTCCTTGGCCCGCTCGATATAGTTCTTGGCCTGCTCCTTGAGCTCGCGGCCGAACATGCCGAGGCGCGACAGGTTCGCGCCCTCGAGCTGGGCCAGGCCCTCCGCGGTATGGATATGGAGCGCCCTGAGCTCGGCGCGGCGCGCTTCGGTCAGGAAAGGCAGCTCGGAAATCGGCGTCCCCTCGCCGATCGCGGCCTCGCCCGATTTGAAGGCCTCGTAATGGCGGTGATAGAGCTGGGCATAGCTCACCCACAGATTGGTCGCGGGATCGCGGATGCACTTCTCATGCGCCGGAGCGACTAGCTCCTTGCGGGTGTCGCCGACGAACTTGATATGGACCTGTTCCTGCTGGTCGAAGATCGGCCGGCCTTCTTTCAGAGACTTGGTGCGGTTCTCGACGGCGACGTTCTTGAACTCGATATGCAGATGCTTGGTGCTCGAGGCATCCATGGTGAAGGTTCCTTTCTGAGAGGGTGCGGAAGAAAGGCGGGACCGGGGCCCCGCCTTGTAGCTGTCTAGATGGCGTTGCTCTCGACCCAGGCACGGTCACCCGTGCTGAGAGCGCCGGACCGCGTGGTCCAGGCGCCGGCACCGCCAGCGACGGTCATCGCGGGCTCAGTCAGGATCACCGTCGTATTGTCGGCGATGCCGGCCGAGGCCTGGGCCAGGACATACATCCGGCCGTTCTTGGCGCGCACCACGGTGCCGAGGCTCGGCAGCTCGTTGTAGAGCGGATCGGAGGGCGGATAGATCGCACCCAGATTGACGCCCAGCGTGGGGCTGATGCTCTTGGAGGGGTTGGACATGTGTTCGCTCTCCTCTCTTACGGCGTCGAATCGTAGAGCTTGGCCATGTGCAACGGGTTGTTCATGGTCAGCTCGCCGAAGAAGCCGATATGCTGGACGATGGCGTCCTGGTTTATGGGCATTTGCTTTCCACCGAAGCGGACGAAGTTGCGATCCGGGTGATAGCGGAAGCGTAAGGCCGTGGTGTCGATGAAGTAGCTGGTATTGGCGGGCATGGCGGAGCCGATGCCGCCTTCCAGCACGACATCGACCTTCTTGTTGGCGCTGTGGAGGCGCAGCGACGTGAAGCCGAGGGCGCCGAGCTCGTTCTCATTCGTCACCTGCTGGATTGCCACGAGTGCCCCGGCATAGGCCGTATAGTGCTCCTGCGAGGACAGGATCAGGTTCGGGCCCTTCGGCCCGCGGCTGCGCTGGATCATGATGTTCTCGAAGATCCGCCGCACCGTCGTGCTGTCGACCTGGGTGATGCCTGGGAAGGCCGAGTTGGCGTCGAAGGCCGAAGTCTGCCAGATGGCGTTCGACCGGGCGATACCGCCATAAGTGCCGGAGTTCACCACCGTGGGCAGGACCAGCTGCAGGCCGCCGATCTGATTGGCGGCGGTGCCGTTGCTGTGGAGGTCTTCCACAAAACGGTCGGTGAGCTCCTGCTCGGCCGCCGTGATGTGCTCCTCCATGATGTCCTTGAGCTGGCTCGTCCCTGAGTTCTTCAGGATGTCCTCGTTCGACAAGGTCACCGACACGGCGGCGAGCTTGGGCGTGAACTCAGCATCGTTGAAGAGTTCGGCCGGCTGCGGGTTGAGGAACTCGTAGCCGGAATAGCGGGTATAGGTGCCGCTTTCGTTGTAGAGCAGACGCTCGCGGATCGTCGGACCCGAGAAGGTCTTGAACTGGTTGCGCTTCTTCATGACGAAGAGCAGCGCGTTGGAGTTCGACACAAGGTCGGCATAACCCTGCGACCGATCCTCCAAGGCCAGCGAGAACGCCTCTTGCAGGCGCTCATTGGTGTTCAGTGCCATCGCGACATCTCCTTAATGGCAATGTTGGGGATCACCCGAGGCCGAGCGACGTAAAAGCGCTGTCGACACTTTCCCGGGCGGATGACGGGGCCTTGCGCTTCGCCGGGTTTGAGCCGGAGCCTGGAGCACCTGTTACAGACAAGTTGCCGTTGCGGGTCTGAGCCGCGCCGGCCCTGCGATTTGCCGCCACCGGGGCGGCAAGTGGAGCGCCGGCAACCGGTGCGGGAATGAGCCGCTCCGCCATTTCGTAGGCGCTCTGAAGCGTGTCGGCCATCTGCGTCTCGAGGAGCCGCACGATCATCAACTGGAGGTCCGACTCATGCAGTCTGGGATTCTCCGCGGCGAACGCCTCGACCTGCCTCAAGGCATCGTCCGCGTGGCGCTGCTGAATGGATCTGGAGACGCCACCCAGCTGATTGCGCAAGTCAGCCAGCTCCTGGCGCAAAGCGCGGATGGTCTGATCGCTTCGCGCCTGTGCTTCGTCGGGCTTCTGGTTCAGGATATACTGGGCATAGTCGTGTGGCGTGACGCCCGCATAGCCGAGGACGCTCTCGATCGCGCGCAGGCGCTCCTCGGGCTTCTCGGAAATCAACGCACCATCCAGTGCGGTATATCGCTCGAGAGCCTCTTGTATTGTGGTCTCGGATTGCTGAGCCATCTGAAAGTAGGGTTTCAGCGGCTCGAAGGCCTGCTGATATTGCATGAGCCCACCCTCGAGCTCACGTATTGCACGGCCGACTTCACCTTTTACCGCATCCGGCACATCGTTCCAGACAGCCCTGGCATCGATCGAGAAGCGCGCCGGCGCCTCGGCGCTGGACACCGACTGACTGACCTCGCCCGCCGGCGCTCTCTTTCCTACGGATCCGGAAGGCTCGTTCTCTTGCGCGTCGATCACGGCGAAGGCACGATCGAGCGAGCTGCGTGCTGTCTCTTGCGAACGCTCGACGGCGGTCTCCTGGGAGGCGACATCATTCTGAAAATACGTAGGTTCGGTTGCGGCGGGCGCCGCTCCGGCATCATCAATCATGAACATATCCTCTGTCTGAGAGAGAGCTAGACGCCAAGTCCGGCGCGGGAGAATGCCCGGTGCACGGCGGCCTTCACGGAACCGCGATCGGGTTTCGGCGACGAGCGACGGCGGAACATGGCGGGGTCGTTGCCAACCTCGACCAGGCCGTGCGCCCGTGTCACCTCGCGAAACTTTCGCTTCGAGGTGTAGAATCTGCCGTCGGCCATGTTCTTCGTCGGCGGCATCTCGTCGACAATCACGTTCGGCGTCCCCAGGATCGAGCGCTTACTGAAGGCGGGCTGGGAACCATGCGAAATCCGGAAGATAACGGTCATGTCCACTCCTGGAGCCTTTCCCGTTTTGATCGAATCAATGGATTCGATCAAAATGGGATGAAAAGGCTCGATTGCATAAACCTGGAGCGCTTCCTTGTCGCGAAAGTCGAGCAACTTTCGCGGGAAGCGCTCTAGGAGGCCACCAGCAAAATGGCGATCGCTTCCTCTTCCTGCAGACGTTCCTGCTCGGCGATGAAAGCCTCTGTCCTCGCCTGGTCGAGCGTCAGGGCCCGATGGATCAACTCGCCGACGACGGCACTGTGATCCGGCGGCGGGATCGGCTCAAAGGTGATTGGATTGATTTCACCATTGGCGATGCGCCAGGATCGATCGATGATCAGGCGAAGCTGTTCTTCCCACTCGCGCTGCCGGCACTCGTATTGGACCCATGCGTCGTCGCCGCCGCGGCGCAAGTACCAGGTCGGCATGAGCGCCGATAGGGAAAGCGTGTCCTCCTCTTCCGCAATCGACAGGGAGGCGGCAATGCCGACGGCGCCCGAGGCGTCGATGATGTCGCCTTGCTCCCCCACGTCGCGGATGCAACGATGGCGAGCGCGCCGCCGGCGGATGGATCATCGTCACCTTCCACGGCCACGAGGCGCGCGGCAGTGCCCAGCGTCGCCGCGGCGGCGGCGACGTCATTCGCCTCAGCAATGGTCGCTGAGCCGGCGAGGCCGACGGCGCCGGCTGCTGGGGCCACGTCGTCACTCTCCGTCGTCGCCCCATTCGCGACGATTTCCAGAACGGCCGAAGCCGATAGCGTGTCATTGGCTTCCGCTTCAGCGAGGTCTCCCTCGACCGGCCCAATGACACCGCCGTTGAAAAGCAGCAGGAGGGACATTGTTTAACTATCCAAACGTTGCTGCGGATATGCTACAAGCTAAAACCATGTCGCTATAACCCCAATAAGAGCCATGACGCATAGGCGCAATCTTGTTATTCTGCACGTTCCGGAAAAACAGAAGCTTACGGACTTTCTGACAGTCCGCGAGCTGATCGCCGTTCGAGCGCCTGATATCCAGGTTCATATTGGCTCGCTCGCGGCGAAACTGCTGTTTGACTTTTGGTCTAAGGCCGCACAGTTGCCGAGCCTCATCTTCTCGCCCGTCGCAGTCCATATTGACCATCCTGGCGTTCGGATCAGAGGCGCCAGGCTGATCTCCACTCCTCTAAATAAGCTCGAAGAGATTCAACTTCTGTCACGCGTCGGCGCTCTGGTCCCCGAAACACATGTGATTAAGCCCGACATGCAGATCGATGAGACCAAATGGGGGCCTTACACTGTAATCAAGCCTATCCTGGGCAAACAAGGTCGCGGCGTCCGTCTAATTCGTACCACCGATCTTCATTTGTGGACTGACACATCAGTATTACCCAAATATGACCCGCGCCACGGTCAAAGCCTTCTCGCGCAGCGTTATGTGGATACTGGTCCGTTTGTGACGTCTTACCGGGTGATGACGGTTCTTGGTCGGCCCATCTATTCTATCGTCTCGAAGGCGCTTGAAAGAAGGCCAGATCTTGCAACTTCGGAGGACACGGAAATGGAAGTGGCTGCCAACAGCGTCGATCGCAGCGTAACTCTCAACTACGACTCAGAGGTTATAGACCTCGCGAAGAGCATTCACTCCAAATTGCCTCAGCTTCCAGCTATGGGCATCGACATCATTCGCGAGGTAAAAACTGGCCAACTCTTTACCCTTGAATTTAACTCCGGCGGCCGCTTCTGGCACATTTCTTCAGACTACGGACTGGCGCAACAGCAGAAGTATGGACTTAACTATGGCAGCCAATTCAAGGCGCTTGATACCATCACTGACGCACTAATAGAGGTAACCCGAAAACTGGCGGTGTAGCCTCACCACCCCATCCATATAGCGTCCATGCCTGAGTCGTTGGCTCCGACAATTGAAAGATCGCCGCTGAAGGCAAGAGTTGCCGCCGCTATACGGGTACCGCCTTCGACAAACACGTCAGTCTGCTCCGCCGTTCCAGCCCCGGAAAACGCGAAAACGTCGGAACTGGCTGTATTGATATTCTGGCTATGAATGCTGATGAAGCCTGCACTCGGAACCAGCACCGTCCCGAAAATATCATCCAGTCCTGTCGCGGTTAGGAGCCCAAATAGGGGCGGCATCAGACGTGGCGCAATGGCCGATGCGAGGATGCAGCCGCAGCGTCGTACAGTGAAACCGAAAGTTGGAGCGACGGTAGCCGTTGCTCCTCCGGGAACGCGGGCAGCAAATAGAGCCACACAGCAGCTTGACGTTGCGACTACGCGAGAAAACTGCGACACAAGTGCGGCGGGAATACCACCTATCGTACACCCGGTCGGCTCAGTCTGCGCCGGCGTTGTGTTGCCAATACTGCTGAATATCCAAGCATAGAGATTTCTATGTGTGTCTGGCGGCGTTACAACCGTAAGGCCCGTGAACGAATAGGACGTGGCGTCTGTTCCAGTAACAGCACTCGCGCCGAAGAGTATGCGTGACGGAGGCTTCTTCCGTGTTGTCATCCGCACGCGATTGCGCAGGTACATGAGCACCTCCGCTAAGTGAGCCGTTGAATCTTCAAGCGAAAAGTGAATACTTCGCCGCTGGCCGGAACATAGGTGTTCTTGGCACGCAAGAGAAAGCGTAGATCGGCGGATCCCACGCAAGTGAAGCCGATATTGATACCCTGCGCGTGGAAGAACTCGTTGTTGCCGATGTCCTCCAGCATGAAGGGTATCTTGCCGATGCACTTTCTCGCATCGGCGTCCGAAACTTGAAAGGCGGCGTTGTCGTTTGGTGAAATAACGGCGCTGTCGAACAGGAAAATCTCTCCCTGCAGCGCGGCAAGCGGATCATTATTGGAGAGGACGGTCATATCGGTGATGAGGCCCGACCCACCCGAGGCCTTAGCAGCATTGGAGATGGTGAATGTCGTGGGGGCCGATGTGCTGTTGGAGATACAGTCGTCGACCGCATAGGCGGTGGTGTCGGCCGGCCGCGTCACATCGACGGTCACCGTGACAAATTCGTCGTTCGGGCCGACAACAGGCAGGCTGTTCGCGCTCGCCTGCGCGCCAGAGACCACCGGCGCCGATGCGCCATTGGCGCCGCCGTCAAGCTTGACCAGCTGGATCTGCCGGCCGCCGCCGACATCGTCAGTGACGATGACCGCGCCGGTGCCAGGAAGAGTGACATCGTCCGCCATCAGGGATTCCCCGCCGTCAGCGCGAAATTCACCACCGTGAAGACCTGACCGATGGCGAAGTTCGTATTGTCCAGGATCATGTCGCCGCCACCGCCAGTCATGGAACATGTGCCCTGCATATGACAGGCGCCGCCCTGCTTGAGCCGGAAATGGCCGGCAGTGCCCGCGGCGTCAGCCGAGAGATCCTGCCAGGTGCCGGATTTGGACTTCGAACCGGCGGAAGCCGCCAGCATCCAGTCGGATGGAAGGTTCACCGTGGCGAGCACGGTCCCGCTATCGGCCGCGGCGCAGTTGACCGGCGGCGCGCCGGAGCGGATTTCCAGCACCGGGCTCACGCCGATCGTGGTTTCAACGACGTCTAGGCGCGCATTGCGCACCGCGACCGAGTATTGCATGGTCATGGTTGGTTCATCCCTGCTGAGGTAGGGCGGGTTGCGTCGAGTAGATGCGGCCCTCCGGCGTCGTCACCGTCTTCGGCGCCGCGAGCACTTGGGCGATCATCGCCAGGGCCTGGAGAACTTGGGCGTTCTGCTGGGCCAGTTGGGTTATCACCTCGGACATCGAGTAGGCCGCCGGCTGCCCGGCCCCGTCGCCGGCGAGGTCCCCCTCGAGCCGCGCCTTGCGGATCTCGCGATCATTCGTCTGGTCGAGCTCCTTCGCGCGCAACGCCATTTGATCGACATGCTTCTGCTTCTCGAAGTCGAGCTTGGCCGCCTCGGCTTGCGCCAGGACCAGCTCGGGACTCGGCTGCGCGCTCGCCGTGGCTTGCTGCGCCTGGGTGCGGATCGCGTCGGTAAACTCGTCGATCACCGCCGTCATGGCGCGTCCGGCGCGGAACGGCGCCACAGCGAACTTGATCATCTCGGCCGCGAATGGTCCTGCCGCTGGTTGGGTCTGAACCAGCGGTGTCAGCTGCTGGATGACACTGGCAAGCGACGCCAGGAACTCGGTGCGCCGCCGCTTCTCGCTGTCTTCATCGACCTGAATGGTGCTGTCGGTCTCGATCTCGAGCACGAAGGGCCGAATGCGCTGCTCGCGCAAGAGGGCCACGACCTGCTCGATCGTCACCGTCGCGGCGAGTTCCCGCAGCCTGGCCTGCGCGTCTGCTTGTAGCTGCTGAAGCTGCTCTGGTGCATTTGCCGTCGCCTGATCCTGCGGAATCTTCAGCTGCTGACCGGCCTGCGTGGTGATCTCTTGAGCCTGGCGCTGCAGGGTCGCCGCTGTCGGCAAGTTCATCTGCGTCATCGCAACGAATGTTTGCGGCGTGAAATTCTCCGCCATGATCTCGCCGGCGATGCGGACTAGATCTCGGGCGAACCGGACCAGTTCGGCCTGGCGCTCCCTGATCCGCACCGATCCATACTGGCTTTTCAGTTCCTGCGCCGTAGCCGTCTCGGCGGGTTCCGTCGCCCCGCGCATGATGTCGCTGAGACCGGTGATCTGATAGGCATCGTCGATGATCTGCCGGCGCAGGAAGATCAACTCCTTGATGGTCGCAGCGACTTCGGCGAGCGGCAGCCAGAGGATGGTGTCCCGCAGGGCAGCACCGCCCAGCGCCGCGAAGTTCGCAACCGGCACGAGGATGGCATTGTTGTCCTGCTGGCGCAGCGCCGTCTCTACCGCTTCGGCGAGATCGCCGGCGCCCGCGGCATAAAGGCCCTTCATCCGCAGAGATTCGGCAAGTGCGGATATGCGCGCCGTCAGCTCGTTGATTTCATCGAGCTGATCTCTACTGAAGTAATAATCGGGCACCGGAATCAGCTTGCGCCGCTCCAATGTCGCATAGGCCGGCTTCGGACATGGAAAAAAGCCTTCGATCCTGAGGAACGGCTCGCGAATATCCAAGACTTCGTCGAGCCCCTCCGCTACCCAAACGACGACATTCCTGGTCTTCGACCAGATTTCCCACACCTCGCCCTTGCGCTCGCCCTGATAATCGGCACCGTCGCCATTAGCCGAGACTTCCTTGCGTTCCTTGAGATCGACGGTGGCGAAGATGTCTCCAAAACGGGCCAGGCCCTGGTCGCGCGTCAGCCAGGCGCGCTTCGCCACCCAGCCCACCTCCTGCCACTTGCGCGCGGGCTCATGAAGAAAGTCGGCACGGTCGACATGTTCATAGGGAACACGCTGGTTCTGTGGTTCCGCGGGAGCCTCGATGCTTGCTCCGTCGACCGGGTCGATATCGTCTTCGTAGCGGACCCAGGCGACGCCGCGGCCATTGATGAGCATGTCATCCCTGACGAGCAGCATCACGGAATTGATGTCTTCGAGCTCGAAATTGACGGTGAGCGCCCGCTCGAGCGTTTCGGAGGCGGCGCGGGGGAGCGGCGCCATGTCGTTGAAGCGGGTCGCCACGGCGGGCCGCGGCGACCTCGAGTATAGCGACGGCTTCATGATTTCCAGATTGGCCCAGAACATCTGGAACTCGCGATCGCCGCTTGAGTCGGCGAGGCGCTTCAGATCCGCATAGAGGCTGTCAATGCTGTCACATTTGTCCTGCCAGACCTGAAAGTGCTTCCTGGCGTCCGCGATGCATTCTTGCCAGGGACGCGCATCGCGGAACACCGCGCCGTCGTCGGCGGGCTCGTAGTCATTCATGTGCGCGTTCTCCGCATTGAAGGATTGCATGCCACGGAAAGTGATGAGTGATCCGTTGCTTGCCGGGGTCTCGGATTTTTTCCACCACATGTGCCCTTGTTGCGGCTTGGGACGAGCAGCGGCTGGACGGCGCGCGCGACATCAACGTCGAGGATCGATAGCGCGGAAATCTATAGCGGAAGCGTCGTCGAGCCTCTCTTCCCTCGCCCCGCCATGCGCCACCAATGGCGTGAAGCTCGACAGATCCGGCACCGCCTTCATGAGCAGTCCAAGGGCTGCGGCAACCTGGCTTGACGACATGTCGCGCTTGCCTTCGACATATTGGATCAACGCCTCGAGGACGCCGCTCTCACGGATCTTGCGGCGTTCGTGGCGGAAGAGGTCAACGGCGCGTTTTCTTTTCGGCATGCTCGCCTCCATCGCCTGGAGTGATAACAACAACGCCCGGAACGGTAACGTCCGGGCGCACATGCTCTCATCTTGATATTTCCCAACTCTCACGCTTCGGCCCATGTAGTCAACACTGTGTGGGCCGAAAGAAAGCGCCCGGCGGCTTGGGAAGCTCCGGGCGGACAATGATCCATGTTGATATTTCCAAACTCTCATGGCTTGGCACAGAGAGTCAATGGGGGTCGCAATATTATGCGCTTGCGTGGCTCCTGGAGCAAATCCGCCAATGTTGAAGACTTCGGCGATCGGGATTTGCTCCAAGATACTAATTTGGCGCGAATCCTTTTTGGCGAAGTGATTCCACTTCGCCGGGATGCGCGTTAAGTCGCGGCGATGAGACGATGCCGCGATGTTGTATCCGGCAGATGGCATTGAGGCCGGAACGCAAGAGTCCCAGCTCGCGGCTGCGCATGCGATCATTCTCCGAGATGCAGACATCCCACACGATACTGGTTGCCGAAGGTGATGTGGGATCCAGACGATCGACCTCGTGCAAAGCCTCCATATAGGCGCGTGCCTTGTCCTGGATCTTTACTGGCATGCCTTGACCATTTGAGCTTCCCTGAGCGGGAAGGAAGCCGGCCCTGCCCTGACTTGGTCGCTGGCCGCCGCTGGCTGCCAGATAAGCCCGGATTGTCTGCGCAAAATCATAGCCGGCGTCGGCCTGCGCCGCGGTGATGATATTCCAATGCAACAGACGTCCTAGAGGCGAGCCCATCGCGTCGCTTCCGGCCATTTCGAGACTGACACCGAATACGCGCATTCGCGCCTCGAGAGCCACCCGCCGCGCCTCATCCTGGCGCGCCACCTTTGTCCTGTTGCCAGAGGCGTAGCGGCGCCCCGGCTTGCGTTTGCGTCCGGCTTTCATCGGCTTTCCTTTCAAGTTCGGAAGGGACTGGGATCAATCGGCTATGGGTGCGGCCGCTTCATGCGGTAACGGCCGGAGACCGTGATGCCGGGAACAAAGGGAAGCGTCGGCAGCATTCCCTCCTCATTCGCGAGCACATTCTCGTCCTGTATCGTCCGGCGTGTCCGGCTGCGTCGCTGATCCTCATATTCCGGGTCGAGCCAGCGGCGCACCGTATCGGGATTGACGGCAAGCGCCCGGGCAATCGCCGAGAAGCGTTCTCCGCGCCGATACAGGGTGCGTACCTGGTTCACCAAGGCCGGCGTCTTGCGCCTTGAGAAGTACTGTGCCCGTGTCTTGCGGGCGGAACTGGAAAGGGTCGGGCCGGGAGCCAGCTCTGGGGAGGGTTGCGGCTCGACCGGCCCTGCCGCCGCGAGCGTTACTCGAGCGGCGGTTTTGCGATCATTCAGTGCTTCCGAAAGAAAGATGATCATGCAGGTATTTATACGCTAAAAACGTACAAATGTCAAGTTGATTGCGTACAGTATTTACGCTATAAACGTCACATGACATTCATTCACGTCACTCAGCGCTTGAAGGCGCTACGCAACCGCGCCGGCGTGAGCATGAGGGAGGCCGCAATGGCACTCGGCCTGAAAACTCCTTCCGGCTACCAGCACTATGAGGACCCGAAGAAATTCACCCGGGATTATCTGCCACCAGAAGTCATCAAGGCTCTCATCCCTTTGTTCGTGGGCCGTGCGATATCGGGTGAAGCGCCCGTGAGTGAAGAAGAGATCCTTGAGCTCGGTGACCCCTTCTATCCTCGGCCCCGCCCCCTGGAAGAACCTGTCATTGTACCCGATGGCAGCACCGGAAGCCGACGCCTGCCGATCGTTGCCGCAGCCCAAGGCGGCACAGGACATCTCATCATCGATCACACGCCCATCGATTATTTGGTGGCGCCGGACGAACTCCTACATGTCCGGGATCCCTATGGGATCCTCATCGTCGGCGAATCCATGGTTCCCGCCTACCGGCCCGGCGACATCGCTTGGGTCAACCCGCATAAGCTGCCCGAGCGCGACACGGATGTCGTGCTCTATCACGTGCCGCCCCATGGACTGGCAGAGGCGATCATCAAGACGCTCGTCAGTTGGTCGCCACGGGAGTGGAAACTGCGGCAATATCAGCCGGCGCGCGATTTTATGGAGCCGGTCGCCGATTGGCCGGTCTGCCATCGAATCGTGGGGAAAAAGAACGCGCGCTGAAATTCAGGCCGCGGCCTGATCCTCATCATCGGGCACCCGCCCCCAGCGCAGCAGCACGATCGCCTCCTCATAGTCGCCCGCCTCCGGGTCGACGCGCCGCGAAAAGGCTACCGCCCCGACCGCGCCTCCGGCCTGGCGTGAAACAAGCCGCCGTGCGTGATCGGCGTCCCTGGCTTGTATCGGCGGCAATGCGACAAGTGCCCCCCTCTTGGTTTCGAGATAAGGCTGAACGACAAAATAAGTCTGCATGCTCATTTGCTTCCTCCCAGGCGCGAGAGCCTAACCCAACATGCGCAACTCCTTAGAACATATCAAGAACTAAATTCAAGTCAGGCAGGCAGCGTTTCGCAATTTTATACGTTTTTTGCGTTGACATTTTTCACCTATAACGTATAGACAGACTGTCGTCAGGAAAGGGACGACATGATGATCTTCACCGAAGCCGAAGCCCGCCGGCGCCGCAACGCGCTTTACATAGAGGCCTATGCCAAGGCCTGGGCAGAAGCGAGCCCGGCAGAGAGGGAACTCGCCGACCTCACCATGAAGGACAGGTGGAATGATGCCGATCGGGCGCGCCATGCCGAATTGACCCGCGGACTCGCCGACACCTCCGCCCGATGATCGTCACGGCGCATATTCCGTTGCGCGAACGCGATATCGTGGTCGGCGATCTCGAAGTGCGCATCCGCCCCATTCATGACGAGGCGTTTCCGGACGACATGGCCTGCGATGTCTTCTTCATCGGAGCCGATGACAAGGCTTATGCCTTCACCGACCACCGCGCCCGCGAGGTCCTTGCCGAAATCAGGCGTGACTTTCCCGCCACCTGGCACGAGATCCGGGAAGCCGCCGAGGAGAATTACAGAGGCAGAGAGTGAACCGACAGCAAAGTTGCCTAAGATAGGTATGTTGCCCGCCCGCAAACACGATCAGACTCCGCCTGTGCTATTGGTCAAGAATGATTCGTTTCCTCACGTCTTCGCGGCTGTTCGTCATCGTTATCCTGGTTGGGATCGGATTCGTTTCTGGCGCCGCTACAGCAGAGCCGAAGCCCAGGGCCTGCACCCTGATCCTCGATGCCTCGTCCGGCAAATCTATCCATCGCGAGGGCATCTGCGCGGAACGCTTCAGTCCCGCCTCGACTTTCAAGGTTCCTCTCGCGGTCATGGGCTTCGACGCCGGCATCCTGAAAGGCACCCATGACCCGGCCTGGACCTGGCATGAAGGGATCGATGCGCCAAAGCGCGACCGCAAGACTGTCGATCCGATGGCGTGGGAGCGCGATTCCGTTCTCTGGTATTCACGCGAGGTGGCACGTCGCCTGGGCCTTGAAAAGTTCACCTCCTATGTGACGGCCCTCGATTACGGCAACAAGGATGTGTCGGGCGACCCGGGCAAGGACAATGGCCTGACCCACGCCTGGCTCGCCTCGTCGCTGGTGATCTCTCCTGACGAGCAGGCACAGTTCATCCACAGGCTTTTGTCATACGCGTTGCCTGTGGCCAAGGAAGCCCACGCCAAGACGCGCAAGATCATCCCCGGCTTCGACGCTCCGGGCGGATGGCGAGTCTATGGCAAGACCGGCAGCATCTGGCTGCGCAACAGCAAGGGCCAGTTCGACCGCACGCAGCCGATCGGCTGGTTCGTGGGCTGGGCCGAGAAGCGCGGCCAGCGCGTCGTCTTCGCCCGCCTCGAGGTCGGCAAGGATGACTCTTCACAAGGTCCCCGGGGACCTGCAGTCAGAGCGGTCTTTCTCAAGGAATTGCCCCGGCTTATGCGTCAGCAATAACGCCTGTCGAACCGCGCGACATCATGTCCGGCGCAACCGATTAGCTAGGATCACCAGCAGAATTCCGGGTATGAAAACGATTGTCGCGATCGCCGGATAAAGCGGCGATGAGCCTATGGCGATGCCCGAAAAAATAAATGTCGGCAGAGTTCGGGTCGATCCGGCAAGACTGTAGGTCAGATAGAAATTTCCCCAGCTCAGGAGGAAGGCGAATATCGCCGCCGAGAAGATGCCGGGCCACAGAAGCGGGATGGTGACATAGCGATAGACTTCGAAATTGCTGGCGCCACAGTCACGCGCCGCATCCTCGACGGTCGCATCGAAGTTGAAGACCTGCACGGCGACGATCACCATGGCGAAGGGCGTGATGTAGACAATATGGCCGATGATCGCCGTGGTGAAACCCGTTGAGAAGTCGAGCGCGCGTCCCAGAACCGAGAACCACAAGAGCAGCACGATGCCCAAAAGCAATTGTGGAAAGGCCAGGGGAACGCCGGCAAGGAGCCGGAAGGCATCCCTGCCTTTGAACCGGTAACGCACAGCGACGATTGCCGCCATCGTGCCGATCGCGGTCGCGATCACCGTGGTCGCGACCGCGATCACCGTCGAGTTCCATAGGGCATTGAGCGCGTTGGCATTGCGGAACAACTCGCCATACCAGCGTAGCGAGATGCCTTCGAAGGGCAAAGTCAGGAATCGCCCTTCCTGAAAGGAGAAGGCGATCAACGTAAAGATCGGGACATAGAAGAAGATCAGAATAGCGGCGAGACTGCCCCACAGCACGATATCGATGAACCTGCCCTCAAGCCTGGCGGTCATGCGGCAAGCCCTGCCCGTTTGAGGCCGATCAGCCGGGTGAACAACAGCACGATGAAGACCGACACGACCATCAGCACAAGGGTGAGTGCTGCGCCAAGCGGCCAGTTCACCCGGGTCTCGAAGGTCTGGCGGATGAGTTCCGCCGACATCGGCGATTTGCCGCCGCCGAGAACCTTGGGCTCGAGAAAAGCGCCGACGCTCAGCAGGAATATCAGCACGCTGCCGGCCCAGATGCCGGGCTTGCACAGAGGCAGCGTGATCTCCCAATGCGCCCTGAACTTGCCGGCGCCGGCATCATAGGCGGCCAGGATCAAAGAGCGGTCGATATTGCTGATCGAGAGATAGAGCGTGAAGATCGCGAAGGCGGACAGCGAATAAACCATGCCGAGCAAGGTCGCCCAGTCCGTATAGAGAAAGGCGACCATCTCGGGCGGCAGGCCGATGGAGCCCAAGGCATAGTTGGCCATGCCGTTCTTGTCGAGGAACAGCGCCCAGCCATAGATCTTGAGCGTCGCGTCGGTAATGAAGGCGAAGGTTATGAGCACCTTGATCTCGTTCTCCCAGCGCTTGAAGCGGGTGGCGAGCCCATAGGCGATGGGAAAAGCGATGATCAGGCATATCGCGACAGTGGCGGCCGCCATGACGATCGTATGACCGAGGATCGTCCAGTAATGCGGCTTGGAGAAGATGTCGGTCCATGTCCACAGATCCCAGCTCCATTGCAGCTGGAAGTTCCGGCTGCGTTGAAAGGTGAGCAGGAAGGTCATCACCAGAGGTGCCAAGAAACAGGTCGTCTGCAGGATCACCGTCGGAAGAGCCTTGATCAGCAACTCCGGGTCACGCCAGCTTCTCGGGACCTCCTCCGCCATGGTCAGGCCTGCGCCTCGAAAACATAGATATCCTTTTTGGTGAAGCCCAACTTGACCTTGTCGCCAATGCGCATCGGCAGCGACGACGTGCCGGGGATTTCGACGACGAGCGTCTGGCCACTCGCGGTCGAGGCGCGATACTGCACCGTGCCGCCCTTGCCGAACATCTCGGTCACTTCGGCACCGATCACGCCGTCGGCCGGCTCACCCGCTGACAGCACGCGCAGCAATTCGGGCCTCAGCATGAGAATTGCCGGTCCCTTCGCCACATTGCCGGATACAAGATTGGCCGCGATCCGGCCGTCGCCATCGGTAATATCGATGGCCTTGTAGGAGATTCCCGTCGTGGAGCGCTCCGTCACTGTGATCGGCAACAGATTGGTTTCACCGATGAAGCCCGAGACGAAGCTGCCGGCGGGGCGATAATAGATATCGGCGGGCGTGCCGAGCTGCAGGACGCCGCCGTCCCGCATGACGCAGATGCGGTCGGCGAGCATCATCGCCTCCTCGAGATCATGCGTCACATGCACGAAAGTCACGCCGACGGAGCGGTGCAGGCGCTTGAGCTCCGCCTGCAGCACCTTCTTGAGCTTCACGTCGAGGGCCGAGAGCGGTTCATCGAGCAGTAGAAGCTTCGGCTGCGAAACCATGGAGCGCGCCAGCGCCACGCGCTGCTGCTCGCCGCCCGAGAGCTGGCGTGGATAGCGCGTCAGATATTCGCCCTTGAGCTGCATCAGCTCGATCATCTGGCCGACGCGCCTTCGGATCTCGGCCGGGTCGGTCCGGCGCAGCTTCAGCGGAAAGCCGATATTCTCGGCCACCGTCATATGCGGGAAGAGCGCCAGCTTCTGGAATACCATGCTGGTCGGCCGCCTTGCCGCCGGCACACCGGCCATGTCGGCTCCGGCAATCGCGATGCGTCCGGCATCCGGCTCCTCGAAGCCGGCGATCTGTTTGAGCAAGGTCGTCTTGCCGCAGCCCGACGGGCCGACCAGGGCGATGAACTCGCCCTGGTTGACGCTCAAGGATACGCCTTTCAGCGCGGCATAGCTGCCGTAGGATTTCCGTACATCCTGGATGTCGAGAATGGCGGACATGACGATAGAGCTATTGCGCCGCCGCCAGTTCCTCCTGCCAGATAGCCAGCATCTCGTCGATATTCGGCGCGATGCGGTGCATCTGTGAGTTGTCCCAGGCCGTCCACATATAGTCGACCTGCAGAATATCGCGCTCCTCCGGCGTATAGAGTCCCTCGACCGCCTTGTTGGTCACGACGTTGCAGGTGGAATCGAGGAGCGACAGGATGTGCCCGGACTCCTTGGAGACGACATGCTTCAAGAGCTTCTGCGACAGCTCCGGCTGATCGGTATCCTTGAGGATCGCCGTCGCCTCGACCCAGATGATGCCCTGCTTCAGGCCATTCTTAGGCTCAGGCACCACCGCAATGATGTTCTTATGACCCTGCTTGCGCACGGCGGACGTCAGATATGAACCGGCGCCAATGCAGCCAAGCAGCGAGCCGTCGAGCAAGCCCTTCTGCGCCTGGGTCAGGTCGGCCACCAGCGTGCGGGTGTTCTTGAACATCGCCCGCAGCACCTTGCGCACTTCCTCGAGCGCATTCTGGTCAAGCTCCTCGTAGGGATTGATGCCGGCATGGAGCGCCATCGGCAGGATCGGCCAATCACCCCAGTCCATCACGCAGATCTTGCCCTTGTTGGCATCGTCGAAAACCGGATCATAGCTCTTCCAGATCTCCGGCTTGGTGAGGTCGGTGTTGACGCATGGTCCTACCCAGCCCCACCGCGTGGCGACGCCGATCGTCTTGCCGTCATGGATCAAAGGCTCGAAGGGCGGTTTGAACTGATCGTAAAAGGTTGCATAGACATCAGAATAGTCGTCGGGGTTGAGTTCCTGCGCCAAACCTGCAGGCCCCAGGCGGGTGATCCAGGGCATGTCGCTCGAGACGATGTCCACCTCGCGCGAGGCGCCGGCCTGCAATTTGGCAAAGCCGCCGGGACTGTCGACGATCAGGTCGAAAGCGATCTCGACGTCATTCGCCTTGTTGAACGGATCGATAATGCGGCGATCGTTGTAGCCTTCCCAACACATATAGGTCATCTGGCTTGCCGCCTGCGATGGGCGTGAGGACAGCCCGGCCATCGTAACGCCCGCGCTCGCGGCCATGCCCTTCAGCAGGCGGCGACGGGTGAGGCCCGCCTCGTCGAGGCCCGCGGCCTTGATCTGGCGTTGATAGAATTGCGGCAGATCGCTGTACCAGCTTTTCGTCATGTTTCCCTCCCAAGTGTTTTCTAGCGCGGTGGCCGATTATCGGAGAGATGGCCGCCGCTTTGTATATCCCCCAGGGAATAGGCCGGTGCTATCGCCACGGGACTGAACAAAGGCCAGATATGCGGCAAAAAGCTCGGCCTGGGTCGAGATATTGAGTTTCCGATACACGTTCTTGCGGTGGATCTTCACCGTACCCGGGCTGATATCGAGGTGATGCGCGAGAGACTGGGTAGAATGGCCTTGCAGGATCATGGTCATGATCTGCCGCTCCCGCGCCGAGAGGATGCCACCGGCAAAATCCTCGAGCGCCGAGACCGCATTGGCGCTGGCCGCGTGGTCCGCAACCAGCGTGGCCCGACTGATCCGGCTCCAATGGCGACTGCAGAAGGCGCCGATCGCCGGCCCGATGGTCTGCAGAAGTTCGAGCTCGTCGCGCGCAAATCCCGGCGAAGACCTCCAGCGGGCGACTGAGGTAACTCCGGTGACGCCGCGGCCGGCGTCGAAAACGAAGCCGACTTCCTCGCCGATGCCGGTGCGCTTGTAATGAGTGCGATAGTACTCGCTTTGGCGGAACCGGTCCGGGGCGATGTCGTGCAGGCGGAAACAGCCTTCTCGCCGCCCGTCCTCGACCAACTGATAGAAGGGATCGAGCAGATAGGGTCCGTTGATGTAATCCTCGGCGATGACCCTGTGACGCTCGCGGTCGAGCGTATCGCCCAGAAGATTTGGCTGATCGGAACCTCGATAGCCGAAGACCATGACGAAATCGGCATGAACGATGCGCTGCACCGCCCCCAGGAGGGCGGGAACAAAATTGCTGGTCTCCAGCGCCTGCGTCAGCTCGACAGCGCTGCGGCTGAAGCTGTCAAGCAGCAAATGGCGGCGTGGTGCTTGGTTTGTCACCAATCGAACCCCTCTCTGATGGCGCATTGTATTTGGCTTTCCCGACCAGAGATAGCAGTTTGGTTTTCCGCATCCCCCTATCGCTTTGGGGATATGGTCACTTGGCGGTCGGAAAATCTAGTTTGCTTCCTCACAATACACAGAGCGGAGGGGAACAGATCATGGCGAAGACGATGAAAGCGGCAGTCCTGCACAAGATCAAGGACAGACTCGCGATCGAAGATGTCGCCATCCCCGAGGCTGGCCATGGCGAAATCCTGATCAAGGTGAAGGCCTGCGGCGTGTGCCACAGTGATCTGCATGCGATCGAGGGCGACTGGTCGCCGTTGCCCAATCTGCCGCTCATTCCCGGTCATGAAGTGGCCGGTCATGTCGCCGCCCTCGGCCCGGGCGTGACGGGCTTCAAAACCGGCGATCCGGTGGGCGTGCCCTGGATGTATTCCTCCTGCGGCGCCTGCGAATTCTGTCTCGCCGGCATGGAGACGATCTGCAAATCGGGCGAGGCGACCGGCTATTCGAAGCCCGGTGGCTATGCGGAATATATGGTGGCACCCGCCGCCTATGTCGGCCGCCTGCCGGCCGATGCCGATTTCTTCGAGCTGGCGCCGATCCTTTGCGCCGGCGTCACCACCTATCGCGGCCTGAAGCGCACCGGCGCCCGGCCCGGCCAATGGGTCGCGGTGCTCGGCATTGGCGGCCTCGGCCATATCGCTGTTCAATATGCGCGCGCCATGGGATTGCGCGTGGCGGCGGTCGATGTCGCGGAGGACAAGCTCGCACTCGCCAAGTCGCTGGGCGCCGAGGTTCTGGTCAACGGAGCGCGGGAAGACGCCGTTGCCGCGATCCAGACGAAGATCGGCGGCGCCCATGCCGCGGTGGTCACCGCGGTGGCGAGCAAGGCCTTCGAGCAGGCGATCCTGATGCTCAGGCCCGCCGGCACCGTCGCCTATATCGGGCTGCCCGGCGGCAAGTCGGATGAGATCCGGACCTCGATCGCGGCGATCACCAATTGGGAATTGACCATCCGCGGCTCGAATGTCGGCACCCGCGCCGACCTCCATGAGGCGCTCGATTTCGCCGCCAATGGCCTCGTGCGCGCCAAGATCAGGACGACGTCCCTCTTCGATGTCAATGCGGTCCTCGAGGAGATGCGCCAGGGCAAGATCGTCGGCCGCGTGGTGCTTGATCTGACCCGGGGGGCGGCCTAAGCCCGTCCCCATGGACGAGATCACCAGTCATCTCTGCGCGCCGGGCGATGAAGGCCTGTTCGAGAATATCGCCGAGGACGTCTTCGACGATCCAATCGCGTGTGCCAAGCTCAGCCGATATCTGGCTCTTCCCGGGCACCATCTCTTCGCCGCCATCGAGAAGAGCGTCATCGTCGGGCAACTGACCGCCCTGTCCTATGAGCATCCGGAAAACCGTCCGGGCGACCTGTTCATCGATGAGGTGGGCGTCACCGCCTCAGCCCGTCGTCGGGGCGTTGCAACACGGCTTATGCAGGCCGCCTTCACTCTTGGCCGGCAGCTTGGCTGCGGCGAAGCCTGGCTTGGTACCGAATCGGAAAATCTCGAAGCCCGGGCCTTCTATGAGAGCTTCAGACGCAGGGCGGAGACGGCAATGCTCTACTCCTTCAAACTCTAGACACCTCGATACTGCCGTTTCGTCAAAATCCGGCCATCCGAAAGCACAAAATCAGGCTTGCGGCCGCCTTATTGGCGTGGTGTCTTGCGGCCCGATAGATCCGGGAGGCTCCTCGTGCTGCGCATTACTGCGACCGCATTCTTCATTCTCGTGACCCCACTCCACGCGCTTGCCGAAAAGCGCGTCGCGCTGGTCATGGGCGCCGACGATTACAAGACCATCCGCCCGCTCTCGAATGCGGTCAATGACGCGCTCAGCATCGAAAAGACTCTCGAGAATCTCGGCTTCGAGGTCACGCTCGAATCGAACCGCGACTTGAAGCGCATGCGCCGTGCGCTTGAGGATTTTCGCGAGGATGCGGCAGGCGCCGACGTGGCGCTGGTGTTCTTCGCCGGCCATGGCGTCGAGATCTCGGGGCAGAACTTCCTGCTTCCTACCGATGCCGCGGCGCATACGGTCGACGCGCTCAGATCCTCGGCCATGCCGCTCGATGAGATCCGCGCCGTCGTCGCCGAGATCGGTAAGGTCGGCATCATCATGCTTGATGCCTGCCGTAATGATCCCTTAGGAGGCGGAAGCGCCGACGGAACGAGCCGCGGCGCCATGGTGGTCGAGGAGCCGCAGGCGCAACTCGATGTGAGGCCGGGACTCGGCCGGATGGGCCGCGCTGAAAACGTGCTCTTCGCCTTCTCGGCTGCTCCAGGCGCCACCGCCTCCGACGGCCAGGGCCCCAACTCGCCCTTCACCACGGCGCTTGCCAAATATCTCGGCACCGACGGTCTGGAGATCCGCTCCGCCCTCACCCTTGTCCAGCAGGAAGTCTATGATCAGTCGCGCGGCAACCAACTGCCCTATATCGAGAACGGCCTGCCCAAGCTGTTCTTCGCGGCCACGACCGCCGACAAGCTCCCGGAACGCGAAAGACTGCTCCTCGCCATGGCGGACGTCACGCCGGATCTGCGCGACGAGATCGAGCGGCTGGCGCTTGAGAAGGACATGCCGCTGGCGCCGCTTTATGGCGCGCTGATCTCCTCGGACGCGAAGGACCTGACATTGGAGCAGCGTACCCGGAAGCTGGCCGATGCGGCCGATGCCTTCGTGACGACGCGCAACCAGATGCGGACGCTGTCATCGACCGATCCGGCGGTAACGAAGCTGCGGCAGGAAGCGGAACAGCAACTGGCGCTCGGTGCCTTCGACACGGCGCGCGGCAAGCTCGCGGCTGCGGCAACCATCGATTCCACCTCACGGGATGCGCTGAAGGCAAATTTCCTCGAGCGCACTTTGTCGGAAGCGACCACACATGCGATCAGCGGCGGCGCCTCGCGTGCCGATCTCAAATATGACCTCGCCATTGCCAGCTATGAACAGGCGACGGCGCTTTATGGTGAAGTCAGTCGCGAAGCATTGCCGGATGAGCAGCGTGAACAGCAGTTGCAGACACTCAATGACTTGGGCGACCTTTATGTGACCGTCGGCGATCTGGCGAAGGCCCGAAAGGCGTTCGAGGCGGGACAAGCCGCGGCGACGCACCTCGCCGATGCGCAGCCGGATGGTCGCACCTGGAGTCACCAACTCGCTCTCAGCACGCTCAAGCTGGGCGATGTCCTGCGTGACCAGGGGGATTCCAACGGCGCTCTTGCCGCCTATGAACATGGGCTCTCCTTGCGCAGGAAGCTCGCCCAGGCCCACCCCGCCGATGGCGCCGCACGCGGTCTGGAAGCTGCCGCCTATCTCAAGGTCGGCGCCCTGCATAAGCTGCAAGGCAATCCGCAAATGGCACTGGCCTCCTATGAGGCCAGCCGCGACATCGTGAAAGGCTTGGTTGCGAGCGATGCGGCCAATGACGATTGGGAGACTACGCTGGCGCGCAGTCACCGGCTCATCGGTGAGCTCCAGCAGGAAGGCAAGAAGCTCCCCGAGGCCCTCCAATCCTATCAGGCGAGTCTCGACCTTGCCCGGAAGCTGGCGGATGCCAGGCCGGACGATGCCTTGCGGCAATTCGACCTCGCAAGCGCCTATGAAGCGATGGGCGCCATACAATTCGATGAGGCCCGGGCCCACAAGCAATACAGCGAAGACGGCGCCAAACCCGCTTTGACGTCACTAGAGTCGGCAGCGGCGATCATCAAGCGCCTCATCGCGGCCGATCCCAAGAATACGGCGTGGCAGCGCGGTTTTGCCGGCGTGCTCGAAAGGATCGGCGAGACGACGTATTTCGGCGACAACCTCATAACCAAGGAGGATGCGGAGAAATCGCTCGCCGCCTACAAAGCGGCCAACGAAATTCGCCAGACACTGGTGAACGCCGATCCGACGAACAAGCTGTGGGTCGCGGATCTGGTCACCTCCTATGAAAGGATGGCCACCTGGTACGAGTTCGTTCCCGACGACGTGACGGCCATTGGCTACAGCAAGAAAGCTCACGAGGCAGTGCTCAAGCTCGCGAGCCTCGATCCCGAGAACGTCGAGTGGCAACGCAACGCTACCCTCTATCATACCAAGCTTGCGGGATCCTACGTCCAGCTCAAGGACTATGCGAACGCGCTGACCTATGATCAAGCCGGCCTGGATTATGCGATCAAAGTGGCCGAGGCGCATCCGGACAAGCAGGTCTATCAGAGTGACGTCATCGTCTTCCATGGCCGCGTGGCATTTGACAAAAGCAAGCTGAATGACTGGCAGGGCTTCTTCGCGCAGAACGATTTGAAACTCGAGGCGGCAAAGGCATTCAATAAGCGTTTCCCGGACAACACCAACAGCCTGCGCGACCTGCATCAAGCGTATATGGATGTCGCCAACTCCTATACGAAGAACTTCCCACAGGATGCGTTGAAGCTGTTCGAGGCGGCAAAGAAGCAGGCGGTAAAGGCGTCCGGCCTCGAGCCCGAGAATCCTGAGTTCCTCTATGACATCTACAAGGCAGAGATAAACAGCGGTTATGTCCTCGAGGAACAAGGCGACAGAAAAGGCGCAAAGGAGGCTTATGAAGCCGCCCTTGCGATGATCGAAAGGGCTGTGGCGTTGAAGCCGAACGAGGTCACCTACACGGCCAGCAGGGATCACGCATTGGCCCGGATCGGCGGTGTTCGCGACTGAGCTTCGGACATAGCGCTTCTCTGCCGTCGTGATATGGTTCCCTCAGCAGGGAGAGAGCGGTGTGGATTGACAGACGGCTGCCGTCGCTGAGGCAGCGTCCGGGCTATGGTTTCACGGCGGCAGCGGCATTCGTCGTGATCGCTGCTGGCATTCGTCTGGCGCTGCCCGGCATGCCGCCATTTCTCACGCTCTACCCGGCCGTTCTGCTGAGCGCCTTTGTCGGGGGACGGCGAGCCGGAATTGCCGCCCTGATCGCTTGCACCGCTCTTGCTGTCTATTTCATAAGTACCTCGGAGACCGCGCCGCACTCACTCCTATGGGACATCGCCGCGGTGATCGGCTTCGTCATTGTCTGCAGCCTGATCCTCTTCGTCGTAAACCTGCTTGATAAATCAGTACAGCGACTCGAGCGCGAACGGCGAACCTTGCAGCTCGAGCGGCGGCGTCTCGAGCTCGCGTTCAAGGCTGCCGATATGGCGAGCTGGGAGATCGCCCCCGATGGGCGATTGACCTGGGACGACAATTTCTATCGCCTGATCGGCCTCGATCCGGCCAATGACGCGCCATCGGCCGAGCGCTTCCTGTCTATGGTGCATCCGGAAGACCGTATACGCATGAGCGAAGCGCGCAAACGCATGAAGGATGGCGAGCCGCCGCCGCCGCGTGATGAATATCGCTTCTATCGCCCCGATGGAAAAATGATCTGGCTGGAGAACCACCGCGTCTCGGTGGACCAGGACGGCCGGCACTTTATCGGCATTACCCAGGACACCACGCGCAGAAAAAAGGCCGAGGCGCGCATCACAATGCTGATGCGGGAACTCTCGCATCGGGTGAAGAATCAATATGCCGTCATCCTCGCCGTGATCCGCGAGACCAGCAAGCAAGCTCAGTCGCGCGACGAATTTGACGCACTGATCCAGTCGCGGATCACCGCGCTATCGCGCTCGCACGATCTGCTCGTCCACGGCGAGGAGGACGGCGCCGATCTGCAGGAACTTCTGATCGCCCATCTCGACAACTTTGGCGTGCGGGACAGGCTCAGCACGCATGGGCCGCAAGTGCGGCTATCGTCGACGGCGGCACAGTATCTCGGCATGGCCTTTCATGAACTCGCGACGAATGCCACCAAGCATGGATCCTTCTCGCTGCCGCATGGCCAGGTCAGCGTGACGTGGCGGCTCGATGGTGAGCCTGGCGCGCAGCGGTTCAGCTTGCGTTGGGAGGAAACCGGCGGCCCCAGAGTCGACAACGCTGTGTCCAGGGGCTTCGGCACCAGGGTGCTCGAACAGCTCACCCCGTCAGCGCTTCGTGGCGAGGCCTCCATCAAGCGCAATGTTTCGGGCTTGATCTGGGACCTGACGGCACCCTATTCCGGTCTTGGGATGGATTGACCAGACACTCAGATTGGGTCCCGCTGGATTAACCTTCAAAGCGGACAGCGACAATCATTGAAACAGG
This sequence comes from Nordella sp. HKS 07, assembly GCF_011046735.1. Classification (NCBI taxonomy): domain Bacteria; kingdom Pseudomonadati; phylum Pseudomonadota; class Alphaproteobacteria; order Hyphomicrobiales; genus Nordella; species Nordella sp. HKS 07. The sequence goes on along the minus strand of NZ_CP049258.1, from coordinate 3,949,556 downwards.
AAAGTATTCGCGCACTTCGCCCCGAAGCCAGCGATTCCCGCCACTTGTCCGAATACCGCATGGTTAATTGCATTTATCCAATTTTCCGCTTTGCCCTTTCGAAGCATTATAACCTCGCGCGGTACATGCTGTTGCGAAAGGAACACAGACGAATGAACTCATCTGCCGCGGTCAATAGCGATTATGACGAGATCGATCTCGTTCACAAAAACATGCATTTTTCTCAGATGCTACAATCAGTTGAGATATTGCACCGGCGCTATCCGGATGACCGCCGAAACAATGCCTTGAACGCCGAACAGGCACTGATCCTTTGTCATGCCAGCGAAAAGCCCGTATCTCTCGGGCAGCTTCAGGCGCTAGGACAGTTTGAAGGAACGAACCTTAGCCGCAACATCACAAAGCTGACCGAAGGCGGGTATGTCAAACTATCCAGACCGCAATGGGACAAGAGATCGAGTCTCATCGAGTTGACCGAACAAGGCCGCCAGGTATCTCAAGTCATACTCTGCGCTCTCGACATCCATGCCGACTCGCTCTCCGGGAATGGAATCACAACGCAAGAGCTTGCCCTGCTTACACAGGCACTCAAGGACACTCACCACCTTTGGTCGAATTGAAGGCGGCGTGTATGGTCTTCATTCTTGCCGGCGGGAGATGACGAGGCAGTCGGGCGCCTGCACCTCCGCCCTCCTATTTGCCGAGCTTGAGTTTGTCGACGATACCCGACCATTCGGACGCGTCGAAGGCCGGGAGAATCAGCGGTTCGACATGGCCATCACGCCGCGCAGTCATCACATATTGCATCATGCTGGCCTCGTCGGGCATCTCGAAGACCTGCACGAAGTCATAAGTCCCCATCGTGGCATAGAGGCAGATGCTACGGCCGCCGAGGGCTTCGACGCGCTCCTTGCTGATGCGCCCGCGCTCAGGTGAATTACCAAGCTCATCGAGGCCCTTCTGGGTGAGCCGCATGAGGGAAATGAAATAAGGCATGGACTTCTCTCGTTGCCGCCTCAGCGGCGTACGCCCTTCAGACCGGTGATGACATCCTCAGTCTTGGCGACGACGCCAAAAATGCCGTCCTCCACAGTGACCATATGGACCGCCGCTTCATGGGCATAGGCATCGCCGCTGGCGCAGGCGTCCTCGATCAGCAGATTCTGGAAATTGCGATCCTGCGCCTCGCGCAGTGTCGTATGCACGCAGACATCGGTGGTGCAGCCGGTGAACAGTAAATGGGTGATGCCGCGGGCACGCAGCACGTGCTCGAGATCGGTGTAAGTGAACGCGCCGTTGGCCGTCTTGTCGACGATGATGTCTGCGGATTGAACGTCGATCTCGGGGACGATTTCGTAGCCGGGCGATGACCGCAGCAGAACCTGCGTGTTGTCGATTCCGGCGCGCTGCCGGCGCCACACTTCATAAGGCGTCATGTCGGCCCGATCGGCACGGTAGCCTTGGCGTGTATGCACGATGGTGCAACCCGCTTCGCGCGCCGCGGCGATGAGAGCGTTCACATTGGGGATGATCGCGCGCAACGGCGAGGGATCGTAACCCTTGCGGGCGAAATAACCATCGGCTGAGAGGAAGTCGATCTGCAGATCGATGACCAGCAAGGCGGTAACGGCGGGGTCGAGATTGCCGTCATACGGATAATTGAAGGGTCTGGCGTTGATGGACATGGTTCATCCCTGAAGTGACGGGACGAGAGCTTAAGGAGGGGTCAACGTGTTGACAAACTATTTGATTTGCTGAATTTCTATTTAGAATGACTAAACAGACATATCCCATGAACAGGCTTGAGCTCGGCTATTTGCGGGCTTTCGAAGCGGTCGCACGCCTTGGCCATGTCGGCGCGGCGGCGCTCGAACTCAACCTCACGCCCGGGGCCGTCAGCCAACAGCTCCGCAAGCTGCAATCCTCGCTCGCCGTCGACCTGTTCGAGCGCGACGGGCGACGCATCAGGCTTACGGCGCGTGGGAATGAACTGCGTCGGACCGTTACCGCCGCGCTCGACGATATCGGCAGCTGCGTGAGCGAGCTTGCGGCGCATCCGGACCTGAAAGAGGCTGACAGCCTTCGCCTGTCCGTGCCCCCGGCGCTCGGCGTCGCATGGCTGTCCTCGTTGATGTTCGAGTTCTGCCAGAGCTTCGGGCTCTCGTCCTTCAAGATGACGGCGGCGCTGGACATGGCGCAGGTGGATTGGCGGCAGACCGATGTCGCCATCGTCTATGGCACGCCGCCCAAGGAGGGTTTTGGCTGGCGCCTGATCGCCACGGTCAAATTGCGGCCGCTCTGCAGCCCGGCGCTCCTCAATTCCGCCGACGGTCTGCGCTCCCTCGCCGACATCACCGACCAATGGTTGCTGCACGAGGATGACGGCACTGAGTGGCGGCGCTGGCTGTCGGCCGCCAGGATCCGCCGCGCTCCCAGGCATAACGCCTATTTCGGCACTTTGATGATGGCGATCGCGGCAGCCTTGGAGGGCAAGGGCCTCGCCCTCGTCAGCGATCTCCTGGCGCAGGATTATCTGAAGTCGGGGCGCCTCGTGCGCCCCTACAGCATCGGCATCGAGGCGGCACGCAGCTATTACTGCATCTGCCCGGAAGCCCGCGCAGGTGAACCGCTGATCGAGCGGTTCATGGATTGGATCACCTCGACCAGCCAGGTGGAATTCGCCCTTCGCGGTCAGTCACAGGATTCATGACAGCGTCATGCCGCCCAACTCTTCGATTGTCCTCACAATCTCAATCACACCCTTGTGGCGCAGGAGATCGGTAAAGACATAGGGCCGCTCACCACGCACGCGTCGCGTATCCGCCGCCATGATCTCGAGATCGGCTCCGACATGCGGAGCGAGATCCATCTTGTTGATGACGAGGAGATCCGAGCGGGTGATAGCCGGCCCACCCTTGCGCGGGATCTTCTCGCCCTGGCACACGCTGATGACGTAGAGCGTCAGATCGGCGAGCTCGGGCGAGAAAGTCGCCGCCAGATTGTCCCCGCCAGATTCTATGAAGATAACATCGAGATCGGGATGCCGGCGATTGAGCTCGGCGATCGCCCCGAGATTGATTGAAGCATCCTCACGGATCGCTGTATGTGGACATCCGCCGGTCTCGACCCCCATGATGCGATCCTCCGGCAGCGCCTGCAGCCGGTTGAGGATCAACGCATCTTCCTTGGTGTATATGTCGTTGGTGACGACGGCGATCGACCAGCGCGCGCGCATCGCCTTGCAGAGCTTTTCCGTCAATGTCGTCTTACCAGAGCCGACAGGGCCGCCGATACCGACGCGCAAAGGTCCGTGCATCCGACTCATGAGCGAAACACCCTGACGGGCAGAATTTCATGCCGCATCGAGGCCATGTCGACGGCGAAGGTGGCGCTGCCGAGATCGGCCAGCGAGGACCTGGCCGCCTTACCTGCAACAGCTACGATCAGGTCTTCCAGACCTGCCATGATCAACGTTCCCTCCGTTTGACCGAGCGGAATGAGGCGCACTCCGGCCGAGATGAGATTGCCTGCACAGGCCTGGAGATGCGCTGTGCAGGCATTTTCCAAGCTTGCCTTCAGGCGTGCCGCGACGCCCCCAACTGCCACCGGGTAGGGCATCTGCGAGCAGTCGCCAGGCGTATTACCCCAGGCCCGCGCCGCCTTGAGGAATGAACGTCCTTGCTCCATGGTTTCCAAATGACGCTCTGCGCTGACCGCCATCGCCTCGCCCCACTGCGCGACCTGACGCAACCGCCGCAAGTCGCCGTCAACGGTCGCGTGCCAGGCTTCAGCGAGCAGCACGGCGTCATTCCAAAGGCTGCCATGCGAGATCATATCCTCGATCCACTCTGCGAGGTCATTCCGCGAAGCGATGATGCCCTGATGAACAGCCTGTTCCAGGCCGTGCGAATAGCTGAAGGCTCCGATCGGAAATGAAGGCGACAGCCACGTCATCAGCCGCACCAAAGTCAGGGTTTCAGTGCTCATGACCATGATGCGCCAAATAGGCACCGCCTTCCGGACTGAACGGCTCCCGCACACGCGTCACCCTGGCGCCCTGATGCTCCAGCATATGGGCGACCACAGGATCGTGGCGGATGAGAATGCGATCCGCCTCGATCTGCGCGGCGAGGTGCCGGTTTCCCAGATGCCAGGCGAGGGTGGTCAGATGCCAAGGGTCACGGCCGCGAATCTCGGCAAGCTCTTCGCTCTTGACCCGGACTTCGACCAGACGTCCGTCTTCGAGAACCACCGCATCGCCTTCCCGCAAATAGGGTGGCGCCGCGAGATCGAGAAGGAAACTCAAGCCGCCGTCGCTCTTCATGGCAATACGGCGCCGGCAGCGATCATCAAAATCGAGCGTGATACGATCGGACGGCGGGCCCGCCCATGTTCCGTGTCTTTGGATCTCCAGCGCACGCATGGTCAGAACAGGAAGTAGCGTTGCGTCATAGGCAGCACCTGCGCCGGCTCGCAGGTCAGCAACTCGCCGTCGGCACGCACTTCATAAGTCTCGGGATCGACTTCGATCCGGGGAGTGACCGCATTGTGAATCATCGCGGATTTGCCTAGCCCGTACCGCGTGTTGTCAACCGCGATCAGCTTCTTCGCCAAGCCATAGCGTTCACCGACACTTTGGCCCAGCGCCGCCTTCGAGACGAAGTTCACCGCGCTCCTCGCCGCCGCCCTGCCGAAACTCCCGAACATAGGGCGATAATGCACCGGCTGCGGCGTGGGTATGGATGCGTTGGGATCCCCCATGGGCGCGGCGGCGATCATGCCGCCGACGAGCACCAAGTCCGGCTTGACCCCAAAAAAGGGAGGCGACCACAAGACAAGGTCGGCACGTTTGCCCGCCTCGATGGAACCCACATGCCGGGCGATCCCATGCGCGATCGCCGGATTGATCGTGTATTTTGCGATATAGCGCCTGACTCGGTAATTGTCGTTATCGCCGTTCTCATCGGCCAGACGGCCGCGCTGGACGCGCATTTTGTGCGCGGTCTGCCAGGTTCGGATGATAACCTCGCCGACCCTCCCCATAGCCTGGCTGTCGGAGGAGATGATCGAAAAAGCGCCCATGTCATGCAGAATGTCTTCCGCCGCGATCGTCTCTTTACGGATACGGCTTTCAGCGAAAGCGATGTCTTCAGAGATGCGCGCATCGAGGTGATGGCAGACCATCAGCATATCGAGATGCTCGGCGACCGTGTTGACCGTGTAAGGCCTGGTCGGATTGGTCGAGGATGGAATGACATTGGCAAGGCCGCAGAGCTTGATGATATCGGGCGCATGACCGCCACCGGCGCCTTCCGTGTGAAAAGCGTGAATGGTGCGACCGTCGATGGCGGCAATGGTGTCCTCGACAAAGCCCGACTCATTGAGCGTGTCGGTGTGGATCATAACCTGGACATCGTGCTCATCGGCAACCGTGAGGCAGCAATCGATCGCCGCCGGCGTTGTGCCCCAGTCCTCGTGCAGCTTGAGCGCGCAGGCGCCGGCCGAGATCATTTCGACGAGTGCTCCGGGCATCGATGCATTGCCTTTGGCGGAGATGCCGATATTCATCGGCGAGCCGTCCACCGCCTGGAGCATCCGCTCGATATGCCAAGCGCCTGGCGTGCAGGTGGTTGCCAGCGTGCCATGTGCCGGCCCCGTGCCGCCCCCCAGCATCGTGGTGATCCCCGACATCAGTGCTTCCTCAATCTGCTGCGGGCAGATGAAATGGATATGCGCATCCATGCCACCCGCGGTGAGAATGCGTCCCTCGCCCGCGATCACCTCGGTTCCCGGCCCGATAACAATATCAACATTCGGCTGCGTATCGGGATTGCCGGACTTGCCGATCCCACTTATGCGACCATCGCTCAAGCCTACATCGGCTTTGACGATGCCCCAATGGTCGACAACGAGAGCATTGGTGATCACCGTGTCGACGGCGCCTTCTCTGCGCGTCTGCTGACTTTGGCCCATACCGTCGCGAATGACCTTGCCGCCGCCGAATTTCACCTCTTCGCCATAATAGGTGAAATCTTTCTCCACCTCGATGATGAGATCTGTATCGGCCAGTCGCACGCGGTCGCCAGTGGTCGGACCGTACATCTGCGCATAGGATGATCGGGAAATGCGCGCCGGCATCAGAGAGCTCCCATTATTTTCTGACGAAATCCGAATATGCGGCGCGCACCCGTTATCGGGACCAGAGGCACGTCACGTGTCTGGCCAGGCTCGAAGCGTATCGCGGTACCGGCTGGAATATCGAGGCGGCGGCCATAGGCCTTGTCCCGATCGAAGACGAGACCCGGATTGACCTCATGGAAATGATAGTGCGAGCCGACTTGAACCGGCCGATCGCCGCTATTGGCCACCCTGATCATCACTATGGCGGATCCTGCATTGAGCTCGATATCGCCGGTCGCGGTGAAGATTTCGCCTGGTATCATTGTCTCCCCCTTCATCGGATCGGCTGATGCACGGTGACGAGCTTGGTACCATCCGGAAAGGTCGCCTCTATCTGCACATCGGCGATCATCTCCGCCACCCCTCCCATCACCTGTTCGCGGGTGATGATGTGAGCGCCGGCATCCATCAGATCGGCAACACTGCGACCATCACGCGCGCCTTCGACTACGAAATCCGTGATGAGGGCCACGGCCTCGGGATGATTGAGCTTCACGCCGCGCTCGAGACGACGGCGGGCAACGGACGCCGCCATGGCAATCAAAAGCTTGTCCTTCTCGCGTGGCGTCAACTGCACGACCGCCTCTTTTGTGATCAAACCGCCCAAACTTTCGGCAATGCATTTCCATTCGACAGTTTTTCGGCCAAAGGAATAAGCACTCTCCGAAGATCCTGAGCCCCAGTCGCAGTCATCCTAGCAAGAAGCTTGCCAGCAAAGGCTGAGCATGCGATATCGGGAAACTCCTCGCGTATCAGGCTCAGATACCGCTCCGCATTGGGCGCGATGAGCGCAACGGTCGCCAAGGCACGATCCCCCTTTGCGACCGCGCGACGCCGCAAACGATTGTCCACATCATTCCCCGTGAATCTCACCGCATCCGCAAACACGAGCTGTCCTCCACGGCGGACCGTCCAGCGATCCTTGACATCCGCCTGGTTCACGATCTCGCCCATTGCGGTCCGCCCGAAGACAAAAGCTTCGACGATGAGGAGGCTCGCGCTGGGCGCCAGATCAGCATCGAAGCTGCGTTCCAGCGCGCAGCCGTCGAACAGGATCGTCTCCTGCGGCAGCCAGTCCAGCCGTGCATTATCGCCGACGCTGATCCTGACCGACAGCCGCGCCGGTTCGCTGTCCCGCGACCGATAAATGCGTTCGCAGGCCTGGCTCGTGCAGACGAGTTTCGTTGCGGTGCCGGCATGCAGTATCCAGTACAGGCGATCGCCTCCGGTCAGCCCTCCGGCGGTATTGATCAGAACCGCTTCGCAAACGGTTTTGTCCGAGGGCGACGGAAACCGGATCTTGGCTGCACCCGACTGATAGAGCCGATCAATGACCGATCCGCGCGCGGCACGCTTGACCGCGAGCCTGCCTTCGGCCTCGACGCGCTGAAGCCTCGCGGACGCTGTGCCTGATGAACGTTCCACCGGTCCAAACTATCGAAGCGGAGCAAAATCGCAAGCACCTATCGAACGAGGCCGCGCTTGCTCAATACAATCGCGTCGCGGATAAATGTCCGAGTGCGGATTGAGCATGGACTCACTGAGGCGCCGCGCACGCAATGTGCGGTCAGGCGATGACGCCGCCGGGTTTCCTTTTTATCATCTCTGCATAGGCCTCTGCCATCCGCTCGGTCTCCGCGAGATAGGGGATCGTGCTCTGGCGTGATCGAACGAGGCCGTACAGCTTGGCGATCGCAGGAAACTCATTGCACACATAGTCGCGGTCGAGATACGCGATCCAGAAGCTCAAATAGAAATCTGCAAGAGAGAACCGGGTTCCCAGGACATAGGGCCCCCTCTTCGCCAGCCTCGTATCCATCACGCTCAAACGGCCAAGCACAAGCGATTTTGCCAGGTCCCGAACGCCGGCATTGTCCTCCGCCCTCAGCGAGAAACGGTGCGGAAAGTGGAAGCGTTTCATCTCAGGCTGTATTTCGCCGGCAATATGGAGAACCGTCGACAGAAAAAGCCCCCTGTCCGGATCGGTCAAGGGAGGGGAAATATCCTTGAGCTGATGCCGGTCGGCCAGGTAGAGCATCAACGCGGCCACTTCGTAGAGCGCGTCGCCTTCGGGGGTGATCAGCACGGGCACCAAGCCCGCCGGATTAATGGCAAGGAAATCCGCCGAGCGGTGCTCGCCCTTCAGTATGTCTATCTTTCTGAGCTCGTAGTCTATTTTCCCTTCTTCCAGCACCCATTGAACGAGCGGTGCGCGGGTGAAGTCTCCTCCATAGAGAATGTACATCGGCTTTCCCCGTCGTGAGTTGCACGTTTGCACAGTCTTGGCTTGAATCCCGAACGCATATAATGGCAGACAGGCCGCCCCGCGCCCCTACCATACCATATGCCGTTGCGGATTGGAGATCTTAACGATCGAGGTCGCGCTTACCCATCACGATGACATCGCGCATGTCATAACCAAGCGCCGCATAGAAGTCCCGCACGGCAGCGTTCTCGGTGCGGATCATCAGATTGACCGACCAGACGCCGCGTTCCTTGAGCCAGGTCTCGGCTGCGGAGACCGTCGCGCGGCCCAGACCCTTTCCCTGACGCGCAGGCGCCACCGACAGGTAATAGAACCAGCCGCGATGGCCGTCATGGCCCACCAGAATCGAGGATACAATCTCACCGGCTTCAATGCCGATGAGAATTTCGGAATTCGCCTTGCCGCGCGCAAAATCGATATCGCGGCGCGCATCGTTCCAGGGTCGGACCAGATCGCAGGCCTTCCACAGCTCGACAAGCCTCTCGACCTCGCCGTCTTCGATCGGACGGAAGGCGATCACGGCGGCAGCACCTTGTTCGGATTGAGAATGCCCTTGGGATCGAAGATCTTCTTCACGTCGCGCATCATCTGAAGTTCGACAGGCGATTTGATCTTGCTCATCATGTCGCGCTTCAGCCGGCCAATGCCATGCTCGGCGCTGATCGAGCCACCATGCTTCAGCACGACGTCGAAGACGACGTCGTTCATCGCCTGCCACTGGGCGAGGAACGCGGCCTTGTCCATGCCGACCGGTTGACTCACATTGAAATGCAGATTGCCGTCGCCGACATGGCCGAAAGGCATGGGCCGCGCCCCAGGCATGAAGGCGCGGATCGCCGCAAGCCCCGCTTCCACGAAGTCGGGCAGCTCGGAAATCGGCAGCGATATGTCGTGCTTGATCGAGCCGCCCTCGCGCTTCTGCACTTCGACGATGGCTTTGCGGATGAACCAGAGATCCTTGCGCTGCGTCTCCGACTGGGCGATCGTCGCATCCTTCACGATGCCCTGTTCCGCCGCTTCGCCAAGGATATCCGTCAGCAGCGTGGCGAGATCGCCCGCCCCCGACAGTTCGATCAGCACATACCAGGGCGAGGCCTCGCCGAACGGATCGCGCACCTCGAAATGCTTGATGGTGAACTCGAAGCCGTTGCGCGGGAACAGCTCGATCGCGGTCACCCGGCCGCCGCTTCTTTGCCGCGCCAACGCCAGCAGATCGAGCGCCGCCTTGACCGATGGCAATGCCACAAAGGCGGTGGCGTGGTCGCTCGGCAGCGGGAACAGCTTCATCACCGCGCCGGTGATCACGCCCAGTGTGCCTTCGGCGCCGATAAAAAGGTTCTTCAGATCATAACCGGTATTGTCCTTGCGCAGACCGCGCAGGCCGTTCCAGATGCGGCCGTCGGCGAGAACGACTTCGAGCCCCAGGCACAGGTCGCGGGTATTGCCATAGGCGAGGACACCGAGGCCGCCGGCATTGGTCGAGAGATTCCCGCCGATCCGGCAGGATCCTTCCGATTCCAGGCTCAACGGAAAGAAACGTCCGGCCTTTTCCGCCTCGCCCTGGACCGTCTGAAGCGTCACACCGGCATCGACGGTAATGCTGTTGTTGAGCGGATCGACATTGCGGATGCGCGTCATGCGGTCGAGCGACAGCAGCACCTCATCGCCGGTCTCGAAGGGAATCTGCCCGCCGACGAGGCCGGTATTGCCGCTCTGCGGTACGATTGCGGTGTCCGTCTCATTGGCGATCGCCAATATCCTGGAGACTTCCTCAGTCGAGGCAGGCCGCAGCACTAAGGGCGACTTGCCGATCCAGATCTCGCGCCATTCCGTCATATAGGCGGCCATCGCGGCGGGATCGGTGATGGCATATTTGTCGCCGACCACTGCCGCAAGGCGGGCCAGCGTTTCGAGGGAGGGTTTCGTCGTCATTCGCTCTCCGCTGGGCGAGGTGCCGCCGCGCGGCTCAGCCGATCATTCATCGCCTCACCCAGCCCGTGGCGAGGTATGGGCGCCACGGCGATAGCGGCAACACCGGTCGCGTCGATTTCATGAAGCAGGCGAAAGAGATTGGCGGCCGCTTCCAGCAGATCGCCGGAAGGGGAAAGATTGTAGCGAGCATCCGGAGCCTCGCCGAAGGCGAGATAAGCCTCTCCCTCCCGTGCGGCCTTCGCATCGAGCCGAATATGGGCCTTCGGGGCATAGTGGCTTTCCAACTGGCCGGGAGCCGAAGGGGCCTTAGAATCTCCGCCCGAGACAAGCTTGTGGCCGAGCGCGCGCTCGATTTCCTCGCGGGCCAGGCCTCCCGGACGCAACAGGCTCGGCCGTCCGTCAAGGAAGCCGATGATGGTCGATTCGAGCCCGATGGCCGAAGGTCCACCATCGAGGATCACGCTGACCTTGTCGCCGAGCCCGGCGTGCACATGCGCAGCCGTAGTCGGGCTGATGCGGCCCGAGGGATTGGCGCTGGGCGCCACCACCGGCCGGCGCACCGCCTTGAGCAAAGCTTGCGCCACGGGATGCTTCGGCACCCTGATGGCAAGACTGCCTAGGCCCGCCGAAGCGAGCAACGATACGGGGCAGCCTTGACGGCGCGGCACGACCAGGGTCAGCGGTCCCGGCCAGAACAGCTGGCCGAGCTCGCTCGCCTCGGCATTGAACTCGCCCAGCGCCGCGGCCTCCTCAAGCGACGATACATGCACGATCAACGGGTTGAAGGCCGGCCGGCCCTTGGCGGCGAAGACCTGGGCGACGGCCTTGTCCTGCGTCGCATCGGCACCGAGCCCATAGACGGTCTCGGTCGGGAAGGCGACAAGCTTGCCTTCGATCAAAGCCTCGGCGGCCAAGGTGACGGATTGGGTCAGAGGAGTTTCCCGGTTGCAATTCAAGGAGGGTCTCTATAGCAGCTAAGGAAGGATGACGTCACTGAAAGGTCTCACCCTTTTTGTCACCGGCGCTTCGCGCGGCATCGGCCTCGCCATCGCGCTCAGGGCGGCACGCGACGGGGCGAATATCGCCGTCGCCGCCAAGACAGTCAGGCCGCATCCCAAGCTCGATGGCACCATTCACAGCGCCGCCGAAGCCATAGAGGCAGCCGGCGGCCAGGCCCTGCCGATCCAGACCGATATCCGCGACGATGCGCAGGTCCAGGCTGCGGTAGACGCAACCCTCAAGCGCTTCGGCGGCATAGATATATGCGTGAACAATGCATCCGCCATCGCGCTCACCGACACGCTCGCCACCGATATGAAGCGCTATGACCTGATGCAGGCGGTCAATGGGCGCGGAACGTTCCTGGTCTCGAAGCTGTGCCTGCCGCATCTCCTCAAATCGGCCCGTCCGCACATCCTCACCCTGGCGCCGCCGATCAATCTCGACCCCACGTGGTTCGCGCCGCATCTCGCCTATACGATGGCGAAATATGCCATGAGTCTCGCCACTTTGGGCCTGGCGGAGGAATATCGCGGGCGCGTCGCCGTCAATGCGCTGTGGCCACGCACCACCATCGCCACCGCGGCGATCCGCAACATCGTCGGCGGCGAAGAGATGATGCGGCGCTCGCGCAAACCCGAGATCATGGCGGATGCCGCTCATCTCATTTTGACGAAACCGGTGGATTTCAGCGGGCATTTCCTCATCGATGACGAGGTGCTTGCCGCCCATGGTGTGACCGATCTCGATCGCTACAACAATTCCGCCTCGGTTGACCTCCAGCCCGATTTGTTCGTAAGCCAGACATCATGACGACCCTGCTGCTGCACCATCATTCGAGCCTCGCTCATGAGAACCCGCCAGGCCATCCCGAACGGGTCGACCGCATCAAAGCCATCAATCAGATCCTCTCACATACGCATTTCAAACCATTGCGGCGCAAGCAGGCGCCCTTGGCGCGCGACGAGGATATCATCCGCGCCCATCCCGACGGATATCTGAACCTGATCCGCGAGACCTCGCCGGACCAGGGCTACGCCCAGATCGACATGGATACTTTCATGTCGCCCGGTACCCTCGAGGCCGCGCTACGAGGTGCCGGCGCTGCGGTCGCCGGGGTTGATGCGGTCTTCACTGGCGAGGCCGACAATGTCTTTTGCGCCATGCGCCCGCCGGGGCACCATGCCGAAGCGCGCCGCGCCATGGGCTTCTGCCTCTTCAACAATGCCGCCATCGCTGCCCTCTATGCCCGCCAGCGTTACGACGCCGAGCGCGTCGCGGTTGTCGATTTCGACGTTCATCACGGCAATGGCACGCAGGACATTTTCTGGGCCGACGGCGATCTCTTTTATGGCTCGACGCATCAGATGCCTCTTTATCCCGGCACGGGTGCCGCCTCGGAAACCGGCGTCGGCAACATCTTCAACGCGCCCTTGCAGGATGGCGATGGCGGGCCGCAGTTCCGGTCCGCCATGAGTACGGCGATATTGCCCGCCCTCGACGCCTTCGGACCCGACCTCGTCGTCATCTCGGCGGGCTTCGATGCGCACCTCCAGGATCCCCTGGGCGGACTCAATCTTACCGAGGAGGATTTCGTCTGGGCCACGCTCAATCTCATGGACATCGCCGATAAACATGCCGAGGGCCGCGTTGTATCGGTGCTCGAGGGCGGCTATGACATACGCGCGCTGGCCGCTTCGGTCGCCGTCCATGTCCAGGCGCTGATCCGGGGCAGCGGCGAGCCGACACTATTTGATCATGAGGACGATGCAGATGGCGAATGAGAAGAGCCCGATCGCGGGCATGAATTTCGAGACGGCGCTGGCCGAGCTTGAGGATATTGTCGAGAAGCTCGAATCCGGCAAGGTCGATCTCGAAGCCTCGATCGCCATCTATGAGCGCGGCGAAGCGCTCAAGAAGCACTGCGAGAAACTGCTCAAGGATGCCGAGGCGCGCATCGAGAAGATCACGCTCAAGGCGGATGGCACGCCTTCCGGCACGGAACCACTGGACGCGGGGTGAGCCGGGAGAGGCTCGATGAGGCGCTGGTGGCGCGCGGGCTCTATCCCACGCGCTCCCGCGCCCGCGATGCGATCAAGCGCGGCACGGTAAGCATCGACGGCTCGATCGCCACCAAGCCGGCGCAGCCGATAGCGGCGGACGCCGTCATTACCCTGGCGGACGAAGCGCGCCAATATGTGGCGCGCTCGGCCCTCAAGCTCAAGCACGCGCTCGATCACTTCGCGCTCTCGCCGCAAGGCCTCAACTGTCTCGACATTGGTGCCTCGACCGGCGGCTTTACCGAAGTCCTGCTAGAGCGGGGTGCCGCCCATGTCACCGCCATTGACGTCGGCCATGATCAGTTTGCTTCGTCCTTGCGCGACGATCCGCGCGTCACTTTGTGGGAAGGCCTCAATGCCCGGGATCTCGCCGCGGATCATGTCAAGGCGCCGCTTCACTTCATCGTTTGCGATGTGAGCTTCATTTCGCTGAAACTCGCACTGCCGGCGGCGCTCGGTCTCGCCACGGCCGGGGCGAGGCTGGTGGCGCTGATCAAGCCGCAATTCGAGGCCGGCCGCGAGGCGGTCGGCAAGGACGGCATCGTGAAGGACGAGACGTTGCGTCAGCGGATTTGCGACAATATCTCGTCTTGGCTTGAGGACCAGGGCTGGGTTCGAATAGGCTTGATACCGTCGCCCCTCCAAGGCGGCAGCGGCAATACCGAATATCTGATCGCGGCGGAGAAGACCGGATGACTCCCCTCCATAGCCTCGAATATGCCGGCAGACAGGGCGCCCGCGTCGCCTGGTATATGGGGCATTACATAGCCTCGCGCCGCTTCCGCGACTCCAGGCCCGCACAGGAGCATAGGCCCAGCGGCAGAGGGCCTGGGCGCGACTACATCTTCGCCCGAATGGGCGAGCTCTTCGCCCGCGATCTTGCCAATGTCGGCAAGGGATATTACCCGATGCCGCGCGATCATGATGGCAACCTGCACCAAGTCGTCGAAGCAAGCCGGCGTTACTTTGCTGATCTGCCGCGCGCCGCCGAGCGAAAGGCGCAAGGTGGAAGCGCGGAAGTCTACTCGCCCGAACTCGTTGAGAAATTCCCCGCTTATTTCCTGCAGAATTTCCACTTCCAGACCGGCGGCTATCTGACCGAAGAATCAGCGAAGCTCTACGACACGCAGGTCGAGGTGCTGTTCTCCGGCACTGCCAATGCCATGCGCCGACAGTGCCTGGTGCCGATCGCCCGGCATCTGCGCCACAAGGACCAGCGCCGGATGGCGCTCCTCGATGTGGCCTGCGGCACGGGACGCTTTGCCCGCTTCGCCAAGGAGGCCTTTCCGCGCCTCGCCGTCACTGCCAGCGATCTCTCGGAGGCCTATCTCGACGAGGCCCGCGGCCACGTTCGGCCTTACAAGATCGGCTTCCAGCAAGCCGCGGCCGAGGCGCTGCCCTTCGCCGACGCCTCCTTCGACATCGTCACCTCGATCTTTCTCTTCCATGAAGTACCGCCGCTCATCCGCCGCGAGATCGCCAAGGAGTTCGCGCGTGTCCTGAAACCAGGGGGGCTGCTGGTCTTCATGGATTCGCTGCAAACCGGCGACACGCCTGAGGTCGACGCGATGCTCGAGGCCTTTCCGGCGAACTTTCATGAGCCCTATTATTCTTCCTATCTGCGCGAGGATCTGAGCCGGATCTTCGGCGATGCGGGTTTCACGAATGTCAGCGCCGAGCCCGTCTTCCTATCGAAGCTGGTGACGGCGACGAAAGCGCCAGTTCAAGGCCGCGCAGATACAGCGAATTAACAGGGAAAACTTGGAAGATCTATTTCTCGTTTCAAAAACACCACGCTCGACAAGGTTAGAAAGAGAATGGCGCGGAACTCACGATTTGCGCCCTGACCATATCAAAAAGGCGCGGGAGATGTTCCCCGCGCCTCGATCGATCAGCGACAGTGTGCTGCGTCAGCGCTTGGAGAAGAAACTCCAGGCAGCCGGGAACGCCACCGCGGCCAATGCCGCCTTCAGCATGTCGCCCCAGAGGAAGGGATAGAGACCGAGCTCGAGCACTTTGTCGAAGCCGGTGAACATCTGGCCAAGCCAGAGAAGGCCCGGAATATAGAGGACTGCGGCGCCGAGCATCATTACGCCGAACATGGTGAGCACGCGGCGGTCATAGCCCCGCTCGGCGAACCAGCCGACCACGGCGGCGGCGAGGACGAAGCCGATGAGATAGCCACCGGTCGGTCCGAGCAGAACGGGAATGCCCGAACGGAACTCGGCGAAGACCGGCAGACCGATTGCGCCCTGGATCAGGTAGAGCACCACTGTCGCGGCGCCGAGACGCATGCCGAAAGCAGCGCCGATAGTGAGAACGGCGAAGGTCTGCAGCGTCACCGGCACGAGCGGCAGGTAGATGGTGACCTGAGCGCAAGCAGCGATGAAGAGGCTGCCCAGCACGACGAGAAGCGCCTGCTTCTTCCAGGATCCGGATAGCTGCCAGACGTGGCTTGCCAGTGTAGTCGTCGATGTGGTCATCTCTGCCCTCTGCTTTGTTTAACCCTGCGAACGCTGCGGAATATAAAACGGATGCGTTTGCCTCACAATCGGTTCTTTCGGCTCGATGGCCCCGCTCAGCTTCGATCGCAATTTCGACGTCCCGCCCGGCAAGGTCATGACATTGTCGCCGCTCGTCCGTCGCGTCATCGCAGACAATCCAGGCCCCTTTACCTTTAAAGGCACGGCAAGCTTCATTGTCGGGCGCGGTGAAGTGGCGATCATCGATCCTGGACCCGATAGCGGCGCGCATCTCGCAGCCTTGCTCGCTGCCGTGCAGAGGGAGTCCGTCAGTCACATTTTGGTAACTCATAGTCACCTCGACCATTCGCCGTTGGCTCACCGTCTCCAACGGACGACGGGGGCGGCAATCGTCGGCTACGGTTCGGTCAGCCCTTCCGAACTATCCGATACCGGACTGCCCAGGCTCGATGCCAGTATCGACAGAGATTTCGCCCCCGATATCAAGCTCGCCCATGGCCAGCTTATCGCCGGCAAGGGCTGGAGTCTCGAAGGGGTATTCACGCCGGGTCACATGTCCAACCACATGAGCTACGCGCTCAAGGAGGAGAAGACGCTATTCTGCGGCGACCACGTGATGGCCTGGGCGACGAGCGTGATTGCGCCGCCCGACGGCAATATGGGCGAATATCTTGCCTCGCTGAGGCTACTGCTGCAGCGTGAGGACGAACTGTACCACCCGGCTCATGGCCCCCCGAGCACCGAGCCGAAATCATTGGTCCGAGCCTACCTGGTGCACCGGAAGATGCGCGAGGAGGCCATACTGGCGAGGCTCAGGGCCGGGGACCGAACCATCGAGGAAATCGTAAAGGCCAATTATGCCGATATCGACCCTCGCCTCCACATAGCGGCGGGGCTTTCGACACTGGCCCATATCGAGCACCTGATCGAGCGCGGCCTGGTGCGTCAGGAGCCGCAAGGAGCTTCCATCACCCATTATTTCGCAACACAATTCGCAACATAAGTTGTATGTCTTTAAAGGTAGACCTCTGAGAGCATCTGTGCCAGAAACGCGCCGCCGGGGAATCCTCGGCCCCTCACGCGCAACCAAGGCGAATCATGAGTGAATCCAAAGGGTTAATGGCCGGCAAGCGCGGCCTTATCATGGGTGTGGCCAATAACCGGTCAATCGGTTGGGGCATCGCTCAGGCCTGCGCGCGCCACGGTGCCGAGCTGGCTTTCACCTATCAGGGGGAAGCGCTCAAGAAGCGAGTCGAGCCCCTGGCCGCCGGCATCGGCTCCAGGCTTGTGCTGCCCTGCGACGTCACCGATATGGCGTCCGTCGATGAAACCTTCGCGGCCATAGGTGCTGCATGGGGCGATCTCGATTTCGTTGTCCACGCCATCGCCTTCTCCGACAAGGACGAGTTGACCGGCCGCTATGTCGACACGACGGCGGACAATTTCACCAAGACCATGTTCATCTCCTGCTACAGCTTCACGGCCATCGCGCAGCGTGCCGAGAAGCTGATGAGCAAGGGCGGTTCCCTCCTCACCCTCACCTATTACGGGGCGGAGAAATGGATGCCGCATTACAATGTGATGGGGGTCGCCAAGGCGGCGCTCGAAGCTTCGGTGCGTTATATGGCGGCCGATCTCGGCCCCAAGAACATCCGCGTCAACGCCATCTCGGCCGGGCCCATCAAGACGCTTGCCGCCTCCGGCATCGGCGATTTCCGCTATATCCTGAAGTGGAACGAATATAACTCGCCGCTGCGCCGCACGGTGACCATCGACGAGGTCGGCGATTCGGGCCTCTATCTCCTGTCGGAACTCGGGCGCGGCGTAACCGGCGAAATCATGCATGTCGATGCCGGATACCACATCGTCGGCATGAAGAATCCCGAAGCCCCCGACATCACGGTCGCGCAAAACGGTGATTGAGCCCAATCCGCCGATCTATTTCATCCGTCACGGCGAAACCGACTGGAATCTCGAAGGCCGTATTCAAGGTCAGATCGATATTCCGCTCAACGATACGGGCCATCAGCAGGCGGTCGCCATATCGCGCGGCCTCAAGAGCTTTCTCGGCAAGACGAAGGTGGATCTCTTCGTCGCCAGTCCGCTGACGCGCACGCGCCAGACCATGGGCCATCTGTCGCGCGAATTCGACCTGCCGGAATCAAAGATCGAAATCGAGCCTGCCATGCTCGAGCTCGCCTTCGGCATCTGGGAAGGTCATTACTTCAAGGACCTCAAGACCAGTCAGCATTATCCGAAGGACCTGACCGAGCGCTTCCGCTGGCGCCCGCCCGAAGGCGAGAGCTATGAGGAAGGACTCGAGCGCGTCAGGCAATGGATCGGCCGTCTCGACGGGCCGACCGTCATCGTCGCCCATGGCGCCATCGGCCGCTGCCTGATCGGTCTCGTTTCGAGCCTGAAGCCTGCCGACATGGTCAAGATGCCTATCCCGCAGGGCCATTTCTGCCGCCTGCAGGATGGACGCATCGACTGGTTCGACAGCGCAGCCCATTTGGTAAACAATCCCGCGGGCGGCGGCATTTGACGCCACCGCCGTTGCGCCTTAATCAGGTGGCTCATGTCATATAATACCTTCGGCCATATGTTTCGGATGACCACTTTTGGTGAAAGCCATGGGCCGGCGCTCGGTTGCGTGGTCGATGGCTGTCCGCCCGGCATTCCCCTTACCGCCGCCGAGATCCAGACCTATCTCGACAAGCGCAAGCCTGGCCAATCGCGTTTCACGACACAGCGGCGTGAGCCCGACGAAGTGAAAATTCTTTCCGGCGTCTTCGAGGACGAACGCAGCGGTGGCCAGGTGACAACAGGCGCTCCGGTCGCCCTTGTCATCGAGAATGTCGATCAGCGCTCCAAGGACTATTCGGCGATCCGCGACAAGTTTCGTCCCGGCCACGCCGACTTCACCTATCTCACGAAATATGGCGTGCGCGATTATCGCGGCGGCGGGCGCTCCTCGGCGCGCGAGACGGCCGCCCGAGTTGCGGCCGGCGCCATCGCCCGCAAGATCATTCCGCAAGTGAGCGTGCGCGGTGCCCTCATCCAGATCGGTCCGCATAAGATCGACCGTACGCACTGGAACTGGGACGAGGTCGACCACAATCCCTTCTTCACGCCCGACGCGTCAGTCGTCCAACCCTGGGCGGACTATCTCGACAAAGTGCGCAAAGGAGGCTCCTCCGTCGGCGCTATCATCGAAGTGGTGGCGACTGGCGTTCCGCCCGGCTGGGGTGCCCCGATCTATGGCAAGCTCGACCAGGATATCGCCTCGGCAATGATGAGCATCAATGCGGTCAAGGGCGTCGAGATCGGGGCCGGCTTCGGCTCCGCTCTGCTTTCCGGCGAGGAGAATGCCGATGAGATGCGGATGCGCCACGGCAAGCCCGAATTCAGCACCAATCACGCGGGCGGCGTATTGGGCGGCATTTCGACCGGCCAGGAGATCGTGGTGCGCTTCGCGGTGAAGCCGACCTCGTCGATCCTGTCGCCGCGCAAGACGGTGACGGCAACGGGCGAGAACACCGATATCGTGACCACCGGACGTCATGACCCTTGCGTCGGCATCCGCGCGGTGCCGGTGGGCGAAGCGATGCTCGCCATTGTGCTCGCCGACCATTTCCTCAGGCATCGCGGCCAGACTGGCGCGCAGTAGGACCGAAGCGAACAACCCACCGGCTTATTGCGAATGCACGGCGGCCGTCATCGCGCAACTCACCTGAAAGGTGGTGACGATAGAC
Source organism: Nordella sp. HKS 07 (assembly GCF_011046735.1). Taxonomy (NCBI): domain Bacteria; kingdom Pseudomonadati; phylum Pseudomonadota; class Alphaproteobacteria; order Hyphomicrobiales; genus Nordella; species Nordella sp. HKS 07. The sequence continues at coordinate 3,929,881 of NZ_CP049258.1, read as the reverse complement.
CGGAACTTTGTCACTATGCGCCTCGAACAGAGGACGCGCCGCCAGATCAGGAGAGAGAGTGATGTCCGTTTCCGTAAAGCAGCTCATGGCTGCCGCAAATGACGCCGTCCCGAAGATCAGCGCCGAGGAAGCCCGCAAGCTCGTGGCCAAGGGCGCTCTCCTCGTCGATGTCCGCGACGGCACCGAAGTCGCCAAGAGCGGCAAGCTCAAGGGTGCGGTACATGTCTCGCGCGGCATGATCGAGTTCCGCGCCGATGCCGAGACGCCCTATCACGACCCGCAGTTCAGCAAGGATCGCCCGGTCATCCTCTATTGCGCCTCGGGCGGGCGCTCGGCGCTCGCTGGCAAGGTGCTGAAGGACATGGGCTACATGAATGTCCATAATCTCGGCGGCTTCAAGGATGCCGCCGACGCGGGCCTTGAGGTCGAGCCGGCATAGAATCAAAACAGCGTCATCTGATCCGGCTCCGGCGGCGGAGGTTTCGGCGCCGGCGCCCGGCGTTCGAGCGTCACTGGCTCGAAGCTGAGCGTGGTGTCAGGGTTAGCCTTCACCAGTGCCAGGGCTTTCTCCGCCTCAAGCCTGTCATTGGCGAGCCAGGCTTCGTGAAGATCCGGCATTACGATCACCGGCATGCGGTGATGCAGCTGGGCGATCGGCGGCAAGGCTTCCATCGTGACGATGGCCGCCGTTTCGAGCTCGCTGCCGTCGGCGCCCTGCCAGTGCTCCCAGATCCCCGCAAAGGCGAAGGGGCCGCCGTCGCGGCGCGCGATGTGATAAGCCTGCTTGCGCCCTTCCGGTCTCGACCATTCATAGAAGCCATCCGCCGGAATTAGGCAGCGCCGACGACGTATCGCGTGCTTGAACGATGCCTTCTCGAGGATCGTCTCGCCGCGCGCATTGGTGAGCGGCTTGCCGGGCGCCACTTCCTTCGCCCAGGACGGCACGAAACCCCAGCGCACCAGAGCCGGATGGCGGACGCTGTCTCTCTCCGCTCGGATGATGGCAATGGGGCTACCGGGTGACACATAGGCGCGTGGCGGAAAATCATGCTCCTCGATATAGCGCAGGAGCTCGCGCAAGTGATCGGGCTTGGCGGTGAGCTTGTAGAGATTGCACATCAGGAGGCCTTGGGTTCTGCAAGGAGACCGTCGAGCAAAAGCGTCATAGCGCGCACCGCCTCTCGCGATGCCCGCTGCTGATCCTCGGCATTGGCGATCGAGAGCGATGCGTAGAGCATCGTGCCGTTGAGAAGATGCGCTGTCGCCTGTGGATCGAGTACCCGGACCGTCCCCTCCTCGACCAGCTTCTCGAGCGTCGCGGTCATATTGCGGATGCAGGCATTCTGGGTCGGCCATTGCGATGGATCACCCAGAACGGCCGGGCCGTCACGCAGGATGATGCGCTGGATCTCGGGATCGAGCGCCATTTCGACATAGGTCACGCATTCATCAACGAAGCCCTGCCAGCGCGAGGGCGCCTTGCGCGTGGCGGCGCTCATGCGCGCCCACATCTCGCCGTCGATCTCGGCGATCACCGCCTTGAGCAGTCCCTTCTTGTCGCCGAAATGATGATAGAGCGCGCCGCGGGTCAGGCCGGCGGCGGCGGTGAAATCGTCCATGGAAGCTTCCGCATAGCCGACTGTGCCGAAGGCCTTGCGAGCCGCCGTCACCAGCTTCGCCCGCGTCTCAGCGATCATCTCCGCCCGGGGTTTATGAGCCATGCGCTTCTTCATTCACATACATCTCGTATGTTAATTGACATACGATCGGTATATTTCTATATGGAGTCACATACGCCACGTATGTAAATGACGGGCTCCTTAGAATCCAGGAGATTGTCTTGTTTTCCCCCTATCGCGACATTTTCCGGGCGCCCGGCACGATCGCGTTCGCCATGGCCGGCTTCATTGCCCGCCTGCCCATGGCGATGGTGCCGATGGGACTGGTCGCGATGCTGTCGCAGACACATGGCGAATACTGGCTGGCGGGCGCCGTCTCCGCGGTTTTCGCGCTCACCAACGCTTTGATATCGCCTCAGATCTCGAGGCTGGTGGACCGCTTCGGCCAAGCCCGAATCCTGGCACCCGTCACCACCGCCGCCGTATTGGCCTTCGTCCTTCTGCTCGCCGCCACCTATTGGCGCTGGCCGAGCCCTCTGCTTTTCGTCTTCGCGACACTCGCCGGCCTCATGCCGAGCATGCCCGCGATGATCCGCGCGCGCTGGACGGAGATTTATCGCGATACGCCCCAGCTCAAAACGGCATTCGCCTTTGAATCGGTCTCCGACGAAATACTCTATATGACGGGCTCGGTGCTCTCGATCGGCCTGAGCGTGTCGCTGTTCCCGGAAGCTGGGCCGCTTTTCGCCACCGCATTCCTCGCCATCGGCACAATCCTCTTTCTGATCCAGAAGAAGACCGAGCCGCGTATCCATGCGGCGACACGCAACGTCGGCCCGGCGGTGATCTCCTTCCGCCCGCTGCAGCTCATCACTTTCGTCCTGCTGGCGCTTGGTACACTTCTGGGCACGGCGGAAGTGGCGGTCATCGCACTGACCAAGGAGCTCGGGCAACCCGCCGCGGCCAGCTTCGTCCTTGCCGGTTACGCGGCCGGCTCACTCGTGGTGGGCCTCGTCTTCGGCGTGCTCAAGCTCAAAGCCAGCCTGGCACAGCAATTCGTCGTCGCCACTCTGATTGCGGCGCTGACCGCGCTACCGCTGCCCTTTCTCAGCGACATACCGACGCTCGCTCTGGCGCTCTTCATCGCGGGTGCCGCGGTTTCGCCGAGCTTCATCACCGCCTTTGGCCTCATTGAGCAGCGCATTCCGGCCGCCAGGCTCACCGAGGGCATGACCTGGGCCATGACCGGCATCGGGATCGGCATGGCGGTCGGCTCATTCGGCGCGGGCTACGTCGTCGACGCCTTCGGTCCCTCCAGCGGCTTCTGGGTCTCCGTCACTGCCGGCGTCAGCGCCCTCATTGCCGTAGCGTTCGGCTACCGCGTCATCGCGGATAGCCGCCGCAACCTGTGCCCGGCGTCGATCGACGTTGCGTGCGAATGAATCTGGCGGGAGTCTATCTCTTCTTTTTTGCCTTCAGTTTTTCCGCGGCCTTGTTGAGCTTGTCGCGGCTGTTGCCGACCTTGTCGATCAAAGAGCGGGTCTCGGCGGCGGTGATGCCGTGCTTTCTGGCGAAATAGGCCACTTCATAGGTTTCGCCTTTCGCCACCTTCGCGCGATCGGCCTTGCCGCGGGCCTTCTTGTTGTCAGCCATTGTTTCTTCCCCATTGTGACGTGAGAAGTCGTCGACTCACATAAGCAGATTACAGTGACTCCGGATTGAATCAATCACGCCCAAAGGGCTACGATAGACCATGAGCGACCTCAAGCCTCTCCCCCGAATCGGTGTCAGCGCCTGCGTGTGGCGGGACGGCAAGGTCCTGTTGGTCGAGCGCGGCAAGGATCCGTGGAAGGGCAAATGGAGCCTGCCGGGCGGCGGCCTCGAATTCGGCGAGACGGTGCGCGAAGCGGCAGCGCGTGAACTCGCAGAGGAGACCGGCGTCGCCGCCGATCTCGTAAAACTCGTGGACGTCGACGATGCGATCATGCATGACGAATCCGGCCGCGCCGTCGCCCATTATTTGATCGTCTGTTTCACCGGGCACTGGCTGCATGGCGAGGCGGAAGCCCGCGACGACGTGACGAATATCCAGTGGGCGGAACGGGCCGCCCTCGACGAGCTCGACATGACGCCCGGCACCGCCGACTACATCCGCCAGGCTTGGCAAATGTTAACGACTTGATTCAAAAAGAGCCGCCGGCGTTAACCCTTTCCTAAGGATCAAATAGTCCGGCCGCATTGCTCTGATAAGTTTCAAATCGTGCTGATTCGGTTGGTGGGCTCGCCGGCTCCGGTGTACCGGGCGTCGGCTTCGCAAGCGCTTCCCTGCGTTCCGGGAACTGCAAGGTGGATGGAATGGATAGAGAAGCTCTGAAGACACCGGCCCCCGCGCCGCATACCGAGCCCAAATATGTGGCGCTACGCTATATCATGGAAGCCTGGGAGGAGGCCGTGTATGACGGCATCGATCCCGATTGCGTGGCGACGGCGGCGATTTTCGCAGCCCTTTCCGACCTCATCACCACCTATGGCGAGGAACCGGTGGCGCGCATGGCGGAACGGTTGCCGGAGCGCATCCGTGCGGGGGAGTTTACCCTTAACAAGACCCGGCAATAGGTCACGATCGCCTCAGACCTTGACGGCCCTCTAGATCACGATGAGTTTGGATTGAATCAATCCAAACTCATAAACGTGATCGATTCCTATATTGGCGCGGGATTCTTGCGAAAAACCGGTGTCCACTTTTTCGCATCCCGCGCCAGGCGAAATCGCTTTCATCCGGGGGGTGCGTGCGGGCATAAGGTGCCATGGCGCGCTACAAGATGATCATCGAATATGACGGCGGACCTTTCGCCGGCTGGCAGTTGCAGGCCGATGCGCTGACGGTCCAGGGCGTTCTCGAGGACGCCGTTTCCGTCCTGGCCGGCGGCGAGCGGCCGGTAGTCCACGCCGCCGGCCGCACCGATGCCGGCGTCCACGCCATAGGACAGGTGGCGCATGTCGATCTCGAGCGCAGCTGGCAGACACGAATCCTGCGGAATGCCATCAACGCCCATTTGCGCCCGCATCCGGTGAGTGTGCTGGCGGTCGAGGAAGTGGGACCGAATTTCCACGCCCGCTTCAGCGCCATACGCCGGCACTATCTCTACCGGATCGTCAACCGGCCCGCGCCTTTGGCGCTCGAACAGGGAAAGGCCTGGTGGCATCCCGTCCCCCTCGATCACAAGGCCATGCACGAAGCAGCCCAGGCGCTCCTCGGCAAGCACGACTTCACCACCTTCCGTGCCTCCTCCTGCCAGGCGCAGTCGCCGGTCAAGACGCTCGACCGCCTCGATGTGACGCGCGACAGTGACGTCATCGACATCTTTGTCGAGGCGCGCTCCTTCCTGCATCATCAGGTTCGCTCGATGGTGGGCTCGCTCAAGCTGGTCGGCGAAGGCAAATGGCCGGTCGAGGAGATCGGAAACGCTCTTCACGCGCACGACCGCACCCGTTGCGGACCGGTGGCGCCGCCGACCGGTCTCTATCTCACCCAGGTTGATTATTGAACGCTGGTCTGGCTCTGTGCCTTGGTCGTCATGATCACGCCCATGACGATGATGGCCGCGCCGAGCCAGGTCAGCAGCTGATAGTGTTCGCCGAGGAACAGGACACCGGTGGCAAGGCCGATCGCCGCCGCCACATAGCCGATCTGGCTCAGATAGACCGGGCCGCCGACCGCCTGCAGGCGAAAATAGAAGGCGAACATCGCGGCGGCCGAAAGGACCTGCAACACCACCAGCCACGGCACCTCCGAAAGGGTCGCGAAGGCGCCGGCCTGGCCCATGCCGACCGCCCCCGCGATCAGCATCGCCGCGGTGGCTAGATGGCTGCCGGCGGCAAGCTGGATCGGTCCCGTATCTTTCGGCCAGTCATAGCTGCGATAGACATTGCCGGCCGCCAGGCAAACCGGCATCAGAAGCCCGATCGCGACCCAGAATATGTCCGCCGGCCTATCTGCGACACCGCGCGTGGTCGCCACCATGACCGCGCCGATGAAGCCGACAACAATTCCGGCAATGCCGAGGGCATTGGGCCGGCGCACGCCAAGCAGAATCGACAATACCAGCGTGACGATCGGCGAGAGCGTATACATGATGCCGGCATAGCCCGCTCCCAGATGCGGAATGGCCGAGAACAGCAGCAGATTGGGAATGGCGTAGGAGATCGCCGCCGCGATGATGAAATAACGCAGACGATGCCGGGTGAGCGCGATGGGCTGTCGGCGCGCGAGCAGAACCAGGAAGAGGACGCCGCCCGCCCCGCAGGATATGACAAAAGCCCATAGAATGGGAGGGACTCCCGTTGCGGTCGCGAGCTTGCCGAAAGGCAAAGTCAGCCCCAGGAGGCCGCCGGTCACGATCAAGAGTCCCAGAGCTGAATTCCACAACGGCTTCATGGCCAGCGCTTCTAGATCAAATCCCGCCAAAGTTGAAGACTTTGGCGGTGAGGATTTGCTCCAACATATTGATCTGACGCGAATCCTTTTCGGCGAAGTGATCCCACTTCGCCGGGATGCGCGCTAGAGGATATCCCGCCTCAGCTGAAGGGCCCCCTTCGCCGGGCGTCACGTCAACGCATTAGGGTGTCGAGACTGACGGTCAGCGCGAACTCGGCGAGCACGAACGCAATGGCGACCAAAGTTGTTGTCCTCAGAGCCGTCTTGGCGATGAACCAGCTCACATAGATCAGAAGCAGGAACACGATCTCCGCCAGTATGACAGCCGGATAGACCGTGCCGGAGGCGAGGTGAAGGAGATGCGGCAGCATCGCCAGGGCGGTGGCGGGCAAGGTCATCCAGTTATAGATGATCATATAGCGGATGTAACTCTGGCCGACGCCCAGAAGCTTGGCCTGAAGGGCCGCCGCGAACGGCCAGGCGAAGACGAAAATGAGCAGATAGGCATAGTCGCGGCCGATGTCCATCGGCGGCACTTCCGCATTCTCCGCGGCGAGTTCACCGGCAAAGCGATGATCCGACACGAAGATCGGATACATCATGGCAAGAAGCGGCACGACCATCGCGAAGGATCGCAAGAAGCCGTCGACGGTCAGGTTGAAATCCTCATCCGCCCGCGGATCGCGGCAGATCAGGCGCCAGCACCCTCTGACCGCGGCAAGGCCCTCCTGGACTATCGTCACCCTGGCGCCCGTCCGACATAGGCCTCGATGATGCCGCGGTAGATGTCGGCCAGATTGCGCAGATCGGCGACGGCGATCCGCTCATTGACGTGATGGATGGTCGCGTTGATCGGGCCGAATTCGAGCACCGGGCAATAATTCTTGATGAAGCGCGCGTCCGAGGTGCCGCCGGAGGTCGAGAGCTTGGCCAGCACACCGGTTTCCGCCTCGATGGCATCGAGCACCACGCCGACAAATGCGCCGGGCTCGGTGACGAAGGCGTCCGCGCGATTGACCGCGTCGATGGTGAAGACGCCACCGAGTTCCTCCTCCACGCCGGCGCAGGTATCGCGTACTATGGTCGTGAGCGTCTCGCGTGTATGCTCGGTGTTGTAGCGGATATTGAAGCGGGCGTTAGCGTGGCCGGGAATGACGTTACCGGCCGGATTTCCGACATCGACGGTGGTGAAGGCGAGTGTCGTCGGATCGAAGCGATCATTGCCGTCATCGAATTTGTAGGCGGCGAGACGATCGATCAGGCGGGCGAGCTTAGGTATCGGATTGTCGGCCTTGTGCGGATAGGCGACATGACCCTGAACGCCGCTGACCGACACATCGAAGCTCATTGAGCCGCGCCGGCCGATCTTGATCGTATCGCCGAGCCTGTCGGTCGAGGTCGGTTCACCGACCAGACAGTGGTCGGGAATGTGGCCCTTCTCCTTCATCCAGGCGAGGACCTTGGCGGTGCCATTGAGGGCGGGCCCCTCCTCGTCGCCCGTGATCAGCAGCGACAGCGAGCCGGTGAATGTACCGGCACGCACCGCATCGGCAGCGGCGGTGGCGAAAGCGGCGACAGAGCCCTTCATGTCGGCGGCGCCCCGGCCATACAGAAAGCCGTCGGCCTGATAGGCGGTGAAGGGCGGTGCCGACCAATCTTCAAGACGTCCCGGCGGCACGACATCGATATGACCGGCGAAACACAGATGCGGCCGGCCCTTGCCGAAGCGGGCGAAGAGATTGTCGACGTCGGGCGTCCCCTTTTCAGAGAAGACAAGCCGCTGGCACTGAAATCCCGCGGCGCTCAGATATCTCTCCAGAACGTCAAGCGCGCCTGCCTCGCTGGGCGTCACCGAAGGGCATCGAATCAAGTCGGCAAGAAGCGGAAGCGGGTCTGTGTCCATCGGCGCAATCTATCCATTGGCAAAGAGCCCGGCCATATCACGGCCGGGCGCCTCAAGAGAAATATATCTTGCGCGAGAGGAGACGGTCCGTCGGCGATCGGCCACACACTGTCTCTAGGGCAGGCTAGTGTGCTGAACGCGAAGTTCCTGATATCAGTCGCTCGGAAGGTCCCGCCGGCTGTGGCGAACTTCGGATTCGGGACACTAGACACGCTTGCCGAAGACCGGGCGGCTGTTCGCATAGTGCGCGTGAGGTTGCGGTGCTGCGGTCCTAGCCACGGCGGTAACGGCATTCCCCGCGCCATGGCCGGCCTGCCGCCGCAGCGCCTCGATGTCGCCGGCGACATTGAAGGAGAAGGCGGGGTCGGGACCATAACCATTCGTCCCATCATCACCGCGCAGCAGGCCGAGTTCGATGAACTGCCAGATTCCACCGACGACTGGGATGAGGCAGATGAGAATCCACCAGGCCGATTTCCCGCGATCGTGATAACGCTTGCCCATGACGCAGATGGCGATCCACAGGCTGAAAGGCAGAAGAGCGATCGGAACCAGAAGCAGCGGAATGCTCTCATTGCCCAGGCCCGCAAAGAGGGCCAGCCAGGACACCACGGCCAAGGCCAGCAGCACGAGATAGCCCAGCCAGTATTGCCCGCGGCCGATGCGGCCGTGAAGACTGAACAGCAGTGAAAGCAGATTCATGGATCGTCGCCCCGTTTGATGAAGCGCGACGCTTACCTCAGGGCGCTTTAAACCCGCGTAAAGTCTTGAACTGATTTTTCGTTCCGTCACGCAACGGTCTGTTAATGACCACTTGGTGCCATCCAACGGTATCGCCGACATCGTTGACAATGACGACGGTTGGGCGAGAATAGCCGTCTTCGTTCTGCTCCTTTACCCGCATTTCCGCGAGGAGGCCGACGATGACAATCGCAAGCAAGCTCCGGCAATATCTGGATGGCAAAGGCGTTCACTACGACGTCGTCACCCATCCGCGCACCTCCACCTCAAGCCAGTCGGCCGAGTCGGCGCATATTCCCGGCGACCGGGTGGCCAAATCCGTCGTGATCCACCACGAGCTTGGCTATGTCCTCGCCGTGGTTCCGAGCACCAACCGGGTCGAACTGGGCACGCTGCAAGACCTCCTGGACAAGAGGCTCGGGCTGGCGACGGAAGACGAAGTCTCAACGCTTTTCGACGACTGCGATACAGGCGCCATCCCACCCGTCGGCGCGGCCTATGGCGTGCCGGTGATCCTCGACGACAGCCTGAATGGTGCCCCCGACCTCTATTTCGAAGGCGGAGACCACAAGAGCCTCGTGCATGTCAGCGGCGATGCCTTCAGGGTCCTGACCAAGGACGCCCGCCGGGCCCGATTCAGCCACCACGCGTAGCGGCTGCAGGATGCTTCGAGGGCCGCTTCGCGGCCACCTCAGCGTGAGGTGGGGGCGCGAATCTCGCGTCAGTCGCGCAGCAACTCGTTGATGCCGGTCTTGGAGCGCGTCCTCTCGTCGACGCGCTTGACGATCACCGCGCAATAGAGGCTGGGACCCGGCTCGCCATTGGGCAAGGGCTTGCCCGGCAGACTGCCCGACACGACCACCGAATAGGGCGGCACCCGGCCCATGAAGATCTCGCCGGTGGCGCGGTCGACGATCTTGGTCGACTGTCCGATATAGACGCCCATGCCGAGCACCGAGCCTTCGCCGATGATGCAGCCCTCGACCACTTCCGAGCGCGCACCGATGAAGCAATTGTCCTCGATGATCGTCGGACCGGCCTGCATCGGCTCGAGCACGCCGCCGATGCCGACGCCGCCCGAGAGATGGACATTCTTGCCGATCTGGGCGCAGGAGCCGACCGTCGCCCAGGTATCCACCATGGTCCCCTGATCGACATGGGCGCCGAGATTGACGAAGGACGGCATCAGCACCACGCCCGGGGCGATATAGGCGGAGCGGCGCACAATGGCGCCTGGTACCGCACGGAAGCCGGCTTTGCGATACTGTGCGGCGGTCCAGCCATCGAACTTGGACGGCACCTTGTCCCACCATTTGGCCTTGCCGGGAGCGCCGCCGATGAGCGCCATGTCGTTGAGGCGGAAGGACAACAGCACGGCCTTCTTGAGCCACTGATTGACCACCCACTGATCGCCCTGCTTCTCAGCAACCCGCGAATTGCCCTGGTCGAGCAGGGTCAGCGCCTGATCCACTGCTTTGCGGACAGCACCTTTCGTCTTGAAGCTGATCTTGTCGCGCTCGTCCCAGGCTGCTTCGATGGTGGACTGCAGGTCGGCCATGTTCTTCCCTCTAGATCGTCATCCGGCGGAAACTAGCGCGCACCGGTTCGAAGTCAATTGCGATCGGCGACCAGGCGGCTGAGGAAAGCGGCGATATCGTCGGTGACATGGTGGACATGGGCGCCCGCCCCGCCATCCAGGCTATTGAGGTGCTTGGCATCGGTATTGTCTGGGGACGTCACCAGCACGGTCGTCATGCCGAGCTCATGCGGAGCCTCGAGATTGCGGGCGATGTCCTCGAACATGGCCGAGCGGGTCGGGTCGATGCCGGTCTGGCCGATGAATTTGCGATAGGGCCCGATGGCCGGTTTCGGGATGTAGTCCGAATGGACGATGTCGAATATGTCGCCAAAATGATGAGTGACGCCGATGCGGGCCAGCACCTTCCGGGCATGGGCGACGGTGCCGTTGGTGAAGATCAGCTTGCGGCCGGGCAGCGCATGGAGGGCTTCGTCGAGAAGCCGGTTGGCCGGCACCGGGGAGTGGTCGATGTCGTGCACGAAGTCCAGGAACTCCTCCGGCGCTACCTTGTGCTCACTCATGAGGCCACGCAGCGTCGTGCCATATTCGTAGAAGTAGGCTTTCTGGATGCGCCGCGCCTCGGATGGGTCGATGCCCAAGAGGTTCGAGACGAAGGCGCCGATCTTGACATCAATCTGATCGAACAGCCGGCAGCTCGCCGGATAGAGCGTATTGTCCAGATCGAAGATCCAGGTGTCGACGTGGTCGAAGCCTCTGGTGTGTTTGTTCGTCAAGTTGCAGCACCTTCTCTCATACCCTCGCCCCCAACGGGGGAGAGGGAGGGGCCTAATGCAAAGCATTGGGAGGGTGAGGGGGAACAGACGACAGGGACCTTTTGCATCTGTCAGAGTTTCTCCGTCGGTTCCCCCTCACCCTAGCCCTCTCCCCCGCAGGGGGAGAGGGGATAGTTGGGATACATCACTTACATCCCCGAGCGCGACACGCGGGTGCCGACGCCATGCGGGGTGAAGAGCTCGAGCAGCACGCTGTGCGGCACCCGGCCATCGAGGATGATGACGCCCTCGACACCCGATTCGACCACCGACACGCAGCTTTCGATCTTGGGGATCATGCCGCCGGTGATGGTGCCCTCGGCAACGAGCTTCGGTATGTTGGACAGAGTGAGCTCGTGGATGAGCTCCTTGTTCTTGTCGAGCACGCCCGCCACGTCGGTCAGGAGCAACAGGCGCTTGGCGTGAAGCGCCGTGGCGATGGCGCCCGCCGCCGTGTCGGCATTCACATTGTAGCTTTCGCCGTCCAGGCCGATGCCCACGGGAGCTATGACCGGAATGGCGTCACTCTTGATGATGGTGGTGAGGATCTCGATATTGACCCGGTGCGGCTCGCCGACGAAGCCGAAATCGATCGTCTCGGTCTTGCCTGTCACGGGGTCGACCTTGGTCTTGGTGAAGCGCTCGGCGATGAGCAGATTGCCGTCCTTGCCGGAAATACCGACGGCACGCCCGCCCGCCGCCTGGATCAGGCCGACGATCGACTTGTTAATCGAGCCGGCGAGCACCATCTCGACAACCTCCATCGTGTCCTTGTCGGTGACGCGCAGACCCTCGCGGAACTCCGACTTGACCTGAAGCTTGTCGAGCAGCCGGTTGATCTGCGGACCGCCGCCATGCACGACCACCGGATGGATGCCGCACAGCTTCAGCATCACCATGTCGCGGGCGAATTTGCGGGAAAGCTCGGGATCGACCATGGCATGCCCGCCATATTTCACCACCACGACCTGATCGTCATAGCGCTGCAGGAACGGCAAGGCTTCGGAGAGAATGCGGGCGGTTTCAGTGGAGGAAGTTTCGGACATGGTTGAGAAGTCCCGGATTAAAAACCGATGCGCTTATACTTCAATTGCGCCCGCTCACAAGACCCGCGATCTCGGCGCGCAATTCCGGATAGCCGCGGCCCGTCACGCTCGAGGTCAGATGCACCTCGGGGAAGGCGGCGGGGCGTTTCTTGGCGATGGCGCGGGTCTTTTCGAGGAGAGGCGGCTCGTCCTTGGCGTGAATCTTGTCACCCTTGGTCAGCACGATCTGGAAGGTGACGGCGCTCTCATCGAGCAGATTGAACATCTCGAGATCGGTCGCGGTGACGCCGTGGCGGGCGTCAACCAGCACGAAGACCCGGGTGAGGCCGGGCCTGCCCCTGAGATAGGTCTTTAGCAATCCCTGCCACTGCTTGACGTCCGACTTGGCGGCCTTGGCATAGCCATAGCCCGGCATGTCGACCAGCGTCAGCTTGCCGGCGCCGATGTCGAAGAAATTGAGCTCGCGGGTGCGGCCCGGCGTATTGGAGGCGCGCGCCAGTTCCTTGTGACCCGTCAATGCATTGATGAGCGACGACTTGCCGGCATTGGAGCGCCCGGCAAAGGCGATCTCGACGCCCGTGATCGCCGGCAGCTGATCGGGCTTGGCCACGCCCATGACGAATGAGGCAGGCCCCGCGAAAAGGAGCCTGCCCCGTTCAAGCTGATCGGCTGTCCACTCGACCGTCACCCGGTGCTGCTCTTGCGTTTGAGGAAGGGCAGGCTGTCGCGGATATTGCCGAAGAAGTTAACCTCAACGCCCTGACGCCGCATGATGTAGCTCTGCTGCAGGATGGAGAGGAAGTTGTTCCACGCCCAATAGATCACCAGACCGGCCGGGAAGGCGGCGAGCATGAAGGTGAAGATGAGCGGCATCCAGTTGAAGAGCTGAGCCTGGATCGGATCGGGCGGCGTCGGGTTGAGACGCATCTGCAGCCACATGGTGATGCCCATGATGATCGGCCACACGCCGACCATCAGGAGATGCGGCGGGGTGAAGGGCAGAAGCCCGAACAGGTTGAACAGGCTGGTCGGATCGGGCGCCGAGAGGTCCTGGATCCAGCCGAAGAAGGGCGCGTGGCGCATCTCGATGGTGACATAGATCACCTTGTAGAGCGCGAAGAACACCGGGATGGCGATAAGGATCGGCAAGCAGCCCGACAAGGGCGAGACCTTCTCGCGCTTGTAGAGCGCCATCATCTCCTGCTGCTGCTTCATCCGGTCGTCGGGATTCTGCTGCTTGATCTTCTCCATCTCGGGCTGCAGCTTCTTCATCTTGCTCATCGACTCGTAGGACTTGTTCTGCAGCGGGAAGAACAGGAGCTTGACGATGACGGTGACGATGAGAATGGCGAGGCCGAAATTGCCGACGATGCCCTTGATGTATTCGAGGAGCCAGAAGAGCGGCTTGGTCAGGAAGTAGAACCAGCCCCAGTCGATCATCAGGTCGAAGCGGTCGACACCGTATTTCTCGCCGATGGCATTGATGTTCTGCACCACCTTGGCGCCGGCGAAGAGGCGGTCCGTATAGGCAGCACTGCCACCGGCCGGAATGGTGATGGCGGTCTTGCCGAGATAGTCGGTCTGATAGACGTCGGAGGTACCTTGCGTGATGTGCTGGAACGTCCCGGCGAGGCCCGTGGCCTGGTCAGGAATGAGCGCCGAAGCCCAATATTTGTCGGTGAAGCCCAGCCAGCCGCCGGTGCCGTCCTTGGTGATCTTCTTGGTCTCGTCCTTGAGGTCCTTATAATGGATCTCGTCGAGTTCGCCATTGAGGACGCCGATCAGGCCCTCGAACAGCACATAGATGCCGGCGACCTTGGGCGTGCCCTGGCGCTGAATGCGGGCATAGGGGAAGAGCGAAATCGGTTCGGCGGTCTTGTTGTGGACCTCCTGCTTGATCGAGAAGAGATAGTCCTCATCGACCGAGATGGTGCGGGTGAAGACAAGTCCCTCGCCATTGTCCCAGGTGAGGGTGACGGGCTTGCCGGGAGCGAGCACCGCGTCCGCCGGCGCCTGCCATTCTGTTTTGGGACCGGGCAGATTGGCCGTGGTGCCGGTCGCGGCGACGAAGCCCTGCTCGGCGAAATAGCCCTGTGGCGTGCCCGAGGGGCTGAGCAGCGCGATTTCGGGGCTCTTGGGGTCCACCGTCTCGCGGTAGTTCTTGAAACGGATGTCGTCGAACTGGGCGCCGATGAGGTTGATCGAGCCGTCGATGACCGGGGTCTCGATCGTGATCCGCTTGCCGGCGGCGATGGCGGTCTCGCGCGGGACGATCTGCGCCTCGGTGCTGCCCGGCACCGACGAACCCGGTTGCTGCTGGCCGCCCGTTACCTGAGTCTGCTGCTGCGGGGGCTGCTGCTCGAGCTTCTTCTGCATCGGCGTGGCGTAGAAATATTGCCACCCGAAAATGATCGCCATGGATAGGACGATGGCGATAATGAAGTTCTTGTTGTCATGCTGCATGGGCAGTCCCGTTCACCGGTCGGTGGTGTGCAGCCTTTTCAAGGCTGTCCTAATGTCGTTTTGAAGGCTTGAAAACGGCCTTTCGAGGCCCTTGGCCCTGCCGATCAGCACATAATCACGGCCCGGTTCGGCAAGCTCAGGCAGCGTGAGGCGGGCCGCCTCGCGCAAGCGCCGCTTGATCCGGTTGCGCGTCACCGCGCCACCGAGTTTCTTGGTGACGGTAAAGCCGGCGCGCGCCGGCTTTTCATCCTTGCGGTCGCGCATCTGCACGACCACGCCCCTGGCAGCGAATGAACTCGATTTCGCCGCGGCGAGAAAATCCTGCCGCTTGACGATGCGTTCGATCGGCTGGTTGGGGCTCAATGCCCCGCCCGCTTTAAGCGGACAGCCGCTTGCGGCCTTGCGACCGGCGGCGCGCGATCACCTTGCGACCGCCTGTCGTGGCCATGCGGGCGCGGAAGCCATGGCGGCGCTTGCGGACAAGCTTCGAGGGTTGATAAGTGCGCTTCACAGTCTTTCTCCGTCGTCAGCCCCCCGCTCTGGCGCTCAATCCTTGGACCGGGCAGCCGGCCCGGAGGGCGCCGCGAGGGGTTAATCTCTCTCGCTTATGGAATGGCGCGGCATATAGGGTGAAAAAGCAAGCAAAGTCAACTTCTAACGCTGCCCGTGTGATCGTCCGTTCCGGTCCTCGGAAAACCATGGGAATCAGGCGCTTAACTGTGCTGCCGGGGCAACTTGGCGGAGCCGTGCCCCGGGTGTTAATGTCACGCCACTCATGACGGACGCCGCCAAGACATCCAGCGCCAGGACGCCGGGCCTGTTCCAGGGCCTTTCCGGCAAGCTGCTGCGCCTGACGCTCTTGTTCGTGATGCTGGGCGAAATCATGATATTTTTGCCCTCGATCGCGAATTTCCGGCTGAACTGGCTGAAAAACCGGGTGGCGCAGGCCGAAATCGCCGCCCTTGCCGTCGAGGCCGCACCCGACAAGATGCTGTCGGATGATCTCAAGACCGAGTTGCTCGCCGGGGCGGGTGTGCTGGTCGTCTCGCTCAAGAAAGGCGATTCGCGCCAGCTCATCCTGCGCAGCGACAGCTACGACATGATCGATGAGAGCTTCGACCTGCGCGAGAGCTCGATCATTCCCGCCATCTTCGATGCCTTCAGCGCCCTCATCGCCGGCAGCGGCCGGGTCATCGGCGTCACCGACACGCCGCCCAACAGCTCGGGCGAGACCATCGACGTGGCGCTGGAAGAGGCGCCCTTGCGCGCCGCGATGCTGCGCTATGCGCTCAACATCTTCCTCCTGTCGCTGTTCCTGTCCGCCCTCGTCGCCGGCCTCGTCTTCCTGGCCCTCAACCAGGTTCTGGTGAAGCCGATGCGCCGGCTGTCCGCCAATATGGAGGAATTCGCCGGCGCGCCGGAAAATCCCGGCCGCATCATCGCGCCCTCGCAACGCAGCGACGAGATCGGCATCGCCGAGCGCGAGCTGCGCCACATGCAGATCGAGCTCGCCACCGCGCTCAACCAGAAGAACCATCTGGCGGCGCTGGGCCTGGCGGTCAGCAAGATCAGCCATGATCTGCGCAACATGCTGTCCTCGGCGCATCTCATTTCCGACCGATTGTCCATGGTGAACGATCCTACGGTGCAGAAATTCGCGCCCAAGCTCATCGTCTCGCTCGACCGGGCGATCTCGCTGTGCGTGCAGACCCTCAAATATGGCCGCGCCGAGGAGCCGCAGCCGCGGCGCGACAAGTTCATTCTGGCGCTGCTGGTCGATGAGGTGATCGAGAGCATCGCGGTCGAAGCGTCGAGCCGCATCGTGCTTTACAACAACGTGCCGCAGACACTGTCGGCCGATGCCGACCGCGACCAGCTGTTCCGGGTCCTGACCAATCTCGTGCGCAATGCGGTGGAGGCGCTCGAGCAGCGCGACAAGGAGACGCCGGCCGGTCAGGAAGGCATGGTGACGATAAAGGCCTGGCGCGAAGGCTCCGTCGTCACGGCGAGCGTCAGCGACAATGGTCCCGGTATTCCTGAGCATGTGCGGGGCCGCTTGTTCGAGGCGTTCCAGAGCACGGCGAAGCCCGGCGGCACGGGTCTCGGCCTCGCCATCGCCTTCGACCTGGTGCGCGCCCATGGCGGCGAATTGTGGCTCTCGACCACCGGCACCGAAGGCTCGACCTTCATGATGACACTGCCCGACCGGGTGAGCGAATTGCGCAGCGGCAAACGCGGCGAACGCAGGTCCGCCCTTGACGGCTAAGCCCGACGACATAAGGCCGGGCCCGCGCAATCTCATCACCGATGTGGCGGGCTTGCGCGTCGGCAATGCCGAGAACTGGCTGGCGCTCACCGGCACGACCGTGATCCTGCCCGAGGAGCCCGCGGTGGCGGCGGTCGAGATCGGCGGCGGGGCGCCGGGCAGCCGCGAGACGGCAGCACTCGATGCCGCCAATCTGGTCGAGCAGGTGCATGCGGTGGTGCTGTCGGGCGGCTCGGTCTTCGGCCTCGATGCGGCATCGAGCGTCGTCATCGAATTGTCGAAGCGAGGAGTCGGCTTCACCTTCGGCGCGCAACCGGTGCCCTGCCCCGTGGTGCCGTCGGCCATCTTGTTCGACATCATGAATGGCGGGGCCAAATGGCCGGACAAGGAACCGCCCTATCGCGATCTCGGCCTCGAGGCGCTGAAAGCGGCGAAGACCGAATTCGAGATCGGCAACAAGGGCGCCGGCCTCGGCGCCATTGCCGGGAGGCTCAAAGGCGGGCTCGGCAGTGCCTCGGCGCGCTGGCGCGATTTCACAGTGGGGGCGATCGTGGCGGTCAACTCCGTCGGGTCCTGCGTCATTCCCGGCACGGCGCGCCTGTGGGCGCGCGACCTGGCGCTGGGCGACGAAATGGGCCCCGACACGCCGCGCGACGGCGCCAGGCCGGACACTTCGCCGCTGGCCGACAGCAAGTTCGAGCCCAAGCCGCTACAGAACACCACCATCGCGGTAGTGGCGACGGACGCCATCTTGAGCCGAATCGAGGCGAAACGCTTCGCCGTCATGGCCAGAGACGGCATGGCGCGGGCGATCCGGCCGATCCACACGCCCTTCGACGGCGACACGGTCTTCGCGCTGTCGACGGGCAGGAAGCCCCTGCCCGAGCAGCATTCCCTGGGCGTGGCGGCCCTGGGGAGCATCGCCGCCGATACGCTGACCCGCGCTATTGGCCGGGCGCTGTGGGCGGCAGAGACGGCAGGCGGATTTACGGGCTACCGGGAGAAATTCCGGCTCTGAGGGCCGGGCTCCCGGGTTCAGGGAATACCAGCCCAGGCTACAGGGGATTTAACAGGGGATTAGCAGCGGATTTGCAGGGATTTGCAGGGATTTGAGCAGAATCAAGCCTTCGCCTCGACATATCCTCCGTTTCATTTCCATTCATTTTCACCTTTCGACCACGGCCCGTTACCAATCCAGCGCCAGAAGATCGCGCTTTTGCGGCCAAAAAGGCCAGAAAAAAGATCGGCGAAATCCGTGGCTTGCCTTTGCCGAAAAGCCGTATTAGAGACTGCGCCCGCGGGCGGCCTTGCCGCCCCCTTATTCCAATGCGCGCCCGTAGCTCAGCTGGATAGAGCACCAGACTACGAATCTGGGGGTCAGAGGTTCGAATCCTTTCGGGCGCGCCATTAATTAAATCAATAAATTAGCTGGTATCTGTGCGCTAATCTCGCGGGTTGCGAAATAGGCTTGGGGTTCCATTGGGGTTCCACTCGCGCGTATCAAAGGCAGTAAATTGCTTTGTGTACGACGCGCCCTAAATTCTGAGACGGCCGCCGTCCCCCTGCGGCGAGGCTTCAGCGCCCAGGTAGCTCAGTTGGTAGAGCAGCGGACTGAAAATCCGCGTGTCGGTGGTTCGATTCCGCCCCTGGGCACCAGAATTCAATCACTTAATTACCTCTTCTTCTACGCGGGCAATTTGCCAGTGTAAGTTTCGTGTAATTGTGCATTTGAAAGACAGATGAGGTTCAACTAGAGCATTTTCATAGTTGATGGCGATAGCCAGCGGCGCGGATATAGTTTTCGCACTCTTTCAGTGTGAAGGTGTTGAGAGTGCGGGCGATAGCCTGGATGAGGGTTTCGAGAGTACGGGCAGCTTCCTTTCGCAGGTGTGATTTGAACTTGGCGATTGCCTGCTCGATGGGGTTGAGATCGGGTGAGTAAGGGGGCAGGTAACGCAGAGCAGCACCGGCGGCTTCGATCGCATCCTTGATGCCGGGAACCTTGTGGCTGGCGAGATTGTCCATGATGACGATGTCGCCGGTTGAGAGTGTGGGCGCAAGGATCTGTTCGACATAGGCGCGGAAGCACTCGCCATCCATCGGACCATCGAAGACGGCAGGTGCGGTGATACCGTCGCATCTGAGAGCGGCGACGAAGGTTATCGTTTTCCAATGTCCCCACGGGACTTTGCACAGCAGGCGCTGTCCGCGGGGAGCGCGGCCATAGCGGCGTGCCATGTTAGTTTGAGCGCCGGTCTCATCGATGAAGACAAGGCGCGCCGCGTTTAGATCGCTCTGAGCCTCGTGCCAGGCTCGGCGCGCTTCGGCGATGTCTTCGCGCTCCTGCTCGGTGGCGCGTTGTGTCTTTTTTTGAGCGGCAGCTTCAACTGCTTGAGAGCATTCCAAAGGCAACCAACACTGACCTCGATACCATGCTCAGCCAGTAAGAAGGTCCGGATCTCCGCTAGCGTGGCATCACAGTTCTCACTCACATGCTGGCGTAGAACTTCATGATGGCCCTTGAGCTTGGGCTGGGGACCACCAGCCCACGGCAGCGCTGTCGTCATTCCGCTGGTCCGACGCCGGATCAGAATCTTATAGACGTAGGACACATCGACATGAAACAGCTCAGCCACCGCGCCGGGCTTCAGCCCGCCGTCAACCGCCGCCAACACGCGATCACGTAAATCCTGGGAATAGGGCTTGCCCATGGGGTCCTCGTGCCGAATCAACCACAAGAACAAGGAATCAGAAAACCCTCCCCCTGAGAATCCCCCAGATTCCATCAATCACGAAAACGCTCTAAGCCCTCAAACTTGCCATTGGCCTGCCCGTAGGCAGTTCTGAAGAAATCCATGCTAGCGGCGCCCATAGACAGTTTGTGCGAAACCTCGCGGGTCTTGAAGCGCGGCATATAAAGGTAACGCAACGCGTCCTCGAAGAACCTGGGTGCGCTCGTGGCGTTTTGACCGCCTTCCAGTAGAGTTCCTTGGGCTTCGCAAAAGGGAGCGAGCGACACTGCAAAACGGGCGGTTGGGGAAATGCCCGCATTCTTGGCCTCAGGACAGCTGACTGAGAATAATTTAATGCTTCGGGTTCCACCCCCTTACAGGAAGGTAAGGCAGAACTATGCTGTCCGTCGATAACGGCTGTCCAATTTGTCCATTGCTGTCTTGATATGTTCCCCGTTTGCGTGGGCGTAGCGCTCGACCATTGCCAAGGTTTTGTGCCCACTAATCCGCTTGACGGTCGGAAGGTCAACGCCGGCCTGTACCAGGTGCGTTATTGCAGTGTGGCGCAATGTGTGGCGGACGACTCGATCTGGGTCGAGGCCCGCCGCAGCCACCACGCGTCGGAACGGCTTGCGTACAGTGACCGTGTGACCGTCTTTTGCAGAGATGGAAGGAAAAAGCCAGGGGGTGCCAGCGGGAAGTGCATCCAAATGGGCCGCCAGAAACTCCGAAAGATGTGCCGTCATCGGCTGTGTCCGGGGGCCTGCCTTGGCATTTGGGATGTAAATCGTTCTCTTCTCGATGTCGATGTCCTGTGTGCGGATTGAGAGAATTTCCATCGCCCGCATTGACGTCTCGAGCCCAACGACAATGAAAGGATAAATTTGTGGATTGGCGTCGGCCTTGGCGCACTCGACGAGCCGCGCAATCTGCTCCACAGTGAGGTACACGATGCGCCCGCTTTCCTCTTTGAACCGATTGATCTTAACCGGGCGCTGGAGGATCCAACGCCATTCGATTGCTTTGTTCAACAGGTGAGAGAGGACCGCAAGTTCGCGATTTATTGTGCCGGGCGCCGCGCCGAAGCTCCTATGCGTAAGCCGACCTTTTCCGCGACTGTTGCTCTTGACAGCCGGCTCACCGCGACGATGGCGCTTGTATCGTTCAAGATCAAACCCGGTGATCTTGGTGAGTGGCAAGTCGCCGAAGAATGGAACAAGGTGCTGATTCAAACGGACGCGCTTCATCCTAAGGTCTCTGCCGCCCTCTTCGACCAACCGCCCGAGGTATCTCTCGGCAGTAACCCGAAACGATAGTGCCGTTTTTCTTCCGCGAGGGAGATCGAGACGATCAAGCTTGGCGTCGTTGCGCACTTTGGCAATGAACTCCTCGACCTGCGTGCGGGTAGTCCCGTCAGACTCTCGACCCACAACCCTGTGAATACGCCGACCATCGACCATGATATTGACTGCGAAGACGCCATCGCCGTTGGATAGCCTCTCGAAACTGATCCCGTGCTCGTTGATCCTCCCGTTCGCGGGCAGTTTGCGCATGCAGGGTCTGGTCATCTTGATGAAGGTCTTGGCCATGATCTGAACTCCCTCAAATCCGATCGCTGTCTCTCTTGTCCCAAGTGGGAAGCGCCGATTTCGCAGCATTCCCTTTGGCGACCGCGCAGAAGATCTCCCAATGCTCGCGGAGTCTTTCGAAACGCATACTCCTTTCGTCAGTGGTCCACGACCATTCGTGCGTGACCGCGGGGTAATTGCCACGCCAAAGATAGCCGTTCTCGCGAATTAGCTTCCAGAGAACCTGCTCCTCGTGTGTCAAGAGTTCAGGCCAACTAAGTGCCAGCTTCACAAAACGATCAGGCTCGTCCACGTCCCAAAGTCGGGAGGCTTGACCTGCAACGCTGGTGTTGACGTTATCGCCGGCCTCTACCGTCAGAAAGACGCGCTTCAAGCCTTCCTCGATCACCCACTCTATAAAACTGGATACTGTTCGACGCTGTCTCCTTGCCGCGAGCTCTGTGAGGTATCGAAGCTTGGGATCAAGGCGAACCGTCACGATTTCAGATCGCGATAGCTTGCCTCCCCCACCTGCACGTTTGCCAGCTGGCCCACGGCCCTTGTGTTCTGTGATCATAATGTCCTTTGGATCAAAGTTTCTCGGATGTTCCGCATTATTCTATCGCATGTGTATTCTATTGCAATACATTTTGTTTGGAGTTATTCTTGTATTATCTAACACCACACATGAGTTAAGTATGATGAGAGAAATCAAGAGCTTAGATGTTCTGGTTCTACCGGACGGCCGCATGGACCGAAGAAATGCAGCGCGATACCTCGGCATGTCCGAGAAGACGCTTGCTATGCACGCCTGCCGAGGGACTGGTCCACGCTTCGTGAAGCTCGGCCGAGTATTTTACTTCCGAGAAGACCTGGACTTGTGGGTCAACGCCGGGG
This sequence comes from Nordella sp. HKS 07, assembly GCF_011046735.1. Lineage (NCBI taxonomy): Bacteria > Pseudomonadati > Pseudomonadota > Alphaproteobacteria > Hyphomicrobiales > Nordella > Nordella sp. HKS 07. The sequence continues at coordinate 3,907,856 of NZ_CP049258.1, read as the reverse complement.
GCCGCGTAATCAGCACCGCCCAAGCCCAGCAAATAGGCTGAGGTAGGTGATTTCGTGGGACCTCACAGGTCATCGGGAAGGGGCGCGCAATGAGAGCTGAGTTCATCGCCAAAGCGCTGCGCGGGCACAAGGCGGGCTACGCCTGGATGGCGTGCTGTCCGGCTCATGACGACCAAAAGCCGAGCCTTGCGATTAGCGAGGGAAACGACGGCACGGTACTGGTACACTGCTTTGCCGGCTGCGGTCAGAGCCGGGTCATCGCTGCACTTTGCTCACGCGGACTATGGTACGAGATTGGCCGGCACCAGCGCCGGTTCGCGCCCCGCAGGCCAGTTGCCGCCAACTGCGCCCACCTGGATTACGACGCCGCCAAGCGCAGCGAGGATGCACTTGCCATTTGGCGGTCTGCGATGGATGCGGTAGGCACTGCAGTCGAAGTCTATCTCCGCTCACGCGGTCTGGACCTGGTTCCCCCGCTGACACTTCGGTACCATGCCGGACTGAAGCACCCCACGGGTACCGAATGGCCGGCGATGGTGGCGCTGGTGACGAGCGGCGCTGATGGCAAGCCCACCGGCCTTCACCGCACATTTTTGACAAGCGACGGAAGTGCGAAGGCGCCGGTTCGGCCGGCGAAGATGATGCTCGGGCTATGTCGCGGCGGCGTTGTCCGTCTCGCCGTACCCGGAGATGTCCTGATGGTCGGCGAAGGCATCGAGACATGCCTATCTGCGATGCAGGCGAGCGGCCACGCCGCGTGGGCTGCACTCTCAACCTCGGGTCTTCGCACTCTCGACCTCCCGGGCAAGGTTCGCGACGTGATCGTGTTGGCCGACGGCGACGATGCCGGCGAAGCTGCAGCGCGTGATGCCGCTTTGCGCTGGTTCAGGGAGGGGCGGCGCGTGCGTATTGCACGTCCGCCGCGAGGTACTGACTTCAACGATCTGCTTCGGGAGGCGGCTGCATGACCGGAGAGAAGGACATAGTGGCGGCCATCGACACGGCCGCGAACGTGGAATCCGCCGCGGAAACGCCTCAGGAGAGTTTTGCGAGGCTCGCTGCACTGCCGCTTTTCGAATACGATCGAGTCCGCCAGGACGAGGCTGACCGATTGAAGGTTCGGGTTGGCACCCTTGACAAGGAGGTAGACAACCTCCGCGGTCATCAAGCCAGTGCCAACGAGCCGAGTGCTGTGGGCTTCCTGGCCGATCCAGAGCCGTGGCCATCGCCGGTATTGCTCGGCGACCTTCTAGATAGCCTTACTAGCACGGCTGACAGATATTTGGTGCTTCTGAGCGGCACCGCCGAGCTCATTGCCCTTTGGGTGATTCATGCCCATGCCCATGACTGTTTTGGCATTAGCCCGGTGCTCGGCATCACAAGTCCGACTCCCGAATGCGGCAAGACCACTTGCCTAACCCTTCTTAATGCGCTGGTACCGCGTCCGTGTCCGGTTTCCAATATTACTGCCGCGGCGCTTTTCCGTGTAGTCGAGAAGTATAAGCCGACGCTCTTGATCGACGAGGCCGACACCTTCCTGCGGGACAGTGATGAGCTTCGAGGTGTGCTCAACAGTGGTCACCAGCGGGCCAACGCATATGTTCTCCGGACCACGGGGGATGATCATGAGCCGAGGCCATTCCGCACTTGGGCGCCAAAGGCGATAGCACTGATCGGCAAGCTGCCGGCGACCCTGGCAAGCCGGACCATTCACATCGAGTTGCGGCGGATGTTGGGGAGCGAAAGTGTCGAACCGCTTCGTCCAGATCGCCTCGATCACCTTGAGCCGTTACGCCAAAAGGCGGCACGTTGGGTCGCAGACAATCATATCAATCTGAGTTCCGCTGATCCCATGATGCCCACGACTCTCCGACGGAGAGCCGCCGACAACTGGCGGCCACTGATAGCCATTGGCGATCTGGCCGGCGGCGAGTGGCCAGCCCGGGTCCGCAGGATTGCCCAGGAACTCAGTGGCCAGAATGAGCAGACATATAGCATCATGCTGCTTGAAGACATAAGGCACATCTTTGCCTCCAGCGGCGGTGACCGACTTTTCTCTGCAGAGGTGGCCCAAGAATTGTCGAAGATGGAGGACCGGCCCTGGCCAGAATGGTCCAAGGATAAACCCATTACGCCACGACAGATCGCGAAATTGCTGGAGCCATTCGGCATCAAACCGAGTGGGATACGTGAGGGCCACAAGACGGCCAAGGGCTACAAGATGGACGATTTCAACGACGCCTTTGGGAGGTATATCCGCGACACATCCGTCACACCGTCACAACTCAATGAAATTAAGGGGAGCCAGAGTGTAGGTGCCGTCACACCTGCGAACGTTGTGTCGGATCAAACGGGGCTGAAAGTCAACAATCACCGGTCTTGTGACGCTGTGACGGCAAGTAGCGGCCGTAACGCGCAGCAGACCAATGACTGGCCGGAACTGCCGGATGTTTTTCGCCGAACGTCCAACAGAACGGTGTAAGAAAAGCGAGGATGAACTGGATCAAATCAGAATACTTAGCAGAGGAATTTGAGTCGCGACTGCTGGCTGCCCCGTCAGGCTGAAACGGCAAATGCCAGTTTTCAAAGACACGATCATGATTTGAACCGGCTCGGTGAGCGCGCGTTCGAGGTGGAAGCGCCGGGGGCGATGGCCAGATTTACGGAGGTGCAAGGGGCGTTTCGCTCAGGACCGATGTCTCGAGGATGACACTGAAAGACATCTGGGAATATCAGCACGCTATGATAACGGCAGGCTCGGAATCGACCGCATGCGGGGGCTATCAGTTCATTCGCAGGACGCTCATCGCGACCATGGCCGGATCATGGCGGTGGACGACGGCCGCGAGCTCGCTCGCATCTCGCAGGTCCGTGCGGTAGCGTTCAGCCCGGATGACAAGCTGCTCCTACCGCCAGCGAGGACAAGACGGCGCGGATCGTGGCGGATGGCCGCGAGCTCGTCCGCGTCACCCACGACGCTGTGGTCATGGCAGTGGCGTTCAGCCTGGATGACAAACTGCTCGCTACCGCCAGCCGGGACAAGACGGCGCGGATCGTGGCGGGGCGGATGGCCATGAGCTCGCCCACGACAATTGGGTCTGGGCAGTGACGTTCAGCCCGGACGGTAAGCTGCTCGCCACCGCGTGCGATGACAAGACGGCACGGCTCTGGAACACCAATCTCGATGACATGCTCCAACAGCTCTGCACTGGGCCCGGCCGCAATCTGTCCCCCAGCGAGTGGCGCCGCTACGTCGGCGATCTAACCTGGCAGCCCACTTGCGAAAGCTGGACCACCCCGCCTGGCGGAGTGTGGCTCGATTACCACTTGAAGCCGTCCCGCCCGACGACATAACTGATCGCCGTCTTGTTCTCCATGATCATGTGGAGCATGTGGTGGAACGTTCCGACGACCATCGTGCCCAGCGGCTCGGAGCTGAACTATTTGACGACCTGCTTGTGCCACTTCTTGTTGACCTTGCTTTTTGGTCGTCCCGTAGGTCACGCCGTTGCCGACAGCGGTCCCGGCGAAATGCGAGCTTGCTTTGCAGCCCACGCCGGCGCGCCGCCGCAGCCGTTACAAATACCGCATACCAAGCGCATGATTCGATATCTCTCCGTTGCTTGCCGCGTACCGAAATCATGATTCGTCATGGCTGGCGGAGCAAGGCGGCGATTGCGGAGCGAAGGCGAAACGCCGAGACCAAGCGGCATTGACAGCAGCAGGCGCCGGACGACGTTGAGGTTCACGAGCCGACGCTGGCGACTATCAATCTGGATGCCCTCAAGGGCAAGCTTGCGACGATCGAAGCCGGGACGGCCGCGAGCGACCCAGGCGCTCCGAGCCGAGATCGCGGCGCTGAAGCGGCAGCTCGCAGAATTAAATAAAAGTCCAGAACCGCACATGCCCGACCCGAAGGCGATCGAGGAAGCCGAACGCCGTGGCTTTACCGCCGGACGGAATGCCAACCTGTGCGGAAGCTTCGGCCAGCTGAGCGAAGGCATCCACAACTCGATCGCGGCATTCCTCCGCCAGCAAGCACCTGCGCCGGTTGCCCGCCCTGCGTAACCATCCGGCGAAGGCCGCAGGTAGGCTGCCTCTCTGGCAGAGACTTCGATGCTGCCAGTACTAGTTCAAATTAAACGGCTGCAACTCCCTCGATACACGTCGTAACGTCGCCGCCGATCCAAACCTGGTTCTCGACCTGCTCGACATGAACACGGCCTTTCCTTCCAAGGACGGTACCCTGGCTGGCAATGTACGACGAGGGCGCGATGCCATTTCCTATCAACCATTGCGCGATGCCAGCGTTTAGGCTGCCGGTTACAGGATCTTCAAAACCGGCCGCGGAAAAGGCGCGCATCTCGAAATCCGCATCCCGCCCATCCTTCATAGGATCCCAGGGAGCAACGACACCGACCCGCAATCCGGACAGCACGGCAAAATCCGGGCGCAGCGCCAAGACGTCAGCCCTGGAGCGTAGCAGGACAGCAAGCCAACCTGGGCCATTGTCCACCCAGTTGGCGTCGACGATGACATCAGAGGTCAATCGCAGACCTTCGATGGCTCGCGTCAGCGTGTCGAGTTCCACTGGGCCCGAGCGGCGTAGCTTGGGGGCTTCGAAAGATAGCCGCTCATTGTCACGCCGAATTCGGATAAGTCCTGCATCGCACTCTTGGATAATGTCACCACTCTTTGGCCGCCCACCGGAAGACAGCCAGACGTGACAACTCCCTAAGGTAGGGTGGCCCGCGAAGGGCAATTCAGAAACAGGCGTAAAGATTCGAACGCGGTAGTCAGCATCCGCCGACTTCGGCTGTTGAAGGAAGGTCGTTTCGCTGAGGTTGTCCAACTCGTGAAAGCAGCCATCTCAGACGCGGTCAAGGTATCTGCTCCGATGACAACCGCCAACGGGTTACCTAGCAATGCTCTGGAAGAGAAAACATCAACCTGCTGGAATGAAAATTTTGTTGTTCCGGGTCTCACTATAACAATCCTGGCGTTCTGAGTTTACGCGGCCTTTCCGCATTTGGCGTAACTTTGGCTGACTGCCAATTCCACGGAAGTAACACCTCAAGTCGTGTGATAGGCATGTCAGCGATGCGAGCGAGCACATCGGCGAGCCAGGCTTGCGGATCGACGTCGTTGAGCTTGGCGCTCATGATCAGCGTCGCCATGAAGGCGGCGCGATCGGCACCACGATCGGAGCCGGCGAAGAGCCACGATTATCTGCCGAGAGCGAAGCCACGCTGCGCCCGTTCGGCGACATTATTCGTCAGGCAGACCCAGCCGTCGCCGAGGAAGGCTGTAAACCCGTCCCAGCGCTTCAGCATGTAATCGATCGGCTCGGTGACCGGTGAACTGCGCGACAGCTTTCCTCGCTCAGATCGAAGCCAGGTCTGAAGCTCATCAACGAGCGGACGACTGTCCTTCTGACGTCGTTGCAGCCGCTCGTTGGCTGAAAGACCATTAACGTCGCGCTCGATGTCGAACAGCGCGTCGATGCGCTTGACCGCCTCCAGCGTAACCGGCGAGATCGTGGCAGCATTGTTTCCGCGTTTGGCATTGCTGGCGATATCAGCAAGCGCGAAGAATTTGCGCCGTGAATGGGCCCAGCACAGCGCCTGCGTCAGCGGAACAGGATCGCGGTCCACCTTGAACAGCGGGTTGTAGCCGCCATAGGCGTCCGCCTGCAGAATGCCGGTGAAGCTCTTCAGATAGCGCTCTGGATGTTCCTGCCGCCGATCGCGCGAGGCATAGTAGAGCGCCGCCGGCGGCGATTGTCCGCCGAACGGCCGGTCATCTCTGACATAGGTCCAGATGCGCCCCCTATCGGTCTTGCCCTTCGCCAGGATCGGCACAGTGGTGCCGTCACCATACAGCCGTTCGGCAGCAAGCACATGCGCCTCGATCAGCGCATGCACCGGCTTCAGTGCCGCGGCGCAGGCCCCGACCCGGTCGGCAAGCGTCGACAGGCTGAGGTCGATGCCTTCGCGGGCGTAGCGCTCGCTCTGCCGGTTCAGCCGCTGGTGCTGACCGAACTTCTCGAACAGGATCATCGCCAAAAGGTTCGGCCCGGCAAAGCCGCGCGGCGTCACGTGGAAGGGTGCCGGCGGCTGGGTGATCTTCTCGCGTTCGCGGCAGGAGAACTTCTCGCGCACCGTCTGGATCACCTTCCACTGGCGCGGGATCACCTCCAGCGTCTCGGTGACTTCTTCACCCAGCTTCGCCAGTTCGGCCGAACCGCAGCACGGGCAGTTGGCTGGTGAGGCAATGACGACACGTTGGCGCGGCAGATGCTCTGGGAAAGGCTTCCGCGATGGACGCTTGCGCTCGAAGGCCCTGACCGCCGGGGAGCGTGCCGCGAGCTCCGCCGCCAGTTCGTCTTCGCCGGCGTCGGCCTCCAGTTCCTCGAGCTGCAATTCCATCTGTTCAAGAAGCCGAGCTTTGCGCTCCGAGCGGCTGCCATTGATGTCGCGCTTCAGCTTCTCGATCTCCAGCCTGAGCCGGGCGATCAGCGCATCCGAATGCGAGTTCACCGCCTGGGCGCGGGCGGCGAGCGCCTCCGCTTCACGACGAGCCGCACGCTCGACGAGGATCATCGCATGCGCACTGGCAAGGCCATGAGGAAGCTGATCGGCCGCATCGGTCATGTCCGGATGGAATCATATTCGCTCCCGCCATGCCAGCGGTTTTGCTCATCCCGCATGACATGTCGAGCGTCTCCTTGTGTTCGGATCACTCACCTATAATCACCGTCTGTACCGTAATCAAACAGCGCCCGTCCCGCACTACTCGGCGATGGCGAATTCGGATCAGCGTATTGACTCCAATTAGAGTCAAGCGCATCATTAACTTACCGTAAGTCTGCATACTGACAAAAGCAGCGCTCCACACGCGTCGGGCATGTTTATCCAATCTTGCTCCAAGGGGGGAGGGATGCACGTGGTTGACCTTACCTAAAACAACGACCAGAGCCGACGGAGGCAATGATGGCCGACGCCGCAACTATTGCGGTAGCGCTCAAGGCCCCCTCTTTGTGTCGGCGGGGAGAATCGAGGTTGAAGCTGCCAAATTAATTTCAAACTTGCGCAGTGCGGAGGGCAAACAGGGGAGGGATAATATGTCGGGCTATCGTATAATCATGTCCATTGGGGTGGTGCTTGTGCTTGCAGGATGCACCTACACCCCGAAGGAGGTTGCCGATCCACGGGCTATAACGCTCAAGTCAGCGATGATCCAAACAGCAGACAGCCTGGATGAATTACATCGCCGGACGGAAGGTCGCCAGCGCTTCGGACAAATCGTTGACGAAGTTACCGTGGTATTCAATATCAGCGCCCACGCCACAAACACCGGCAAGCTGACATTAAATCCGGCCAGCATACCGCTTACTGGCGGGTTACTGGGTGGGGGAACACTCGGAGCTACTGCCGAAAATACGCTAGTCGCCGATTCGAATAGAGGAAATCAGATCACTATAAAGTTGAAGAACTTTGCGACCGCTGATACGTCCAAACTAAGCAAACTTGCGTTGGAGGCTTGCAATAGGAAGCCCCGGCCAGATTGGTGCACAATCATCTTGAGTACTCCACCCGCAAAGTAAGGTAACGAGCGCGTTTTCATCGAACGGGCCATGTGTTGCAGCCCGAGTGCGTTAATTTTGGAAACAGAGAAGAGCCAATTTGTCGGCAGCTGTTCTCCCTTTTCAGAAAACTGATGGGATAAAATCTGCAACTTCCAGGTCATTCCAAGTAGATGAGCTCTGCTCGGATAAAAGGTTGTTGAGCATTACGGACTTGCAATACCTAGCAGGATGTGAGTCAGCCAAATAGACTGAGATACGAGCCGTCGAGAATCTCAACCGCGAGTTGCGAGACCGCGGCATTTGAACCGCCGACCGAGGATTCGCCGAAGCTAGGGCTGCTCGCTGGCGGGCGCAAAATCGGTGAGAACGCGATAGCCTCGGAGGATGGTTGTCAGGGTCTACGAAGATCCGAAAGAGTGCCTTGCTGGTCTCACGTGATCCAAGGACCGGGAGCGGTGCAAATCTGCTGAGGCTCAAATGGCCACCGGTGAAACGTCAATTGTAGGTCACCGCGAGACTAACGCCCGTAGTTAGGCGTTGCACAAGTTTCTGTAAAGTGTGTTCCCTCCAACATCAAGTCCTCAGGGTGACCAGATTGGACAATTGCGGCCCATTCATCAGCATGGGTCATACACGTGATGTAAGTCTCACGATCATATAGTTCCTGTTTCGGGTCGAAAGCACACAACATAAATCGATAGTTTCTTTTCAACCATGCCACTTGCCAGGGCGCTCCCAAGAATTCCGCTGTGAATGATGACATTGGGCGAACCCGAATGTGCCTAAGCATCGCTTGATCTGCAATGAACTTATTTACAATCGCGCGCGATTCCACTGGATAGTAGCTTTGAGTCGCGATTCGAGGACAAAGCGGCAGACGCACCGATGACACCAATGGACCTGTTGCGCATCCGCCTAGAATGACCGCCACAATGCAGATGCTAAGCCTTTTTTGCACGCACTCTGCGCCCGTTCTTTTTTGCACGCACTCTGCGCCCGTCCTTTTGCCCGTCCGAGTCCTTACCTTCCCAAGTAGCGCTTGCAAAGACATTCCCCAAATGTTTTTTCTGGAAGTCACTGATTGCCGCACGCATTACAGTATTTTGCAGGACCGCAAATCCCACAAATCGGATGGTGGATGGATCGTCCTTAATAGTCAGACTGGTATTTTGCTGATCGACCTGGTGCTGATGCTCGTCCTTACTGTAACTGGAGCTTCCTCCGAAGCCAATTCCAAATGCGTTGAAGCCACCACCTCCGGAAGCACTAAAATGGCTCTTATAGTCATAAGTCCAGTTTTGCGTTGAGGTGAAGGTTATAGAGAACCCTCTCACTAGAATGAGCGCTGTTGGGTAATACCTCAGTGAGCCGTTTTCGCCAAAGAAATCGAGGAATACCTGAGGATTCTCTTTTACATAATGACTGGAAAACAAGGTTGGATTAAACCACGAAGGATACGAAATATTTGCTCGGAATGCCGATTCCGCTGAAAGCACCATGCTTACACCACGGTTGAATTCGTCCTGGATTGCGGTGTGTTGACTTACCGATGCACTCACCCTGACATAGGCATATGATGCACTGGCTGAGCCACCCCAGTCGGTGGAAATCGATGTTGACTTCGTTGTGGTCCGATCGAAGGTAGCGCGGAAGGCGCCTTGGACTCCCGTCTTGATGTAGGAAAGGGTCTTATCTGTTCCAATTGCCCATCTGTCTTCATACTGAGCAGTTGACCCAGGGGGGAGAGCTCCCAAATACCCGGGGCTGAAGATGTCGCCTTCCGGATATTCGTAGTCTGGGAAGGTAGGGTACCTAAGCTTCATACCTTGGCTATTGAAAAGAATCTCTGTATCAACAATCGTTTTGTCATGCGCGTCGCCATACTGACGATTCAAAATAGTCCTGCGCCTGTAGTCCTTTGTGCCAATTTCGCCCATTTTTGATTGGATTTCATTCAGTCTGCCGTAGGCGCTGCTCCACTGAACATAAGCGGAGGTATTTCCTATCGCCAATTGATAGGCGGTAGCGTAAACCTCCCAATCCACTCGATCAGCCAACGCTAAATCCATTGCCTGGCGACGAAGATAATTTATGTCAGTTGTGATATCCGCAACCTCCTTCTGTTCCGGCCCAGTCAAATCTCGCACCGTGGCAAATTCTCGAAGCTTTTGCAGAAACTCGCCGTAGACTTGAGTGAGCCTCGCCATTGCGGTCATGATCTGGCCCGATACTGGCACAGGCTCAATGGATAGATCACATCGTCTTGCAACGTTGTGATAAGAAAGCCATTTATAGCCGTGCTGGGAGGCTAGTTTATCTTCTGAAATGTCGATGCTATCCGCAACTAGCTTCAGTTGAAGGTATTCTTTAGCTGAAAGACCACCAGTCTGGGTTTTGAGGAGGTCGTAATAGTTATCCAGTGAGATTTGCAGAGCTTGTCCGAAGGTGACATCATTGATCGGCGAAGTTGCCATGATTAGTCCCTACCGCTTAAGCCCCCTCAATTGCCGTGAGGGTATATCAATTGGTATGGTTGTCAATCTTCATAATGCTATTTCTAGTTGTGGGGTTGGAACAAGCGCAATCGACACTTATCGATACCCTCTCCTTCTCATTTAAAGAACGAATTCCATAAAAATAGGCGCACGCGCGACCAACAGATTAGGTGGTAGGGCGGTGATGGAGGAAAGGTCGCTTACGCGCCCAGTTCATCCCTGTATTCCTCAGGTAGGGGATCAACTGAGGAGGTGTCGGTAGGGTCGTTGACATTGCCCGATCAGATTGCTGCATATATAAATAAATTTTTATCAAATGCTTAGATGGTTCGCTGCCGTCTCCCTAGGCGGTGCCACACGGTGAAACTCCTCTGAAGTAGGTCAGCAGAGCCTCATTCGACTTTTTTCAGGCGCGTCATTTGCTGACGCTTCAGCCGCCTTCCGGTGAATAGCAGAATGATCGGGTGATCCGCCGGCGTGGATATCCCGCCTTGGCTCTGCCCGGACAATTGATCATGCAGGTCTCGACGTCGGATAATTTGTTCTGGAACGAGGTCCATGGTTGCCCCCTTTTTCTGACGGCGGGACACCAACGGCAAAAAGCCCAATGATTGCGTGGAGCGATTGTCTGTCCCACTTTCAGCTAAGTGGTTGTTTTCCCAAAACCTTACGCACCCCTTAGGTTCTGCGGACACTTATCGCAGCCACAAGACGATTGCGGCGAGAGTAACGACGGCGAGATAGTTTCTTGCGGTCTTCTCGTATCGGATGGCGACGCGGTGGAATTGCTTGAGTTTGCTGAAGCAGCACTCAACGAGATGGCGCTGGGCGTAGAGGGCGTCATCGACCGGATGCTTCTTTGATCGCGACGGATTGTTGGGAATGACGGCTATAGCGTTTTTGGCTGCGATGTCGTTGCGCAAGGCATCTGCATCATAGGCGGTGTCGGCAACGACGAAGGCGGCGGGCAAATACTTGAGAAGTGGCCCTGCCTGCGGCGCATCGCCAGCCTGGCCGGGGGTGAGTACAAACCGTACCGGACAGCCAAGGCCTCGAACCACAAGATGAATTTTGGTCGTCAAGCCGCCGCGCGAGCGTCCGATGGCCTGATTGACGCCACGCCGCGCCTGAAATTAAATCGAGGAAACTGACTAAGCCAACAACGTCACAGTCGTAGAGTTGATCATTTCCGGCATCACCGTTCAGCGTGTCGTTGCCAAGGAGCCATAAAGCCAGTCGCTGCCGTCATAACCATTGAGTGTGTCGGGGACCCACGACGCTGTGGTCATGGCAGTGGCGTTCAGCTCGGACGGCAAGCTGCTCGCTACCGCCAGCGAGGACAAGACGGCGCGGATCGTGAAGGTGGACGGTGGCCGCGAACTCGCCCGCGTCAAACACGACGGTTGGGTCTCGGCAGTGGCGTTCAGTCCGGATGGCAAGCTCCTTGCCATTGCGAGCTACGACAACACGGAGCGGATCTGGCGGGGGGCGGATGGCCACGAGCTCGTCCGGGTCAGCCACGACGGTGCGGTCAATGCGTTGGTTTTCAGCCCGCACAGCAAACTGCTCGCTACCGCCAGCCGGGACAAGACGGCGCGGATCGTGGCGGGGCGGATGGCCATGAGCTCGCCCACGACGATTGGGTCTGGGCAGTGACGTTCAGCCCGGATGGCAAGCTGCTGGCCATTGCCAGTGGAATTTCGACAATTCAAGGGGAGAGGCGCGGATCGTGGCGGGGCGGATGGCCACGAGCTCGTCCGGGTCAGCCACGACGGTGCGGTCAATGCGTTGGTTTTCAGCCCGCACAGCAAACTGCTCGCTACCGCCAGCCGGGACAAGACGGCGCGGATCGTGGCGGGGCGGATGGCCATGAGCTCGCCCACGACGATTGGGTCTGGGCAGTGACGTTCAGCCCGGATGGCAAGCTGCTGGCCATTGCCAGTGGAATTTCGACAATTCAAGGGGAGAGGCGCGGATCGTGGCGGGGCGGATGGCCACGAGCTCGTCCGGGTCAGCCACGACGGTGCGGTCAATGCGTTGGTTTTCAGCCCGCACAGCAAGCTGCTCACTACCGCCAGCCGGGGCAAGACGGCGCGGATCGTGGCGGGGCGGATGGCCATGAGCTCGCCCACGACGATTGGGTCTGGGCAGTGACGTTCAGCCCGGATGGCAAGCTGCTGGCCATTGCCAGTGGAATTTCGACAATTCAAGGGGAGAGGCGCGGATCGTGGCGGGGCGGATGGCCACGAGCTCGTCCGGGTCAGCCACGACGGTGCGGTCAATGCGTTGGTTTTCAGCCCGCACAGCAAACTGCTCGCTACCGCCAGCCGGGACAAGACGGCGCGGATCGTGGCGGGGCGGATGGCCATGAGCTCGCCCACGACGATTGGGTCTGGGCAGTGACGTTCAGCCCGGATGGCAAGCTGCTGGCCATTGCCAGTGGAATTTCGACAATTCAAGGGGAGAGGCGCGGATCGTGGCGGGGCGGATGGCCACGAGCTCGTCCGGGTCAGCCACGACGGTGCGGTCAATGCGTTGGTTTTCAGCCCGGACAGCAAACTGCTCGCTACCGCCAGCCGGGACAAGACGGCGCGGATCGTGGCGGGGCGGATGGCCATGAGCTCGCCCACGACGATTGGGTCTGGGCAGTGACGTTCAGCCCGGATGGCAAGCTGCTGGCCATTGCCAGTGGAATTTCGACAATTCAAGGGGAGAGGCGCGGATCGTGGCGGGGCGGATGGCCACGAGCTCGTCCGGGTCAGCCACGACGGTGCGGTCAATGCGTTGGTTTTCAGCCCGGACAGCAAGCTGCTCACTACCGCCAGCCGGGGCAAGAGAGCGCGGATCGTGGCGGTGGCGGATGGCCACAAGCAACGGATCAATCAAGCGAAAGGCGGGATCAGAGCCAAATGGGCGGGCCACCGCATTCGTCAGCATGGCCTTATCCGCCCAGCCGAACGCGTCCCCGTGCACAAAGGCAATGTCATCCTCGCGTCCCTTCACCAATAAATCGAGGATGGCCTTGACCTCTGCGAAGCCGACCGGTTTTTCGCTATAGCTCATCTCTCCTCATCGCCGACGTCCAGAGTGAAGTTGGATTCTGTGCTTTGTTCTAAACCAAGGCGATGACCTCATTGGGACTGGCCATCTCAACGCAGAACTTCTGGGCCTGATTGTATGCGCGAGCCATTAACGCCAAGCCCGAGATACCTGTCGACTCTTCGAGTGCAGGAGCTCGACGGCAAGAGTGCACAGTTTGTGCCGGACGGGATGAGTGACGACCAAGCAGCCGCAATATTTTACGGCATTTACGAGAAAGGCCTCAAGGCGCTTGGCGATCAACATGCGTCCAACTGTTAGGCTGGTAGCTAGAGGCATATACGTGGTGACGCCTTTTAGTATGTGGCCCGGTGTAGCACCATTTGGCACTGAAGAATGATCTTGGAGCGGGCCGTCCCACGGCCAGAGCCCCGCTCAAGGCGCCGGGCGATGAGCCATGTCTAGGAGGGCTCCAGTATCGCTGCCGCGGCCATGAGTTCGGCCGGCTCGGGCTTGCCGGCGACCGTGGCAGAGCCGGCGGTCAGTGCCAGGTAGCGCATGGCGGTTCTGCCCGGAAGGAAGAAATAGCCGCTGCCGCGAACGGTGACGAAATCACGCATACCCTTCAAATAGATTGGACCTGTCGCGGTTGGAATGGTGAGCTGATTTTCCGTGCCCTGATAGCCGAGGATCGAATCGAACTCACTCTCCAGTCCGTGGAAGCTCGGCGCGCGTCCCCACACCTGTTGGATAAATTCGAACTGACGTTCGATGTCGACATTGAGGCACATGAACAGCAAGCCTGGCTTGGCCGATGTGATGATATTTGACGGATAGGGCCGGCCGACGCGGAGAATGCGGTGCTTGTTGCTAATAGAAAGCTGGACGGGGGAACCCGGATCAAAGCTCTCACGCGGATTCGCGCGACGAATATGAGCGCCGAATGGACAACGCAAGCCGCGCGGGTCTTCACCACCGAGCAGAAATTCGTTGTCCGGTTGCACCCAGGGCCGTCCCTTGGTTCCAGGCGCAAAAGGGTATCGCACCAGCGAGGTCCCGTCCTTCCAGCGTCCGACCATCTTGGCTGAAATCCACTCGCTGAGGCCTGTCTGAAGATTGGGTGGTATTCGCGGATTTCCGTGAAGTTGCCCAGCTGCCTCGGCGACGAATGCATCGAAGCTATCCACGTTCTGTTCCAGGTGACGGACGACCAGGAAAGTGCCGTTCCGGCCGATATCCCGCCGGTCCGTGGTCTGCGGTGACGAGAAGTACGGACGCTGCCGGAAGGGATCGAATCCCAAGGTCGGTAAGAGGTCGAGGGGATCGTCATTCCGTCCGACCGAGGCAGTGGGGGGCAGGTATCCGAGATTGTCGGGGTAGCCGATGATGAACTCGCCGGGCGAGACGAGATGGATGCTTTCCTCCGCGCGTTTCGCTTGCAGCGTTCCGCGAATAAGCGGCTGCGAAACGCCGTCGACAAATCCGAACGGCTCCTTCACATAGGGTTCCCGCGGCTCTTGCCCGCGCGGTCCCTTTGGCCGCGGCGGCAAGATCTCGAGAGGAAGCTCATAAGCAACAGTAGCTCCGTGAAGAATATGCTTTCGCTGCGCGACGACCTTATCCAGATGCTCTTGAGAATTGGCCTAGATCAGTATGATGGCGTCGGCCCGCGTCCCCGGACCGCCCCACCACCAGTTTTTCGGGTCATCGATTTCCGTATCGCCCATCGCCCGCGCGCGCCATTCGGCGTCGCTGCCATGCTGGAACGGAACGGGGAACGTCTTGAGATCTTCCGCGCTCAATCCGAGGCGTTGCAGGCCAGTTTGCGAAAGGCCGACGACCAGCGCCTCCGTCACGAGGAGGGAGTCGCCGTAACTTATGTGCTTCTCGATCTCGGCAAGCCAGGCCTTGTTGCGTTTCGGATCTTCATCGAACTGGAAGATGGGGGAGGTCGCGAAGCGAAGCCGGGACAGGCCGCCGAAGACTAGCGTTGGGATTTCGCTCGTTTCCAACGAATCTGCAGGTCTCGGAGCCGATCCGAACAGCGACAGCCAGTCGGCGGCGTCTGCTTCGGTCGATGCCAGAACAAAGCCTTGCCGGATCGCCGCATTGGTGCGAATGCGCGCCAGACTGAGGGTTGGATAGGCCGTGTACCAGGCACGGGACGGATATTGCTGCCGGCGCGTCCATCGGCGCAGGCGGTCACCGTCCGCTGCCCCCTGTCCGAACAGGTTCGATGTCTTCGGGAAGCCGATGGTGTTGCTCCAGATGCCGGTGACGCCGTCGTGAGCCTCCTCGACGAAGTCACATTGATTATCATCGATGGCCTTCCATCCTTCTAAAGAGATGCGCCCAGTTCTTGCAGTTCGTGACGAGGTGGGTCTTAGCTTGGTGATTGACGCGTGAAAGCATTGAATTCGCGCGCATCTGAGGCAAATGATTGTTGGCATAGAAGATAGCCATCGAGAAATTATAAGAGAGCTCGCCATCCTCATCATCGCGGAAGATCACGCCGATGAATTCATCGCCGATATAGACTTCAGCCGAATCGCTCTTTTGCGGGCGCTTGCGCACTTCGATATTGGCGAGCTGAAATTTGGCTTTGAGAAGGGCGTTGGGGCTGAGCGCGAGAAATCAAGGGAATGGGCAGAAACTTGGGATCCGCAGTGACCCTCCCAGTGATGCTTTCCATTAGGCGCTTTGCAATAACGCATGCGCCTAGGTACAGTTGGAGGGAACGTGACCCCAGTTAAAGTTTACCAATTTAGACACGACCGACCTCTCAAAGGGCAGCGGCGCAACGGCCTTCTTCGATTTGCGAAGGAAGTGAACTCCGACATGAGCGGACGAAGGTATCAAGTCAGAAGGAGTTCGAGATATTCGACGCATCTGCGCGCGAAGACAGTTTCACAAGCGATGCCGCTGACAGGACGAAAATACCCGTTTGCCATGCTATGAACAAAAGAGTCCACCCAAGATCAAATTCCATGAATACGAACGAAGACCAATTAACTGGGATAAAACCAGAGACAGCACCGATCAAGATCGCGCTGAGTATGAAGGGTACCTTGTTCATTGATCGAATTTGAATTGCGGTAGCAATAGATAGAATTGCTGCTCCAACACCACCACATATCGGGCCAGCGAAATTATCGAGGTACCCCTTAATGGTTCCCGCTCGTTGTTGATCAATGGTTGGACCATTTCCCCAGTTCTTTAGTGCGCCACCTATATCTGTAGAAGTGGGGGCGACAAGATAATGGCCCAAATTGACGGCAACGCTCCAAGCCAAAACGCTTGCCAGGATTATTCCAACGTATTGATTGTGCGAGATGAATTTGTAGCGCCAAAGAAGTATCCAGAATATTATGCCAAATATGAGTCCGGGGTGGGAGACACCCAATGTCCCCGCCAGGAGGTCGGGCAAGATAGTGGACAGGCCCCAACCGATGTAAAAAAAGGGATTGATCAAAATAAGCCAGGGAATTGAACAAACTAGCCCCGAAATCACGCCCAACGCTAAAGCCCCCAGAAGAGGCCGTGGAGGCAGGAGGGATAAAGTTCGATAAAGAATCTCTTGCATCAGATTTCCCTAAAACCTTTATACCTCTTCCAATCGACGCGTCTGGTTACGGATCGAACCCATGCACTGTTTGAACAGAGCTTATGCAGACAAGGCACTCTTCGCAAGTGACCGGTTTCTTTCGCTATCAAGAACACCGAAGCAACTACTCCTCTTAAATAGCTAAGATACATGGGCGTCCATTGCTACCGCCGCACAGTTTTGTACTTGCAACTCGCCTTGCTTTCTCGGCCATGAGCAAGCGTCTTCGATTTGATCCGGCACCTAGCCACTTTAACGCCTGTTCCATTGGCTCAGTAGGACCAGTCGCGCCGCTCGGCGTCCTCATCCTCCCGCTTGGCTTGCCGCTCGTAGTCGTCGGCGAGTTCGTTCAGCGCCTTAGCCGTGTGCGGATGCTCGAAGGCAATTGCCTTGGCCCAGCCCCGGTACGTCGCCGCCTCGTCCCGCTCCAGATTGCCGCCGTCGCTTGGCATGCGGGTCGTAACGCCGCGCCGATTTGCCTTGCCGACGCGGAATCCCTCCAGCATGGGTTTGCTCCGAAAGACATCGAGCGCCTCGCGCACTGGCACCGCTGGCCAATTGCCGTCCGCGCCCTTGGGTGACGCGGAGAGCATCTGGCCGATCTTGCTGTCGGCGATGTCCTCGCGACCGGACTCCTTGGCCAGGGCGCGCGCCTCCTTGATCCAGCCCTCCAGCGCTTCGCCGTCAATGGTGTTATCGTGGCGCTGACCTGGGATGTGGTTCCACAGTTCGAGCAGCCGGTAAGCTTGGTCGGCCATCGCGCGCGCCTGTTCGGAATCGGACGGCTCGGGCTCTTCGATTCCGCTTTCCGCGCTGGCCTTATACACTGCGCTGAGCATTTCAATGAAAAGCTTCGGCTGTTCCGATAGGACCGAGAGCAGCACCTTCGCTGGACGGCGCGAGTGCTCAATGACGCGCAGGTACTTCCATTCCAGCGTCGCCAGCGCGTTGCGGTCGACGTCGTCGCGGGTGTCCAGCTCCGTCAACGTCTCGGCTACGTAGTGCTGGAACATGGTAGCCTCGTTGCCGTCCGCCTGGTTCTCGATGGGCTGGCGCGCGGCCTGCTCTAGCACCTGCAGGAGCACAGCCGACGGCGTACGCGCCTTCTTATCGCGACGGCCGACGAGGGCGAGGGCGTGACGCGCCCGGCCGACGTCGATCAGCTGGCCGATAGCGTAGGCGATTTCGTCGCTGTCTTCGTCAATCCAGAAGACCGGCGCCATGCGCCAGTAGGTCGTCAGAATTTCGCCGCCGATCTCCGCGACCTGGTCCCAGGTCCACCGGTTAATCGGCAGGCCCCGCAGGATCGTTATCAGCGCTTCATCGCCCCAGGACTCGGCTTGCGCCTGTGCGATCAATGCCTCAGCCCATGCCTCCCTCCGATCTCTGAATGCCGAGATGATGAGTCCGAGGGCAACATCGCGCTCCTGGGCGTCGCTACTGCGGGCCGCGGTTTCGATCAGGGCGTTCACGTCTGCCGCGGAGAGGCGACTATCGTAGAGCGCCTTGCCGATGTAGCCGCCGCTGTCCACCAGCCGAGCTAGGCCGAGGATCGCTGAAATACCTCCGTTCTTGAAGAGGGCTTGGGTCGCCACCTGTCGTGCAACCTCGACTTCGCGCTGGTCGGCTTCCCACCCATTGCTCGTTGGTTTGGGTAGCGCGACAAAGCCTATGAACAGCCAGGCCGCCCGCGCCAGCGGATCTGTGGGTGCGAAACGCTCATAGACCGCCTCCAGCCGACTCAGCACATCCTCCGACAGCGACCACTTGGCGTTGGGGAACTGTCGATGGTGGTGCAGGACGCGCCGAAGTTTTTCCCAGAAGGCGGCGCGATCCGCGCCGTCCTTGACCTTAGCTTCGGCCGCCTCGAGCGCTGCGAGGGCCGGGTCCAGGTCGGGGGCAAGGTCGCCAAGCCGATCCAGTAGCCCAGACCATCGCTGAGGATCGAGGCCGACGTCGGCAATCAGCCGCTCGGTGATCTTCGCCGCGCCCTGGCGGATTAGGTTCCAAGTCACCACCTCCGGCGTGTCGACACTGAAGTCGCGCCAGCGCGGTAGGGGCGACGGACTTGATGTGTCGCCTCCTGTCGGCAGCACACCAAGCATCACCTTCCACGCTGTGGCCGGCTCGCGTTTGCGGATCAGGTCGAGCGCACGGATGCGAAGCTCCTGCGTGGCGTAGGTCTGGGGAATCCAAAGGAGGTGAACTTCCCTCAGGCTGTTCATCGGCCCGTTAACATATTTGCGCGGCTTGACGTCGATCGCGTCGAGACGCGCCAGGACATGGACCACGCGCGGCATCCACTCAGGCGACCAGGCGAGGGATTCCAGCGCCCACATCAGGTCAGACAGGCGCTCTGTCCCGAATAACCCACCGTCCTCGTCGCCGAACAGGGCACCGACTTGCGGATCGTCCTGGTCGAGACTGTCTTCGATGGCGGTCAGAAAAGCATCCGGCGAAGCTTCGGCTAGTAGCCGGAAGTCGCCGGAGAGTGACCACCAGCGCCGTGCATCTGCGTCACGGAGCAAGCGCGCGACGATCGTGTCCGCGCGTCGCGGCGCGTCCGCGACTGTGCGGATCTTGTCCCCCCAGAGGGCCAGGAGGATCAGCACTTGGCCCACGCCATGCCGCAGCAGGCTCGAATAATCCGGCCGAACGCCATGGATATCGGCCTTCCAGCGGTCGTCGGGCTCCATGTCGAAGCGAGGATCGGGGGCGCCGAGTACCGCGTGGGCGATGTTTTCAAAGTGGTTGAGATCGGCGCGCGTCAGATGATGGGCCAGCAGAATCCAGGCGTCCGACGGCGAGGCGATGCGCCACGCCGGCCCGACCTTCTGCAGCGGGCTGTCGAACGAGCCCACGAGCGGCGCTAGGTCGGCGATGACACCCTCGTAGGGTTTGTCAGCGAGTTCGGCCAGGCGAGCGCGGTCGCCCTCGCTAGTCTCCACCCAGCCGCCGGCAAGCAGCGCCGCCAGCAGCGCCTTCGGCGGAGTCCCTTCCGCCCACCAAGGTAGGCGCCCAGGGGCGCCCGGGATCAGCCGACGCAGGACGGCAAGATTACGCGCACTGTCGTGGGCCAGTGCTTTCGCCCGCGGCTCAGCTATGCCGGTCGCCTGGAGGGCGGTGGCGATGCCTTCCCGCGAGGGACGTGCCAAGGCCCGGATCTCACCACGGCCGATCAGGCGCTCGTCATAGGCCTGGAGCACGAAGTGGCCCCTCTTGGCGAGGGCGCGGGCGAGGCCCGGATCAGGCTCGGTGAGAAGAAGGATCAGAGGCGCTGGCGCGTTGCTTAGAGCTCGGGCCGCCTCAGCCGTCGTCACCACCAGGGTGCGGGCACGATAGGCGGCCGCGAGTTCGTTCGGCAGTTCGCTTAGCGTGGCGTGAAAAAACGCCGCCACCTCATCGGTCGTGGTCGCCTGCAGGGAAAGGACGGCTGGCTCGCCGCGCAGCCATCGGAGGACCTCGGCTGAATCCTCGCTCCGGTCAGTGAGCACAAGGTCCTCGGGCAGCCGCCACTCGGTGGCGAGCGACCACTCCTCCCAAATTTCATCGAGTTCCCGCGTCCCGAGCGGCCGCTTGTTTAGGCGCGCCGCGATCCAGAGGCCGACAGCTGGGTGCTGCTCGATCCAATGCACCAGATCGTCTGCATCATAGACCCGGACCTCGCGCCATGGGCCCTCCGCCTGGCGGGCCCTGGCCCAGGCGTCTTTCCCCGGCCAATGGCGCAGGGTAACAAAAATGTAGGTGGAGACGGCGGGATCGAGTGGGCTCGGGGCGGCTGTCCGCTTCTCGTAGTCTTCGGTGGCCTTCTGCTGGATGTTGCGCCGCTGGACGCCGAGCTCCCAACCGGCGCGCCCTTTCGGGACGTAAGCGTTGCCGGTGGCCGCTCTGGTAATGCCGTCCCACCCGGGAAGGCGAACCCCTTCGTCAGATGGGAAACGTAGTTCAATGTTGGGATCCGGCGTGGCTTGGACCAGTTTGGCCATCAGTGTCGGGAGGCTGACTGGACCATCGGTGCGGTTCGCCCAATCCGAAAGGTCTTGGGCGCTGACCCAGCGAACCGAAGTGCTTGTAATGTCCGCGCCGTTAATGGGCGCTACGAGTGGGCCGAGCACAGCGCCTGTCGGTAGGAAGTTGATACCCGCGCCCTCCAGTGCCGCGCGGATGGCCTGGGCGTTGTTGGTGACGGGCGTACGCGAGCCGCGCTCGAAGTCGGCGACAGTGGACGTTCCAACACGCGCTGCTTTCGCCAGATCCTGCTGCGACCACGCTAGAAGGGCGCGAGCCGCCCGTATGTGTTTGGGCGTGAGCTCATCGGGATGATTAGACTCATTCATGTCATAGGAAATATATGATATCGGCGAAAAAATCAAATTAAGATTGTTCGTCCAATGATCTGATGAGCACGTTATGAGATATTCACAATTTACGTTTGGGCAGACAGCGGTTACACTGAATTACCGTGTTCTGTTGTAATGGGAACATCGCGTGCCTCGGCCTAGAATGGTGGGGTGGTACGATCCACCGCGACTCATTGCTATCGCTATCCGCGTCGCCATTTCGACGGTCTTTGGTGAATTTGCCGATCGGCGAGAGTCCGTGGCAGCATCGCGACCGATTGACCCCGATGCCATCGATCACGCGCACGATTACAGCCAGGAAAGCGCCAATGACGATTTCTGGCTCGACTTCATAGCCGATACTGGCGACGGCTGGAATTCGACCTACGCCATGGCGCGGCTGCTTGCCGATCCTCAGTTGACGGTTGGGGGCGTAAATGAGCCGCTGTTACGCGGACGCATCCTTGTGATGGGCGGCGACCAGATCTATCCGACAGCATCGCGTGACAGTTACCAGGAACGCCTCGAAGCTCCGTTCAGAGAAGCCGCGGCAGGGAAAATCGACCCGGCTCATCCGCCCCATGTTTATGCCGTGCCAGGCAATCACGATTGGTACGATGGTCTGCTTGCCTTTCTTGGTCTATTCTGTCGCCGCCGGAACTCTGACAACTGGGCGAGTGCGCGGCCAGGTCGAAATGTCGGTGGACGAGCGACCCAGCAGGTTCGCAGCTATTTTGCCATCGAGCTGCCGCACGAATGGTGGCTCTGGGGTGCGGATGTTCAATTGAGCGGCTACATCGACCAGCCGCAGATTGACTACTTTTCTCATATCGCGAGAGAATGGATGAAGCCGGGCTCCCGGCTCATCCTATGCACAGGTCAGCCAAGCTGGGCTTATGTGGACCCGCAAGATCCTGAGCCAAAATTCAGGAATTTCTCCTATCTCGAGTCCCTCGCCGGTCTTGCCGGAAAGGGGCACCGCTTGTGTCTCATCCTAACCGGCGATAGTCATCACTACTGCCGCTTCGTTGAGGGCGATTGCAACTATATTACCGCCGGTGGCGGTGGAGCCTTTCTGCACCCGACGCATCAACTGACGGATAGAATATTCGCCTGGCCATACCCGCACCCTGGCGTGCCAGGCGTCGCTGGCCAGACCTACACGCGGAAATTCAGCCTTGCGCGTGACCAGGTCAACAAAAAGCCTGCAACGTTCCCCGACCAAGCGGTGTCCAAGACGCTGACGCTCCGAAATTTTTTCTTCGCGGCCTTGAACTGGCAATACACCGCGACTGTCGCAGGTTTCTATGCCTTCTTCATTTGGCTTCTCAATGCCCAGGCCGCCTATCTCGGTACGTCGTTGCAGGCGTCACTGGTGCCACAGCCGCTGCCGTCATTTGCCGTCACGGCGCAGAACTACATGGCACTCGGGCTGATCTCCCCATGGCCGACCCTACTGCTTCTACTTTCCATCGCCGGCTACTTCTATTTGGCAGACTTTCCCTCATATTGGCGTTTGGTCGTCGGCGCGCTGCACGGCGCGATCCACGCAATCCTTGTGATGATCGCGACATGTATTCTTGCGCGATGGTTTTCGGCCATCCCAGCCGGCTGCTTCATCATCGCGACCGGACTCGCCGCCGGTGTGCTATCAGCAACAACCCTTGGCATCTATTTCCTGCTCTCGCTCACTCTCTTTGGCAGACATTGGGACGAGGCGTTCGCGGCGCTCCGGATCCAAGACTATAAGTGTTTCCTTCGCCTGCGCTTCGGACCTGCCGGCAGGCTTATGATCTATCCCATTGGTCTGAAACAGGTGCCGCGCGAACCACGGAGTGGGACACTGCGCAACCCACCACTCAAACCGCATCTGATCGAAGGCCCTATCGAGATCAACTAAATGCAGCGTCGCAAGGCGCGGGAGTATAGTTATGCGACGTTTGTCTCGGCAGTTGTCTCAGATGAAGCCTGCTTACGACGTCGTCGTTGTAGGCTCGGGCTATGGCGGTGGCGTCTCCGCTAGCCGACTCACCCGCATGGGCTATCGCGTGGCGATCCTTGAACGCGGCCTCGAACACTTGCCGGGCGAATATCCCGACACGCCGACGAAGGCGCTTGCGCAAATTCAGATCAGTGGCTCCCAGATCGGGCGTTACGGCAGGCCGACGGCAATTTTCGACCTCCATGTCAACCCGGACATGAACGTGCTGGTCGGCTGCGGGTTGGGTGGAACCTCGCTGATCAACGCCAACGTGGCAATCGAAGTCGACAAACGCGTTTTCGAGGATCCTAAATGGCCTTCAGGTATCGTGGACGCTGATCTCGAGGAAGGCTACCGCCGCGCGAGAACAATGCTGTCGCCTGAGCCCTACCCGCTCAACATGACTCAACTTAACAAACTAAAGGCGCTTGAAAGGGCTGCCACGGCACTGGGCGTCACCTATGAGCGCCCGCCCATAAATGTGACGTTCGAGGAACGAGTTAACAGCGCCGGCGTGCATCAGCGGGCGTGCACCTTATGTGGAGACTGCTGTTCGGGCTGTAACGTCGGAGCGAAGAACACGACGCTGATGAATTACGTTGCTGATGCAGCCGCTGGCGGCGCGGAGGTCTTCTGCGGCGTTCGCGTCCGTGCGGTCGGACGCGCTGCCGGCGGCTGGCGCATCGCCTATGTTCCTTTGGGCTTCGGCCGCCAACTATTCGCGGATGATGAGAGTACTGTGTCGGCGCGTATCGTCGTGCTCGCCGCCGGCACGCTCGGCTCGACAGAAATTTTGCTCCGCTCGCGTGACCGCGGACTTTCCGTGTCAAGCAGGATCGGCACGGGCTTCACCGGCAATGGCGACGTGCTCGCTTTCGGTTATAACAACGACATGCCAATCGACGGGATCGGCATTGGCGTCGAAGCGGCTGACTATGATCCGGCAAAATCGAACAAGCGCCCGGTCGGCCCGACCATTGCCGGCCTAATCGATTTACGCGCCACGCCGGAGCTGGACGACGGCATAGTCATCGAGGAAGGCGTCATACCGGGAGGCCTCGGATCGTTTCTTCCAGATGTCATGGCGATCGCCTCGGTGGCTCTCGGCCGCGACACCGACGAGGGTGACCGTCTATCGGAAATCAGCCGGGAAGTGGAAAGCCTCACCTTCGGCCCCTATCGCGGAGCGGTCAACCAAACCCAGACCTTCCTCGCGATGGCGCATGATGGATCGAATGGCGAGATGCGGCTGGCTCAGGACCGCCTCGTGGTCGATTGGCCGGCGATAGGGAGCTCCGCAACGTACGGCCGCATTGCTGAGAAGATCCGCACCGCCGTGCAGGCGACCGGCGGCACCTATGTTCCCAACCCAATATGGAGCAAGCTGATGCAACATCGGCTCGTTACCGTACATCCCCTCGGCGGCTGCCCAATGGGCAAGGAAGCCTCCCTTGGCGTGCTCGATGGCGATTGCCGTGTCTATGCCGGCAACAGCGGAACCGCCATCCATCCCGGCCTCTATGTTTGCGACGGCTCAATGATACCCCGTTCGCTCGGGGTCAACCCGCTCCTCACCATCTCCGCGATTTCGGAACGCGCGATGATCCGCCTGGCGCAGCGGGAGAAGCGCAATATCGATCTCACACCCCGGCAGCCCGCAGCAGATGCGGCTGCGGTTAGAACCACCGGCATTCAGTTCACAGAGCGGATGAGCGGAACCATTCAACCTGCGAATGGTGGCCCCAAGTCCGATGCCTCATTCATTTGCACCGTGCATGCACAGGATGCTAACCGTTTTATCAACGAACGCGACCATGAAGCCGAGTTGATTGGGACCTTCGAGGCCCACGCGCTCTCGCCCGATCCCCTCACCGTTTCGGGCGGTCGCTTCAACCTGTTCATCGTCGATCCCGGCCGCGTCGAGACCAAGCAGATGAACTATGCGATGCCGCTGACGGCGCGCGACGGCGGCCGTTACTTCATGCGCGGCATCAAGAGCATCCATGACGACCGCGGCTTCGATCTTTGGCGAGACACGACGACGCTCGCCGTGACCATCCATCAAGGCGCCGATGAATCCGGGCCAGTGCTCTACGAAGGAATTTTGAATATTGCCGCGCATGATTTTATCAACCAGTTGCGCACGATGGTGGTGACCGACGCTCCAAACCTGTCTGCGCGCCTCAAAATGGCCGCAGACTTCGGCCGTTTCTTCGCTGGGCGGATATTCGATAGTTTCGGTGGTCCGATCGCCCGCCCCGTCGCCTTCGACCCGCACACGACACGGATCAAGCGGCCGTTGCGCGTCAGCGCTCCGGAAGTGCATTTCTTCGATACCGCCGATGGCAAGAAGCTGCGCCTGACGCGCTATAAGGGGGGCCGCAAGGGACCGGTTATCTTCGTTCACGGCCTTGGCGTATCGAGCTTGATCTTCTCGATCGACACGATCGACACCAATATGCTCGAATTCGTCTACGCCGCTGGCTACGATTGCTGGCTCCTGGACTACCGGGCGAGCACCGATTTACAATATTCACACGAGCAATGGAATGCTGATGTCGTCGCCAAATACGACTATCAGCCAGCTGTCGACTATGTGCGCAACAGGTCCGGAAGCAACACCGTGCAAATGCTCACTCACTGCTACGGGGCAATGACCTTCAGCATGGCCATGTTGACGGGTTTGAAATATGTCCGGGCGGCCGCGATCTCACAAATTTCTACACATGCGGTGGTTCCATGGTTGCCACAGCGGATTCTGGCATACCTGCACGCACCCGATCTGCTTCACCTCATCGGAATCAAGCTGGTGGACGCGCGCTCGAGTGTCGATCGTCCTCTTTTCGAACGCATTGTCGACGTGATCATAGGCTTCGGTTATCCGTTCCGATCCGACGACCGAAGCCACAATCTGACCAGCCGGCGTATTACAGCCCTCTATGGGCAGCTCTATCAGCTCCAACAGCTCAACGAAGGTACTCTCGAGGCAATGCCGGAAATGTTCGGCACTGCGAACGTCACGGCGTTTCGCCACCTTTCAGCCATCGCGCGGGCGGGCCATGTTATTCGGGCCGACGGCACCGACGACTATTTGTGCGACGCCAACCTGCGCAACTTCGCCATACCGACACTGTTCTTCCATGGTACGCTGAACCACTGCTTCGCGCCCCCCGGCACCATCAAAACTATGGAACTGCTCGCTGGCACCAACGGCCGCCATCTATACGAGCGCCACGTCATTGCAGAAACAGGGCATCTCGACAGCATCTTTGGCAAGAACGCCGCCCGCGATGTCTATCCGGCGGTCGTGTCTCATCTCAACCAGACGGCACGGGAATGACGGATGCGAGGCAACAAGGACACACTTGAACGATCGAAAGACATGCAGCCGGTGCACGGTTCGATAGAGCTCGCCGTTTCCGCCGATCAGCTATGGCAGGCCTTCGATCAGCCTCGACTGTGGCCGCGTTGGAACACATGCTTCTTCTGGTGTGCCAATCGACGCCTGGAGCTCGGACGCCAACTCGTCTGGTGTTTCGAGCCAATCCGGCCATGGTACGGCTACAAGTTTCCGGCGATCGCAAAGGTTGTCGAGCTGGAGCCGGGACGTAAGGTGACCTGGGAGGTTACAGCTCTGCCCGGCTTCTATGCGCGGCATACTTATTCGGTAGAACCATTGCCCGACGGGCGCAGCCGCTTCAGCTCCTGCGAACAGGCCTATGGCTGGGGATTTCGTGTGCTGCGGAAATTCTGGCTTTCGCACTTCACTTTCGTGAAGGACCGCTCGCTCAGCGGCGCGCGGCAACTTGAGATTCGTCATCTCGCCGGCGATCGGATCGATGGCGATACGCTGCCGCGCCGCAATTACTTTGGATTCCTGTTCTCGATCATCGTCTGGGCCGCCTGGATCTATGGTTTGGCGTCATTGAACATTGCGACGCTCATCGTCGCCATTGCTCTCCTTGCGGGGCGACTTGCATACGCTTTCTACGACCTCTACGTGCGGCTTGATTGCCAGCGAGTTGCGCCCGGCATCCACGTCGCCCTCAATGGCGGCGGTAATACCTTGGTCGTGGAAGATGGCGACGACGTGCTTCTTGTCGACACAAAATTCCCACCGGCTTCGCACGCGCTGATGCGCTGGCTGCGGAAGAGCACGCTATTGCCGGTCACGATGACCGTCAACACGCACTATCACTACGACCATTCGCACGGGAACGTGCTGTTCCCTAATGCCGAACGCTTCGCCTTCGACAAAGCGCCGGATTTCATGAGGGCCCGCGACGGCGCATGGTGGAGTCGCCACGCGGAGGTGTTGCCCGATCGTCTGGTCTCGCCGGCCGGCACGACCATCCAGGTCGGCGGTCAACAAGTAGAGTTACTCCACCTGGGGCCGGGCCACACGCATGGCGATCTCATCGTGCGTGTGCCGAAATTCAACGTGATCGCAACGGGTGATCTGATATTCAACGGCTACTATATGTTTTTTGACGAGGGCCGCGAGGGTGTCGATCTCATGGGGAATGTCGATAAGCTGCGCTGGCTCGTGGCGCAGTGGCCAGATGCCATCTTCATGCCTGGGCACGGCCAGCTCGCGCGTGCGAACGATCTATTACGCGCCGCGGACTTCATCGAGGATCTGCTGAAGCAGGCGAAGGACGTGCGGGCCTCCGGCGGAACGGAAACCGATGCCGTACGCCGCATTGATCTACGCCGCTGGAACTTGCTGATTCTCCCGTCCTTCCACGAAGGCAAACTGGCTTGGGCAACAAAGGCCAGCAACGCCAAGGCGGCATGGCGTCTCACGGCAAGCTCGCAATGAGCGCCGCGACGCCAAATTCGGGTTTCGAGCGGTACCTGCGATATCCACTGGTCGATGCGATATTCAAGCGGCGCTCGCGCCGGATCAGTCAGGGCATTGGCGAGGTTTCGGCCGGCAGCCTGACTTGGCACTCGAACGACAAACCTCATCCGCTGACGGAACTCGAGCAGTCAATTTTGATTGCCGCGACTGGAATAACCGGCATCACGATGCCGGACATGCCCGATCGAACCGAAGCGGGTAGCCAGCTGCTCGGTTCGCCGATGGTAAATGCCATAGGCCGCGCCGCCAGCAGTCCCGACAACGCACAGGCGACTGTCTTTATCATGATCGATGACAGTGGAACGTACCTGCTCCGCAAGCCCGATTTTACCTTGCCGCCTGGAACGGTGCCGGCGGCCGATGATCTTGTGCGTGCCGCGCAGCAAGCCAAGCGGCGCATTCTTGGCCGGCGCCTGGAATTTCCCCGGCGCTTTCCCTGCTACGTCGGACGAAATCGAATGGTGTCGAATCTTCCGGGCACCACCATCTTCATGCCCATCGTCGATCTCAGCCGGCAGTACATCAATGGCATGATGTATCTTCTCTCGCAGGCTGACGGGCAGCGGCCAGCCTTTATTGATGATTGGAACTTTTATCGCTGGGCCGGCTGCAAACGCTGGATCAAAAACGGCTTTCTTAATCCCAACTTGAAGCTTCCACTTGGCTATCTCGGGACATTTCGCATCCATGTGGAAGCCGACCTACTGGTGCAAAATCTGCTGCTGACAATCCAGGCTATGGGGCTCGGCGGGTGGGTTCATGCTGGCTTTCCGGGACCATTCCTGCTGGGCGACCCAAGCTATCGTGCGCGTTACGGGCCAGGCCTCGGCTTCGATTTTTCCAAGCCGAAACTGGACTGGCGTGTTTTTCTCCGGCCCGTCACACCCCTGCCTGCCTGGAGTCCCAATCCAATCGCCCTTGGTGACCATTTAAAAGCGTTCTGCCCGCCAAATTATTCCGATATGGCGAGCGCCGTCGATGCAGTGTTGGCAGAGAAATACGGCCCAGGAGGCCTCTACAGCACCCCCGAAGCTTTCGCGCCCTCATTCAAGCCGGGCCTCGCACAAACCTTCATCGATGAGGTGCCGCATTACGATCCTGACGTCGTCGCGTGCACGAAAGAGATCTGCACTTACATTTATGAGACCTATGGACGGTTTCCTGCACATGTCGACGCCTTTCATGTGCCTGGCATTTGGGTGCAGACACATCACCTCGCGCTAGACTACTACGATACTTTGTACGCTCACGGGTACTCCGACAGTCAGGCACAACACCGTGAATTATGGCATGGAGAGGAGTCATAGATGCAGGATGAATCGACGAATAGACGCCCGCTCCACGCCGGACAAAGAGCGGAGTGGATCACCGCAACTGAGGTGACTCGAACCGTCGGGCGGCCAGCCGATTAGTGACATGTCAGGAATTCGCGTAGAAATGCAACGCTAGGCGGGCAATCTCCTTGGCCTACATTGACTGCGCGTGCAATGACGAGCGCGATCGCCACCAGGGCAATGCTCGATTCGAGCATTATTAACAACTTAGCACGATTGGATAGAGGGAGCGTGTCGGTTGGGGAGAAAGCGGTAGCTGTCGTAAACGCAAGGAATAGATAGTCAATAAAGCCGGGGGTAAATGAACTTGGCTTGTTTGGATTGTCTGAGAGCATCTGAGGAAACAGAAAGTCGTATCTCTCTCGATGTTTGAAGGGGCTAGCAGTTGGACCGCCGCGATCAAGTTCCCAATATAGTAGTGCAAATCCAACAATGTTGATCAACCAAATTTCAAAACCGTGAAATAAAAGACTGCACATACTTTCTCTAGTGTCAGCCAGATCAAGAATGAGGGCTAAGAGGGCAACAAAATTGATAAGAACAACAGCAATAGTCAGCAAAAGCGATGAATACCGGATGAATCTATGCCAGCGGGCTATGAGATATCGATTTTCGTCGCTCGTCGCGCGATTCGCTCGAAATTGATTCCATCCAGTAGCGAAGAATAACAGAGCCAGTAATATTGCTACCATCCGTGGAACCCACTTTAGAAACGAAACACGGTAGTCACCTGGTTCTAGTTGAAAATCCTCGCGGACAGCGAATTGTAATATTACAACGACACTAAGGCAGAGTCTGGCAATCCAAAAGTCAGCGTGTCTGAGGGAGAGGCTCGGCTGGGCAGCCATTGATGTCGCTCCGCCAATGTAAGACCGCACCAAAACAGCAAACTTCTATGGGTAATGTCCAATACTATGCGTTAACGCCGCCAATGTAATAGCATCTGCGCGGCTCCGAAATGACCTGCCGTTGAAGTTTCACCCAGTGTGGATTGGGACCTCGGTAAGCTGTATGCCTTTTTTGGGCGGGTGGGGCAACAGGCCGGAACGCGGAGTCATCAGATAGCGCAGCTAATTTTATCAAGGCTGACGAGTTGGCCCGTCTCGAGTGCGGCGCTCGTCAGCCTCATGAGCGAGAAGCCGCGCCAACTACTCGCATAGGCAGCGCTGCGGCTTCTGCTCGCCACCGGTATGCGGTCTAGCGAGGTGCGGTCGCTCAAATGGAGCGATGCGATTGAATATCAATGCGTTAGTGCGGACGGTAAGTCGTTTTTACCCCCTGCTTCGTCCGCAACGGTCTGCACGGATTGTGGTTCTGAACCTGCGAAGGATTGTCGTTCGGTGGAAGCGCGGACGATACGGACGATGCGGACGGTTGCGCTCCTCCAGTTTCTGGCGAGGGAGGCTCCGTCATGCTGATGCGGATGACACGGGTCCGCGCCCGGCCATCACGCCCTAAGCTAATCTCGATGCCGATCTTGCGCAGGAAGGCCGCCGCTCGGCGCACGCGGCCTGCCAGCGCCTGCGGGCTGCTAGGCCAGGCCTTCGAGTTGGCGACTCGCGCACCCGCCTTCTGGTCAAGAGCTTCCAAAAGCTCCGACGCGGTGCCGGTCCACTCCGTTTGTGCCACCATCATCGCTCGCAGAGCGGCGGCGATCGGATCCGCCTCGATCACGCCCTCCACCGCCGCATCGCGATTGCCGCAATATGCCGACCAGAATGTGCCGGCTGCCCATCGCGCCGTTTCGCAGGCCGTCGCCCAGAGCGCCAAGTCGGCCATGCGCGGCAACCGTTCGAGCCGGGTGTGCGGCAGCATCGCTAGACCCTTAACTACCGCGTCGAGAAGCGCACCGATAATGCGCGGGCACTCGGCCTCGAATGCTACCCATAACTCCTGTTCAGGTCGGCGGCGTTCCTCAGATATCTGTTCCAACGGCAGGAGTAGGGAACGGTCCGCAAGGTCGGGCCGCGTCACGAAGTCCTCAATGCCATTTAGGATCACCGGCCGGGTGGCGTCGAACAGCACCTCTTCCTGGTCTGTATAAAGCTGCCGGACTGCGAAACCGCCGCCGGTGGCCAGACGGCAGAACGTGTCGGAAAGCCATGCTGGAAGACCCGAAACGTTGTCGAAAGCGAGTATATGACCATTACCTGCGGCGATGAACAAGTCGCGATCGTCGCGCGGCAAAGCACGCAAAGGTGCGATGTTAGGATCAATCAATGCTCGCAGTCATGCCGAGAAGGTAGATTTGGCCGAGCCCTGCTCGCCGGACAGTACCATCACCGGATAGGGACCGCGGTCGCGCAAGCAGGCAAGCGCCCAAGCGATCACCAGCACGAAATCGGCATCGGATCGCACATTCAGGAACGATCGCAGCGCATCAACCGATCCGCCCGGAACAGGCGACGGCAGCGCCTGCATCCCGGCAGCGCGACGAAAACGCACCGGCGGATTGTCAACTATCCGCCAGCCGTCCGGATTGATTTCCAACGCCTGCCATGTATCGTTGCAGAGGTCGAGATAAGGCCGTCCGTCTTGCCCACCAATGCGAACATGTACGATACGCTCTGGCGCATCGTAATGTGCATTGGCCTCGATCACGTTGAGGGCCGATTGCAATGCTTCGGAGCTCGGCCCACCACCGGTAGCCTCGAAAAAGCGACGAAAAAGCCATCGCCGAAAGCCCCTGGCGCGGATTGGCCAGGTCTCCCGGTGGCCGTTGACCTCGATGTCAGCAAACCCCGTCCCATCTGGCGCGTGGAAGAACTCGGCGCTCCGCGCAAGCTCAATAAGGATATCCGCTTGCGTCGGCCGGCGCCCACCCGCTTCGCCGCTTTCCTTGGCGATCGCGTCATCGAGGACTGTAACACGACATCCGGCTTTCTTGAGTTGCGTTCGAAGCGCTTCGAAAGCGGCGCGATCGTCCCGCTTGAGTGTCGCGAGGCGTTCGACCACCTCTGGCACGAAGGCGGCACCGGGATCGGCAGTAATCCTGTCGACGAGGCCGTCCAGCGGGTCGGTAACTTCCTCGGCGCCAACAATGGCCCCGCGGACTGCATCTCTGCCCGCATCGAACGTATTCATCACGCGGCCTCCTCGTTGCCATGCGTGCGGCGAACCAGCTCGGGCGATGCGCACACGCCGCCCTTCCCGCTTCCAGCGCCAGGCGCATTCCCGCGCCGCCGCTTCGCCGGGATCGTCGCCATCGACGATCACGATAACGTCACGAACCTCGCGCGGCAGGTCGAGAGTGCGAAGACCCGAGGTCGAGAGAGCGGCCCATGCCGTGTGACCGCTTGCCTGCATAGCCGCAAGGCATGTCTCGATGCCTTCGCCAACCATCAGGACTTCTCCAAGTTCTGCAAGACGGACAACGCCGCCGCGACACGGTCCCAGCATCATCTTGGCTGGCTTGACCGCGGCCTTTCCACTGCCATCGAGCCGAAGAAAAGTTCGGTGGATGCCTATCGGAATCCCGTCCACGCCGTGGGTAACCAGCGCGACCATCGCCGGCTATTCGGCACCCGAGGGATGCCTCAGTCCGTTAGCTGCCCGCACTGGATCGGCCGAAAGATAACTGTAGCGCTCGGTCGTCGACCTCTTGGTGTGCCCAAGCAGTGGGCCGATGATCGGCAGCGAGACGCCACCGCCGGCGCCGACGCTGGCGAAACTGTGCCGCAGGTCGCGAAGCCGAACGCCATTAAGGCGGGCGATCTTGCAAAGGCGAAGCCATGGCTTACGGAGGTTCACAAGATGGTGCCTGCGCGCTCGCCGGCAATAACGTAGGATGTTGACCACGTCGCTAGAATTCGTGGTGACTCCTTGGTGACTCCAAGGCCGGACCCCTCACAGGAATCGGCTAAGCGCTTGATGTGATGGCGCACCCGACAGGATTCGAACCTGTGACCTCTGCCTTCGGAGGGCAGCGCTCTGTCCAGCTGAGCTACGGCTGCCTCCGAAGGATAGCCGGAGCCGGCTCTACAAGCCCAACGGTGACCTTTCTGTATTACATTCGCGAACGTCTAAAAGTCACCTACAGCGGGGCTATTGGTATTACCCGAGACGTTACCCAACCTGCTTTTGGCGAATTCCGCGATCGATTTCTGGGGTGTAAGTCTTTGATTTTCTTGGTGGGCGCACAAGGACTCGAGCCTTGGACCCGCTGATTAAGAGTCAGCCGTTTTGAGTCCTCTAACCACTGAATATATTATCAGGGCGTCGGGAGTCTGCTGGACGGTCCGTGTCCGGGTCCGCTTCTCTAAAGCAGACAAATATCGACTACTGAGCCCCCGGCCCGCGACAATTCCACTGTGCCTTCAGTAAGGAGCACGCCCTATGCCCGTAATGCCTAAAATAGGTCCAAATAGGGGTAATGCCGGGAAAGGCCGGCCGAAGGGCTCGCCCAACAGGACCACCGTCCTCCTAAAGGACGCAATCTTGACGGCAGCCACTCAGCACGGGCTCGATGGGGAGGGCACGGACGGCCTCGTGGGTTATTGCCGCTTCCTGGCAAGAGACCAGCCGAAAGCATTCGTGCAACTCCTCGGTAAGGTACTTCCGCCCCCGCTCACCGGTCACGACGAACAGCCTCTGACCATCGAGATCGTGCGATATTCTGATCTTCTCGAGGATCACTCCCATGCTGGCCGACAGGGCTACGCTGATGCGACGAACACAGCCAAAGACTAGTGTGCGCGAGCCCGGAACGCCCAACTAAGCCACCGCTGAGACCAAGGCGGCGACACAGCATTCGCAGGGGCTCGAGATGAAATACGTCACATGCGGTTATGGCTTAGCGCTCTGAGGCAAAGGATAGCCTCCGCGACTTTCCTACGCCAAAGGCCGCTAAGTCTATCTAGCGTTCAGATTTGGGCTCGATTCTCCGGCGATGCATGCTACCGGACGGTTTGCGTGTAATTTCTGTGTAGGCATGCTCAGAAAATTACACCAAAACGCAGAACCCCATAGGACTGGAAATGCACCCCACAAGAGAAATATCCTCCAATATCAATCATCTAAGAATGGGCAAGGACCAAATAGAATCAGATAGATTGTCCGGCATAAGCACTGAAAATCCGCGTGTCGGTGGTTCGATTCCGCCCCTGGGCACCATTCATTTCCGGCGCAAAATCAAATGATTAGCAGAACTATGGCAACATGTTTGCTCCGTCATTTTGAACGATGTCCCTCTCAACGGCTACCATTGATTTTCAAGGATTTTTAGCAAGCAACGGCAGCTCCATGCGACATGAATGCGACATAAGTGCCTCTACGACGAGCATCGGCTTGCAGCTAATTTGCGAGGGTCGCACTGTCTCGTGTAACAATTGGCGATCAAAAGAAGCTAATTGAGGCTAGCCCGCCGTGGCAGAAAACAGGAGCATTCGGGGGAGAGAATACGGATGGGTGATGTTGCATGCGTCGACTTGTTTTGTGGTGCAGGAGGTCTAACGCATGGTCTGATTTTGGAGGGAATTAAGGTCGTCGCGGGTATTGATGTCGACGAAGCGTGTCGGTATCCCTTTGAAACAAATAACGCGGCCCTATTCTTAAAAGAAGACGTCGGACGAGTATCCCCGAGTCGGATCAACAAGCTCTTCAGGGGCGCTGACGTTCGCGTCCTGGCTGGGTGCGCGCCTTGCCAACCATTTTCGACATACGCGCAGCGGTACGATGTAGTCGGCAGCGCCCGATGGGGCCTCCTGTACCGGTTTGCGCGACTGATCAAGACTATCCGCCCCGAGTTGGTAACGATGGAGAATGTTCCGGCGGTCACCCAGCACTCCGTGTTCGACGATTTCGTCAAAGCGCTAATGAAATTGGGGTACTGGGTCTACCAAGACATCGTCGATTGCACACTTTACGGACTACCCCAAAGTCGACGTCGTATGGTGCTCCTCGCCTCTCTCATCGGCCCGATCGAGCTGATTGGGCCTACGCATGAGCGGCCGGCGACCGTCCGCGGGGCTATCGGGAAATTGCCGTCCATCCGGCAGGGAGCTGCTCACGCTAAGGATCCTCTGCATTCGGCTTCCATGCTGTCCGATCTGAACTTCAAGCGAATCCGTGCGTCGCGCCCTGGAGGCACTTGGCGTGATTGGCCGAGACATCTGGTCGCTGAGTGTCATCGGCGCGAGACGGGTTACACGTATCCGGGTGTGTACGGTCGAATGGTCTGGGATGAGCCCGCCCCAACTTTGACAACCCAATTTTATGGGTTCGGAAATGGTCGATTTGGGCACCCAGAGCAGGACCGCGCCATATCGCTGCGAGAGGGCGCAATTCTCCAAGGATTTCCGCCCTCATATTCCTTTGTTCCCGAAGGTGATCCCATCCATTTCAAAGCACTGGGCCGCATGATCGGCAACGCGGTTCCGGTCACCCTCGGCAAGGTAATCGGGCAGAGCATTTCGGCGCACCTCGGCATCAAGCCCGGCAAAACGAATTCCATGGGTAAGAAGGGAGGCATCGCGGATGTCGCGCGTAAGCCCCTCGTCGCATGAAGCAAGTCTCCGGATGGCCCGCGTCCGGCAGAAGGGCACAAAGGCCGAAATCGACTTGCGGAAGGCGTTGCACACAAAACGCCTTCGCTATCGCTTGCACGTGCCGCTGCTGACTAAGCCACGTCGCGTGGCCGACATCGTCTTCTCCCGCACTCGTGTCGCCATCTTTGTCGATGGCTGTTTCTGGCATGGCTGTCCGGAACACGCCTCTTGGCCAAAGAGCAATGCAGACTTTTGGCGCGAAAAGATCGAGACCAACCGCGCGCGAGACGCCGAAACCGATCGGCTACTGCAGTCGCTGGGCTGGAGGGTTGTCCGTGTCTGGGCTCATGAAAACGCCGACGATGCAGCCCACCGCATTGCCCAGATAGTCGAAGCTCGCAAGCATGGCGGAGGCCTTTCATGATTACAGGTGCAAGCGGCCCCGCAACACCGGTCGCGCTTCACACGGCTCCCGAGCCTGGACAGTTGGTTGAAGCACGGCGCCGCCAGTGGATCGTTTCAGAGGTGGACGGCGGTTCCGTTGCGCCAAATCTCCCGAAGCGACACCTCGTCCGTCTCGC
The DNA here is from genome assembly GCF_011046735.1 of Nordella sp. HKS 07. Lineage (NCBI taxonomy): Bacteria > Pseudomonadati > Pseudomonadota > Alphaproteobacteria > Hyphomicrobiales > Nordella > Nordella sp. HKS 07. The sequence continues at coordinate 3,871,545 of NZ_CP049258.1, read as the reverse complement.
ATCGATCGATGAGGACGCACTCGGAGAGGAAATCGAAGTTCTGTGGGAGCTCGAACCGGGCGCTCACGTCATTGAGCGGGCCGGGCTGCCCCGAGTTACCGGCTTGGACGATCCGGTGACCCTGCAAGCATTTCTTGATGCTGTTCGTTGGGGTGCGGCTACCAATGCCGACCGCGGCTACCTGCAGGCACCCTTCCGCAGTGGCGCCAGCATCGAGGACTTCCAGCTTGATCCCTTGGTGCGCGCCATCGACATGGCCCGTGCCAGTTTGCTGATCGCCGATGACGTCGGCCTCGGCAAAACCATTGAAGCCGGCCTCGTCGTGCAAGAAATGCTCCTTCGCCATCGCGCTCGCACCGTGCTGGTGCTTTGCCCAGCCTCATTGCAGGAAAAGTGGCGTATCGAGATGCAGGAGAAATTCGGGCTCGAATTCCGGATCGTCGACACTGAATACATCAAGCATTTGCGCCGAGAGCGGGGACTGCACGCCAATCCGTGGACTTCTTTTCCCCGTCTCATCACGTCGATGGACTGGGCCAAGCAGGGTGAAGGTTTGCGTCTTCTGCGGGACGCATTGCCCCCGCACGTCGGTCATCCCAGGAAGTTCGATCTTTTGATCATCGACGAGGCTCACAACGTCGCTCCGACCGTCGGCCGTTATCCCGTCGAGAGTCTTAGGACACGGCTGGTCCGTCTAGCCGCGCCACACTTCCAGCACAAGCTGTTTCTGACCGCCACGCCGCACGATGGTTACACCGAATCCTTCACCGCGCTCCTTGAACTCCTCGATGATCAGCGGTTCGCGAGAAACGTGCTCCCAAGCGACCTCCAACTCGCCCGGGTCATGGTCCGTAGGCTGAAGAGCGATCTGGTCGATGCAAATGGCAAGCGCATCTACCCCAAGAGGCTACTTGAAGCGCTGCCGGTCGAGTATACCGAAGACGAGAGGAGCGTTCGGCGGCAGCTGGAAGCATACATCAAGAGTCGCGAAAGCGGTGCCGGTGGCGGGCGGGCCGTCGATCACTTCGTGCACCAATTACTGCGCAAGCGCCTCTCATCGTCCCCTGCGGCGTTCACAACCACACTGGAGCGGCATATCGCGACAATCGAGGGCCGGGCGTCCAGCGGGTGCAGCCAGAAGAAATTCGATGACCGTATCCTCCGGCGGGCGATTGCGAAGACCGAGGAAGACTATGCAGACGACGCACAGCGGGACGCCGCCGAGGCTGAAGCGATCGAGGAATCCGGCAAACACGTTCGTCCACCAACTGACGAAGAGCGGCGGATGCTCGACCGGTTACGGTCATGGGCTCAGCAGGCGGCTCGTCGAACAGATGCCAAGGCCAGCGCTGTGCTGGATTGGTTGGCCCGACACCTGAAGGACGGTGACAGGTGGAAGAACGAGCGGGTGATCTTATTCACCGAGTACCGCGCCACTCAGCAATGGATGCATGATATCCTCGCGGCCCAAGATTTCGGGGCCGGGCGACTGGCTCTGATCTATGGGGGCATGGATCCGAAGGAACGCGAGACCGTGAAGGCCGCGTTCCAGGCCAATCCCTCGGAATCCCCGGTGAGGATCCTGCTGGCGACCGATGCGGCTTCCGAGGGCATCGATCTTCAGAACCACTGCCACCTGATGATCCACCTCGAAATTCCGTACAACCCGAATGTGATGGAACAGCGGAACGGCCGCATCGACCGCCATGGGCAACGCGCCAGCGAGGTTGTCATCTGGCACCCGGTGGATGCCAAGGGTGGCCATGGAGAGGATATCCTGCGTGCGCTTCGCAAACTGGATGCCATGCGTGACGACATGGGCAGCGTCAACCCGGTCATCGCACCTCAACTACCGGACCTCCTCGAGGGTCGCCGCCGCGATCTCGACACGCGACAAGCCGAAATTCGAATGGAGAAATCGCGCCGTTTCATGAAGGCCGAGCGTGATCTTCGCGAACGTGTAGCCAAACTCCACGAACGGCTGAACGAGACCCGGCGGGAACAGAGCCTCGTGCCTGCTCACATCGAACGGGCCGTGCGTACTGCTCTGCGTCTTGCAGACAAGCCCGATCTAGAACCGGTCTCACTGTCGGGGGCGCCGGACGGGACCGTCTTTCGAATTCCCGTCTTGTCAGGGTCGTGGTCTCGATGCCTCGAGGGGCTCGAACATCCCTACACCCAGAGGATCCGCCCCATCACTTTCGACCACGATGTCGCCAAAGGACGTGACGACGTTGTCCTCGTCCACCTGAACCATCGGCTGGTCCAGATGAGTCTCCGGCTCCTGCGCGCGGAGATCTGGGCTCGTGACGATGTCAAGAGACTGCACCGTGTGACCGTTCGCTCACTTCCGGATGGGTGGATTGAGGGTCCGGCCGTAGTGGTAATGTCGCGGCTCGTTGTGACCGGCGGGAACCATCATCGCCTGCACGAGGAACTCACCGAGGCCGGGGGCTATCTGCGCGATTCCGGTTTCCGGCGGGAGGATCGGGTTACGGAGGTTCGCCGTTGGCTTGAGGAATCGCAACCCGCAACCCTGTCGGATTCGACGTTCGGCGCCTTGCGGACCCGGTTCGACAAGCAGCATAACGCCGTTTTGGCCGCCGTCGAGGCTCGCTCGAAGGATCGGTTGCGTTTCCTCGTGAACACGATCGAAACCCGAAAGCGCAAGGAGGCCGATGACATCCGGCAGGTTCTGGACGACCTCGAACGAGCCTTGAAGACAGAGATCGCCGCGGAAGAACGACCCATGCTGCCCTTCTCCGAGGATGAGCTCACGCAGCTCAAGCGCGACCGGGCGGCCCTCGAAGCGCGCCTGACCCGGATCCCGAAGGAACGAGAACAAGAGTTGCGCGCGATCGAGGAACGGCACTCCAACGCTATCGAGCACACCTTCCCGGTGGCCGTCGTGCTGTTGGTGCCGAAGTCCGTCGCGACGGAGAAGCGCGAATGAGCAACGATCACGAATGGCTGAACCTCGTCGAAGTCTCTGGGCCCTTCTTGGCGGTGCCCATTCTAAGGGATGTTTTTCCCCAAGGTCTCGAAGTTCTGCCTTCCGGGCGGTCCCAGCGGCTGCGTCGAACATATGAGGAATGGCGCGATGCGGTAGACATGGACGACGTCGACCTAGCAGCCCTGCACGCGGCCTGGATCGACGATGTGCTGCTAACCGCGCTTGAGATGGATGACACGGTGTTGCGCAAGGGCTCGACTCTGGCTGCGCGCCTGACGGTCTCGATGCCTGAACACGGGGTCACGGTCGCGCCCGATATCGCGGTCGTCAATCCAACGAATGGCGATGAACCGCTCCTACTCATCCACGTCTATGATCCCGACACTGATCTGGACGCGACCCGCCGATTCGACGGCCTTGCGATCACACCAGCAGATCGGATGGTGTGGTTGCTCCGGGCGACGGGATGCCCCATCGGCATCCTGACCAATGGCGAGCGCTGGATGCTCGTCCACGCGCCTGTCGGCGCCGTGGCAGGCTTCGCGAGCTGGTACGCGCGTCTATGGGGCCAGGAGCTGGAAACGCTGCGCGCCTTTGTCAGTCTTCTGGGCGTCCGCCGCTTCTTCGGGCCTGACGAGGGCAAGCTCCCCGCGCTCTATGAACGGTCTCTGAAACACCAGGACGACGTGACGGAGGCTCTGGGCGAACAGGTCCGGCGCGCCGTCGAAGTGCTCGTCCAGGCTCTCGATCGCGCCGACCAGGACCGCAATCGTGATCTCCTGCGCGACGTCGATCCGCGAGAGCTCTACGAGGCCGGCCTGACAATGATGATGCGGCTCGTCTTCCTGCTGGCAGCCGAAGAACGCGCCCTGTTGCTGCTCGGCGATCCGCGCTACGACGCCTTCTACGCCATCTCCAGCCTGCGGACGCAGTTGCGTGCCGATTCCGAAGAAATCCTCGAGCGTCGCCGATCTGCCTGGTCGCGGTTGCTCGCTCTGTTTCGCGGCGTCTATGGCGGGATCGATCATCCGATGCTGCGCCTCCCGGCGCTCGGCGGCTCCCTGTTCGATCCCGATCGCTACCCCTTCCTCGAAGGGCGCAAGAAGGGGACGAGCTGGCGCAGTGATCCTGCGGAACCGCTGCCGATCGACGACCGTACCGTTCTGCTCCTGCTGGAAGCGATCCAGACCTTCGAAGGTCACACGCTGTCCTATCGCGCGCTCGACGTGGAGCAGATCGGCCATGTATACGAGGGTCTCCTCGAACGCACGGTGAAGCGCGTCGACGACGTGACTCTCGAACTCGACAGCGGCGCGAAGGCCAAGAGCCCCCGTGTAACGCTCGGCGAGATGGATTCGGCACGCCTGGATGGCGCGGCGAGGATCGCCGAACTGTTGAAGGAACGGAGCGAACGCTCGGAATCCGCCATTCGCAACGCCCTTGAGCGGACGACCGACGATCGTCTCACCGGACGGCTGCTCACCATCTGCCGCGGAGACATCGGTCTGCGCGACCGCATCCTGCCCTACGCACCCCTCCTGCGGACGGACCCTTGGGGTTATCCGCTTGTCCACCACGAGGGTGCCTTCGTCGTCGTGCTCGGCGCCGATCGGCGCGAGAGCGGCACGCACTACACGCCGAAGAGTCTGACCGAGAAGATCGTCGAGGAGACGCTTACGCCGGTGGCCTATCGTGGGCCGGCCGAGGGCAAAGCGCCCGATGAGTGGGAACTGAAGAGCGCCTGTGAATTGCTGGATCTTAAGTTCTGCGATCCCACGATGGGGTCGGGCGCCTTCCTTGTGCAGACGTGCCGCTGGCTCTCCGACCGACTGGTCGAGGCCTGGTCCGTGACCGAGGCGAGTGGCAAGCGGATCGACAGTGAAGGCCGCCTTCTTGATGAAGGCGATGGCGTGGCTTTCGAGCCCTTGTCGCAGGACGCCGAAGAGCGTGCGATCCTCGCACGGCGTCTCATCGCGGAACGCTGCCTCTATGGCGTGGATCGCAATCCGCTCGCCGTCGAGCTGGCCAAGCTTTCGCTCTGGCTGACGACCATGTCCAAGGGTCGGCCTTTCGGCTTCCTCGACCACAATCTAAGGAGCGGCGACAGCCTTCTCGGCATCCATGATCTGGGCCAGCTCGTCGAGCTCGACATGAACCCGAAGGGCAAGGCGCAGTTACGCCTGTTCGGTCGAACCATCCGTTCGGCTGTCGACCAAGCGCTCGGGCTTCGCGCGCGTCTGCGGGAGATCCCTATTCGCGATATTCATGACGTCGAGGCGATGGCGGCGCTCAATGCGCAGTCACGCGGGGAGTTGGAGCTGCCCACACGGGTCGCTGATGCGTTCGTCGGAATCATCCTCGCCGAAGAGCGTGCGGGAGAGCGGGCCGCTCGGATCCAGACGTTGGCTGCATTCGCCGACGCCGCCGCAAGCGGCGACACGCCGGCAAAAGTCCGTCTCCTGCAGGATGCATTAAATGACTTGGCCAAAGATGTGTCCGACGGAGTGGCGCGACAGCCATTCCACTGGCCACTGGAATTCCCCGAAGTGTTTCTGCGCGAGAACGGAGGCTTTGATGCTTTCGTAGGAAATCCGCCTTTCCTGGGCGGTCAGAGGATCACCGGAGCGATGGGCACTGCCTTCCGGAATTGGCTCGTGGATCAAATAGCACAAGGACGCCGTGGCTCGGCCGATCTAGTGGCGTACTTCTTCCTGCGTACATTCACTTTGATGAGAGAGAGAGGGCATCTCGGTTTCTTAGCCGTCAACACGATCGCGGAGGGCGATACAAGGCAGGTGGGGCTCGAGTCCATGCTGAAATCGGGCGCTGTCATCCATGCAGCTTATCCGAACGAACCTTGGCCAGGTGCCGCGGCCGTGGTCACCAGTCGAGTTCATATCCTTAAGGGCATATGGAATGCAGCACGTAGCCTACTTGGGCGACCTGCACGCTACATCTCACCATTTCTCTCAGATCGGGAGGAATGGAGCCCTAAGAAATTGAAGGCCAACGAAGGAATCGCGTTCCAGGGCTCTATAGTTCTCGGTATGGGCTTTGTACTTACGCCAGATGATGCACAGCGAATGTTAGATGCCGACCCGCGCAATGCTGATGTAATTTTTCCTTATCTGAACGGTGAAGATCTTAATTCAGACTCGGAGCAGCGTCCCAGCAGATGGGTGATCAATTTCTGGGACTGGCCTGAGGATCGGGCACGCAAATATCCATTGCCGTATGTTTGGTTGGAGGATCATGTAAAGGAGGAGCGACTCGTCAAAAATGATCGGGTCGCTCGAGAAAAATGGTGGTTGCCACTGCGCGCCAGACCCGAGCTTTACCACGCCATCGGACGCGGTCATCTTTTCGAGAAACATCCAGATGACTGGAACCGGGATCGGCCAACGCCAGACAGAGTCCTGGTGTGCAGTGAGGTTACAAAGCACCTCGCATTTGCGCTTGTGCCGAACCAGTTTGTATTTTCAGCCAATCTTGATATTTTTTCCGATATCAATCTTTTTTGCGTTCTGCAATCTAGCATTCATGAAATATGGGCACGGCAATACTGCTCCCGCTTGGAAACGCGGCTAAAATATTCGCCGGGAAACGCATTCGAGACTTTCCCATTTCCGACGGAGATTCCTACGAGGCTACTCAGCCTCGGGGAGCAGTTGGAGAAAAGCCGCTTGGACTTCATGACCATGAACAGTTGCGGCTTAACTGGGTTCTACAATCACTTCCATCGTCCGGATTCTGCAGATGATGCAATAATCGAATTGCGCGGGATTCAACGGCAAATCGACCGAAGTCTCGCCGACTCTTACGGATGGGACGATCTTGATCTAGGCCACGGCTTTCACGAGGTTTCGTACCTACTCGAGAATGATCGAGTCCGGTTCACGATCTCGGGGACAGCCCGCCGAGAAGTTCTGGGTCGCTTGGCCGAGCTGAACCGTCAGCGTTACCAGGAAGAGGTCGAGCAAGGCCTGCACGAAGGGAGGCCTGGCTCAGGCAAGGCGCGTGGGCGCCGATCACGCGTCGTATCCGCGTCCGAGTCGACGCTTGACCTCGAAGACACTCGTCCGACGACTTTTGAGAGGGGTGCTTGACAATGGCCGGTCTGACCACCGAGCCACCCGTCAGGGCTTGGATCGTCAAGAGGGTGCCCGGCTCGCCCCGTTATTCCGTGCGTATCGGCGTCGGGCCGACAACTCACAGTGCAATCGAGGAGGACCAATGGGCCGTCGTTCTGGACGATAGCGTCAACGTCTCCGAGGTGGGTCGTATCCCTCGCATCCGCTCGGACCTCGATGCCGTCACGATCGATTTCCACCATCGCCCCCTTAGATCCAATGATGCCGCTCAAAGAGCGGGGATTGTGGCGTTGAGGCTGCGCTCATCCAGCGACATCCTTGTCAACGATCCCAAATGTGCCCTGCTCGCGTGCATCGATGAGGGGCACAAGGACGAAATCAAACAAGTTCCGCACGGTTTGGAATCCGCTAAGCCAGAGGAATCGATCATCAAGCGTGGTCGCTCGATCGGACGGTCGAACTAGATGCCTCGAATTATTCCATATTCGGCACTACCGAACGCCGACCTTTTTGTTGATGCCGTCTATGAAGGTGATGCGGGCGGACAGCTGGTCGGCGAAGCGCTCTCGAGACTACTGCCTGGAATCGGAAACCGAGGCGGCTTTCGTGCTGCGGGCCGTGGTGAGAGAAAGAGCCTGGTAATCCTTTATACGAGCGGCGAGGATCCCGATTGGCCCGACAATTTGGATACGAGCACTGGCAAATTCAGCTATTTCGGCGACAACAAAAGCCCCGGTCACGAGCTTCATGATACACGGCGGGGCGGCAATATGATCCTCCGGCGCGCTTTCGATAATCTCCACGGCACACCACCAGATCGCGCGTCGATCCCACCATTTCTTGTTTTCCAAAAATATGCGACGCCGATCAGCTCGAGATCCGTGCAGTTCAAAGGACTGGCTATTCCCGGCTTTCCGGGGCTCACATCAAATGCTGATCTCGTCGCTGTCTGGAAGACGACCGAAGGCAAGCGCTTTCAGAACTACCAAGCCGTCTTCACTGTGCTGGACGTAGCTGTGGTTCCACGCGCCTGGCTGGCAGACGTAGCCGCCGGAAGCCCAATGTCCGCAAATGCACCAGGCACTTGGACCGAATGGGTCCGTACAGGCCGAAGCCGACCACTCTGCGCCGAAAGCACGACAGTTATTCGAAGCCAGGAGGCGCAGACGCCGGAAACTGACGCAAAGAAGTCAATACTGGGGATCGTATACAGCCACTTTGAGAACTCGCCCCATTCGTTCGAATTCTTTGCGGCCCGCATCTTCCAGATGCATGACCAGCGGGCCATAGTCGATGAAATTACACGCGGAAGCGTCGATGGCGGACGCGATGCGGTTGGACGCTATCTGCTCGGTTTGTCGGACGATCCCGTCTATGCGGAGTTTTCCCTCGAAGCCAAATGTTACCGCCCCCCACTTGATGATCGAGGGCCTAACACGGTCGGGATCAGGGAGGTGTCACGGTTGATCTCCCGCATTCGCCACCGGCAATTCGGCGTGCTAGTCACGACGTCGGTGATTGCCAGGCAAGCTTATGAGGAAGTCCGCGAAGATCGCCATCCGATCATCTTTCTTTCCGGCAAGGACATTGCCGATATCCTGGTGACTCATGGCTACAACACGCTGGACAGTGTAAGAGCCTTTCTCCATACAGAGTTTCCGTTGGAATAGCGACCCATGGCGACGATCGCACTTGCTGGTAGGGCTGGCGTTGACGAGATTCAAGCGGCTATTGGACAATGTGAGCCCGCTGACCAATCCATCGTAGTACGCGTCGCCAGCGACTGCTTTCTAGAGACAGGGGCAATTGGGCTCCTGACGAGTTGGCTGCTCAGCCAGAAGTCTGCCGGACGCACGATTCATGTTTCGGGCGATGGGCCATCTATCATTTATCTTGCGCGAATGAACTTCCACCAGTCTCTTGGGCTGGCGGAACCTAACCATCGACGTTTGCCGGAGGCCGGCCGTTTCATTCCTATCCTCCTAGTGAAGGACGGCGAGGCGGTCTTCGAGGCCGTCAACAGGATCGCCGATATGGTGCTTCAGCAATTCGATGACGCGCCCGCATTCCTGCCAGCCTTCGAATGGGCGGTAAATGAAATCATCGACAACATCTTTATCCATGCCAATTCCATGAGCCCCGGTGTGGTCTGCGCGCAGCTTTTCCCCCAAGAGAAACACCTCGACATAGCGATTTGCGATGGTGGGATCGGGATCCGAGGATCCCTCTCGGGATCCTTCTCCCTCGACAGCGATAAAGACGCGATCGAGATGGCTCTACGTCGGGGCATCACGCGCGACAAGGCGATTGGCCAGGGAAACGGAATGGCCGGCAGTCTCGAAATCCTTCGGAAGAACCACGGCTCGCTTTCCGTCTGGTCGGGTTCGGCGACATACGAGATGCGCGGAGGTGGAGACGGTCACTTTCGGAATGGACCCCATATCTTGGGGACCGGTGTACTGATGTCTTTCGATCTTGACCATCCCGTTCCTCTCGGTGAGACCTGGATCGGGGAGCGTGGATCCGTCTTCATTTTTTCTGAGGGAGAGCGGGTGGCGGATCGCGGCATCATCATTCGCGACGAGTGCAGCCACACGGGCAGCCGTCCTCCAGCAACCCGAATCCGGCGAAAGGTCCTCGCGCTGTTACCTGAGGTCGAGGGGCCTATCAAAATCGATTTCACTGGCGTGAAATCGCTTTCAAGCAGCTTTCTCGATGAACTGCTTGGCCGGCTCAATGCTCAACTAGGCAATGAACGCTTCAATGAGAGGATCATCGTCACTGGGCTCACGGAATTGCAGGTGAACATGGCAAATAATGTTATCGGACAGCGTTTGGAAGACGAGGCAAGTTTGAAGAGCTCTGTGGCAACAGCGATGAATTCCTGGATAGCGCCGGATTTGGCCGAGGGCCGAAGCCAGTCGCCTTATATCCTAGAGTTCAAAGGCGATCCAAATCATTTCGGCGGTATTCACGAGGGGGATTGGGTGTTGGTCGTCTCGCCGGTGGAGAACAGGATCTCCCGCATCTGCCAAGTGCTGCGCATTCGCTCGACTGAGACGAAAACCATGCTCCTCCTCGCGCGAAATGCGATAATCGAAGAAACAGCCTCATTGAACGACCTAGGGCTGTCACTCGTCTCATCTGGACGGATCCAAAGGCTCGACTGGCCCTCTTTCGTCTATGCGACGCAGAAGCTGACAGGCGATGCACCCGAGACGATTTCACTGATCGAAGACGTCGTTTACGTGCGGGATATTTTGGAGCTGGCCGTACGAGACGATCTCCTCGGCCCGGCGGGAGGACCGCACGAGCTTATCAATGACATGAGCGTCCGCGACCGTTACCTAGTGGGGAAGCTCGCGCCGCGTCGGCCGGACGACGATGAAGCGCCCCGAGTCGAACCGGCTGCCGCTGCGGATGAGGTTGGCGATCTCGAGGACGAACGAACGGCGCCGATCCACGAACCGGGCGCAGAATTCGCTAGTGCATCTGGGCGGGTGGAGCCCGAAAGTGACGCACTCGATGAGATCGACACTACCAACAACCAATCCCTCGTGCCGTCCAGTATGGGTTTCACTTTTTGCGTCGCACCGGATGTCAACACGATCGCGGTCGAAGCCCGATGGGGGCGCTACGAGCGTGTGCCCAACGAAGAGCATGATGTCGTCAAGGTCCGCAAGAACCGTGAGACTGGCAAGGAGGAAGAAAACAAGGTCAGGGTGTGGAAGCGGATTCCGTGCGGTGGTGTCGTCTCATTGTCGCTCTACGACGGCCAGATAAGGCCTTCTACGCCTGATCGGGAGCAGCCGGACGTCCGCCTCCAAGGCACAGTCCGGACGAACAATAAGGGGGAACGGCTGATCACACTGTTCCTGGTCAACGGCCAGGTAGAGCCGGACGACAACAAGGATCGCGCCTGGCTGTTTCAACCGGAAATCGTTGTTACCGCCCCAGATGGTCTCGACGAAAAATCAGTCTTCCGGCGGCGCCCGACCAACGAAATCATCGTCGACGATCCAGAACGCGACCGACTGGCGCTGATCTATCGCAATCGCCTCGAATTTGCCGTCGGGCACGGCGTGTCGGTCCACGCTGAAACGACACCCGAAAATTCGACGAAGGCGCATCTTATCCGTACCGAAATCATCCCTCGATACGAGGTCGCTGTAACGGAAACGCCCGGACTTGATCCCAGGGACCGCCCAGCCACGCGGCGTATGGTCGACGACGACTGGCTCGACATGACCTGGTTGGCGGAGGTGGCGCCGGACGCGCTGCGAGAAGCTCTCTCGTGCCTCGTCGACGACTACGCGGTTTGGATCGTCGAGCAGAAAACGCGGCTGGGAACCGAGGTCACCGACTTCGACGATCCAGGAAAGGACGTCATAGAACGCTGCGAGGACATCCTGCGCCGCCTTCGGGACGGCATGGACACTCTCTTTGCGGATCCCAAGGCGCTGGAGGCGTTCCGCTTCGCCAACCGGTCCATGGCGATGCAGCGTATCCGAAGCATCTACGCTCTTAAGCGCAGACGAAACGAGACCGTGGATGTGACCACGTTGGACGTGACGAAGAACAGATCGTGGCGCCCGTTCCAGCTGGCATTCCTGCTACTGTCAATCCCGTCGCTCGCCGATCCGACTCATCCGGACCGGACGAAGCCGGTCGAGGCGTTCGCCGATCTGCTCTGGTTCCCGACGGGTGGCGGCAAGACCGAGGCCTATCTCGGCGTGGCGGCGTTCGCCATGGCCATGCGCCGCCTGAAGAATGATCTGGGCGGCCTCGACGCTTCCCGCGGTCTCGCCGTCATCATGCGCTACACGCTGCGGCTGCTGACGCTGCAGCAGTTCCAGAGGGCAACGACGCTACTCTGCGCGATGGAAGTCATCCGTCGTGCAGACGACAAGACGTGGGGCAAGGAACCGTTCACGCTCGGTCTCTGGGTCGGCAATCGTGTGACACCGGGAACGACCGAAGCGTCTCACCAAGCGGTCCAGGCCATTCGCAACAACGATCGTAACAAGGCGGGTATCGCTTCGCCTGCACAGCTGACCAGCTGCCCTTGGTGCGGTTCGGAGATCTCCGGTGGACGCGACATCGAGGTCGACAGGATCGCCGGCAGAACGCTGATCCACTGCGGCGACAAGCTCGGTAGCTGCGATTTCTCGAAGGCGAAGTCCAACGGCCAGTCTCACCCGGGGCTTCCCGTGAAGGTCGTCGACGAGGAAATTTATCACCGCCCACCGACGATGATGATCGCGACCGTGGACAAGTTCGCGATGATGGCCTGGCGCCCTGAGGTGCGGAACCTGTTCGGCCGCGTCGATCAGGAGTGTGGACGCCATGGCTTGCTCTGGCCGAGCCACGGCTGTGGCACCGGGCACCGAGCGACGGGTTCACATCCGGCCGCCAGCGTAAAGCAGGTACGTGCCATCAGGCCGCCAGACCTCATCATCCAGGACGAGTTCCATCTCATAAGCGGCCCACTAGGCACTATGGTCGGTCTGTACGAGACGGCCGTCGACGAACTGAGCAGCTGGACTCTTGGCGACACGAAGGTTCGCCCCAAGGTCGTCGCCTCCACCGCGACCGTGCGGCGGGCCGATGATCAGGTGCGCAATGTGTTCATGCGCCGTATCTCGGTGTTCCCACCTTCAGGCCTGGACGTCGAAGACAACTTCTTCTCGGTTCAGAGACCGATCAGCGAAAAGCCAGGGCGGCGGTATATGGGTATCTGTGCACCCGGCAGCTCGCGTCCTGCGGTGCTGATCAGGACCTACACGGCGTTCCTGACCGCCGCGCAGGCACTGTTCGATCGGTTTGGGCCGGTGGCCGACCCCTACATGACGCTCGTCGGCTACTTCAACTCTCTGCGTGAACTCGGCGGGATGAAGCGCCTCGCAGAAGACGACGTCCAGACGCGTTCCTTCCGCGTGAGCATGAGCCTCGTCGATCGACCGGGCTTGTCGCAACGTCGGGTCGACGACGTCCGCGAGTTGACGTCGCGCGTCTCCAGTCACGATATCCCGCGCTATCTCGATCAACTCGAAGTGCCCTTCGACGGGACATTCGATTCGGCGACAGGCAAATGGGCCTCGAGCAGGAATCCCGGAGATCCCCGTCCGATCGATGTCGTCCTGGCGACGAATATGCTTTCGGTCGGCGTCGACGTGAACCGGTTAGGCGTCATGGTCGTCAACGGCCAGCCAAAGGGCACAGCCGAATATATCCAAGCGACCAGCCGCGTGGGCCGCACGCCTCCTGGCTTGGTCGCCACCGTGCTCACGTGGGCGCGGCCGCGTGATCTCTCGCATTACGAGACGTTCGAACAATATCACGCGACCTTTTATCAGCATGTCGAGGCGCAGTCGGTCACGCCCTTCTCCCCCCGAGCGCTGGACCGCGGACTCACCGGTGCGATGCTCTCGATCATGCGCCACTCCTACGACCCGTTCGCCCCGAACACTGGTGCTGGTGCGATGAACAGCCCTAGTCGCAGCGAAATGCGGGAAACCATTCGAGCCGTTGCTGCCCGGACGTGGGAGGTCACCGAAGACGCCGGCAAGAAGACTTTGACGGAGGCGGAGCTGAAAAGCCGCGCAGACGAATGGGCCAAGGAAGCCGGCGTCGGCGGTCGCACGCTCGTCTATCAGAAATATGGTGCGGGTCCAACGGCTTATCCGCTGCTGGAAGCACCTGGCGTCAAGCCTTGGACCGATTGGACCGTCCCGATGTCGATGCGGGAGGTCGAGCCCGGAGTGAGATTGGTGATGGAAGATGCTCGCTCGACGAATGATCCGGCATGGCGAGCTCGGGTGACCCAAGCGGACGAGGACAACGCATGAGCAAGACCCCCGTAGGCGAGATCCGGCCGAGCCAGCTCCTGTGGACCTACGGTCCCGGTGCGCTGATAGACCTGCCCAACCTCTCGGTGGTCACCATGGGGATCGACCGTTGGGAAAAGGATAGATGCCAACCGATCCAGGAAGCTCGCCTGCTGGCGAACGTGCGAAGCGCGCTCGGTCCGCAAGTAGACTCCTTGCGTATGCCGCCGATCAGCGAACGCGACATCGTTGATCCATTCTCCGCCGCTGCACTGATCGGCGTTCCAGTGAAGCCTTTTCCGAGATGGTTGCGCTGCGTGAAATGCGGCCTGCTATCACCATACGACGCCGGCTTGTTCAAGCTGAAGGAAAACAGATATCGCCCGGAGCTGACCCGGTTCGTCCATGAGGGCTGCCGTGGCTCGAAGAATGATCAGCGAGCGCGGGATGCCGACGCCGTGCCGGCCCGCTTTCTAATGGCTTGTCGTGCCGGGCATTTGGACGATTTTGCGTGGAATTGGTTCGTTCACGGCGGACCGAGCGATTGTCGAGCGACGCTGAGATTCTTCGAGAGCGGCGCATCGCTTCAGACCGAGAATCTGTGGGTCAAATGCGATGGCTGCGGCGCCTCGAAGAACATGGCCCAAGCCTTTGGACAGGCTGGCCGGGATAATCTCCCGGGCTGCCGTGGAAGGCATTCGCACGTCGATCGCTTCGACGACGATTGTGCCGAAGAGCCGCGTGCCATTCTGCTCGGCGCCACCAATAGTTGGTTCCCTGTGACCTTGTCGGTCCTCGCCATCCCGCAAACGGGCAGCCCCTTGATCCAACTCGTCGGAGACGGCTGGACATTCTTCGAAGACGTCTCGTCTCCAGACAAGGTCGATCTCGCCGTCAAGATGCTCAAAAAGGCCGCACTGCTTCCCGGCATCGAGCAGTTCACGAACGATCAGATATGGTCCGCCATAGTAGCACACCGGAATGGAACGACCGAAGTCGGACAAAGTGATCTCAAGGGTCCGGAATGGGATATCCTCACCGCCGAGAATCCGCCGACCGACTACCCACATTTCATGAGCAAGAAGGTCGGAATTCCGTCGGGCTTCGAAGTGACGGTCAGACGCGTGCTGCTTCTCGAACGGCTACGCGAGGTGAATGCGCTGCTGGGGTTCACGCGTGTCGAGTCTCCTGACGAAGGAACGGGGGACGCCGCGGCACCACGTGCCCCGCTCGGGCGTTCGGCTCCCGATTGGGTGCCCGCGACCCAGGTCCATGGCGAGGGAATTTTCGTTCGCTTCGACTCTGACGCCCTGAAGTCGTGGGCGAACACGGAAGCGGTCAAATCGCTCGACGCTCGTTTGCGCACGGGTCATCGCGGATGGCGGCACAAGCGAAATCTGGATCCGAATGAAGGCTATCCTGGTGCACGGTATGTGATGCTCCATACGCTCGCGCACATGCTGATCAGGGAACTGGCGCTCGAGTGCGGTTACAATGCCGCCAGCATTCGCGAGCGGGTTTACGCCGAGGTCGACGGCGACAAGGATCAGGCCGGCTTCCTCATCTACACCGCAGCCGCCGACTCTGACGGGACGCTCGGTGGATTGGTCGAGTTGGGTAAACCCGAGAATCTCGGGCGGCTGCTCCACCAAGCTCTGGATCGGGCACATATTTGCGCGTCCGATCCCTTGTGCTCCGAGCACGACCCTAGCAAGGATCAGTCGTTACATGGTGCGGCCTGTCACGCCTGTTCCTTCGTATCGGAGACATCCTGCGAACGGGGCAACAGACATCTTGATCGCGCATTAGTGGTTCCCACCTTGGAATATCCCGACGCTGCGTTTTTTCGGAACGTGTGATGGAGCCTCTATTGAATGCCGTCATGGAACTCGTTTCCCTGCTGTCTCCATCCAAGATCGGAGTCATCGCCGCACGCGTTCGGAGAATGACGCCGCTAATGAGAAATCACGGGCTGTATCGAGTAGTAGGGACACCGGCTGCCCAGGTCGCGCTGGATCGGCTTCTGACTGCCTGGGAACGGGCGTCGATCGCCGGAGATGTCCTGGCTGGCATATTGCTGGGCGCTGCGCATGCCCGCCAAGAGACGCTGCGTGAGACCAGTGTCGAATTCGTCTGGACGGGTCCGACGACTCCGTTCGTGGCAACGAGGCGCACTGAACAAGTGCTCCTGGATATCATTCGGAACGCCCGAACCGACCTCTTTCTCGTCAGCTTCGTCGCGCACGGCGTTTCCTCGATCGTTGATGAACTAAATGCCGCTGCTCATCGCGACATAGAGATTCGAATTCTTATGGAAACGTCTACGAGCGATGGAGGAAGTCTGTCTGTCGATCATATCGCCCCGATGAAGAGGCTTGTGCCTACGGCGTCCATGTATGGCTGGATCAGCAGATCAGCCCCGTTTTCCGAAGGAAAGGTTCATGCGAAGTTGGCTGTGGCCGACGGGAGCATTGCATTCCTGACCAGTGCAAATTTGACCGGCCACGCGCTTGAGAAAAATATGGAAGCAGGCGTCGTAATCAAGGGTGGACACATCCCAATGGGGCTCCGCGCTCACCTGCATTCTCTGATCGAGACAAAGGTCATAAGGCGCGTCTGATCCCTATGGCGAGGGGTCAAACGTGTACGCAAATCAGACCTTATTCAGTGGAACTCCATCGCCGGTTGTAGGGAGGAACCGCCCTCCGCCAATTTTTGACGCATTTATTTGAAATTATTGAGTAACACCCCTGAGCTTTAGAGGTGCCAATCCTTTTGCCATCGAGAAACTCCAGATATTGATTTCGAATGCGCGGGTGGGGAAGGTTGTGATGATTGGGTCGAACGGCTAGCGCTCAACGCGATTCGCAGAATTGCGCTTCCATTGCAGCGTTGTGGACCGCGATCAGTGGCGCCGCCATCATGCTTTCAATTGCTTTGCCAAAGCCCGCTGGCAACAGCATCCACGAAATTGCGCGCCGTAGGGTCTCTCGGATCATTGGTCCGCAGCGTTACCCTGATCTTCACGAACTGATTAGCCGCACCTGTCACATAGGCAAACGTGCGTCGCGACCCCCACTGGTCGCTCACGACAAATTCAGCGCACAAGAATTCCATACCCCGCTCTGGGGAGCCTGTCCCGTATCGGTCGACAAGCTCAATCTTTCTACCTGTCAATTGCCCAAAAGCAACGACGTCTTGTGTCACCTGATTAAACTCCTCCATGACCACTTGCGATGCCGGGCCGTTGGGAATCTCGCGTTGGCTATTGCTGTACACGTAGATCGTAGCTTCACTCTCGTGACCGTGATACGTGACGGTATAGCCATATCTATGATTTTCTTTTCTATTATCTGTGACCTTCCCACGGCTGAATCCTGCGTAAGCGGAGTCTAACGCGACGCCGCCTACGGAAATGCTTTCGCCGTTCGCCTGGTCCGTCATGAGAAGTGTTCCGCATAAGACGAAAATGGTGCCGAAAAGCTTGCCGTGCTGGACGAGCCAGTTGCGCACATACTTCCAGGTGGCACCTGGCATCACCTCGTTATGCGTCCGTGTTCCTAAATTCGTTCCGCTGCCACAATATCGGCGACAGCGCAAACGCGCGGCCAGCAGATTGATAACTCGCTGTCTGGGAGTGTGTCGCCTCATTGGCCGTCAGCTCCCGTAGCCCGCACCTCTTGCACGTGCTTGCAATTTCCCCGGAACTCGAAGCCCTTGCACGTGCACTCCAGATGCCCAGCGCGTCCGAAGGTCACACGATAGATTTCGGCCGGACTGCGCGAACTGGGGAACTCCCAATAGCCATTTATTTCGATCTCGGTCTCGACAGGCGCACTTGGCCGCAGTGATCGGGTCAGCGCCTCAACGGTCGCGGCAGGCGCCGCCCCGCTACGAGCGAGCCTGACCTCCTCGAACATAGCCGGTGCAAGCGCCCGCAACCCAGCTTGAAGCTCCTCCAGGATTGAGGCATCGGGAAGCTCGTCCGCCTCGACCGCCGCGATTAGCTGCATCTTTCGTTCGAGGAGCTCGGCAATGTACCCGTCGAGCGAGTTCGCCGCCTGGAAGTATTCGACCGTAACGCTTCTAGTCTGTCCGAGGCGGTAGCATCGGTCCTCGGCCTGAGCATGATTGGCGGGCACCCAGTCCAAATCCTGGAACAGGACATGACGCGAAGCTGTGAGAGTAATGCCCACGCCGCCTGCGATGAGGTTGCACAATGCCACCTTCGCGTCCGGATCATCCTGAAAGCGATCGACCGCGGCCTGACGGGATTCCAAGCTGTCGCTGCCAGTGATAGTCACCGCCGCGTCGCCCCAGACCTTCTTGTGGCGTTCGATACCTGCTGAGTAGCAGGTGAAGACGACCACCTTCTCGCCTGCAGCGACGATGTCCCTGATCCGCTCGGCTACGGCGTCGTGCTTGGCTGCATGGAGTTGCGTCCTCACCTTGGTGAGCCGGCCTAAAAACTCCTTGTCGTTCGGCCTGGCAGGATCCGTCCTTTGATACCACGACAGGAACGTCTCGATAGCCCTCAGAACCGATGGCTTCGCGGACACATCGACCGGGATCCAGCTCCGCAACTTCGGCGGCAGGTCAAGCACTTCATCCTTGGTGCGCCGAAGCATGACCTCCTTCATCAGCAGGTTGAGCTCAGCAAGGTTCGAGGCGCCCGTCGTCACCCAGCCGAAATCGTTGCGATAGGCTTCGCAGTAGCGCTTGGCGAAAGAGAGGAAGGAGCGAGACGCAGGATGGCCGACGCAGCGCAGCAGGTTGAAGAGGTCGCGCGGCCGGTTGGTCATCGGCGTCCCGGTCAGCAGGAACACGAAGCCGGGGCCGATCAGCGGGGCGTGCTTCTCATTTTGTACCCCGAGCAGCTTGAGGCAGTCGGATGTCCTTTGGCTATTGTTCTTGATGAAGTGGGCCTCGTCCAGGATGACGCCTTCCCATCCGATCGATCGAAGCCTCTCGGCGTTCTTCCGCAGTAGGTCGTAGTTTACGATGATCCAGCGGGCACCTTCGACCGGCTGACTGTCGAATCCGATGACCTCGATGAGGGCATTGGGGAAGACCATCTTGATCTCGCGGCGCCAGTTGAGCTTCAGGGCTGCCGGGCAGACGATAAGGATAGGCCCATCGGGTGCGCCGACCTCCATTGCTGCGATTGCCTGGCGGGTCTTGCCGAGGCCCATGTCATCGCCAAGGATCGCTCGCTTCTTCGAGAGCAGGAATGCGACGCCGTCGGCCTGATGCGGGAACAGACTGACGCCTTTCAGACGATCTAGACCCTGAAGGAGGCCCTGTGTGTACATCATGGATTCCTCGTCGAACACGGGCCGTGAGCCACGCTGGGCCTACAACCGCATGCAGACTAGATAAGCTCGCGCACCGAGATATTATTACGGGGGACCGCCAATTTTCTGCGATTTAACGCCATCGGCTTGGCAGATTCAGAATGCTGGCGAGACCCGTAGACGAGGTCGATAGTCGATCCTTCCATAGCGGGAAGCCCCGGCTCACGCGACGGCTTGAAGAACGTCCACCCGCAGGTCCAGGCTAAGCCTCCTAGCGATCTCCTCCAAGACAACTTTCTTGTCAGCATTGCTGGCGTGAGTAATTACAAAATATCCATCGACATTCCGGAAGCCTCGATCTGATGGAGGCATTGACTTGCTAGCAAGTGGCAATCCACCCAGCTTGAGATTCAGAGTATGGACCCTGTCGACTCCAACCTTCCGGATGACCTCGGCAAGAACATCTGCTGCGTGCTCTCTAATGATGGGCGATCCCTTGTATATGACCTGAAGGATTGTCTTGGGACCTCTTGGTCGCTCTCGTTCCTTCAAGGTGCCTTCCAGCGAAGCGACGGTTTCCGCAACATGCTTCTGCAGCACCTTCAGCGCGTCGGCGATGTCGCCAAACTTTTCCAAGCACTGATCCAGTTGACGTTGAAGCTCGTTGCTTCTGTCAGATTCGAATTCCCTGACCGGACGGATAGAAGGGCCAATATTCACCGGCGGAAAGATTTTTCCTCCATTTTCCTCTTTGCCGCCAAAGACGGATATTACCTTCGCCAGGACAGAAGAGCCTCCGAGTGCCTTCAATTTGGGATCATAGTAGTCGAACCAGGGTATACCCGCCGACGCGTATTGCTTACGGTTCAGAGGTTGGGTGGGCGCTTCGGCGCCCGTAATCGTCTTCCAGTCCTCTGCCCTGGCAATTGTGATGAAGCACCGCGACGACGTGGTTTGATCCCAAGCGTCTATCCCGTATGGATCTTCAAAGATCTCTTGCCGCATCTTGCCGCCAGCTGCGAGTCCCATCATCGACAACGAGTTCTCAGAGATGCTTTTTTCACAAGCATCGAGGTACGAGATCACATCCCGATGGCCGAATAGTCGCTCATACACATCCGGTTTCATTGGATAGGCAATGATCTGCACGCCCCCATGCTCCGCCGCGCCGGTGATCTGCTCCTCAATCGTCACGCCCTCTCCAAGGCGGACCGCAACGAACTGCCGAATGATGCCTTTCTCCACGCAATATCCGTCGAGCCAGGGCTGCCTGGTCACCACAACGTAGTCCTGAGGATCGTCCGAAAGACCCTCTGACCACGTCGTTCCGGTCACCGCATTGATTTTGCCGGTCGCGATCTTCACGGCGAATGGATAGCTAGCGCTGCCGTGATAGTTTGCGCGGTTTGAAAAATTGATCCACATGGCTTCCGATTGCCACATGGGGATGAGAACTCCGCCACGTCTCACCAGGCGGGGCGGCAGATTTGACGCATGATCATCAACATGGGCGATGGGGAATCGTCCGAGCCCTGCTGGAAGCGGATACGTTCTGCCATCATCCGGTATTCTCAAGGTCCGCTGGAAATTCAACCGGAACTCAGCCTTCTCGTCGAGGTCAGGAAAGCGGAATACAAGGCTATTGTCTTCAAGCGTAATCATGGCCGTCCCTTCCGTTTATTCTTACCATTCTCCATCCCGCACCTCCCTAACGACGCGAAGAATTGCGTGATCAGGGGCTTGCTTCAATTCGCGCAGCAGATTGGCGAAGACTTGCGGGCGCTTGCGGATGATCTCCTGCAAATCGCTGGAAACCTTTCCCCCCATTGCAAGTAGGACATCCTGATCTTCATCCAATTCCTTTGCGATGGCCCGTATCGTCTGTTCGGATGGCGGGTCGAACTCACCCCGTTCAATCTTGCTGAGGTAGGTCGGCTGAATACCGATCCGTCCTGCCATCTTGCGCAGCGAGAAGCCTGAGTTTCTCACCTGGAGATCCTCACGGCGCTTTCGAATATAGTCACCGAAACCCATTGTGTAGTGTGTAATACTAACTACATAAAAGTGCAAGACACCTTTTAGCCATCGACGCCAAGAAGGCGCGTGCGAGACGGTCTAGGACCGACGCCGCCGCCAGGCTCAGGGGATAGCGAAGGCGAAGGCAGCCGGGGTTTCGCGCGAGGAGGGAGGACACAGAGCGGAACGCCGCCATCCTGCAGATGCTGAAGAAGGGGCAGTGCTGGAATGACATTGTTGCCGCAACCGGTTGCTCCCGATCGACGCTCAGCAAGGTAGCCAAACGCGTGGCTCAGCAATGAGTCTACTTAACCCAAAAAGAAAGTCATTTCCCGCTGTCGCGGGTCGGCAAGGACGGCGAATTTCAGATTTTGGCTGCCGGGGTAGCCCCGGACCAAACGGCCGTCCTTGAGTGGCTTGCAGAATTTCGCTCGGATGCGCCCAGACCCATCCAGGATCGCCTTGGCCCGAGGGCCGTGACCAGGGTCTAATATTGTGCCCTGGGTGTTCCGTCTAATTTGCGCCGTCCGCCAGCCACCCCAATCGGTATTGCGGACTTCCGACGCGCGCTGCTTATACAGGACCACACTAGGCCGCTTGCCCGGTATGCCGCCACCATAAGACGCGAGGGGCGGTAGTGAAGGCCGCAGGCCTGCGTCTTAGGCTCCGCCGTCCTTCTTTTTCCTCGCGGCCTCTTCCATCAGACGGTGGTTGAGCACCATCGCACGACCAAGACCCAGCATACGCAAGCGCTCGCCGGGGACATAGTCCTTCTTCATGAACCGGCAGATTTGCCGCTCATGCTCTTCGCTCAGTTCGTCCTCCGGGCCGGTCATTTTAAGACCTCCAGGCGGGACATCTTCACGAAAGCAACGCCGTGCCACACCAGCACCTCCTTTCTGATCAAACAGCCATAGGTAGTACAACTGCCGGGGACACTACAAGTCGTGGTTCCGTAGGAAGAGGTCTTCCGCACAAGCTTAACAAGAAGCAGGCATATGAAGTCGCCGCAAAACCCGCAGACCAATCCCAAGGTCACCAGCTACTGCGGCTCGATGGGGTAATAAATTCAAAGTGCTGGCTTTTAAGCCTCAATGCGCTTGTCGAACGGCAGAGGCCGCCATCTGAATTCACCAACGGCGCTGTTGGGGCTTCCGAACCCTGCCGCTGTTTGTTTCCTACGCATGGATACTGCCCTGGCATGAAATCGTAAGAATTTGGCGGGCGCTCGACTCCCCTCCCCCGCAAAACTCCTTATACAGCGCGCGTGACCTAGCGATACGCGCCCGATGAAGAGCTTACCCGGATGGGTAACGCCGTGAGGGCGGCTTTGTCTGCCCTCAAGCACAAAAAGATCGGCTGCACGGCATGAGCCGTATCCGTCGCAGGAAAGGAGTAAGCCGTGCTCGAACTTTCCCATCTACCGGGTGGCCTTGCGTGGAAGCTGCTCGCTGCCGCGCTCGTCACCGAAGCGCCGATCGGTGGATCGTGGCATGTCCGGACAGGCTGCAGAATATTTTGTCGCAACACCCCAAGAAACGTCACAACAGCGGCGTCTCACGGGCAATGACGGCGATCTTTCAGGAAGAGGGCGAGACCTCCGACCGCGAATTGATCGAATGCGCGCGTCGGGGGGGACGAGGCGGCTTTCGGCGCTCTGGTCGAACGCCACTACGATTTCGTCTATCGTGTCGCGTACCGCTGGAGCGGAAGCCGCGTTGATGCAGAGGACATTGCTCAGGAAGTCTGCGTCAGGCTCGGACGCGCGATCCGGGGCTTCAAAGGTAACGGCGCGTTGACGAGCTGGCTCTATGCCCTAACGCTGAATGCGGCGCGCGACCTGGCCCGCAGGAGCAGACGCGAAGCGGCTAAGGCGGAAGCTTATGGCGTGCTGATACGTGCCGAGCTGCATGCGGCCGACGATCGCAACGAGGCGCTCTGGGCGGCCATCCGCCAGCTCCCCGACAAACAGCGCGAGGCCGTGCTTCTGGTCTACAGCGAGGGCCTAAGCCATTCGGCGGCAGCCAAAATGATGGCTTGCGCGGAAGCAACGATTTCCTGGCACATTCACGAAGCCAAGAAACGACTGAGGCGGGCGATGCGCTCGCTTGAGGAAGTGTGATCATGGCAAAAGACGAATTCGATATCCTGAGGAGCGCCGCGGTGCCTGCGCCTCGCGCCGAGGCCAGGGCACGCGCGATCCAGGCGGCGATCGTCGCCTTCCGATCCGGAGAAATTTTCGCAGCTCCCCAAGGAAAGAGGCGCAGTCTTCATCTTAGGACACGAGCAATCAGGCTCTGGATTGGGATCATCGCGGCGCCAGCGCTTCCCGGGCTTGTTGCCCTGGTGATCGGAAGCTTCGCAATATTCCATCAACTGAATGAACGCCAGTTCGCCGTATTGCCGGCGCAGAAGACGGTACTCGACGTGCCGTTGCGAGATATGCCCGTGCTCAAGGTGCCCGAGGAAATGGAAATGCGGGTTACCTCGAAATCCCAGGGAGCCGCAATGGACGCACGCGCGCCCTCGTCGAGGATGTTATTCGCCAATCCGATGCCGATGGCCGAAGCGCCCTCGTCGAAGACGTCGGTTCCGTCAGCTGCGTCGAACATCGTCATCATCGACGGTGACACCATTGCCATCGGCCGCGAACGCATCCGGATTCTATCGATCGATACGCCAGAGACATTTCACTCCCGCTGTGAGAACGAACTCGTGCTTGGGCTCAAGGCGAAGCAGCGCCTGCGTGAGCTGCTCAACCGCGGCGAAGTCCGCATCGAGCGCGATGGGGAGGATCGATACCGTCGGACGCTCGCCAAGGTGTTCGTGGGCGATATCGATATCGGCGAAACTCTCGTCCGCGAGGGCTTCGCTCAACGCTACAAACCCGGAAGTGCGGCCAAGCTGCAGCGACTGCAAACGTGGTGTGGACCTGACGCCCGCCTCAATGGCTAGATTTGAAAGGTTTCAGATAATGACTGCTGTCACCAGTTACAGAAAGGCCCGGCGTGGCCGGCGGATGTTCAACGCCATACGCGATTCCAGGCGCGGCTGGCTCATAAACTGGAAAGCTCTCGGGGTTGCCTACATCGTCGAGGTCGCCATCATCGGATCATCGCTGGCAGCGGGCATCCAGTTTGCCAACCGCTACGCGGACGATCGACCGTCATCAATAGTGGTCGCCCAGATCGGTGGCTGGAATTTTTCCCTGTCCGGCCATTCGGAAGCATGGTGGATCGCGGTCATCGCGACCGTCGCCTTTTGTGTTGCAGAGGCAGTGCGCCTGCCTCTCGTCCACGGCTTTCGAACTGCCAACTCGTGGATCATGCGCGGCTTTCTCCTGCTCGGGATTCTGATGGCATGTGGCATCACCGTGAAGTCGATGAGCCAGGTTGCCGAGCAAATGTTCCACCCCCGTCTGCGAGAGGTTCAGAAGGCTGCGACCAGCCTTGAGATTGCGCGAGCCGAACTCAGCAAGGTCATCGCACAGCGTGACAACGCCCAAACTGCAGAAGGTCCATTCGACGAGCAGATCAAGTCGCTCGACGAACAAATCAAGAAGCTGAACGACAATCTGGATACCATCGGCCCACCGCCGCCGGCCAGAAAGATCGTGATCACCGTCAAAGTCCCGATCCACAACAAGCGTGGTAAAACTACTGGCTACCGCAAAGAGACGCGGACCAAATACGTGCCGGTGCCATGGGAGGGAAAGGCCATCGTTGAGCAGATGGAGGGGCTGCGCGGGCTGCGCGAAGAAGCCGTAACTAAACGCAACGCGGCCGGTGAGAAGACCGCCGAATTCGAACAGGCGGTTGCCGACCAGAAAGCGGTGGTCACAACCCGAGAAAGAGATCACCGTGACGCCGTTAACGACAGCCAGTTGCACTCCTTCACGGCCATGGTGTTCGGGAAGGATCCGACCAATGTGATGGACGGAGAAGTTCACTGGTTTCTGCGTCTGTTTGTCTTCTTCCCGGCGATCTTTGTCTCTGTGGCCTCGTCGCTCCTCGCGATGTCAGCTTATGAGCCAGTCCGCAAACGCGAAGAGAAAATCAACGCCACCCTCTCGATCGAAGAGAAGGATGGCACCATAGCCCAACACCTTCGCGACCTCGTCCATAACGAGGTGCACGAACGGCGCCAGCGGCTCGCGACCGTCTGAATGGAGAAATCCCAATGTATGAGAACGATATCACGCTGACGCGCAATCTGGCCCAGGAATCGGCCAACCGCGCGAACCATCTGCGTTCACTTACCACGCGCAACGTCCTATTCGGTTCGGCTGCCGTCGTGGGTGCAGTGGGGCTCGGTCTTGCGGCCATGATCTGGGCCTGGAACCAAGGCGTTGACCCCGACGCGCTCAAACAGGCGCTTGCTGACATGCCCCCGATCAAGGTCGAGACAAGCGGCCAGGTCACGATGAAAGACGGAGTCGTCGAGATGAAGGAGGGGTCGGTTGCCCTGAAACCGGGTGCTCTGGTCGGCATAGATCCGTCAGCGACAGTCGGGATCAAAGAGGGTGGAACGGTATCAGTCGAGGGCACCGTCATCCTCGAACCGGGAGCTACCGTCACGGTGTCGGACAGACCGGACGTCTCATCACAGCCAGACAAAACAGAGGACGGTGAAGCGATTAGGCGCGAGGTTACGGTCTTCTCGTCAGTTCCCTTCGCCGACGGCGAAGTGACAACCGGATGGATATACGCGAACGGCAAGGCAAAGGAGCCTTCTAACCAATACTGCTATTTTTCCCATTCAAAGGACGACGGTAGCGTCCAACGCATTGATCTCGCGCTTAACGGTACACCTCACACGAAAAACGGCCGTCTGATGCTCGGCCGCTTCAGCGAGGCCGTAAGGAAGTGCATCTGGTTGAAAGGAGGCACGGCTTCGGCAGAGGACAATCAGTCACAATGAAGGCCGAGTTGGATGTCTCTACCGCATGGATGGACGTCGTCGACCGTCCGATTAAAAGTCAGATGCACACACGCAGGACTTAAAATCCTGAGCCCACAAGGCGTCCCGGTTCGATCCCCGGAGGGGGCACAGGTGAAATTGGCAGACTCGCAGGATTTAGGTTCCTGTGGACCCGTGGGGGTTCAAGTCCCTCCGCCCGCACCCTCGACCACCCGGATGTCATGCATGTCCGGCGGCCAGAGGGTGGTAAAGCAGCTGACTCTTAATCAGCAGTCTGGGAAGCTGATTATGCCGCCAGCATGGCCGCTACGGGCGACCGCGCCTAAGACTGAATGGCGACATGTGGTACAGAAGACGATGCGGCGCATGATGGCCTGAACTGAACGTCGGAAGTCATGCGGCCAGCATCGTCGCGATGCTTTTCGACAAACATTGACGTCTCGCAGCAAGAGATTGGCGTCCAATCACAAGATGAACTCGCTTTCTTCTGCTAATTCGCGACCGCCGTTGGTTCAAATCGACTGAGCCGCCTGACGCCACCTCGACAGCGGAAATCGAAAGACATGTACATGCCCGGCAGGATAGTCACCGCCATTCTTGCAACAAGCGCCGTCGCTACCCCGGCTTGGGCACAGGACGCAGCCAGCCTGCCAGCCCAATCTCCTTGGGACGGCTTCATGATTGTGGCGGCCCTTGCCGGTCTTATCCTGCTTGTTGGCTGGCTTTCGTGCCGCGTCACTGGCCTCTTCGTCGGCGTATGCTACATCACCTCGTTCTTCTTCTTCGCGAAGGGCTATCCGGCTCAGCCGCTGAACCTAGAAGGCATGGGCATCGCAGCGGGGATGTATGTCGTCGCGCTGTTGGTGTTGCATAGGGTTCCCATGAGCCGCGCTGTGAAAATTGGGATCATCGCGCTGGCGGTTAGCAGTAGCTGGTACATGGTTCGCTCAGCCCTCTTGACCGGGTTGCAGAACACGGCTCAACGCATCCTTGACAAAGAGGCGAACAACGCGATCAAAATTGTCGGCATTGATGCGCCAAGAATGGCCTTCCTACCGTTGATCGGTCCGGCGGAATGGCAATCGTTCATGCTCGTCGGCGACAAGGATGGGAAACTGCTGGACCGACCTGAATGCCCTAGCGTCGCCGAGTATCAGTACAAAGCGGTGGGTTCGAAGTATCTGGTCCAACTCCAAACGAAAGAGCTTCGTGAGTGCTCATCTGCGATGGCGGAGGCGAGCAAATAATGCGTAAACTCATGGCCGTTGTGGTCTTCTCATTGTGCGGCGCGACAGCGGCCCATGCCGATTTCGAAGTGTGCTCGAAAAAAGCGGGCTTGCGGATCATCCAATACAGCTCGTCGGATTACCGGATTGTTCCCATTGACTTCCCGCTTCCCAACCGGGAGTGGACAATGGAGGACGTTGAGAAATTCGACCGTGCATCGAAGCCCCTCAGGGATGGGGAAGACCTGCCCAACGGCGGCTACAAATTGGACGGCTACATTTACAAGCCCTGCCACCACTAGGAGCCGCACCGCGAGCCTCGACCCCGTGCACTGGTGGCTAAGGCGCCAGGAGCCAAGAAGAAGAAAGGAGACCCCCAACCATGAAGAAGCCTAAACCTTTGGTGATCGGGCCGCCCTGGCAATTGATCGACGCGCCGACCCCCGCCATGCTGAAAGCCTTGGAGCCCACCCGCCTGGCCGTGGCCGACTTCATGACCCAGTTTGACGATCCGTCCGGGCCGCTCGCCATCTGGATCACCTACCATGCTTTTGAGAGCCAGCGTTTCGAGACGGCGCTCAACGAGATCATGGAGCGCCCCGACAAGGCCCGCGAGATCGCCCAGGCGGCCCTTGATCTGACCCCCGAGATCGACCCACCCGCCGGCCCGCGCCACTGAGGAGGTCCGACATGAAGACGGGCGACCGCGCCTAGGCTTCCGAGACTGAATGGCGACATATGGTACAGAAGACGATGCGGCGCATGATGGCCTGAACTGAATTTCGGGGCTTTATCAGGGGAACGTCGGAGATCATGCGGCCGGATCGCCGCGACGCTCTTGGGGTCGGCGTGCGGGCTGCGCACGGTCATCGTTGCAGCCCTGAACCGCGCGTCTGCCGAGCCGTCACTAAAATAGTGGGAAATAGAGCACAACGCGGCGGGACCTGGTTGGATCTTCTCGACCCGCTCTCATTTGCCGTCCTCAGCGGCTGCCTTGCGGGCTGCTCGCAACTTATCTTGGAGCGCCCGCCTTTGCCTTTTGGGCAAAATTTTCGGGCCTGGAGGTAGCTTGCGGGCCGCCGCCACCTCCTTCTTCAATTCGGCCCTCTCCCTCTGTGCACGCTTTTTCGAGAACCAACTTGATCCAGGTCCAATCACAGTATGACCACCGGGATAGTGCCCTTTCTTGGACATCGTCATCTCCAAAGGGTACCCGTCGGGGTGAACAGGCCGAAGCCTTTCATCAGCCGCCTCTTTCTCTCAGCCACTTGGTGAGTGCGGCCAACACCAGCCATTATCAGGAACAGCGAGCCGCCAAACAAGAACAGCACATAGGCTGAGATGAATGCATTGACGCCGTTGCTTGTGATGAAGCCCATGGTTCTGTCTGCGGTGCTGGCGATGGCTTCGCCTATCGATCCGATGTCGATGTTAATGATGTCACTCATTTGCATTCCTCATCATGCCACCAGCATAGCCGCCACCGATTTCGGGTTAAAGGCTTTGCCGCGCTCGTTCACATGCCCCTGAGCCGCCAGCTCGGCCGAGATCGCCCGAAGACTCATCCGGCCCGCCTTCGTCTTACGCCGCAACCGCTTCGCTGCCTCGACCACATCGGGCCGCAGCTCCGCAAGGCTCTTGCGCCCCTCGCACTTGCCGGCGGTCTCACGCTTCCGCTTCCTAGCGGCAGCGAGCTTGGCAACTGTTGAGGCCTTGTCGAATTGTGCGATGGCTCCGAGCACCTGGCGCACGAGCACAGCAGTTGGCGTGTCCTCAACGAAGAAATCTGGTGCGGTGGCGGGGATCAACGCAATGCCCATGCCCTTAAGCATGTCGTGACCCGCGAGCTGCACCGCCAGGTCACGCGCAAAACGATCGGGGCTTTCGACCAGGATCGTCTTTGCCCCGTTGGAGGCGACGCGGCCGAGCATTTCCATGAAGCCTTTGCGCTCCGTCACCGGATCCGCGCCGGACACTGCAGCATCGTAGTACTCACCGACGATCTCGAAGCCATTGGCTTTGGCGAAGGCTTCGATGGCGACCCGCTGCCGCTTGTCGCTGTCTTTGTCGGCTCCGACATTCGCGGCGCTCGAGGTCCGAAGATAGGCCACAGCCTTTTGGATTTCCTTCGCCATTACCATTTCCTCCAAAGCCTTTAGTCGGCGTTCTGTAACTTATTCTCAAGAAAAAGTAACACAACTTGATAATCCTTGCAATGCTGGAAATAGTTGTTGCCAATGATTGGCATACATTTTACCAATTATGGCGTAATAGCTGGCTAAAAGTACCCATCATGCCTAATAAAGCTATCGTGGTTTTCACTTTTAAGTCTCGCGATCATATACTCCTGGTTGGAGGTACCGCCTCTTGGGTCCTTAATAGACCCCATGCCCGAACGTATGAGTATGCGGTATGCACCCGCAACGCTCGGTCCCCCCCACACGGAAGGCTCTGAACCGCATGGATCGGCATTCTTGGTGGGACGCATTCAGGATATTGTTCCAGTCACACCTCAGATCGATCCAAATCCCGAGGCAGCCGGTCGTTTTCAGATCGCCTTTTCTGACTATGCTGAGGTGGATATTCCGCATGTCTGGGAGGGGCGTAATCCGGTGAGATACACTACGCTCGAAGAACTCGGCATCGATGTGCAGAAGCTAGATTTTAAGCCCATGCCACCCAGCTTGCCACCCTCTCAAGGAGATAACCAAAGCCATCACCAATCCGAACGCGGGGAACAGAAACCGCTCCGGTTGACCATTGCGGAGGCGAAGCAGGGCCTTTCAAATACCTACGGCGTTCCACCCGAGGCTGTCGAAATCACAATACGCGGGTAGGGTAGCAGGATTCCAAGCGCAAGTATGGTTAACCGTGCCCTTCGGGTCAAATGCTGCGCCGGCACATGTCTACGAGGATTCGGATCCGCCGCTTGGTCTCTGCGTTTCGCTTTCGCTCCGCAATCGCGGCCTTGCTCCGCCGGCCATGCTTCGTGCTCGCGCGCCGGATGCGCTCGATACCTTCCGCGGTCCTTGGGCCGGTGGATTTGCCGCCGTGGATGCTGCAGCGGCCGTTCCGCATCGCTGGCTGACGGCACAATTCTGACCGCTTACGTCTCTTGGCGCCACAGCGTTTGATCTTCCGTAGGTCGAACGAAGGATTTCCGTTCAACAGCATCCCGAGCCCGCTAGCCATAGGGTCTCCCGCCAATTCCATCATTTGGCCCCTCTGCGTTTGAGCCCCCCTTACCCCTGTCGCTGCCCGTGATCCTGCCGGCAACGACGGCCTGCCCGCCGGCGCCGACGTTAACGTATTGATGCTGAACAACGACATGTTGCTTTCCGCCTCTGCGCAGCTGTGCGAGCGCCACGAGGCCATCGTTGAATGCCTGCATCATTCGGGCAGAGGCATTGCAGAGACGCGCCGCTTCGCAGTTGTGTTCCCGCATTTGCTCCACGCGTCTCGGATCATGTGTAGGCACGCCTAGGTTATCGGGACACTCAGACATCCCCGCCCCATTGTGGATGTGCCACATAGCGGCGCCGTTCAACGTCATGGCTGCTCTATGAGCCGCCGCAACCTGATGCGCCAGCATGCGCTCGAGGTTGTTACTGGCCTTGATCGTCTCGGCAGTGTCGAGCGCTATCTCCAGGCAGCCGGCTTTCTCGGCCTGGCGCAAGCGTTCCAGTGTAGCCGCGGAACTGACAAGGTTCGGACTCCGCACCGTGTCGACCGTCTCCCTGTCGTGCATATCGACGAGAGACAAAGGGTTGAGGGGTGCCTCGCCTCCCACGGTTGCAACCGGGTCGGAATAGATAATCGGAGTATGCGCCTCAGCTTCAGCGCGCTCCGCCTGTCGGCGAATCGTGGAGCTGAGAGGATCACCGTATTTTGCCATGACCGAGGCTTCCCGATGGAGGGCCGCGGCCTCGAGAGTCTTACTCGCGACATGCGAACGTTGCCGCACAGGTTTGAGTGCCATCATGCCTCCCATCCGGTTGGCGGCTGCAGGCCATGCGCCACCAGCACTTCGACTACGCGGCGTCTCGCACTCGGTCGATGCCTCAGATGATCGATCTGTAACGCCAATCGCAGCGTTATGGCTAAGCTAGATATAAAACCCTCTTAACACGATGCGAGCGCAAAGTCATGCGAACGCGCAAACATTGGGCGCGGTGTTCGAAACTGGCAGCGATATCATCAGGGCACGCCCGTAGTAGACAGCCAACCAGACGGCTTGCGGTGACAGCCAGCGCCGCTACCATATGCGACAGGGCCGGTCCGCTCTTCGCGCTCGGGCCGAGGAAAATTTCGGCGAGCGTACCGTCCCCAAAGCGGCAGATATTGCCGACATAGCACTCGCGGCGACCGGGAAGGCGATGCCGATCAGTCACCGCTAGTTATCCGTAACGAAGCTGTAACGGTCAGATGCACGGTCGCGATAGGCGCGCTGGCGACAGGCGTTCGAGCAGAATCTTGCGTCAGCTCGATTCGGCTGGAAGGGCTTGCGGCAACCATCACACATCCGCGTCCGTCGCGGTGAAGGGAGCTCGCCATTGTGGAGGATTGGGCCGCTGTCATGGCTTGCATCAAAACGGCACCAGGCGAAGTTGTCCTTGCCACTGTATTTCGTGCCAGGAATCCATCTCAGGCGGCCAATCACAACAATATTGCTGCACCTCCTCATGAAGGGCCGCGCCTGCTTTGTTGCCGTCCAATCGTATTCCAGCAGGAGCCAGGTTGGCGCAATTTTCTCAAAGTGACTGATAAGGGCGTGCATGACCGGGCGGGAATAGGGCGGATTCGTAATGATGGCATCGATCTCGCCGTAATTGTCGACCGCAAGCGCATCCTGGCCGGTGCGGATGTCACCGGCATAGACGCAGCGCAGGCCGATCTCCTCGAGATGTCTCACCAAGGTGCCGTCGCCGGAACAGGGCTCGGCAAAGCTGTTTATGCCGCGAAGGTGCGGGATCAGGGGCACGACCGCTGCCTGTGGAGTCGGATAGAAATCGGCCTCACGGCGTTCGAAGTTGGATCGCTTGCCCATCTAACCGGCCGCCTCTCTGCACCTGGATTTTCTGGTGTGGAAAAACTCGGGATCGTGGTGAGGTTTGATGGTGCGGGCCGCCGCCGATCCCGCCAAAAGGGACTCTCGATGCGGATCTTGCACAGGAAGTTTGCAGTCCGGCGCAATCGTCCTGCCAGCGCCACCGGACTCCCCGGCCAAGTCCTTGGACTTGGCGGCCCGTTCACCCGCCATCGGGGAGAGGGCGACCAAAAGCGTCGAGGCCGTTCCCGTCCACACCGCCCGCTTTGCCATCGCCGCACAAACGGCGGTGGCGATCACGTTGGCATCGATCACGTTCATGACCCTATCCTTTCCCTTTGCAAGTACCTCAGGACGGCGTCGATCGCCGCGCCAAGGACACTCGCGGGTTGGCCGCCGTAAGTTTTGGTCAGGCCACGCGCAAGACCGTCTAGCGATGCGCCGTGCTGCAGAGCGATCGAAACGGCAATACCGCCGTCGCGCGCTTCGATTTCAACCGCTGTTCCAACCTTGGCAGCGTGCAGGAAAAGTTCCACCGGCGTTAGGTCGGGCAGGCGAAAGCCCACGGTGACGATCGCCATGACGCCATTATGTTCAAATTCAAAGTGTTCGCATGGTCGGCGGTTTGGAAGAGGAGCTCGAGTCATGGAGCTTCCCCCTAATTGCCAACCTGGGCGCCGTTGACGTGGAACATTTCGAGCTTCGGCAGGCTCGTTCAGTCTCCTTTCGCAGGCGGAGCATTGTGCGGCGGCTCCGCCGGACGCTGGGTCTGGTCCCTGAAGTCCGAGAAGTCCTAGGTTTTCAATCTCGGTCAATTTCGCGTGCTGAAGTGCAGTTACAGAACCTAGGACTTCTAGGATTTCACGGTTCATGCTCTCGCCATCCCAGGAAGCCGCGTGCGGCATCAATGCGTTCCCCTGGTGTTAAATTCTTGTAGCCATAGAGGGTCTGGCGCTTGCCGTCGATCTTCCATCTGCCGTCGTCGGCCATGGGATTGGCGACGCGCAGGTATCCAACCCTCTCCAGAAGCTTCGGCACAATCCGACGGTTTTTCGGATCCTTGATCCATATGCCTATCTCCGCCGAGGCGAAGAGTGCTAGCTTCTCTAGGGTGATGACGTCTGGGGGCTTGCCGTTCACCATCATTACATCGATGACATCGGCGAGTCCGCCTTCCTCGCCACCCTGATTGGCATCAACGACGCTCCAGAACGCTTCCGTCTTTGCCGGAGGCGCTTTCGGATTGAACCCTGTGAGATCGAGTGCGGCCAGCCAAGCGGCGACATGCCGATTTCCGCCGTCTTGATACCAGCGATAGAGCTCGTCGAAATATTCCGTGCCCAATGCACCGGCCGCGAGCGGCGACCATGCGACATAGTGGCGACGATCGTCGGACGGCAAATAGCAACCATCGGTGAGGTAGTTGGTCGTGATGATAACGCCGACAACGTTCGGTACAGAGTATTCACGGATGTTCTTCTCATCGCAGCGAAGCACGTCAGGCGGCGCGGCTATCAGGGGCTTACAACGTTCATAAAAGGTGTAGCGGTTGATCTCGCCCAGATCGCGCGCCTCATTGATCCGTAGGATGACGCTCTTGATGAAGCCATTGAAGCGGCCGAGCAACTGCACCGGCGTCACTTCCATCATATTCCAGGATCCGACCGCATAGCTTAGCGGGACCAGTATCGTGTCCTTGCCGATGCCCGGAGCCCCGCCGAGGAGGAGTGCATGATTGATCTTCTCGAATGGCTTCTGAACACGGTGCGCGAGCCAGAGAAGAATATGATCGGCGTTATCGGGATAGACCTTGTGGACATGGTCAAGCCAGCGACCGGCCTGACGGGGATCTCCAGGAAGACAATTCGGCGGTCGGTAGAGATTGAAAATCGTGGTGCCTGGCCGCTCTATGAACCCGCCATCGGCCACCAACAGACCTCGGATCAGCATTTCCTCGCCCGGAAACCATGTCAGTTGCTCGACCGGTTGATGTTGATCGAGCCAGGCCGTTGCCGGGATTGGTTTGTCGCCGCCAATATTGACCGGCGGAATTCTCGCGTTCACGCTTGATCCGGGCCACAGGTCACGCGTCGGCGCGAATAAATAGCGATGTTGGGGCATGTAAGCATAGAAGTCTTCAAGCCGAAGAGCACCGTCCTCGATGCGACGCTTGCGGTTCCAGCGCGCGTCGGCTTTCTCGCGAGCGTTCACACCGGCAAGATGTGCATCATTCCAATCTCGACCCTTAGCCATGAGGCGCCTCTTCGATTTCGCATTCGAGACCAGCAGCAAGCCAACGAGATCGACAGACCTGCGCCGCTTTCAGGCCGCCGCCGTCCTCATCGTGATCGGCAAAGATCGTGAGAGCCTCGACGCCGCCGAGCACCGGAAAGTACTGGATGCCGGCTTTCGAAGCGGTGGTGCCGCGCCATTTCCCTCCAAGTGCGGCGATGATCTCCCGCGCGGTCATGTCCGTTTACCCGCAAAGATCTTGAGCTGCTTGCGCTCCTCCTCCTCGGCGATCTTGAGGATTTCAAGCTGATCTTGTGGCAAGTGCTCGTTGATTGCGCTTTCGACGAGATCGCGAAGATCGTCGGGCGCGATGGCATCGAGTTCGACTGAGATAGCGCCGAAATTCTTAGCACGGGTGTCTGATGCCTTTGTGGGACGCGTCGGTAGATTCCAAGTTTCTATCTGCTCAGGGGTGACGGCGATGCGCTCAAAAACGATGTCGGCTTCCGGCGCCAGCTCCTTGAGGGTCTCTTCAATCTTCTCGCCGGCATTGACACCAGATGGATCGAAGTCGCCGAGGTGATAGATGAAAACGGGGACGTCCAGGTCATTGATACACTCGGCCGAACTATGCAGGAAAGACAGGCTGGCATAGCCGCGAGAAACCATGAGCGGCACGTCATAGAGACTCGTAATCGGGTACACGACGCCAGAAAGCGCATCCTTTTCCAGCCAGATTTCGCAATAAGCGTCGACGTCATGCCATAGGGCTTTCCGGTATAGCCTGGCGGTGTCGTTGAGTGCTTCCTCGATGCTGTCATAGCTCCGTGGCTTGCGCTGCCAACGGGTGTTGTCGGCAAGCCAGTAGTAGGGCATCTCACCGGTACGGCGCATGTGCACAAGGTCGGTCTGGACCTTCGCATAGCCGGCCTCCGACTTCTCGACGATGCCCCGGACAGTTGCCTGGTAAAACACTTGGCGCACGGTCATCGGCTTCATCTCGGCCACGATGTCGAATAGAGCTTGCCGTCTTTCCTCGATTTCCGCTTTTGTGGAGCGAGACCGTTTTATGTGACTAGCCTGATAAACGGTCATGTCACTAGCGTCACAATTGCTGGCCAGACGTTGCCCGAGATGGCGATCGTTGTCTCAGTTCGTCTATAATCGTCCCGACCCAACCGCTCGTCCGGTGAGGTAACCTTTCTCGCATGAAGACGATTGGGTCGGGCCAGTTCATCCCACAACACGAGCGACTGAAGTGCCGCAGTCACCTTCCACCGACCGCAGTCCGCATGGCACCGGACGAGTACTTTACCGTTGCCGGCGCTCCTTATCGCCAAGCTCGGCTCGCGATCGTCGTGTGCCGGACACTGCGCCATCGAGGAGGCGCTGACTTTGCGCCAGGCGAGGGCGCTGGCGATGGCTTCAGCGCTCATGGCGCACATTGCATTCATACGCCCTCGACGAGCAGATCGAGCGATCTTGCGGCTGGTTAAGCGCAAATGGCTGTTGAACGGCAGGAAAGCTGAGGGTATAGCAATCATTGCAATCATCCTTCGCCCCGCTCGTTGCCCCAAGCTCGATGCGGGGCTTTATCCTTGCTGAGCTTGAGGGATGGGGCTTAGGCGGTGCGGTTTTGCGCTCGAGAAATAAGCCAAGCCTTGTACTCAGACCTGAACCAGGCATTTCGACCAGGGCTGAGCTTGATCGGCTCGGGGAAGTCTTTCGCACGCCTGAGGCGCCAGAGCGTTGAGCGAGAGATGCCTCCCATTTGGTCGAGCAACTCTGACTCTGAGATCAACCGATCGGGCTGCGCTGACTCCTCGACCAATTGGCTGGCATGGTTAGCTGTTTGCGCCATTGTCATCACCCTGTGTCAGTGTGCCGCGATGTGCTGCGTCACGCTGCAGGATGTTTCACATGATCCGAGTGTTATCGGCAGTAGGGGCGAATTCGCGATTTGCTCCCTAGGTGGCCCGTTATGCCCTTTTCTTCTTCCGTCCTCGGGCGAGCCGCGCCGCATTCGAGCGGCCAGCGCCACCGCGGTAGCGCTCGCCAGCCTTCCACATTCTGGCTGTCAGTATTTCCCCATTTGTGTCGTTCACCCCCAAAAAGGCTGGCTTGTACTTGTGCCGCCAACCCCGCGCCGTGCTTTCATCGATCCCAAACGCCATACAAATGGTCTTCTTGGGGTGAGGATCCACCTTTATCTGAATGACTACCTCATTGTGCTTCAATCGACCCTCGCACGCTTTCCAATAGGCGAGCGCATACCCAATATCCTGTTTCTCCAAATCGCCAGCAGACGGGCTTCCCTTTGCAGCTGCGTCCGTGATAAATTTCGGGATCGATCCATCAGCCAAGCTAAATGCCATTCTCTTGATCACTGTCAGAAGTTCAGCCGTTAGATTCAATGCCACCTGCCGCTCGTAATACTGAAGAATGAGCCCGACAGATTTCCACCAGTGTCGCAGCAGAATCTTATCGGTCATGTTTCGCCGCTTAATCTCCAGGGCCGCAGATCGGAGCCTCCGCTCCTGATCTAACAGCCCCTGCCATTTTTTATCAGGCAGTAAGTCATCTCGAGACTCAAGATCCTCGGCTCGGAGAGGAGGTTGCGATTCGGTTACTCGTCTTTTGGCTCCCATCTGGGCGAGCAACTGATCGAGGGATATGTCTCGCTTCGTATTCACTCGCCTCGGCGCCCCAGAGCAACAACGTTGTTTAACCTTTGAGTTCCGGCAAAAATGCGCTCCAATTCGGAAGCCCAAGCTTCCAATGCCTGCCGCTTCTCGGCAGCATAGTCGTGATGGATATAGACCTGGCTCGTTATCGTCCGCCGGAGTTCCGAACCGTGATTGAGAACGCGCCCTACAATTCGGTCGGGAATGCCCAAGCGTGCCATCTGGGAGGCGGCCGTCCGACGAAGGTCATGAGGTGTCGCCGGATCCTTTGACAATCCGAGGCTTGTTAGCTCACCACGCATCGCGTGTGAGAGCGCGTGCGATTCCACGGGCTTTTCATGGGGTTTTCCTGATCCAGATGACCTGGGACGGCTTGGAAACAAATAATCCCCGCGCTTTCCGAGCTCGATAGCCTGACGGAGCAGCTCAACTGCCAGACCAGACAAGGGAACAAGGTGTGGCTTGCGGTTCTTCGTTCGCGCCGCGGGAATAATCCAGGTCGCATTTTCCAGATCGAGCTCGTCATGCCTGACGCCACAGACCTCACCCGGTCTTTGCCCTGTCACAAGCACCAGCCGGAGAGCTATTCTGGATCGCGCTGACATTTTTGCTACCTCGAGCCCAGTCCAGAAGCCGCGGATTTCCTCGATGCCCAGGGCGCGCTCCTTGTGCCTTTCCTCAATATCGGTCGGCATGTTCATTGCCGGATTTGCGTCGATAAGGTCTTTGCTGACGGCCCAGGACAAAGCTCGCCTGATAGCTGCAAGCGTCCGGTTCACGGTGACCGTCGCCCCTCGCTTCCTGACGGCATCTAAAACGCCCCGAATGTGCGCTCGCGACAGATCGGGCAATTTGACGCTGCCGATCAGAGGTCGAACATCCTTCTTGAAGATGCGGGTAACCTCCTGGGTCCAGGCCGCCGTCGGTCGCGGATGATGGGCAAGGAATTGATCCAATAGTTGATCGACGGTGTCGGCCTTTTTATAGGCCGTAACGTCGCCCGCGGGGTCTGATCCCCTCTGAATGTTAACCTTTAGCTCAGCGGCCCTGGCACGGGCCTCGGCCAAGCCAATTTCGGGCCATGGGCCGATCGTGGTCCTTCTCCTCTTTCCATCGCTCCGGCGGCGATACAGCAAGGCCCACGACTTGGCGCCGTTCGGGGTCACCCTGAGCGTTAGCCCTTTGGTCTGGGTGTCCGTGAAGTCGTGCCTATCTTTGACGCTGATGGCCTCGATACCTCGAGCTGTCCACTTAAGATCGACTTCCGGCATTCAAAGACCTCCGGGGTTCCGCTGGGGTTCCACTGTGACGCAACATGGTGCCACAGGCTGAAACAACCAGAAAGCCCAAAATGCTGTTATTATTGGCTTCTGCTGTTTCAACGTGTTCCATAATTGTTCTCCTTGTTTCAGATACAACAGACTACGAATCTGGGGGTCAGAGGTTCGAATCCTTTCGGGCGCGCCAAATTTCTCCACGAAAAATCACTTGCAAATCAATGCTTTGCATACCGGTGACTCCTCTGTCAACGGGTCGAGATATGTTGGAGAGAAACAACCTCGGGCGCAGGTAGGGCGCAACTTAGATTATTAGGCTATTGATTTTCATTGTCTTTCTCTAGCCATCGGGCATGACTCTGATTTCCAATCAGGTGGTCAGGCTAACTCGCAACGACACTGCGAGTCATCGAATCTCCGACGTCCATCTGGCGATACGTTAACGTCTACAGGCACGGTCTTCAGACGGGCCAGCGCGCGATCGGTAGCCGTCGAGAGGCGGCTTGTCGTGACGCCATAATTCCCGCGTGCTGATCCTCTTCCTAAAATCCAAGTCCGCCGACCCAGACGAACAGATGCCGTTGCCTGAGAAGCTGCGGCGCATCCTGCTGCTGCGGATCAACGAGGCGAAGACGGAAGAGGATCGGCGGCGAGCGCAGCGCGAGCTGGACCAGTTAGGTGGTGTAAGCACCGCTTAGTTTCCAACCGATGGGCCAAAGACTGCGACCACCGCGAGGACGAGCGCAAACAAGAGCACGATGGCGAGATTACCTTCAGCCGCGGCCTCCATCAGGAATGGGATACGGACTGACAATTTGTTTCTCTTTGGCATCGTTCGGAGCTGCTGGTTGGTTAGAGTTGCCTCACGATGCACGGAAGACTGCCGTTGCGTACTTACAATCGCGTGCAACGCTTTCGCCAAGCCCGTATATCGCGCCGCTTGGAGTGTTCTTAGCCTCCGGCGCTTGCTGGCGCTCAAGCCTGTCCGCATTCCAGTTTTCTCCTCTGCCGAGAATCAGCAACCAGAAGAAACTAGATGCTTTGTGCCGGACTTTCAGAGAGGAGTTTCCGGACTTCGGCACACGCAGATGATTTTCTGAATCTCGGAAAATCCTTGTAGAATTTCCGACCTTCGCATCAAGGCGTTCCTGCTTTTACTATACGGCCGTTTCGGCAAGCGCCGCGAGATGGCCTTTTCGCAACGCCCGCAAATGCCTTGTCACGGCATCCACTGTAAGTTGGGTGCCATTGCTCTTCTGAAGCTCAGGCAGGCGCATTTTCAGAATTGCTCGCGCCGTTTCGCTATCATTCCGTATAAGCTCTGGCGATTGCTTGAACAGCGCCTTCGCAGCCGCTGCGATCGCATTGCGTGTCTTGACACCTTGCCGCAGCCGTTCCTCCCTGGCCGTGGGCAAGCCGCTCTCCCTCCATTCAGACATGGCAATGCCGTCCCACATATAATCTTCGTAGCAAGTCATTGTCATATGCTCAGCGACGGCCGCGCCAAATTCAAACGCCAGGCGCAAGGCTTTTTCCATATCGGTCGCGGGCGGCTCACGGCTAAGCAGCGCATCCATAACATTCATTTTGCCCAGTTCAGACGCTCGCTGACGCCCATATTCGAGCAGCCGAAACTCCATACTGAAATTCGCTTCAATGCCGGTTGGTGAGTTGACCTTCTCGAGCTCGCCGTAAAAATAGTTCAGCATATCAGCCGATGTTTCCAGCAGCTTCTCATCGATTACTTCGACAAACTCGGCGAAATTATCCTCGGTGAGATCGGAGGGAAACCAATATCGAGCAAAGGTTGGGCCACAAAAGCGAAGAACCTCGAAATGCTCTTTGTTGCAGGAACTACAGAAAGTCTTGAGCAGGTCGTACTGCCTGTCGTGCACCTTGATGGATTTGATGACGGGATACGATCCCTCGGAATCGCTGGCCATCCAAGGACTCTACGCGATCCATCCCGAAATCAATAGGTCATAGCTTAGGGTCCCATTTGACCTATTTTCGCGACATTCACTGAATGGGCGGTGCAGCAGACCGGAAAATCTACGACTAAGCCGATAGCCCCAATTTCGATTAAAGTGTCTGGCCGACCATTGACATCCAGACGGGAATCTAACGATCAGAACATCGAGCCAGGTCACCGGACAGACCACCAGACCGCGGCCGCCATGGCTCAGTCTGGTAATCTAAAAGCGGCGCAATTTCGGGCGTAGGTCGGGCGCAAAGGCCCGGGATTTTGAGCGTATTTACGATGATGTTGCGTGAGTTCGACCTTGGCTAAGCGGCTGATTTCGTGACATAAAGTTATAATTCGTGAACCTCAGTGACTATTGCCAAACTAGCCTACGAATCTGGGGGTCAGAGGTTCGAATCCTTTCGGGCGCGCCATTAAATAGTTGAAACGTGGTAATATTTTTTGGAACCATAATGTCGTCGACCTTTCGGGGTAACACGGGGGTAACACGCTAACCGCGCTTCGACATTGCCGGCCCGCACTGGCGCGGTGGATGTAAAGAGCGTTTGAACCGAGATTCCTGCCTCGCTTGCCTGAACCTCTATATTGGCTCTACCGCTGCGCAGCCCATAGAAGTGAAGTTCGAGCGCCGTCGCAGAGTTGCAATGCCATGATGCCTGTCTCTCCGATATCGTCGACGCGCGAAAGGCCCGTAAAGGGGATGAGGCGAACCATCGTGTGTTCTGTCGTATCCAGTCGACGGCGAATCCATTCCACCCGATCTGTGCGGTGGTGCGGTATCCGCACGTGACGGAGATGCACTGGATCGGTCACGAAGGCGAGGCCTCCGGCCTGGTCGAGCCAGGCCATCCAGCCCTCGGTCGGCTCGTGGCACCAGGACTGGTCCTGCGGCCAGCGTGGCAGGTCGAGCACGCAAACCGCGCTCGGC
Organism: Nordella sp. HKS 07; assembly: GCF_011046735.1. Classification (NCBI taxonomy): domain Bacteria; kingdom Pseudomonadati; phylum Pseudomonadota; class Alphaproteobacteria; order Hyphomicrobiales; genus Nordella; species Nordella sp. HKS 07. The sequence goes on along the minus strand of NZ_CP049258.1, from coordinate 3,830,066 downwards.
ACAAATGTATGGCCGCGTCCCCGGACGACGCTCGAGAACCAGAATGCAGGAGCAGGATAGGGTCCGGTCACCTGGACCGGGGTTGAGGTCATGTTCGACATCGATCCACGGATCGTCTGTCACAATAATACGCCTCTCCACACTCACATCCGGCCACAGGAGCCCTCGTCCTGTGAGAGACACGGCGATCCGGCTCGGTGTGACATTCGCATTGGTGATCGGCCATTGCTGGTGGCGGAGATCGTTATGCCAATAGGAATCTTACCATAGCCGGCAAGCGAGGAGCCCGAAACGATCTGGGACCCTGGGGCGATTCAGGTCGACTTGGGACGCTCCCACCCCGGCCACCTTTCGCAGATGGTCTGCGACTCATCCGTCACCATCATTCTTCTCCGGGCGCGCATTGGGATGGGGACGGAAGTCTGTGGCCGGATGAAGGCACACTTTCGGCCCTCAGGACCCACGAGGCTAGGTCGACTCGCTTTCTTAGCTGCGTCGTGTCTGGTATATTGCGTTATCCTCTAAAAGGGAGGCGACTATGCCCAGCATAGATTTGACGCTCGGCGAGCTGGATCGGTTCGCTCAGAGGTTCAGAGCGGAATTTGGGACGCCACGGCATATTCTCCCCCTGCCCAATCTCCGCATTAATAGAATAACCACAATTTTCATCGATTTTAATCTGACTCAGCTTCAGATCGGCGCAAACATCGCAAATGTCGGGACCGTCGCCGCTGGCCCGTTCAACGTCATGACAATTATTCCGCCCGATCCGCCCCTGTTTCAGCGAGTCGATGGGTTAGCACCGGGCACGGCCATCGATCTGGTGCTCACAGTTCTTGAGAACGCAGGCGGGCAAGAGACGTGCGTGACCGTGGTTGTCGATCCGCCCACTAACGAACGACCCTATGGGGAAGTCTTCGAGTCAAACATAGAAGACAATGTCCTCACCGACTGTTTTATCGTGCTGAAACCACCAGACAAAATCCCAATACCAGACGACAAGCGTTGACGGTAACACCGGAGCAACATGCTATCGTCGCTTTGACATAGCCCGGATTAGAATCGGCTTGTAGATGATTGATGCCAGTCTCATGAGACCAATCCCGATACCATCGATTCAGGGCATGCAGATCGATCCGTGAGCGATGCAATCCCTGACCCCATGTGGGGTGTCGCAAGAAAAACCACTTTAGTGACACGGTCCAAAAACTGAAGAACTTCGTCACGTGACTGGGACTTGTCGTGAGCGTGGCGAAGGAGCTGCTTAGCAACAAGACCGCCCAGACTATAACAAGCAAAAGCAATTGGTCCCGTTTTCAGGCCCGGTCCGAGAATTAGTCGTTCAAAGACATTGATGCTGCGGTCCTGCAAATGCATCACCGTTCCGCGCAAGCGTGATGCACTTGCGGCATATTGGAGGGAATAGACGCCGAGCCCCGGGATTTCTTCAGCGAGCCCGCGCGGCCAGAAAGCGCCATCCGTCTTATCGTACCGCCACGTTCCATAGGCATCTCCACCGAGACCATGCACGAACACGACGCTCCCGAGCGGCAAGCCTTTGGTTCGGCAATCCTGACTAGATCAGTCATTGGAAGCGCAGCCCATTCCGACTCGATCACAATATCATAGTCGGTCAGCGTTAGGTTCGATTTCTCTCATTTAAGCCAGTCGCACGCGCTTGGCATGGTCATCGGACCGGCGCAGGAGCGCGACGGTCCCAGATTTCAAGGGCGGCCGCGTCAGGCAAGCAGCGCCAATATGGCCGAGGCTGCATTCTGAATTGCCAAACTGTAGGAGTGGCTCGCAACGTAGGCGTTTCAACCCCGGTTCATCTGCGTGAGGTTGAAAGCCCGGAGGCGCGCAACATGCGGCGCGTCGCGAGGAATTTGCCGATCGAGGAGAAGCCGCGGACCGGCCTGCGAAAGCGTTGCTCAGGATGCGGACCGTTGGGGAGAGAGCTTTATCTACGGTCATCTCGGGTGCATAATCGAGTGAATGCAAGCGACCGTTCACGTGTTCGTGAGCTCCACGAAAAAGGATCTCCGCCCCGAGCGGAAGGCCGTGGAAACGGTTGTCAACCAGATGCGAGCGACGAAATTCGTCGGCATGGAATATTTCGGGAGCCGCGACGAAACGACAGCCGAAGCCTCTCTCGCCGAGGTTGGCCGCTGCCAGCTGTATATCGGGATCCTGGGTGGGCGCTACGGTAGCGGAATCACGGAACAGGAGTACCGCAGAGCCATCGAGCGGCAGCTGCCGTGCTTGATCTATTTCAAACGGGATGACCGCAGCACCCAACGGGACCGCGACAAGGCCAGCGCGGCGAAGTTGCGTGCGCTAAAGAAGGAACTAAAAAAACAGCACACAGTAAAGACCTATTTCGCGGGCCCGGACGATCTTGCAGCCATGGTCGCAACCGACCTGCATAACTGGCTTTTCGACAAATATCTCGGTCCCCGGCTTGAAGCATTGCTGCAGGGTGGACGCCCGGAAGGGGATCTCGACGCGCTCCTCGGCGCCGTTCGGGAGCTGAGCGCGCTGGGGAAGGACCTCGTATCGCGGCTCCAAACCGCCGGCCTCGTAAGTGCCCAGCTCGCGGACGCCTATATTGACCCGACTCCAGTCTTTAGACGCGTCAAACTGGAGCAATTCGTCGGCCGGGAGTGGATCACGGCGGCAATCGAAGCGTTTCAACAGTCGAACGATTGCGGCTACTTCGTGCTCGAAGCTAAAAGCGGCATGGGCAAGACGGCCTATCTGGCGCACTACGCGCAGCACGTCGATTGCGTGCACCACTTCTGCGAACAGGCGCGGGGATCCACGGGTATCACACAAACGATCCGCAACATCGCCGCGCAGCTTGTGAATCGATGGCGGCTCCCGCGCGATCTAGCGACGGCGCACCTCGCCGAACCGGCGGACAGGCCAGACTTGCAGTCGCTGTTGTTCCGGATTGCGGCACACCGCGATGAAACCGATCCAGGCAGGTCAATCATTATTGTTGTCGACGCTCTCGACGAGGCCGGGACGCCGGAAGGTCAAAATGTGCTCGGCCTGCCGCAGGTGCTTCCCCGCGGGGTCTACCTTGTAGTTTCGCAACAACCCGTCGGGGTAAGTCTCAACGTTCAGGCTCCCCGAACAGTCTTCAAGATTGAAGCGGGTAACACAGACAACCGGCACGACGCCGAGGTCTACGTGACCTCGACGCTCCAGGCCGCTGGAAGCTTGGCATTCGCAGACGTGCAGGCCGCGATCGACGCTCTCCTGGACAAATCTGACGGCAACTGGATCTACCTGCACCACGTCATTGCGGAGATCCAAAGCGGCGAGCGGAAGCTCGACGATCTGCAATCGTTGCCGAATGGGCTCTGGCAATACTATGCGCGGCACTGGCTTGCCTGGAGCGCCAGGCATTCCGAGGACTGGAACAAGCTGCACCTGCCGGTTCTAGCGGCGTTGGCAGCGGCACAGGAAGCCGTATCCGGGCAAGTCCTCGCGGCCCTCGCAAATGTCCCCGAGCCCGGGTTAACAAAACTGTTGGAGCAACACTGGCTTCCGTTCCTGAACGTTTACGAGAGCGTTCCGCCGCGCTACGGCCTGCATCACGCGAGCCTTCGCGAATTCCTCGAAGGCCACGTCAACATGAAGCAACTGACGGCGCCGGAGCAAAGCTTTACTCGCTCCCTAGCAAATGCCGTGCGCTCTACTCACTCCGCGATCACGAATCGTTACCTGAATGCGTGGGGCGGCTTGAAGAACCACCTTCCAGGACTGCGGGATGTCTCGCTGCGCGAACTCGATGAGCGATATGGATTGAAACACCTGGTGGTGCATCTCGAGCGTGCCGCGCGCCACGATGAGCTGCACGCCCTGCTCGCACTTGAATGGCGCCACGAGGAGATTACCCGCCGGCGACGATCTGGCTGGCTGGGGCTGTTCGACAGGATCATCGGCAGATTACATGAAGTGCACCATTGGCGCGTCGAGAACGCTTGGTACACGGCCCATGAGGAAACCGCGCTGCTCGACAACTACCTCGCGGATCTCCACCATGCCTGGCACCTGGCCAGGACAATCACCAAGGAACGTGTCAGAAGCGGTAAGAAGTCTTCCACAGTAGCTTGGGAGATTCGATATGCCCTGATCAAGGCATCCATCAACAGCATGGCCGGTCGCTTGCCGCCGGCCATCTTGTCGGCGCTGGTTCAGAGGGAAGTATGGCCGGTCGACCACGCATTGATGTATGCGCGCCGGATATTGGACCCGATCCAGCGTGCCAGAGCCTTGACCGTTCTTGCTGCATACATTCCGGATGCTCACAGAGCGGGGGCAGTTAGGGAGGCCTACGATACAGCACGTCAGATTGAAGATCCCGGGCAACGCTGTCAGTCCATCACAGAATTGTTGGCGAGCGCCGGCAAACTCGTCCCAGCTGGTGCATCGGAGGCTGCACTCGACGCGGCGCTCCAGATCGAAAAGCTGACGGATATGAAGGGCTGCATCGAGCGCGTTGCCCCATTCCTGACATCGGCCGGATGTCGACATGCCATGCAGTTCGCCCTTGGTCGGGATGATTGGGAGGGACGTTTCGACATCATGGAGACACTCGCGAACAACGCGCCGGCCGCGTGCCAGCGCAGGGTCCGCGGTGACTTCGACGCGATCGTCAAGCGCCTGAGCGACAGCCGTAGCTACGGGATTCAGGCGACGATTGCTCCCTACCTGGAAGGAGAGCAGCGGAAGGCCGTGATCGCTGAAGCCCTGCGACACGCAGCCGCCGCGCGGTACGAATATCCGGTCAAGGGGACGGTGGCGCGCATTCGTCTTGCGGAAGCCGCGTCGGACGAGGACAAGGCCGAGCATTGGAAAAGCCTCGTAGACGATGTTCTCAGTTGCACCGTGCCGGTGTATCAGTCCGAAGCGCTCGGCCATCTGGCGCCGAAGCTCGACGGCGATCCTTTGCGGCGGCTCGCGGACAGCTTCATCAGTAGAAAGCTGGGCGACATCGAACTCTGGAATCCTGAAGGCATGATCACCGTCGCGGTGCGCTGCGCCCAGACGGGCGACTGCGCGCGGGCCTTCGCGCTGGTGCAGAAGCTCAACGTCCGCAGGGACGTGGCTCTCGGCCGGATGGCACCCTACCTGCCGGCGCCTTGGTTGGATCCGGCCTTGCGTCTTTCCGATTCACTCGACCGAGACGTGCGGCGGCGCGTCTACAACGAAGCAACCGCCAAGTCCCGGGACATAGCGAACGCTCGGATACCCGCGATGCTAGGGCTGGCCCCTCGCTTGGCTGCATTGGGACGCGTCGAGGAGGCCCTGTTCATCGTACGCTCGCTTACCAGCACCGATCATACCGACCAATGGGTGCAGCTCCTTGAGGCCATGGCGCCACATCTGCCCGCAGCACAACTGAAAATTCTCCTCGGTCTGGCCCGCGTCATCGATGATGGCGAGGAGCAGACGTCCGCGTTGGCTCGATTCGCGCGCTTCCTGCCCGCAAACCACGTGGCGTCACTGCTGATCCGGACCCGCAGAATTGGAAAGGACCTTGGATACATCGACCCCGGAGGCTTCATCGACCCTGGCGGCCGCTTCAGCAGCAGCCTGGGAATGGAAGAGCGGGCAGGCGCCGCGGCCTTGCTTGGACGCAGGCTGGCGGAGCTAGGTTATGAGGACGAAGCCCTCGCTTCCGTTGCCAGATCAATGGGAAAGGAAATGATCGTGTATCGCGCCCGAGCGATGGCCGCGCTGGCTCCCGCCCTGTCGGAACGAGGCCTTGCGGAGGCACTCGCGGCTGCTGACGCCATCGAGCCTCTGAACCGCGCTACCGAGAGGCTGTACGCGACGCTGGCACCCTATTTGCCGATGCACTTGCGAAAAGCCGCCCTCGCTAAGGCCTACAAGGTTCCCGTTCAGGATTTTTCCTGGATTCCTCGAATGCTGCTGCTCGGCCAACTGGCGCCGCAGCTGGAGGAACCCGAGCGCTCGCGCGCGGCCAAGGAGGCTCTTATGCTCTGGCGCGAGCATAAGTCCAGGATGGGGCCGGAGCTTCGGGAAGAGGCCTTTGATCAAATCCTAACAGCCGCGCTGTCCTCTGCTCCTGAAGACACGTTGGCGGAAGTGCGCTCATATTTCTCGGATATGGAACAGGATCCGAAACAACTGGCTCACTTCCTCAACCACGTGCTGGAACACTTGCCCGATTCGGAACGGACAGCGTTGGTGAGCCGGATGATTGAAGTTCATGGTGCCGCATCGGCGCGCCCGCTAGCGCGCCACTTGTCCGAGCCACTTCTGCGATCGCAGCTGGCTGCGATCATAAAAGAAGGCAATACTGACATATTGTTTGCTGCTGGCACACGCCTTGCAGAACTCGGTTTCGCGAACGTAGCCATGAGGTGTTTAATCAAACACGCGCCACCGGCAGACGCGCTCAGGTGGCTTGCCGATCAAGCCTTCCGGCCTAAGCCTGCCCTGATTGCGGAGGCGTGGGGAAAGTTCCTTCCCGCCATTGCCCAGTACACACGGGGTGACCTGCTGAACGACCTAGGGAAACTGGCCTCTGTCGTGATTGAACTGGGCGGAGAGTCGGTTGCGTCGGAGATCGTGGACGTAACCGACAGTGTCGGACGCTGCTGGCGATAGGATTTCACCTGCAAGCGGTCCAAATCAGAATGAAGAGAAGTGATAATGGGCCTTCCCCAATCGCTCGTCTTTACTGGGCATAAGATCGACCTGCCGGATCGACCAAACCACGTTTCCCCCCGCGGCTAGACTACGCTTGGGTATTTTGATTCAAGCTTGCGCCTTGCATTGCTTGCCTTGCAGAAGAGTGACGAGTCGCCCTTCGCGGTGGTGATGCGGGATGCTCGACGGCCAATTGGTGTCTGTTTTGGCGACGAGGCAGTTCCGTTTGATGCCAACCACTTTGCTGAAATCGCACTGGCGAACAGCCTGCAGAAAATACCCCAACTTTTCGCATTGGTGCATGATCAAGGGGTGCGCTCTTCCGCCTTCTCGCCGGATGGCACGCGGGTTGTGACGGCGTCTTCGGACAAGACAGCCCGCCTCTGGGATGTAGCGACGGGCAAGCCCTTGGGCGAGCCCCTGCACCATGAGAGCGCTGTCTGGTCAGCCGCCTTCTCGCCGGACGGCACGCGGGTGGTGACGGCTTCTCGGGACAAGACCGCCCGCATCTGGGATGTGAGGCGGGCGGTGGTCCTGAAGCTTGACGAACTCGCGCGACTTGTCTGCGCGCATTATCTAGGGGGGTCGGCGAAGCCGACGGACGATGAACTACATCTCGTCGGCATGGAGGGCGAACCGGTAGCCGATCTTTGCGACGGCCATGCCGAAAAGCCGTTACAGAAAGACAAGTGCGTCATCCCGGAGGGAGGTGCGAACCGCGGCATCGTCACGGCACCCCAAGATCGCCGCGACGAAGGAGGAGGCTAGAATCGCCCAACTCGGACTTGGCCAAAGGTCATAGTAGTCCAACTCAAGATTCCGCCGAAGCCGGCAATGAGCATCCCAGTACAGCGTTGGCCGCTTGCTCAAAATCCCAGGGCAACGCCAACGAGGCGCTGGTCCTGTACCGCAAGGCAAGCGGTCTGGGCCTTCATAAGACTGGCCCTGATCACAATCATTCAATTCCGAATGACAGTTTTGGAAGCGTCTCACTCAACTCAAGGCCATTGGCTCTGGCAATGAGATGTGACCCATCCTGAAACTGGAGATTAAGTAAAAAGTTGAAGCGCCAAGTATCATCGCCGTTGGGGACGGACTTAATGGAAACATGACCCGACTTCATCGCACCTCTAGTTGTTGGTGAAATGTGTTCCAGAAAGAACGGACCAGCGTCACTGTTGTCGTCGAAATGCCCGAGATCATCTGAAAGGATGGCCACGACGGTGTTGTCAAACATCTCGACGCTAACTTCAACATGAGTGTCAGTGTCCTTATCTTCATCGTTTGTATGAAACGTGATACTAACACGCTCCAAACCCGCATCGTCGGCCATTTTGTCTTCTCCTGAACGAATCTCTAATTAATGAGGAAGGATTGGGATGGGTTGGTCAGTATACCTAGCTCCAATCCGTTAGCTTCAGCAATGAGGTGCCCACCGTCAGCGAAAAGTAGGTCCAGAAAAAAATTGAATTTCCAGGTGTCGTCCGGGAGGGTCAATCCATCTGCGGCCGAGGCAGTTAGGTGGACCTCGACGCGTCCGCTCTTGAGCCTCTCCATTCGAACCGGTGCCAGAATTAGCAAGGTGAATGGTCCTGCGTCGCTGTGGTCTCCGAACCGATTGAAGTGTCCTGAAATTGCGGCCACAGCTATGCGGTCCTCATCTACTCTCACAGCTACGTTTACCTGAGTGTTGGTGTTCTTATCATCGTCGTTCGTGTGAAAGCTTATGCTTGCCCTGGTCAAGAGCGGATCGCGGTCAGGCGGAGGCACATCTGGTTTGATCGGGAGTGGTTTTGTGGGAAGTTTTACCGGTGGTTTTACCATGTCAGACGTCCTCGCTCATTAACAGTCGTGGTAAGAATTGCGAAATAGAATTCATGATTGTGTCTCCATGATTCTCCAGACGGTCATGCTGAGAAAAAAGAATTCTCCTGTCAGGTACTGAATGAAAAAATGGTGGGTGCCTTCTTCGAGTCGAGCCGGATGTGGTTGGTTGACGATTCCGCTGAACTCAACAGGCTGTAATTGAATGCGTCGATTGTGGGCATAGAGGGACCCTCCCAGCCGGACACAGGCGAACACATCTGCTGTCAACGTCGCTGATTATCGGCGGCGTTCACTCCTGAAGGGCTGCGGCACGCTTGCTGCACGCGCAAGGCCATCCACGACGACAGCTACCATGGACGCATTACGTCCATTGTGTTTCCGGTAAAGAGTTTCAGGGCTCCTCGCTCCATAGCTCCAGTGCACAGATGAACTGGGCACATTCGACCACCGAACCTTGTCACGTAACTGGCGCAGCGATTCTCCGACCTGCCGCCTCGACGTCACGAGAGGTCACGGTCGTTGTCTGACTGCAAAACCTTGAATGCAAGACGTCCTCACGTCAAATCAATTTTCTTGCGCTGCGGTCACCAGAACAACGCGCAGCAATAGGCCGAGATCCGCAAAAAAACCTGCGGCCCTGAAGGAGTGAAACAGTCCCTTGGCCAAGTGGACAGTGCCCGATTGCTCCAGCCACGCTTCCGACCCAACGCCGACATTGGCCATAAGTCTGGCGCACACCGCTCTATCGCCGGAAATCTCTCATGTGGAAAACCGGCGAGAAACCTAAGCTCGCTTTTGATCAAGAAGGATGGAGTAGCTGACATGAGGGCCATGCTTCAACATCTCGCCGGCTGGGCGAGATTTGTCGCCACGTCGTCGACGATCCTCTTCCCGTTGGCGACCTCCTCGACGGAAACGTTTGCGGGGCAAGTAACCGCCGTGGGAAACGGTGAAATTCCCATCCCCAAAGATCAACAAACCCCGCGAGCTCGTAACGCCCAGGAGCGCGAAGAATGGCAGTACGCCATTGAGCTCGCGCCGCCCCAAGAAAGGCTGCTTTGAGGCAAGGTATCCGAATCCCGAATGGAAGGAGGTTCTATGCGTAAAGGCTCCAGATATTCCGATGCCACCCCGCCAGGGCCCTCGGCCACTCGTCGTCGGTAAGCGCCCGCACCAAAATGCTCTTCGCGTATCGGTAGCCAAAGTTGGACTTTTCTTGATGTACGACGCCGCGCTAGATGGGATTGCATGACCACCGAGACAAGTACGAAATTAAACACCGATGACATCGCGGCCACGGCCCATCCGGTGCGATCTCGTCCACTACGGGATCATTCACCATTACCGGCGTGACCAGCGAGAGCGGACAAATCGGCAATACCGGCCCGCTGGCAGCAGATGTCCATACCCTCCAGATTAATCCCAACTTCTTCGTTGGCTCAACGGCCTGTGCCGCATCGATCAACCCCAACTGCAGCGGTTGGCGGCAGTGGGTCTCGATGACGGCCCTGTGATTCAGATGAAGGGCAAGTTCGATGACAACTGTGGGGAATGTCACAGACGACTCCATGGGCCGAACCATAAGATGTTTGTGCTGCTCTATGGATAATGGAGGCCCGCACCAATCACGGTCGGAGCCGACTTGCCCACTTTATGGACCGGCGCGATATAGCCGGAGGAACCGCGGACGAGGTGCCAGAGGCGCACCGCAAGGACCTGGAAATTCAGGTTAAGTTTGGGGTGAAGTTCCTCACCTATTGGTTCGATGAGAGACGTGGCACGACATTCTGTCTTATTGAGGCGCCAGCGTAGCAATGCTTGCATCGCGAAGCCCATAGGCATGTTCCCGATGGGGCACTCCAAGTCTCGCTTTCCGCAATTAAATCTTTTCTCTCAGCCTTCCGCACCGCCACCAACAATCGAAATGTAGGAGGTAAACATGGCTAAGGGAGTGATTGTCTTTTTGGCCATATTCACTTCTATAATTTCTGATCTGCGAGAGAGTCACGCGCAGCCCGACATTGGAACAGAAATCGTTAGTTTAACAGCGGAAAAATGTCTGGACGTCGGGAATGGCAGTCTGACTTCTGGCGCAGATGTGAGGCAATACAGTTGTTACGAAGGCGCAAACCAGAAATGGATGGCACGAGACGCAAGCGCACCAGGATATGTGTACTTCGTGAATCAAAACAGCGGCCTATGTCTTGATGTCCGCATTGGTGGAGCACAGGGTGGGACGCTGCAGCAGTATACCTGCCACTACCGTGACAATCAGCTATTCCGCCTTGAGCCGCAGGCGGACCCGGCGGGCGGAGTGCGCATCGTTGCAAAGCATTCGGGTTATTGTCTTGATGTTCCTTCGGGCAGTACTCAGGATGCGGTGTTGATCCAGCAATACCCTTGTCATTTGGGTCGCAATCAGCGCTGGGTATACGCACCTAGTGGGCCTTATAGTTTTCAGGTATCTGCGACTCCCATCGGACGTCACCCCATCTCTCTCCGAGATGGTCAGTCCTACTCCTTTTCACTATCCAATCTTGTTGGAGTTGTTCCTTTCATGCATCTCTGGAGCAACGTCCACGGAAACGTTACGCCTCTGGGGCAGAACATGCTTGCCTCAAGGGTTCCCACTTTGAGTTACGTGGTTCCTGCCGGTAAAGGAGGGGCATATACCTTATTCGTTCACGCAGCTCCTGGAGCCGCGCCTGGCACGGCCACACTGACCGTTCGGGAGAATGGTTCAGTCGTTAGGCAAAATGTGAACTTCTCGTTTGGGGGAACCGTAGTCGATGTTCCTCGCTCAACCAACTTATCCCCGTTTCGATATGAGACTGTCGCGTTGCCCGGCGGAGTTGATGACACATTCATCCTTGCGCTCGACAACTTGAATTATCTTAAGGGATTTGATGATGATAGTGGAATAGGTCGAGCCTCTCGGATCACTGGTGCAGGGACATCTCGAATTGTGGTTGGCACCGTGAATGGGATCAGCGGACCCTCGGTGTTATACGTGAACGATGTGTTTCGCGACAATGACGGCGATGGATTAGGGTACGGTTTGGAGCGCGAACTCGGTATATGCGACATGAAGAATGTCCAAGCACGATGTGCGACAGTCTTCAACCTAAGCGACACGGACCGCGACGGGATTGAGGACCGAGTCGAGGTACTTGGGGTGGATGTTCCGCCTAATGTACAGAACGGCCAAACTGCGCCAGCCGCATCCTTCCTCTTTCCCAAATGGGGGGCCAATCCGCGCCACAAGGACATCTTCTTCGAACTCGACTATATAGACGAGATTGGCGTAAACCCCTTCACACATGCCTATGCTTTGGCAGTCCAGGGGCTCTTTTCCGGAGCGCTCGCCTCGGAAATCGGCAATAAGGACAACCAAGATGGAATCAACGTTCACCTTGACATTGGGCGTGCCCCTCAGGCCGGTTATGAAACGCTCTATGGCAATTGGGGCAATGGCGGAACGCACGGAGCGGCAGCTGCTCGCAGCACTTGGCAGCTCCAGTATCCGGGCCACGACAATCGAAAGGAGCCCTGGTTCTTCCCCGTCGTGGAGTATGGGACAGCAGGCACAGGCAGTTTCGGATTTAACGACCAGACCTGGCATGAGTTCAACCATACGCTGCTTATTGGCCACGAGAGCGTTAGGGGTGGGCTGAACAGTTCGGTGGTGACGCCCGCACTGGTTTCCTATACCCAATGGAGAAATCCGGATGCCAAGTTCCTCGGGAACCAATTCCTGGAAAGTGGGATCAACTCTTCGAGTCTTTGCGAGTCGAGCAATGAGATCGGAACGGCGCTCTCAGACCCGAGCTACCAGACCTACTTGCTAAACAAACACGGAATCTGGTCTGACGCCAATACCGTTGATTGGAACCGGGATGGAGTCATCACCAATTGCGCCACCGGCGGTCGGGTAAAGGCGAACCTCTCGGCGGGTCCAACCGACAACGATGCCCCGGTTCAGGGCGAGCAGACCATCTCGAAGACCGACGGGACCGCGGGCGGGAGCTTCGGGGTGGGCTCGGGCGACGTCGTTGGCACCATTGTTGGCGCTCCCCAGATGGTTCGCCTGGGCAGCGCCCCCAACAGCTTCTTGTACATCTTCTATGCGAAAACGGATCCTTCATATGGGACGAGGCTCTATTACCGAGCGGGCAGAGTCGGCAGTGACAAGTCGATTGGTGGATGCGCGAGCAGCGCGGGCATGGAGTTCCTGGGAAACGGCTGGGGCCCTGGCACAACGACTCCGTGCATCACCTGGTCGAACGCGGCACTTGTTTCTCTGATACACGGTCTCAAACGCTTCGCCGTGACAGCGTTGTCGGACCGAATTGAAATTGCCGCCAGCAACTCGAGCGATAGCAATATCCACTTCTATCATCTCTCCAGTCAGAACAACTCCACAGGATTGATGGGCACCGGCCCCTCCCTTGTCGGCGGTCTCAAACTCAGTTCTTCACCGAGAAGCGACCTGCAATACGAGATTGTACGGGCTCCCCTTCTTACCGGTGACAAGGTCAATGAGCACCTGGCGTTGTTTTGGATCGACACCAATACCAGGGAACTTCGGTGGGCAAGCAAGCCTGCTGGTACGACTCAGGTGCCGATCCTGCGCGGCGCACTCTGGAACGACGCGAGCCCTTCAGTCGGCCTTGTTGCGCATGACAATTCATCCCTCTCGCTCGCGTCTTGGGGGACAGGGATGACCGGAAGCTTGGCGCGCGAGACGTTCCTCTTCTTCCACAACAGTCGCGGAACCGGCAGCATTTACAAGCTTGATCCAGCAAGCGAGAAGTGGGTGGACATCACGAGCACAGCTCTCCCGAACGGGAATTGCTCGACACTCGGTCAGAAAATTGGCTTCAGGTTCCAGGAGGCCGTCAATAGCTCAGGCGATATCCTTCAAGCAGGCAAGGGTCACTTCTATCTAACCTATCTGAACTGCGGCGGGCCTGCTGTCGTGACCTTGAACAGCGGAACGGTGAACGGCAAGCCCACGGCGCTCAGCGCGACCCGGAAGCCGTCGGCGTATCTGACCTTCGACAGGGGGATAAGAGCCTTTCCGAACCAGGGGCACCCAATCTACGGGGTCACCGGCATCGCCTACTACTCCGACTCTTTCGTAACGTCGCTCAAGGAAGCGTATGTCGATGCAGATGGTGCCCTGCAGTTTCTCCCCTTCGCTGACGGCATCTTGAAAATGCAGTACAAGCCGACCAATCAGTTCAAAATACTCGAAGCCACGATTTGCCGGGCACTGAAATCACATCCGCAGACCGGCCTTTCATCATGGTCTCCCGACTGGGCGGCAGGCGATGCTTTCTGTGGCAACAACGGTATGCGATTCAGCATGGATCCGAAGAACTTTGTGCCCTCTACCCAGACGCTTTGGGGCTATTGAGCCAATTCCAGCAGGAATCAAAGGGGTCAGTCACCGGCGACTGCTATGGACCCATGTTGTTGCTCACGCTCGCCGAGCGTCTGAAGCGCGTTGCCGAGATTCTTCTGGGTCAGGGCCCATTGGAGCGGTACGCGCTCGCGGGTCATCTCCTCCAGCGCCGCGCCATAGGCCGCAACCGCTTCCTCGAGCCGCGCAGTCCCACTCTCGCGCTTGCCGAGCGTCCAAAGCACAAGGCCGAGATCGTTCTGGGTCTTCGCCCACTCTAGCGGCACCCGCTCTCGGGTCCTCTCCTCTAGCGCCGCGCGACATGCGACAACTGATTCCTCGAGCCGCGCCGTGCCGCTCTCCCGCTCGCCGAGCGTCCGAAGGGCATTGCCCAGGTCGCCCTGAGTCATAGCCCATTGGAACGGCGCTCGCGTGCGCTCTCTTGCAGTGCCGCGCGATAGGTGGCCACCGCTCCTCGAACCGCGCCGTGCCGCTCTTCGCGCGTCAATGCCTCCACGAAGCTGCGCGTCTCCTTGGGGGTCGCCGCGATGGTGAGCAGGAGCTTGCGCCGCTCGCCCTCGATGAGCGTCTCATATGCGGAGATCTCCTCCACCTTGCCGCCAAAAGCCAGAATCCGTCTCAGGCTGGCATTGGTCCACGGCCGCTGGCGCGTCTGGGTGCTCAGGTAAACCTCTTCCGTCACCATGGTCATGACCTGGCCGAAATCATAGCCGGCATTGGCGGCTAGGTGTTTGAGGAGCGCAGCCGCATAAGGGCTGTTCGCGCCTACCGCTCCATCGAGCGCCGCATGCCCGGTTCGGCGGCATAGCCGATCACCTCGCCGATAGTGTCGGAAGTAGAAGAGTCCTCCATTATGACAGCACCGCGTGGGGCACCGAGACCCAAAGCCATGATCGGTGCACCTGAGCCCGGATGGGTTCGAACCATCGACCCTCTGATTTAAAGTAGCCGAAATTGATAGCTACCTGGAGACCAAATTTAAATATGTGAACATTAAGAGCCCGCCTATCAGGCCAAGTACTGTCCCCATTGCAGCACCAGTTACCGCATAGAAACCCAAAGAGTATTGATAGCCGAGAAAAGCCCAGGTCAATGCGGCGGCTAAGCCTCCTGCAATAGTCCAGCCGAGAATGACCAATCCCATCCCGAGCCACGTTAAGGATGGTCGAACCATGTGGAGGCTGAGGGCCGTGACCGCACCGCCGATCGCCCCGGCGAGGGCTCCGAAGGCAAAGCCACCACCCACGGAAGCCATTTCCTAACTGAGGAGTCGGCCAATACCTGCGGCGACTGCCCAACCAACCGTGATCATTATGAGTTGCTCGCCACGTACGAGCGGATCGACCAACTGCAACCCTTTGCCGATGGCATATCCGCCAAATATGCCACCGATGGTCCAACCAACACCCCGGCGAACGACGGTCCGAACAGTCTTATGATCACGATACTGAAGGTGATACCGAGGCCGAGTGCTCCACCGGCAACTCAGCCAGCCACAGACACGAGTACCGGAACACCCACTGTCCGACCAAATGCCGTGCTGTCTCTCCGCCCATTGGCGGAGGCATCCGGCGCCGCGGGTCTTATGCCAGGTCTAGTCCGAGAAGTGGTGTCGAGGACCGCTTCGATGCTGGCGAGGACAGGCGCGAGCGCCGCAGTGGTAAGGTTCACATGAGCAAGGTTCGCGGCTTGCAGGTCGCGGAAACCCATTGGCGGCTTAACACGGTCAAGAAGAAGTGGAATAAGGATTCTTCGCTCGCGGGCCTCATCAGCTTCTTCTTGCACCCAACGGGAATTGATCGAATTACTTGACCACGCGACCACTACGCAACCGGCCTCATCCAACGACTTACCGATGTTGTCACGCCAAGTCTCGCCGACGGGATGGTCCGATCCCAGAATACCGACCACCCCTTTGCCTCACAAGCCGCGACGATACCCTTCACTCGCTCCAAATCTTCATGGGCATAGCTGAGGAAGATGTCACTCCTCTCTTCAGGGCCATGGAAGCGAACATGCCGAACATTGTTCGCCGAATTTCGCAGGTGTTCGGAGCGAACGAACACGAACACACTCCTTTAGGAGTGTTCGTGTGTTCCCACCTTGTTCGCTGATTTAGCCCCTAAACCGCAGTTCCGAATATCCGCTTTCGGGTGCGTAGCGGACATCTTTGCTCAGGCCGTTGAGTTCCGCTTATGACCCAAAGCAGACATCGCCTCCTAGCAACTGCTCTACATCATAACGGAATCTTGAGGTGATCCGTCAGAAGGCAGCAAGAAACATCTGGATAATGATTGCATTGGCAATATCGATGAAGAACGCGCCTACAAGCGGCACGATGAGGAACGCCACATGCGAAGGCCCGTGTCTTTGCGTTACCGCGGTCATGTTCGCCATTGCTGTTGGCGTCGCACCGAGAGCGAAGCCGATGAAGCCCGCAGACACTACTGCCGCATCATACGTTCGCCCCAGTGCGCGGAAACAGACATAGACGGCAAATAGCAGAGCCAGCACGAGCTGTAGCGCAAGCAGCACGGAGAGAGGACCCGCGAGATCGGCAAGAGTCCATAGCTTCATGCTCATAAGTGACATCGCGAGGAACACACCGAGTGAGACCTCGGCGATGAGTGCGAGCGCGGGCGTACGACTAGGCCAAGCACCGACTGGCAAGATGCGAGGTAGCAGGTTTGTGAGGATGATTCCGGCTGCAAGGCAAGGAAGAAACAGTGGAACCTTGACGCCGATATCCTCCAAAGCTCTGTGGCCAATAATACCGATAATCCCAGCAACGTGAATGGCGAGGATGGCGCGCAGGAAAGAGAAATAGTCGATTTGCGGATGTTGTGCTTCAGTGCGCACCCCAACATCAAACAGTTGTTCGGGTGGTGCTTCGAGACGGTACCGCTGAATGAGGAAGCGGGCGACCGGACCTCCAACAAGGCTCGCAAGGACGAGCCCCATGGTAGCGCAGACAATACCAATTTCCATTGCATTGGTGACCCCTCGTGTTTCAGCGACGACAGGAGCCCATGCGATCGCGGTGCCGTGACCCCCGGTCATAGAAATGCTGCCTGCGAGCAATCCGACCGACGGGTCCAGTCCGAGGAGGCGGACTGAGCCTACACCGACGAAGTTCTCAACCAACATGAACGCCACAGTCACGGCGAGGAGTATTGCGAGCGGTTTCCCACCCTTCGCAAGATCACCGATACGGGCGTTCAGGCCGATCACCGTAAAGAAATAGACAAGCAGTATGTCGCGCGCCGTCAATTCAAAGTCGACTTTTATACCAGAGATAAAATAGACTAGGCCGAACGCAATCGAGAAGAGGAGCCCACCGGTTACCGGCTCTGGGATGTTGTACTCGCGCAGAATCGCCAGACGCTGGGTGAGCAACTTGCCAACGAAAAGCACAAGAATCCCTGCAGTGACCGAAAGGAACGGTCGGACGTGCAGCACCTGCGCCGCATCGAGCTCGAGCATGCTATCCTTTTGATAGGCTCATGAATTGCCGGAACTGCGCGGTCCCAGCTTAACCCGATCTGGAACCTTGGTTATCCTATTCTTCGCTGCGGTTAATGAGAAGGGCTGTCCCACATAGCCCGATGGACCGGATTAAGCCTTGGCACGTCTGCTTATGGCCCAAACGCGAAGTGACGAGCGGCGCCATTTGCGGCCGCTTCCGGGTGGAAAGCGGACTGCCCCAAGTTCCCGTCTCAAATCCGAGTTTGACCCATAGCGGGCATCTGTCCCATTAGACTCCATAGCGGGACACCAATACAATGCGGTCTGCTTGGTCTGAAAGCAATCGCACCGCATGGCCGAAGAACGCGCCCAGCGCCGTCTCGCTGCTGTCCTCGCCGCCGACGTTGTCGGCTATTCGCGCCTCATAGGCGCGGACGAGGAAGGCACCGCTATCACCTCGGGAGCGGACATGCATGCGTGATCTAACCATGCCTTTTTTCACGCCCTAGGATCGGCGCTGGATCTGATCTCCTCATTGAGGTCCATGGACGATCCAGACGAAGTCGTTCCATATCGCGACTACTGAGTTCTGAAGACGAGCCCTGTATGGGTGCAAAACTTGTCTTGTCGGACGAGAAGGGGCCGCGAGCCAAAAAATCGGCATCTAGTAGTCGGAGACGCTGGGAGCATCGCGCCAGGCGTTGGGAAATCGCGACGCAAATCACGTCAACCGGCGGCCCGATCAAGGGCAATATCAACGCTAAGGGCCAGCGCCTTTATCACGCCCCATGGTCGCGGCACTATGCCAAGACGAGAGTTGACCCATCGAAGGGCGAGCGAACGTTACACTTGCACATTGGCCCGAGCGCTTCAAATGCGCTACTTTCGTGCACACACTACGTGCGGTCTTGCAGCCGATGCCCCGGAAAAGCGGCCCAGCCGGATTCGCCGTTCTCGAGGGGGCGGTTACATTCTCCGGTCTGGGTATGGCGTCCGACCCGGATCATGTCACGTGATATCCAGATAGTCGAATTTCGCGGTAGCGTTAAGACCCTGCATGAGCGCGGCCTGATCGAGTATTGAGTCGTTGTTTGAATCCCAGAAGAGCCAACCATCAACCGTACCGGCAACAAATACTGCCGTTGTTCCGCTGGACATCAGGGAGTTGGCCGTGGCGAGCGCCGTCGCGTAAACATTGGTCGAAATTGTCCCCTCAGCGTAGGCGGAAGATGCCAATGGCCCGGCCACGAATGAGAGATCGACTGAATCCACTCCGGTCTTAAAATCGGTAATCCGGTCATAGGTCGAACTGTTAAGTGAAGTGTCCCCGACGTTGAAGACGAAGGTGTCCGCCTCGGTCCCACCCGTCATTGTGTCCTTGCCAGTTCCGCCAATCAGCCGGTCGGTTCCGGCCTGGCCTTTCAATGTGTCGGTTCCTACGCCGCCGTTGATCGTGTCGTTGCCAGCCCCTCCATCCAGCAGATCATCACCGGCATCGCCGCGCAGGAAGTCGTTTCCGGCTTCTCCGTTGATGATATCATTGCCGATGCCGCCATAACTTTCGTCATCACCTCCGCCGGCAAAAATCGTATCATTGCCGGATCCGCCGTCCAGCTTGTCGTTGCCATTGGTGCCTGCGTCATCGCCATAAAGAGTATCATCGCCGGCTTCGCCAAACAGATTGTCGCCGCCACGCCCGCCGTAAAGCACGTCATTATCATCGCCACCTTCGAGACGGTCCGTTCCGGCGCCGCCATAGAGAGTGTCATTCCCTGCCCCGCCCTGGAGCAAGTCGTCACCTGATATGCCGTTAAAGCCCAGATCGTCGCCATACAGCGTATCGTTGCCCGCTCCACCTCTTATGGTGTCAGAACCGCGATAGCCGAATATCGTGTCATTGCCTGCATCGCCATCAATGGTGTCTTTACCGGCGCCTCCGATAATGATGTCGTCACCGGCCCCCCCATTAACAACGACATCCTTCGCATAGTCTACGCCGCCGACGCCATGACCAGTGAGATCGAGGAAGTCGTTGCCGCCGCCAAGAAAGAACTGTTCTATTGAATCGAACCCGCCGACCCCGCTGCCGAGTGTTCCGTTGTTGTAGAAAACGGCGTCGCTGAGGTTTGAACCATAGAGAACATCCGACTTGTCTCCACCCTGAAGGAGGTCCGTGGAAACCTGGACATTGGTCATGTTGACCACATAGGAAGAGCCATTGGAATTCTTGATTCCAGTGGCCCAGTTGAGGGTGCGCAAGGTCGCGTCCGGCAATATGTGGTCAAGATTGGCGTCGGAAGTGAATGCGAAAAATCCATCCTGCAGACTCGTGCCAACGACTGTGAAACTTCCCAACTTGTTGAAAAAATTTGGCATGACTCAGCTCCTTACGCCGGCCGTATTTCGGCTTTGTAACCCTTGCGATTTCGCTCACATTCCCAACGGGGGAAGCGCCTTACTTGCGAACTAGGATCGGGTTTTTCTCAAAGTTGAATGGTCGAATCCGTTCAAAACTAACACGCGGCGCAAGACTAGAGCGGGCCCACCTGCGGGAGAATATATCTTTCGATAGAGCCTCAAGCTGGCCGGAAAGATGCGTTGCGTCAGCAATAATGGTGGAGATGGAGGACTCGAACAACCGCAGGCCTTGATTTTGACAGTCCCAACGACGTGCGAAATTCGATCCAAATTACTGAATTGCCTCGATGATCGGTGTTGATTGTCCCGCTGCCGATAGGTCGGTCTCGACAAGCGACGAGACTCCTCGGAAGGGGTCAGAACAGAGCTAGATAAGGGCTTCACCAGATCAGCGACCGGTCGATCTCGCCGATGCGCGCCCGGCCGGTTAGCGCCATGGCCAACTCGAAGTCCCGTCGAAGCAGGTTGACACAATGGGCTACGCCCTCGGCACCACCTGTTGCCAGGGCGTAGACATAGGGGCGGCCAATCATGACTGCGCTCGCCCCAAGGGCAATCGCCTTCATAACGTCGGTGCCACGCCTCACGCCGCCGTCGAAGATGATGGGAATCCGTCCGGCCACCCGCTCCGCGATGGCGGGCAAGGCGTCGATGGTCGCCGGCAGGGTGTCGAGGTTACGCGAACCGTGGTTCGAGACCGCGATGGCATCGACACCGGTTCCGATCGCCTGCTCGGCATCGTCAGGATCGAGGATGCCCTTCAGGATAAGCGGCAGGGTTGTCAGCGAACGCAGCCAGGTAATATCCGCCCAGGTCGGCATGGCCCGCCGCTGCGCAGTGCCAGCTTTGATCACGCCGGTGTTCCGGTCCTTGAAGTATGGCGTTGCGAGGCTATCTGGAATTTTGAGTCCTGCCCGGAACTGTCTGCGGCGATCGCCTGGTGTCGGGGTGTCGACCGTCACGATGATCGCCTTTGCCCCCAGTGCCGCCATGCGCGATACGAGCTCGCCATTGAAACCGCGATCGCTTTGCCAATAGAGCAGGAACCAGACTGGGGATTGGCTCACCGCCACGCAATCCTCGATTGTTGCCGTTGCCGTGGTACCCAGAGTGAACACCGCTTCAGCCGCTCCGGCGCCGCGCGCCGCCGCCACCTCGCCTTCCAGATGCGCCAGCCGCTGATATGCTATTGGCGCCAGGATGATCGGATGCGGCAGATTTTGCCTGAAGAGTGTGATCCCGGTATCAAGTCTCGTCACATCGCGCAGCACGCGCGGCCTTAGCCTGATGCGGTCGAATGCGGCTTCATTGTCACGCTTGGTGATTTCGTCGCCAGCACCGGCGGCAATGTACTCGTAAACCGCGTGCGGCAATACCTCCCGCGCCGCCGGTTCAAAATCCGCCAGGGAGAGAAACCGGGTTTCGATGTCAGGCCGCATGGACCAATCTCGTCCGCGTCTCAAGAAAGTCGGCTGATCCAGAGTCAACATTCGCGCAAGTCGCCGCTGGCCGCAAGGCGGCGCGGCACGCCGGACAGCGAGCTTAGGCTACATGGCCGCCAGATACCGTTTGGCGTGAAATAATAAGATATTGGCTAACCCGCATAGGTATTTCCAATGCGCGTCGCTTACCTGAATAAGCGCTGACATATCGATCCTGGTCCGCGCCGCGGACCGAGCCAATAGTAAGGTGTATCATGAGCCGCCTTTCCCCGAGCCCCCGTCGCCGCCTTCGCTTTCCGCGGGTATTGGGCTTTTACTTAATGGTGATCTGCTGGCCGATCACCGGGCTTATCTATTCCTCGGCCTCCGGGCTCAATCACGGCGTACCGTGGAATATGATCCTGGGGGATGTTCTGACGGCTATCCTCCTTTGTTTTCTGGGATGGTTGAGCTGCCTTGTCATCCTTAGGCTGGTTCGTAGGCGCCATCCTGACGCTACACACTCAACAGGCCTCGAATCCGAACTTCCTCGTCGATCAGTCCAGGCAAGTGAAGATCGGCGGCCTCGGTCTCCTCTCGCGGCACATCCTCGTGCGCGACCGACAGCTGATCCGGTGCGACGTCCATCGCGTCTACGGGCGTAATCACTTGAGGGGCCAGGTCTGCCCCGCTTCCGCGACAACCAGATCGCCAACTTCATCTTCGCCCATGCCCGCAGATCAGCCTTGAGCTTGGCGCAGCCATTTCGATGGAGTTGAGATCGGAGCTGTTGGGCAGCTCTGAGCGTTGCTTTTTTGAGCCTCACCGCCTGCCCGCGGCGCGGGCGAAGATCGATACGCCAGCGGCTACCTGCTAAGCGAGGCGCATCAGAAATACTTCCGGCTACCCGCCGATACCTTGCGATTCGACGCGAAAAGGCTTTAACTCCCGTGGGACGGCGTCATTGCTCCCGCTGGACGGGAAGAATGAAGGGGCTCCATGGCAAGTGACGTCTCTTTGTTGGTCAGACCCCTGTGGACGCGCTGCATTGCTACCGAGCTGAAGAACGAGGGAGCGGATGTCGACGCCGCTCTTGCTGCATCCGGCTTAGATTGGCGTTCGCTTAACAAGGCCGACGGATGGATACCGTTTGTGCGTCATGCCGAGCTATTCGAAATCGCTGCTCGCGAACTCAAGAACGACTGTTACGGAATGACCCTGGCCCAGCGGGTCGATGTGCGCGACGGGGATGTGTTTGCCTATCTGGGTGTCGCTTCTCACTCAGTCGAAGCGGCGTTACGAAACATGGCGCGCTACTCTACGGTGTTCTCTGAGGCCTTCCAGGTCGAGCTCGATCTTGATGACGGTTTCGGCACTCTGAACTTTACGGCTCAGCACCCGTCACTTTCTGAATATTGTCAGGCCTCCGAGTTCAGACACTCCCTTATCGTGCTCGCCTGTCGGTCCTTCACCGGCAAGCAAATAACGCCGCGCGCTGTCCACTTCATTCATCAGCGCCGCAAAGGGGTGGCCAGTCTAGTGGAGTTGTTCGGATGTCCGGTGAAGTTTGGCCAAAGCCACGAGCGGATCATCTTCAGCAAGAACGAGCTCGCCACGCCGATCACTTCCGCTGACCACCGCCTTCTGGCAATCCTGCGCACTTATGCCGAGGAAACTCTCCGCGGCCGACCGAAGCGGCGTCCGGAGCTCATTCAGAAGCTGGAGCGGCGATTGATCGAGCTCATTCCTACTGGCGAGGCGCGGGTCAAAATCGTTGCTGCTGAACTTGGCATGAGCGAGCGCACCCTGGTACGCCGGCTTGCCGATAATGACACTTCATTTGCCGATATCGTGGACCGTCTGCGACATGACCTCGCCAGCAAGTATTTGCGCCAGAGGGAGCTGAGCCTTACGCACATAGCCTTTCTTCTGGGCTACTCGAACCAGAGCGCCTTCAGTACTGCGTGCCGTCGCTGGACGGGCAAGGCGCCCCGGGAACTGAGGGCCGCTTAGGGAGTGCCGACTGCCGAACGGTTTCACGTCCCTCCCCCTCTCACAGTTGGCGTCAACTAATAAGTATATGGCGACCCTGTGAATTCACCGGCGGTGGTTCTGCAATGAAGCTGAGGCCAAAGCGGCTGGCTGGCGGTCGCCGCACAGATAATGGGACTTGCGCATCCGACGAGCTTTGAGCCGGTAGAGATACCACCGCAATTCCGCTGATCTGGTCACGACCAGACGCAAGATTGGCGTCAAAGAGTAAGTCCTGACGGTGGTTTTCCCGAGGTCAGCACTCCAAATGACCGGAGTACAAGACGATGCAATGCGGCGGCTGGGAAACCTGCCGCCGATTGTACGCCAGGCCTTTGGATTGGAACATCTCCATGAGAGAACAGTCGTACGGCGCGCAAACAGTAGGTAACGAACTGCGGGCAGCTTTCCGGCACAGTGCCGGTGCGTTGTTGGGCGTCGGGATCTTCTCCGGCGTGGTCAATGTCCTCGGTCTTACCGGCTCTCTCTACATGCTGCAGGTCTACGACCGCGTACTGCCGTCGAAGAGCGTGCCGACGCTGGTCGGCATCACCATTATCATGGTCTGGCTCTATGCCGCCTATGGCTTGCTCGACTTCGTCCGCATGCGGCTTCTGGTCCGTATCGGCAATGCGCTCGACCGCAAGCTGCACGAGAAGGTGTTCGCCGCATCGCTGCTTTTGCCGCTCAGGGCGGGACGGGAAGGATCGCACGTGCAGCCGATCCGCGACCTCGACCAGATCCGCAGCTTCGTTTCCGGAACCGGGCCAACCGCTTTCTTTGACCTGCCATGGCTGCCGTTTTACCTGGTCATCATCTACATGTTGCATCCGTCGCTTGGAATCCTGGCGACGGTTGGCGCGGTCGTCAGCGTACTTTTGACCCTGGCGGCCGAGGGTCTCGGGCGTGCGCCGTCGAAGCGAGCGACGCAATCGGTGACCTTGCGCAACTCCTACGCCGACGCCGGCCGACGCAACGCCGAGGTCATTCGCGCGATGGGTCTTTCCACCCGGTTCGGCCACCTATGGAGCGAGCAGAGCCGGCGCTTCCTCGGAGACCAGCGGCGGATCTCCGACGTGGTCGGCGCGGCCGGCACGTTGTCGCGGATGCTGAGGATGATGCTGCAATCGCTCATGCTCGGTCTCGGTGCTTATTTGGTGATGTCTGGCGAAGCCTCGTCGGGCATCATGATTGCGTCCTCGATCATGTTGGCAAGATCGCTCGCCCCCGTCGATATCGCCATCGCCAACTGGCGGGGCTTTATGTCGGCAAGGCAGAGCTACGCGCAGCTGTCAAAGACACTGACGGCCTTTGCCGACCGGCATCAGCCAATGGCGCTGCCGCGGCCGAAGCAGTGCCTGTCGGTGGAATCCCTGACGGTCGCCGCGCCTGGCCAGCAGAAGGCGCTCATCAACAACGTTACCTTCACCCTCCAGGCTGGAGCCGGACTAGGCGTGATCGGTCCGAGCGCATCTGGAAAGTCGACGCTGTCGCGCGCCCTCGTGGGTGCCTGGCCGGCGTTACGCGGCACGGTCCGGCTCGACCACGCGGCGCTCGAGCAGTGGGATGTCGAGGCGCTCGGCCGTGACATCGGCTACCTGCCGCAGGACATCGAACTGTTTGACGGCACGGTCGCCGAAAACATCTCCCGCTTCGATCCCGAGGCCAAGGGTCAGAACATCCTCGCTGCGGCGCAGGCGGCCGGCGTCGATCAAATGATTCTCAGGCTGCCGGACGGCTTCCAGACCCGGGTCGGTGACGGTGGCGCGGCACTCTCGGCGGGACAGCGACAGCTGGTCGGGCTGGCGCGCGCGCTCTATGGCGATCCGTTCCTTGTAGTGCTCGACGAGCCCAACTCCAATCTCGACACTGACGGCGATCTCTCGCTGGCAAAAGCGATCCAGGGCGTGCGCCAGCGTGGCGGTATCGTCGTGGTGGTCGCCCACCGCCCGTCAGGGCTCGCCAATGTCGACCAGGTGTTGGTGATGGGGGGCGGGACGATGCGGGCATTCGGGCCGAAGAACGAAGTGCTTGCCAACATGACCCGGCCCGCGGCCCAGGCTCATGCTCAGCCGGCAGCTCATGCCGCATCGGGGCCAACCTCGACTGTAGTTTCCATGTACGATCGAAAGGGATCCTAATGTCATCCGCTTCAGAAAAGCGCGCCGACTCCGGTGAAGGCATCCGGGCCAATATCCTGTTTGGTCTTTCGGTTTCGATCCTGCTCGTCGGCGGAGTCGTGGCGTGGGCAGCGGCAACCTCACTGGCAGGGGCCGTCATCTCACAGGGCTCCGTTGTCGTAGAGAGCAATGCGAAGAAGGTGCAGCACCAGACCGGCGGCATCATAGGACAAATCCTGGTCAAGGAAGGCGACCGCGTGTCGGCCGGCGACGTGATCGTGCGGCTCGACGAGACCACGTCGCGCGCCAGCCTGCAGATCATCGCCCAGCAATATGACCGCACCGTCGCGCGTCAGGCGCGGCTGCAAGCAGAGCGTCTCGGGCTTTCTGAAATCGCATTTCCGGAAGACATCGCAAAGCGTGCGACCGACCCCGACCTTGAGACCGTGATTGCCGGCGAGAAAGCGCTGTTCGAAAGTCGCGCCAGGGCTTCCACGGGACTGAAGTCGCAGCTCGAGGCGCGGTCGGGACAGCTCAAGCGGCAGATCGAGGGCCTGACCGCCCAGCGCAAGGCGACCGACGACGCGGCTTCGCTGGTGGAGAGGGACTTCAACACCCTTCAGAAGCTCTACGAGAAGAAACTCACCCCGCTGGAGCGCGTGAGTCAGCTGCAACTTGACCTGTCCCGGCTGCACGGCGAGTCCGGACGCCTCGCGGCCGCCATCGCCGAGACCGAAGGCAAAATCAGCGAGACGAAGCTGCAGGCCCTGCAGGTCGATGAGGACATGCGCAAGGACGTAAATGAGGAACTCCGCGAACTCGACGGCAAAGAGGTCGAACTGGTCGAGCGCAAGGTAGTCGCGCAGGACCAGCTCGCGCGCACCGAAATCCGCGCCCCGCAGTCTGGCTTCGTACAGGAGCTGGCGGTCCATACCGTCGGCGGCGTCATCGCGCCCGGCGAAACGCTCATGCTGATTGTTCCTGAGCAAGACCGACTGGTCGTCGACGCCATGGTGGCTCCGGCCAGCATCGACGACGTCAAGCCGGGACAGCCGGCGTCGATCCGCTTCCCGGCGTTCGATGTCGCCACCACGCCGGAGTGCAAAGGCACCGTCCAGAGAGTTTCGGCCGATCTCATCAAGGACCCACAGCGGCAAGTGTCCTACTTTGTCGCCAGGACGGTCCTCGACGATCAGGCCGCCTGCCTCAAGGACGCCAAACGCCTGCAACCGGGCATGCCAGCGGAGGTCCACATCCAGACCGGAGAGCGCAAGGTGTTGTCCTATGTCCTGAAGCCGCTGTCGGACCAGATGCACCGTGCGTTCAGGGAATGAGAATGAGCAATCCGGATCGTGTTCACGCCCCTCGAGTGACAGACACAGTCCACTGGCGACCATTCACAAACGTATACCTAGCTTGCCGTGAACAAGGCGACGACGGGCCGGTGGTTTAGTACGCAAACAGCCTTAATTATATTGGAAAGACCAAATAGCATGGCACAAACTCCAACGAGCAAATCTGCTCCAGTCAATAACGCAGCCAAGGACGACGTTGTCGGCCTCAACGGCGATTACACGTTTACCCTCGCTGACTTGCTGGCGAATGACCCCGGCGGTGCCGCCAAGGTCTCCACTGCCACGCAGTTCTTCTTCGGCAATACCACCGACTATGTCGGTATTGACTTTGCTCATGGTGGCCTTCCGTCCATCGAGCAGCAGAAGGCTTATCTGCTCAGCCATAACATCGTGTCCAACGCTGCTTTCACCGAGTTTACGATCGGTGTCGGCGGTACCGACTTCGAGTACATGGTCCAGATCGGCAACAAGGGTACGTGGTCGCAGGCTGATGTTCACGTAACGGCCCCGGTGCCGCCGCCAGTCGACACTCATCACAACGGCGCGCTTGTGGCTGAGTGGAATTTTGAAAGCCACACGCAAGCTAACGGGGATGAGGTTGGCATCCCAACCGGTTTTTGGGATTTAAGCCAATATTCGGCCAGCTACGAGGCGAGCCATCCAGGTTTCTCGTTCGGTGAGGACGCGGGCACCGGATTTGCCGGGTATACGCAAGTGCATGGTGTCGATGGTCACCGTGCGCTCGACACCGCGGCATCACCCGGCAACATCTTCCTGCAAGCCATTCCGGAAGGGCGAGGCGGTGCTGCCGCTACCATGCCTGATCTGGTGGCGGGCAAGCAGTATCATGCCGAAGTGATGATCGCCAGACAGGATTACTCCAACGATCCGGCGGCAGTCGCTGCGGGACACGCTGGCACCGATCCGAATGCCTGGGTCGAGTTCCGGTTCAACGACAAGGTGCTGGCCGTACACGCTAGCGACATCCAACCGGGCAACGAGTTCGTGAAGTTCGATCTGGTCTTCGACGGTGTTGCGGGCGAAGATAGTTTTTCGATCATGTCGCACGGCACCAACAGCAACCCGCAAGGGCTTTTGATTGACAGCATCCAGATCCACGACTGGGCCGTCTGATCTGACGGGGTCAAGGGAAGTATTCCCTATTTCGTCCATTGACTAACGGTAAGGGCCGGTCCGGATGACTGATCGGGACCGGCCTTTTTCCTGTGAACAGATTATCAGTCAAAGAATATGGCGACACGGGATGATTCACGTCCCGCAACCCACGCCAAGTGTGATCCAGCCTCGGCCGGCGCCATGTCGCGCTTGTGCAACGCATCGAGCAGCACGCTCCCGCCGCTGAAACCGGCATAGGTCGTCGTCAGGCGGCAACTGATCCTGCGCGCCGGACTCCTGATCATCTCATCCCACAAACGCCGCGAGCGCTCCGACGTGTATTCCCAATTTCATCGAAAGCGCTGATCACCGGGAATGGGCGGCCGTCATCGTAGTGTTGGATTCATCTAAACGAAGAGGATTATGGGGAGCAGTCAGGAAGCGGTCTTCAGTTCGTAGAGCATCTGCGGGTCCGAAAAGCCCTTCAACTGGTGGTGGCCGAGGCTTTCGACCATGCTGGCCGGCAGCCATCTGGCAACTGCGGCGGAGCATATGGCCGGCTTGTCGAGCAACTTGGCGGCGCTCTCGAGCCGGCTCACATAGTTGACGGTCGGACCGACGACAGTGAAATCAAGCCGGTCGAGGCTGCCGATATTACCATAGACGACCGGCCCCATGTGAATCGCGCTGACAAAGCGCAGCTCCGGATCTGTATTGCGCGTGAAGGCGCGCGTCGTACTGCGGACCGCTCGGGCACAGGCCTCAGGTTGTGCGGCTCCGTCCACGGAAAACAGCGCCAGCACGCCGTCGCCAATGAATTTGAGCACATCGCCGCCTTCCGACCGCACGGCCTCGACGACGATCTCGAAATAGGCGCCCAGACGCTGCAGGAGCCGGTCGGGGGCGAGTCTTTCCGATAGATCGGTGAAGCCGCGCAGATCGGTGAGCATGACCACCGCATCAATCTCCGTCATGGCGCCGCGATGGAAGGCGCCGCCGGCCACGCGCCCTGCCGGACCCGTGCCGAGATAGACCTCAAGGAGGCTCGCCATCGAATGGCGCATGGCGGCAGGCTCCATGGCCGCGGCCAGCGCCGGCATCAGCCTCTCGATCAGCAGGGCTTCCTCATCGTGGAAACCGTCGGGCCGGTCGGTCGTAAAGGCGCTCGCCTGGACTGAGCCGTCGCCGTACTCAACCGGGAGCGCAAGGTACTCTGTGCCGCCGGCAGCGGCGAGCTCGAACAGCACCTCATGGTCACGGCCAGCCTCGAGCCTCGCAAGCGACTTGCGGAATTTCGTTCGTGTCTTGATGACATGTTCAAACGGGCTGCCATAGAATGAATTCGTCCGCAGCATGCCGCGCGGCACCGTGTAAAGCTCGGCACCGGCATCGCGCGTCCACATGGCACCCCAGGCCGCGATCAGAGGATTGGCGACCTGCTGGGCGATTCGTACGCGCCAAAGCGGGATGCCGGCACCAACGAGCCGCTCCACCAGCCCGTTGACAATCTCGACCGGCGTACAAGATCGCCGTGCCGGTCCGATCAGCCACGTCGTAATCTGAGCTTCGACAGCCGCCGCAGTCCCGGTCAACTCGCCGGTCTCGATATCCATGCCAATAGCCTACGCCACTCACAGCGCGAATGATAGGACGAGGAGTTCGATACTTCGGGCACGTCGGTTTGACGGCGGCTGAGGCCATTTCCTGATATCTAGTGTCATTCCGAATCCGAGGTTCGCTCGGAAGGTCCCGTTCGCAGTGGCGAACATCGGATTTGGGACATTAGCTTCTGGCGGCCTCGTCAATGACCGCTATCGCGTCGACCTCTATGAGGTAGCCTGGAGACATAATCGCTACTCCGACCACGACATTCGCTGGCTTGTGATCTCCAAACAGCGAAATCTGCGCTTCCTCGATGACAGGAACGTGTTCATCGCGCTTATAATCGACAATGTAGATCGTGATCTTGCAAACTTGCTCAGGCCGTGCCCCTGCCGCACTGAGCGCTCGGCCGAGATTGCCGAATGCCAGGCGCGCTTGCACCGCAAAATTACCATGCCCAACGAGCTTGCCGTGTATGTCTTCGGGCTGCTGACCTGAGACGAATACCAGCTTGGATCCGGTCGCGACGACAACCTGTGTGTACATCTCTGGAATTGGCAGATCATCTGGATTGATGAGTTCGAGCGACATTAGATATCTCCTACTTTGTTCGACTGAAATCGACATTGGTGATCACCGCACCGCTGGCACACAGGCCAGTGCCCTAGCCAGCACCAGCAATAAATTCCGGACAAGTATCCACTGGGACCAGCTTCGTCCTGCCGCATCAAGAAACAGGGTCCGCGCGAGGAACGACACCCCCATCCCGAGCGTTGGCACCCTGAGTTCCAGCAAGGAGACCAAAGATGTCAAACCCCTTTGTACATGTCGAGCTGAACAGCCCCGATCCGGAGAAAGCGAAAGCGTTCTATGCAAAGCTGTTCCAATGGCAATTGGCGGACATGCCGAACCCCGCCGATCCCGGTCATTCCTATACCGTGATCAAAGTGGGAGAAGGCACGGGCGGCGGAATCATGAAGCAGGTTCCGCACGGCCCCGCCGGCTGGATTCCCTACGTTCTGGTGGATGATCTTCGCGCCGCCACCGACAAAGCCACATCCTTAGGCGGCAAGGTCATGAAGGATGTTACGGAAGTGCCGGACATGGGCTGGTTCACAATCATTCAGGACCCCACCGGCTCGATGCTGGGCTTGTGGAAGCACAACCCGGAAATGATGCAAGCTGACCACGGCGCTAAAGAGAAGGCCCCGTCCGCACGAAAGCAAGGAGCCGGAAATTCCGCGCGGGCACATTGAATCGTTTGCAAGGCATGTGAGCTCAATTTACTAACCTTCAGATCGCGGATCACTATTCACTTTGAACGGGAGCTCACGGTGGAAGATCGTTCGGGAGCACGATCGTCCACCTGCTGGATTTCATTTCCGGCGAGGCATACACTGCGAAGGGCGGATTTAGGCGGTTAACGGGCCAGATCGAACTCAAATCAGTGGCGTGACCCTCGTCGCGTCGGGAGACGATATTGAATCAATGCGTGTAAAACGGATCGTTACGAACATTGCGGCCGACCCTGAGCGTATTGCGGAAGCCAAGCGCGTCTACGGCGAGATATTCGGCCTTGATGTGCTGATGGATCTGGGCTGGATCGCCACGTACGGTTCGAACGCGAAAATGACCGTGCAAGTCAGCATTATGACCGAGGGCGGCTCCGGCACGGCCGTCCCCGACGTTTCGATAGAGGTTGATGATCTCGACGCTGCGCTGGAGCGCGTACAAAAAGCCGGACTTGCCCCGGAATACGGACCTGCCAAAGAGCCATGGAACGTGCGCCGATTCTCCGTGCGGGATCCTTTGGGGAAGCTCGTGAACGTGCTTCAGCACGTTTAAAGTATCCGTTTTGGTCAAGCAGGCTTAGAGGTCCATTTTCGGTTGGCTTTGAGCAGAGCGTGATGGTTTTGAGATGAGTTGCCATCGATCTGGGTGGCGTCTGGTCCCTGCGTCCAACTGTCAACAGCGCGAGCCCCTATGTCGCAATCTGGGAAGAACCGTAGAAAACCTCATCGGTAGTCGCAGCCGTAAAGACGCTCGCGATATCTTTCGATATTGCGACACGTCTTCGCTTGATTGATTGCCCTTGAAGCGAAACGGGAGCTGGATAGTCCTTGTCATTGACCCCGTCCACGTGTCGACGCCGACATCTAGAGCGCCGGACGCTCACGTGGAATCGGTCCGGCGCTCCAACTCTTCGATTTGCGCATCGGATTCTCCGAAAACCGCTTCGCACTTTTCGGTCCGATGCTCTAATGTCTCGTCGACCGTCACGATGAGCGGAATGATGTTCGCTACTTTG
Source organism: Nordella sp. HKS 07 (assembly GCF_011046735.1). NCBI lineage: Bacteria > Pseudomonadati > Pseudomonadota > Alphaproteobacteria > Hyphomicrobiales > Nordella > Nordella sp. HKS 07. The sequence goes on along the minus strand of NZ_CP049258.1, from coordinate 3,798,288 downwards.
GCGGTGGCGACTTCCTTTCCATCCGCCTTCACACGCCGGCTCCCTTCCTGAAGGTTCCGCGTTAGCCGTCCCGAGACAAGTTCATTCCCTTCAGGGCCTGCCCGGAACCTACCCCAATCCGCTTCACGAGCGACATCGCTTGTGCCATGGATATATTGAGCGGCAGCGTCCGATTGGCAGGAAGATACATCACATTGCCGGACATTGGTGTTGGTGCCTGCGGCAAAAACACCGCGACCCAGTCGGCTTCCAAACCTTCCAGCAAGTAACCGATCTGCCAACCGTCCTCGATCGACACAAGGACCGGCTTTACGCTTTCAGCATCCTCAACATGAGCGAGGCCCTCGCCAAGACTCTTGACTAGCTGATACTGCGGCAAGCCGCCAAATAGCGAATTTTCAAACCACTGCAGGGTTGCCTTGCCGTATCGTGTCCGAGCTAAGAGTCCGGCACCTAGCGAGACGACGATCAAAATCAATGCTGCCAACAGTGAGGCCATTCCAATCCCGAGGAATGTGGGCGGGAGATGGGAAATAGCCGGTTTTGCAATTTTGGCTGCTGCGTGCATTGCCTTGCCGAGAACTAACGCGAGAAGAACAATCGGCAGAAGAAAGAGCATTCCACCAATGATCGTTGCCTTAAGGTAGCCGAAGACGGCTCGACCAAACCCTGCACCGTTCGTAGACATCGCGCATCCTCCTTACTCTCAGCGAAGGATTCGCCCGCGACTTGTGTGGCCTAATCCTCAGCTTCGAGTTTGGTCGGGAAAGTGCCTGTTTGAGGTTTGTAGCACTTCTATGAATTCGGGGCTTGCCATTTTTGCGACTGTTTTTCCCACAATGTGGCAGGGATTACCCATGCAGGTGGGTTATGCTCAAACCTCCACCGTTCGTGTCCCGGCTCAATAAGCTGACAATCCAGGGCATCGTCACCGGCCTCGTCCGATGGTATGCTTCTGGGATGCAGCCTGTGGACAGCAACGATCACCGCATCGCCTCATCCACTGGAGGGTTTCACCTCGATGTTGTTGCAGGCCTGACCGCTGCGGCCGTCGTCTTACCCAAAGCAATGGCCTACGCGACCGTTGCCGGCCTGCCGGTTATCGTCGGGCTCTACACGGCCTTCGTGCCGATGATCGTTTATGCGCTGCTTGGCACGTCGCGGGTGCTGAGCGTCAGTTCGACGACCACACTTGCGATCCTCGTCGGAACACAACTCGGGCTTGTCGTTCCGGACGGAGATCCTGGCAAGCTGGTCTTGGCAACCGCGACACTTACCGCCCTGACCGGCGCCCTTCTGATCGTGGCTTTCGCGCTGCGCTTCGGCTTCATTGCCAACTTCATTTCCTCACCCGTTCTGACGGGCTTCAAGGCTGGCATAGGACTCGTCATATTACTTGATCAGATACCGAAGCTGCTCGGAATACATATCACCAAGGAAGGCTTCTTCCGGGATATTCTGAGTGTGGTGAGCCATCTGCCTGACACCTCGTTGCTTACAGCGGCAATTGCCGGGGCGGCACTCGTCGCATTGTTTGCGATGGAGCGACGCTGGCCCCATTCGCCGGCTCCCCTCGCAATCGTAGGCTTAGGCATCGGGCTTTCCTGGCTTGTGGGTCTGAATGCGTTGGGCGTTGCTACCGTGGGGCCCATTCCACAGTCGCTCCCTTCGATCACCCTTCCCAGTCCTGGGCTTGTCACTGAACTTTTGCCCGGTGCCCTCGGAATTGCCTTGATGAGCTTTACCGAAACAATCGCAGCGGGCCGAGCCTTCGCCGCCCCCGACGAGCCGGCCATCAGACCGAACCGCGAACTATTGGCAACGGGAGCCGCCAACCTGGCCGGCGCATTCTTCGGCGCAATGCCGGCGGGGGGCGGTACTTCGCAGACAGCAGTGGTTCGCGCTGTCGGCGGACACTCGCAAAAGGCATCTCTGGTCACTGCCGGTGCGGCAGCTGCCACAATGCTGGTCTTGGCCCCGCTAATTGGTTTATTGCCGCAGGCAGTACTCGCCGCGATTGTGATTGTGTACTCGGTCGGGCTCATCAGGCCGGCCGAGTTTGTGTCCGTTCGCAGAGTCCGACGGATGGAGTTTCGCTGGGCGCTCGCGGCCTTCTTGGGAGTACTCTTTTTCGGCACCCTTCAGGGTATCATCGTTGCGATCGTCCTTTCCCTCATCGGACTGGCTAGTCAATCGGTGAAGCCCAAGGTCTACGTGATTGGCCGCAAACGCGGAGTCGACTTCCTGCGGCCAGTGTCACCAGAGCATCCTGATGACGAGACATTCGAAGGACTCCTGATCCTCCGGCCCGAGGGCCGCCTTTTCTTTGCGAACGCCCAACAGGTCGCTGATCAGGTCCAGGCCCTGGTCGCCAAGCATCAGCCGCGGATCGTCGCGCTGGACATGAGCAGGGTCTTTGACATCGAGTACTCCGCTCTTCAGATGCTAGTTGAGGGCGAACGGCGTCTCACTGGGCAAGGTGTCACGGTCTGGCTGGCTGGCTTGAATCCGGACGTGCTGAGTTATGTTCGGGCTTCCGGTTTCGCTGACCACCTCGGCCGCGAACGACTGTTCTCCAACATCCGCGCCGCACTTCAGTACTACTCAGCAGGTGGCAAGCCTGATCAAGTGTTGAACTCACGAGGGGAGAGCAAGTAAATTTGATCCGAACGCGATGCTGGCCGCCGCAGTGGTATCGTTGTCGCGCATATGAGTGGACGCCAGACCGCTCCCTGATATAGTCCTCTACAACCCAGGCTGTCCCCGATGAACGTACGAAGCGATCAAGGAGACCAGGCGAGCGGTGTTGTCGACAAGGCGGTGGTGGTACTGTCCAAAGTCGCCACCCATTTCCGGGTCGCGTTCGCCTATCTCCTGCCCTTCACGGCGACGCACCTCACCGTTCGGCTGGCCGCTTCGGCGCTGTTCGTGCCATTGATCGGACTGCTTCTGGGTGCCGTCGTCGGCTTCTCCGGTCGTAGCGCCGTGACCGATCAGGACATCGCCCGGCTCGTGTTGACGCCAGCCGGCGCATGCATCGCGCTGGCCGCCATCAGCATCGGCATCGCCGCCGCAGTACTGGATGTTGTGGTGATGATGCACACCCTGGCCATCCGCGAGATGCGCGTCCTTCCCGCCGTCCGGCGCGGACTTGCTTTCGTCGTTCCTCGCTTTCCACGGGTGCTGCGATTTAGTCTCGGGCTTCTCCTGCGTGTTCTTGGCATCGCGCTGCCCTTCATTCTCGCGATGGCAGCCATCGCTTATTGGCTGCTGCGCGACTATGACATCAACTACTACCTCACTTACCGTCCACCTGAGGCTCTGCTTGCGGCCGCCCTGATTGCGGCGCTTGCAATACTTATGTGTTTGATCCTCTTGTCGCGGCTGACCGGCTGGTCCTTCGCGTTACAACTCGTCGTGGGGCGAGGCACGCGACCCACAGCCGCATTCCGGGAAAGTGCAGCACTTCTGGCGGGACGGAAAGCACAGCTTTTTTGGCAGGTCGTTGTCTGGCTCGCATGCCGGATCCTTTTGGGCATAATCGTCGCGGCATTGTTCGGCGCCGCGATCGGTCAGGCCCCCTCTCTTTTGGGTGACAATCTGCGGCTGATTGCCGGAGTGACGCTCGTCCTCGTGCTGGTCTGGGGTCTGGCAAATGCATTCGTCTCCGCGCTGTCGAACGGTGCCCTGGCGCGCATCCTGCTGTCTGAATTCCGGGATGTGACACAAGAGGAACCTTTCCCTGCGACCACGGCTGATGACCCTCGCGCCGGCCGCCGAGTGCCGCTCTGGGCTGTTCTTGCGCTGGCATCGGCCTGCGTCATTGCCGGGCTCATTCTCTCGGATCATGTTCTCAACCAGCTCGGTTCGTCACAAACAGTCGAGATCATCGCGCATCGAGGCGCGGCAGGCACCCGACCGGAGAACACCATGTCGGCCGTCGTGAAGGCGATTGAAGATGGTGCCGACTGGATCGAGATCGACGTGCAGGAAACGGCGGACGGCGAGGTGATCGTCGCTCACGACAGCGACTTCATGAAGTCCGCCGGGGTCGATTTGAAAATCTGGAACGCGACGATGGCCGATCTCGCTCACATCGATATCGGCAGCTCCTTTGATCCGGCGTATTCGGCCGAACGCACGCCGACGCTGCGCGCCGTGCTTCTGGCGGCCCGTGGAAAGTCGAAGGTGATGATCGAACTGAAATACTACGGCCACAACTCCGACCTGGAAGGTCGTGTGGCCCGGATCGTCGAAGAGACCGGGATGACCGACCAGATCGCGGTAATGTCGCTCAAGATCGCGATGGTCGAGAAGATGCGCGGACTACGCCCGGGCTGGCGCACCGGAATTCTGGCGGCACGAGCTATCGGTGATCTCTCGGCACTCGACACCAACTACATCGCGATCAATACCGGACAGATCTCGATCGACCTGATCAAACGGATCAAGGCCGAGGGAAAGCAGCTCTACGTCTGGACGGTCGATGACCCCGTGACGATGTCGCGGATGATCTCGATGGGGGTCGACGGGCTCATCACCAATCAGCCTGCCTTGGCGAGGCAGGTCATGGAACGTCGCAACGCCCTGTCCGCGCCCGAGCGTCTGCTTCTGTGGCTGGCCGACAGCTTTGGGATCGGCAGCTTCCGGCTGGTCGCCGACGAAGATGACGCCTGAAGGTTTTGGTGCATCGGCGGGAGCCGATCACGGCGGGTTTCGGCTGTTGCTTCCTTGCCAGGGCCATCTACCCTCGATCTCCAGTACAAGGGTCCAGCTCAGGAAGGTGCGGATTGCGACAAGGCCGGCGAGCACCCCGAGGCTCGTGAATGTGGGCTCGACCGCAATTGTCTTCACAATATCGGCGGCGACGAGCATCTCGAGGCCAAGCAAGAGCGTTCGGCCAATGCGGATCTTATACCGATCGAAGTAGTGTTCTTCCGTGGGCCGCCGCAGGAAATGCGATGTCGACCAGACTATGCCGATGACGATGGTCATGACGCCGAAGACGTCGATCGCATCGCCAATGAAGCGAATCCCGTGACTGATCGTTGCCGTCATGTCGAAGGCGCTCGTGACCTGCGGGTCCATGTTACACCGCGGGGCCCCTCCTATGCAGGTGCCCGAAAATTCCTGTTGGAGGCGACGGGCATCGGCCGCTGCGTTCGCGCCCGCATGATGCGGCGACTATGATTAACAATTCGTTGCCGAGCGCCTCATGACGTTCCAAAGCAATGCCTGTTCTTATATGCTATTTTGATGGATATGGCATGGATCGATAACGACATACTGAAGCCGACCTGAAGGTATCTGGGACGTAGCCTGACGAGCGCAATACGAGGATCCGTCATGCGCAAAGTTGTCTTTTTTGCAGTCATTTGGGCCACACTCTCCACAGCGGCGGTGGCCGCACCAGGGGTGACCACGACCAACGTGAACCTACGCTCTGGTCCGGGCACGACTTACTCCGCAATTCGAACGCTCCCGGTTGGTACAGACATCGACATCGGCGATTGCGATGATGCCGGCAGCTGGTGCGCCGTCACGGTCGAAGGAACGAAGGGATTCGTCAGCGGCCAATATCTGAAGAAGACAGACGATCCGCAAGCATGGCCACGCAGCTACGAAACCGGCGTGGGCCGCATGGTCCTGTATCAGCCGCAGTTCACGGACTGGACCGATTTCAAGACGATCGATGCGGTGGTCGCGGCCGAATATGTCAAGACGCCGGATGCCCGACCGGTTTTCGGCGTTATCGGCCTCAAAGGCGACACGTCCTACGACGAGGACGACGATCAGATCGTCATTACCAATATCACCATATCGAGCCTGAACTTCTCGAGCCTGAAGCGCGACGAGTTGAAGGCCCTGTCGGTCGAGACCGGAAAGCTCTTGCCGACCGACCCGATCACCGTCCCGGAATCCCGCGTGACGGCAAGCCTGGCCGAGCAGAAACGCATGACCGATGTGCCCGGTCTCAAAGCGGATCCGCCGCCGATCTTTGTGTCGACGCTCCCGGCGCTCCTCGTCCAGACCGACGGCGCCCCCGTATTCGGCCGGGTGAAGGGGAAGGCCGGGCTCTCCTTCGTGGTCAATACGAACTGGGACCTCTTCCGGATCGACGAGGGCGGTACATTGTTCCTGCGCGACGACAAGCACTGGCTGACGGCCAAGACCGTCGCGGGCCCGTGGACACCGGTCACCGATCTGCCCCAGCTGCTTAAAGACCTGCCCACGGACGGCAACTGGGACGATGCGCGCGCCGCCCAGCCGCCCGAGCCTTATCCGCAGGGGCGAGCGCCGGCTATCGTCGCCACCAACCAGCCCTCCGAGATGATCCTGTTCGAGGGTGAGCCCGCGCTCGTCGATGTTCCCGCCACCGCGCTGCAGTGGGCATCGAACACCGAGACGGACGTCTTCTTCGACAAGACCGGGAAGCAATGGTACGTGCTTCTGTCCGGCCGCTGGTTCCGCGCTGCCGACCTGAAGGGGCCGTGGACCTTCGCGACGCCGCAGCTTCCCGCCGATTTCCTGAATATCCCAGAGGACGCTCCCTATTACTCCGTGCGCGCGTCGGTTCCGGGAACGTCGGAAAGTGCCGAGGCGCGGCTCAGGGCAAGCATCCCGACCACGGCTCGCGTGGAGAAGGGCTCGATCACGCCGACGCTCGCCTATGAGGGCAAGCCCGCCTTCGCGCCCATCGAGGGGACCGAACTCGCCTATGCGACGAACACGGCCGAGACCGTGATCAAAGTCGGTTCGCGATATTTCCTTCTTCAGGACGGAGTCTGGTTCGTGGCCGACAGCCCGGAAGGCCCATGGCAGCTGGCCACCGAGGTCCCAGCGGCGATCTACGAGATTCCGCCCTCGTCGCCAGTATACAATGCCACCTATGTCCACGTTTACGAGACCGAGCCGGATGCCGTCTGGTACAGCTACACCATGGGCTATCTGTACTGCTACCTGGCCTGGGATTCATGTGTCTACGGGAGCGGGTGGTACTATCCCCCCTATTGGTACGACTCGCCCGACTACGATTACCCGATCTATAACCCGCGCCCCGTAACTTGGGGCATCGGCGCCTATTACAACCCGGTCCGAGGCGTATATGGCCGCTACGGCTATGCCTATGGCCCATATCGCGGCATTGCCGGCGTGCGGACCTGGAACCCGAGCACCGGCACCTATGGCCGCGCCGGGGCAGTCTGGGGACCGAACGGCTCGGCCGGCTTCGTCGCGGCCGCCAATCCGAGCACGGACAAGGCCGGCTACATAGCCGGTGGCCGGAATGTCTATGGAGCTTGGAAATCGGCCGGTGTCAAAAGCGGATCAGAGTGGGCGCGGATTACCGCGCGCACCGGCGCCGGCGGCAGTTCGACACTGCGCTGGAAGACCTCCGAGGGCCAGGGGTTCATCCATGAGGGGCGGCGCGGGGACATGTATGCCGGCCGAAACGGTCAGGTCTACCGGAACACCGGCGACGGCTGGCAAGTGTATGATGGCGGCTGGCAGGACGTGAAGCCGCCCAACCGCGGCGACCTGGTGCAGGGCGGCGAAGGCCTTCCGGGTCTCTCGCCCGAGGCGCGCGACCGGCTCCAGAACCGGGTGGGCGCGGAGTCCCCTGCACAGCCCAAGGCGGGCGCCGCTCCGGTTCGCGAACGGACAAAGACGAAGGCATCCCAGCGCCCGGCGACGCAGCAACACCAGAAAGCGCGGACACAGCGCCAGCCCTCTTCGCAGCGCCCGACGGTGAGCCGACAGCTGCCGTCCAATGTCAACCGGGACGCACAGATGCGGTATCGGGGCAATCAGCGGGAGATGTCGAGGCAGTACTACTATCCGCCCGCCCGCGGCAGCTATGGTGGCCGCGGTTTTGGTGGTAGTGGCGGTGGTCGCAGCTTCGGTGGCGGAGGCAGGGGTGGCGGCCGCCGTTGAGGGTCGGCGTGGTGGTTGGAGGAGCGCCTAAAGTGTGATGGCTTCAGGACGAGTCGCCATCACGCTTCATCTTGTTGTTTGCGCATGATGTTTTCGGACCGCCGCTTCGCACTTCCGGATCATGCTCCGGATGGCGCGGCGTTGTACCTTGACAGCGCTCAGCCGGCTTGCGATGCGTAACCAGCGCGGAACTCGACCTCCGGCACGTATCGCGTCGACGAAAGTGGCGCGATTGGGCCCTTCAAAACCCCTTCCTGGTGATACTCGATGTCCGCCTGTTCACAACACAATGTCCACATGAGTGGCACGGGCCAAAAAGCGATCATGTTCGCTCATGGGTTCGGATGCGACCAGAATATGTGGCGCATGGTCGCGCCCGCTTTCGAGCGCGATTTTCGAACCGTGCTGTTCGATTATGTCGGTGCCGGCGGCGCCGATCTCTCAGCTTATGATCCCACCAAATACGCCAGCCTCTCAGGCTATGCCGAGGATGTGGTCGCCATCGCACGCGAACTCGACCTCCGCGGAGCGGTTTTCGTAGGTCATTCGGTCAGCGCCATGATCGGCATTCTTGCCTCGCTCAAGTCGCCAGAGATATTCGAGCGCCTTGTCCTTGTCGGCCCATCGCCGCGCTATGTGGATGACGGCGACTATGTGGGCGGCTTCAGCGCGGCGCAGATCGCTGAACTGCTCGAATTCCTCGGCGAGAACCACATGGGCTGGGCGGCGGCGATGGCTCCGGCCATCATGGCCAATCCGGAGAGGCCGGAACTCGGCGAGGAACTTACGACAAGCTTCTGCCGCATGCAGCCGGAGATCGCAAAAGCCTTCGCAGCGGTGACGTTCAACTCCGACAACCGCCCTGACCTGCCCAAGGTCAAAACGCGCACCCTGGTTCTGCAATGCAGCCAAGACGTCATCGCTCCCCAGCAAGTCGGCGAATATGTGCAACGTAACATACCGGGCAGCGAGCTGAGGTATCTCAAGGCGACAGGTCATTGTCCCAACCTAAGCGCGCCCGAGGAAGTCATCGCGGCCATTCGCGGCTTCATCTGACGACAGGCGGAAGCGTTATGCCGGCAATGAGCGATGACGATCTCAGCGACCTGTATGAGAATGCTCCCTGCGGCTACCTGTCGATGCTTCCCGACGGCCGGCTCATCAAGGCCAATGCGACGTTGTCCGCCTGGATCGGATATTCGCCTGACCGCCTCCTGGAACTGCATTTCCACGACTTGCTGACGATCACCGGCCGGATCTTCTACGAGGCGCATGTCGCGCCTTTGCTGCATATGCAAGGCTTCTTCGACGAGGCGACGCTCGATCTCGCCACGGCGCCTGGCGGGCGCCTCGCGGTGATGGCGAATGCCCGCCAGCTGCCGGAACGCGATGGCCGTGCCGCATGCGTGCGCATGGCCTTTTTCAAAGCGACGGAGCGACGGCTCTATGAGCGTGAACTGGTGGCGGCGAGGAGCGCTGCCGAGATCCGGCTCAATTCCGAGCGCGAGATCGCACAACTGCGCGAACAATTCATCGCAGTGTTGGGTCATGACCTGCGCAGTCCACTCGCCTCGATCTCTGCCGCCGCGCGCATGCTTGGGCGCGAGCCACAAAGCGATCTCGGCATCAGGTCTCTGGCCCTGATGCAGAACAGCGTGACACGGATGAGCGGGATCATCAGCAACGTTCTGGATTTTGCGCGGGGGCGCCTCGGCGGCGGTATCGCAGTCAGCCGCGATATTGCCGAGGATATCGCGCCGGTGCTGCACCAAGTGGTTGAAGAACTGCGCGCCAGCTTTCCAGAACGAGCCATAGAGGTTGATTTTGCGCTCGACAAACCTGTCTATTGTGATCCCTCGCGTATCGGCCAGCTGGTTTCAAACTTGCTCGGCAATGCGCTGACTCACGGGGCAGACAACGAACCCATCCGGCTCCGCGCGGTGACCGCGAAGGATCAGTTCGAACTCACCGTCGCCAATGCCGGCCCACCTATCGCCGAGGAGATGGCGGCGCGGCTTTTCGAACCGTTTTTCCGCGGCGAGGTGCGCAAAAGCCAGCAAGGCCTAGGCCTAGGCCTTCATATCGCCGCCGAAATCGCCAAGGCGCATGGGGGCACGCTGAAGGTCACATCCACAACCGAAGAAACCCGCTTCACCTTTGTCATGCCAATGGGACCGGATGGGGTCAGCACTTAGTCTCCTGAATTATTCCTGTCTTTTGATTCCTCAACGGCTATCGAAACCGGACTTCCGGAAAGGAACTCCCCAAAGGAACCTAAAGGCTCAAAATGGTCGCAAAACACTTTGACCGCGACAAGAAGAGGGACGGCAATGATTGCGCCAACAATCCCCCAGAGCCAGCTCCACAAAGCAACACATATGAAAATGGCGACAGAATTGAGCTCGAGGCGTCTGCCAAGGAGAATCGGAGTGACGAGTTGGCCTTCGGCAAAAGCACAGGCGGCGTATAACAAGGGCGGTATGACAGCATAGGCGACGGAGTCAAAAGAAATAAGGGCAACAATACCAACCATAACGATGCCAGCCAGCGCACCAATGTAAGGCACGAAGTTGAGCAGTGCGGCCGCAACGCCCCACATAACCGGATTTGGCATTCCTGTGACTGCCATTGCAATGGCGACGGCGGCGCCGAACCCGCAATTGATGAGTGTAATTGTTGCGAGGTACTGAGAAACCTCCCGTTCTACATCGTATGCTATGGCGAGCGCGCGCTTCTTATCCCTCAATGACGGAAGTATGCTGACTAACTTCTGATAAAACATCGTTCCAGAAGAAAGCAGAAAGAGAAGCAAAACGAACGTTACGCCGGCCGTGGTAATTCCCCCGAAGGCGCTGGCGGCGGCGGTCGATAGCATGCCTGGTTGCTGAATAGCCACTTTCTGCACGTCGTCAGCCGAGGTACTATCGGCAATATGACCGACCTGCTCGGAGGCTTGGACCACGGCGTTTACGGGGGATCTGAGCGACGCAAGCTTGTACTGGATCTTCCGGCTGATCTCAGGAGCTTGACTGACCCACTCCGTTACCGGCCCGCTCAAAAAGAATATTCCAGCGCAAAAAATGCCTAGAACGATCAGGACAATGAACAGCGCACTTATGGGAGGCGCCACCCCTCGTTTCTGCATGAATCTCACGATTGGACTCAAGGTGAGCGCGAGGAGCAGCGCCAATATGACTGGCAAGAGAAAGTCCCGCGCAAAGTAGACGAGACCAACAAGCAAGATTAGGAATATTCCCAGAAGAGCGACCCGGATGGAGCGCAGTCGCGAATCCAGTTCGTCAAGCAGTTGCAGTTGAGGCAGCTTATTTGGCGCCTTGGTGCGTTCCATTTTGCGGCGGCCCTCCAAAGTCGCCAGGTTTCTACGCAATGCAACTCAGAGCTATGCATCCCCGCCATTGCGGTCAGCCAGGACAACCACGCTCGGATGGAATGAGGACCTGAACTCAACGGAACATTTCGCCAGAAGTTCCTCAGGAAAGAAATTAGCTGCCCCAAGGGGAAATCGGGGGCAACTCGAAAAGAAATCGCGCGCACGAGAATTCCCTTGAATCTCTCCACGAACCATCCATATACCATCTGGTTGGATGGAAAGTGGATGGAGAATATGGCAGTACTCCGGTTTCCTGATACGGAAAAACTGACGCTCAACATCGGTTATGTCGATTTGGGCAAGATCGACCTTCTCGTCCGGGAGGGTTTTTACTCCAACCGGTCAGACTTCATACGCACAGCCATCCGCAATCAACTTTCAGCGCAGGCGGCCGAGGTTGAACGCGTCGTCGTGCGGCAGACCTTTGATGTCGGCTTGCGTGACTTCAGCCGCGCGGAACTGGAAGCCAAACGCAAGTCAGGAGAACGCCTGTCGATCAGTGTCGTAGGACTGGCAAGGATAGCGAGCGATGTGACGGGAGAGCTGGCCGCCGCAACCATCGAATCCCTCACCGTGCTCGGCGCGCTGCAGGCAAGTCCCGAAGTCAAAGCGGCCCTCGCCGGTCGTATCCGCTAAAGCGTAATGGCTTTAGGCCATTCGCCCTCACGCTTTATCTCTTGTTTACGCATGATCTTCTCAGAAAACCGCTTCGCACTTTTCCGGATCATGCTCTAGCTCAGAAGGAAATGCTCATCATGAAGCATACAACGGCTATCGGCCGAGCGCTGGATGCTGTCCGGTCCTCAGATCCCCTCGAGGCAACCCGCCTGATACAGGAAGCGCTTGGCGGATCGGGGCGCCCGGAAACTCACGCGTCAAAACCTCCATTGTCGAGCTTCCCCATACCCCAAACCCTGGATCTCGAACCTCAAGAATCACGCTCGAACAAACCCAAACGACGAGCGGGACTCGCCGAAACGATCGCGGCTCTGCGTTCCTTCAAATTGCCGATCGATATCAGCAGCCATCGCCCGGATATCACCCTTCCGGAAAGCTTGAACTTTGCAAAACGCCATTTCGCCTGTGCAAGCGGGCAGCGCGACTTCCGGCTATTTGTCCCCTCCTGCATCAAACCCCGCGGTCTGATCGTGATGCTGCATGGATGCCGGCAGACGGCGGAAGACTTCGCCGTCGGCACCAACATTCATGCGATAGCCGAAGAGCATGACCTTCTGGTCGCGTATCCGCATCAGCCCTCGTCAGCCAACCCGATGTCCTGCTGGAATTGGTTTCGTCCGGTGGACCAGGCGCGCATGGGTGGCGAAGCAGAGGTTATCGCGGGACTCACCCGGGATGTGTGCGCTGAATTCCAAGTCCCCCCGGAGAACATATTTGTGGCCGGCCTGTCAGCCGGCGGTGCCATGGCTGTCGTCCTGGGATCCACCTATCCCGATCTCTATTCGGCGGTCGGCATACATTCCGGGCTCCCCTACAAATCCGCGCATGATGCAAACAGCGCCTTTGCCGCCATGCGGGGAGAAAATGGACATCGCTCCCGCGCATCTGCGGGGTACGAATTCCAGCCAAGGCTGATTGTTTTTCATGGCAGCGCGGACCAGACGGTTGCTGCGGCGAACGCAACCTTCCTGTGGAAGGACGCGGTGCGATCGAAAGGTCCGGGCGATGTTCTTGAACTGACCGTTTCGGACGGAGGACGCACTGTCGATCGACGAATATTCTCCGCATCTGCCGATGTCGCATCAGTGGAGCAATGGATCATCCATGGGTCGGGGCATGCCTGGAGCGGTGGAAATCCCAGAGGCTCCTATACGCTCGGCGATGGCCCCAATGCTTCCGCGGAAATGGTCCGTTTCTTCCTGGCAAAGGCTCCTACGTCCCCGCGCGGTGTTCCTTCAGCATGACGCAAATGACGTTCACCGCCCTTGAGGAAGATCTGCCCGGGCTCAAGTGGCAATCCCGTTGGCGGTATTCATGGCCGGCATACCGGGCGTGGCTCGCAACGCGCCGTTTCGACGGGCCGTCGCCGGCCGCCTGCCTTCAGGCCTTGCAGCGCCACATGCCGCAGCTCGTTCAAACCTATGAGAAGCTCCTGGTCCTCTCCGGCAGTGGCGACCTCGAAGCGCGTTTTCTGTCGCACTGGAAGCCACCTGAATATCTCTCGGGTTGTTCCATCGCAGCCGCAGCCGGCCATGGCATGGTGCGGCTCGTCCGCAACTATGATCTGTCGCCGGAGCTCAATGAGGGCCTGCTGTTGAAGTCTCATTGGAAAAAGCCGGTGATAGGCATGGTGGAATTCCTATGGGGGTTGTCGGACGGCATAAATGCCGATGGCCTATGTGCGGCCATTGCCTATGGAGGGCGCCGCGGCACAGACGCAGGCTTCGGCATTACGCTCATCATTCGCTACATCCTGGAGACATGCTCGACGGTGGAAGAAGCCCTAGACGTGCTGAAGAGAGTCCCGTCTCATATGGCCTACAATGTTACGTTGGCGGATCGCCTTGGACAGACAGCGAGCGTGGAGTTGCAGCCGGGCGGCGGGCTGCGTCAGGTCTGGCCGGCCATCGCGACAAATCACCAGAGCGGACCGGAGCAGGCTATGCGCCCCCGCTTTACCGAAACACATGATCGCCGTGCCTATTTGCAGTCTCTGCTGGCAGACGACCCCAGACCCGATTCAATCGTCGAAGCTTTTCTCCTCCCGCCCCTCTTCCAGAGGCGTTACCAAGAGGGTTTCGGCACCCTGTTCACCGCAGAATATGACCCTTGCCGCGCTTGCGTCACCCTGCATTGGCAGGTCGACAAGTGGGCTCAAGGATTTGACGATTTTGCTGAGCGGCATGCGGAAGTGATTCGCTACTGCGATCCATAGGACGCCTCGCCGGCTTCGCGCTTAATCCTCTTGTTTGCGCATGATCTTTGATCGCAGTTTTCCGGATCATGCTCCAGCGGTTACCAGTTGCGTTGAAGATCCTTCAGAACATGAAAAGGTCTTCGTCGGGGTCGCGTCGCCCTGTCAGCTGCGCCGTAAGGACTTCCGCCGCTATACGGCTGAATGTTATTCCATTTCCGCCATATCCCAAGGCCGCGTAAACATCCTGCCGACCGGGGATGCGGCCGATGCGTGGAAGGCCGGTACTGCTGACTCCGAAGGATGCAGCCCACTGAAATTCCGGCGTGGTATCGACCCAGGGCATCAATTTCTGCAATTTCAAACGGATGTGGTCGACCTTGGCTGGGAGGAGAGCGTTGCGCCTATCCTCGTCGCTGAAATCTTCGTCCTCGCCCCCGCAGATAATGCGCCCGTCAGGTGTCGTGCGCAAATAAAGATAGGGTTCCGAAGCTTCCCAGATCAGGGCTTGCGTCGCCCACAGCCGTCGTTTCTGAGGATAGGTCGCGATTGCAAAAGTAGACGCAATCTTCAACGATCGCAATTTGACGATTTTCGGCAGTTCGTACCCCGTTGCATAAATGACGGCACCGGCCTGAAGTCGCGTCCCGCTTTTCAGAGTAGCTGCTATCCCGCCGGCACGAACCTCGATCCGCACGACTTCTTCCGGCGCGAGGATGCGCACACCATGCGCCATGGCATGCCGCAAATAGCCAGATGTGAGGAGGCGCGGATTGAGCGCCAGATTGCCGAAAGACAGGAGCGCTTTCGATCTGCTTAAGCGGTACGCCGCCTTCAATTGCGATCGCGACAGCACAGCCGTTTCAAAACCAGCAGCGTTGCGTGCCTCTCCCTCAAGCTCCAGCTTCTCAGCATTCAGACTGTCGCCTGAAAGATATAGGGAATTTCGCCGAACCATATGGCAATCGATCCCCAGATATTTCGTGCGGTGAGCGAGGTTCTCCACCGCGAGCTTCGATCGGCGCCATGCGCGGATCGCGTTGCCTGCACCTATCCTATCCCGCAATTTCGTCAGGGGCGTATCGATCTCGAACTGAACGAGCGCCGTGGACGCGGGCGTCGAGCCAAGGATCGGGCCACGCCGATCGGCGATGATTACCGACAGCCCCGCTGCCGCCGCCATTTCACTGATCAATGCGCCGCTGATGCCGGCGCCGATCACCAGTACATCCGCCGACATGCGGTCCGTGGCGGCGCGGGTCGAGATCCTGGGCGCTGGAAACGCCTGCCAGATGCTCTTGCCGGCACGCAATCGCTTCTTTCTGGTGACCATTATTCCCTTGGCGTTTGCTCGCGCAGAAATTTACCCGCCCCATTGATTGCCTGGAGCGGGTCAATTCGGAATGATGCGGGCTTGTTGTGCGTTCTACCAGCCCTGTGTCGTATACCACGTGTCTATGTCCTTGCGGACCTGATCCTTGGCTATTCCGTAGCGCTCTTGGATCTTGCCTTCCAGCTGATCACGCTGTCCGTTTATGACGTCCAGGTCGTCGTCGGTGAGCTTGCCCCACTTCTCCTTGACCTTGCCTTTGACCTGCTTCCAATTGCCTTCGACTCTATTCCAATCCATAGTGAAATCTCCTTGCGTTAAGCGCATACCAACGCCGGTCGGACAGTTTCGTTCCCCTCTCCGGGTTCATCTGCATTGCCTTGCGGACGTTCTGAGACAGAGTGTCGGCTGTCGCGATCGGAGGAGAAGCATGGATGGGCAAGCTTGATCGGCGCATCGCGGTCGTCACCGGCGCGGCAACCGGGCTCGGCAAGGCGATCGCCTTGCTCTACGCCGCCGAAGGCGCCGATGTCGCGGTCATCGACCGGAACGCGGACGGAGCGGCCCGTACCGCCGTCGCGATCACACAACAGGGCCGGCGCGGCCTCGCGATCGGCGCCGATGTCGGCGATGAAGCCGCCGTCGACAAGGCGTTTACCCGGATCATTTCGGAATTCGGCACGCCGCATATCCTGGTCAACAACGCCGGCATCGCGACGGTCGCGCTTCTGGAGAACATGGCGACCGCCATGTGGGACGAGATGCTGCGCATCAATCTCAAGAGCGTTTTTCTGTGCACGCGCGCGGTGCTGCCGGCCATGCGCCGCAACCGCTATGGCCGCATCATCAACATCAGCTCGCAGCTCGCCCACAAGGGCGCCGGCGGCATGGCGCATTACGCCGCGGCCAAGGCCGGCATTCTCGGCCTGACCCGCTCGCTCTCCTACGAGGTTGCCGACGACAACATCACTGTCAACGCGATCTGCCCGGGCCCGCTCGACACCGATATGAAACTGCCGCCGGAATGGGCCGCCAGGAAGCAGAACGAACTGATCGTCAAGCGGCAAGGCCGGGTCGAGGAGATCGCTCCGACGGCGCTGTTGCTGGCCGGCGAGGACGCCGGCTTCTATATTGGCGCGGTGTTCGATCCCAATGGCGGCGACATCATGGCTTAGGCATCCGCCAGATTCGCACACTAAACCCCCAACAAGAATCCCGTAAGGGATTCAAATGGAACGCGACTTCGATTGCCTCGGAAGAAGGGAACGGCACACCCATGAACACCCAGGACTATGCCCCCGAAGATATCGTCGCCTTCTGGTTCCCCGATGGCGATGCGCCGACGGCGGAGGAGCATATGCGTCTGTGGAACTGGCGCATGCGCGGCGGGGCCCACGAGGAGGTGATCACGCGGTTCTCCGACCTCACGACACGCGCCGCCGCGGGCGATCTGGATCATTGGGCTGCCAAGCCCATGGGGCGGCTGGCTCTGACTCTAATCTTCGATCAGTTCACCCGGTCGGTCTGGGCAGGCACGCCCCGCGCCTATGCATATGACGAGAGAGCTCGCGACCTTTGCCTTCAGGGACTGGAGAACGGCCATTTCGACGCGCTGGAGAACGTCTGGCAGAAGGCCGCCTTCAAGATACCGCTGGAACACTGCGAATGCGCCGATCCGGCCGACCATCTCGCCAACCTCGACATCGCCATCGCCATTGCCGACCGCCTCATCAACGAGGCGCCGCCGCATCTGCGGCAGGTTTACGAGTTCGGCGCCACCCAGCCACGCAGGCATCGCGCCGTGATCGCCCGCTTCGGCCGCCATCCCCACCGCAATGCCATCCTCGGGCGCGACAGCACGCCTGAGGAACTGGACTACATCGCCACGGGCAATTTTCCGCACACCACGAAACTTGAGGTTCCGCCCAAGGACGCGTGATATCCACCCCCGCTTTCGGTCCGATGCTCCAGCTTCAGAACACTTCTGCGTAGCGGCTGCAAATCTGCTCAGCGGTCCAATCCTGGCTGAGGGCAAGCTCCGCCCGCTTGTTCGCGAGATAGGCCTTGAGGAAGAGCGGCGGCACGAATCCCTTGACCGTCACATCGGCCTCCAATGCATCGAGAGCGGCGCCCAGAGTGCCCGGCAGCCGGACGATGCCGCGCCGCTGCCGCTCGGCATCCGTGAAGGCGCCCGGATCCTGCTCGACCAGCGGCTCGGGCGTCGGCAGGCCTTGCTTCAGGCCGGCAAGACCGGCCCGCAGGATGGCGGCGACCTGGATATAGGGGCAGGCCGAGGCATCGGCCGCGCGGTATTCGAAGTTGAACTGCTCGGCGGTGCTGCTCCGGAAGGTGTCGAAGGTCGGACAGATGCGGATGCCCGCCTCGCGGTCGCGGTAGCCGAGGCTCGACCACGCCGCGCTCCACATATGCGGCACCAGCCGCAGATACGACACCGGCGTCGGCGCGGTGAAAGCGCACAGGGCCGGCATGTATTTGAGCACGCCCGCCAGGAATTTGCCCGCCGTGGCGCTCACTCCGCAAGGCCCCTTCGGATCGTGGCTGATCGGCCGGCCCGCCTCGTCCCACAGACTCATGTGGATGTGCAGCCCGTTGCCGATGGCGGTCGGGCTCAAACGCGGCGAGAAGCTGACGCTATGCCCCAGACGCCAGGCGGTGCCGCGCGTCATCTCGCGCAGCATCACCGCCTTGTCGCAGGCCGCGAGCGGTTCGGCCGGCGGGAAAGTCACCTCGAACTGCCCTTCGCCGAACTCCGCCAGATAGCCGTCGGCTTCGATGCCGCATTGGGCGAGTGCCGCCAGCAAAATCTCGCCGAAAGCGCCATGCCGGCGCACGGCATCGAGGGCATAGAGATCGCCCGTGCGCCCCCGCGCGCCGGAATAGAAGAACTCATGTTCGAAGGCGATGCGCAGCGTAACACCCGCCTCCGATTTGAGATCGTCGGCTGCCCGGCGCAGCAGCGTGCGCGGGCAGCACTCCCATGGGGTTCCGTCGGTCGTCAGCAGGTCGCAGAGAAAGAAGTGCTCCTTGGGCGAGCCGTCGCCGAAGTCCACATTGGCCTCGGCCTTGCGATCCGGCTTGAGGATCAGGTCGCCGAACGGGCCGAAGGGAGACGGCGCGATCGTGCCCATCGGCGTGAACATGATATTGGTCGGCGTCCAGCCGACGCCGGTCGCGAGCCGTTTCTCCAGCAGACGCGTCGGTATGCCCTTGCCGCGCACCTGGCCCGAGATGTCGACATAGCAGAACATCGTCAGCGGTTCCCGATTCATGGCGCAAGGCCTCCCCTCTTCCTGTTCTTTTCCGGCTTCCGAGTCCCCATCGACAGAGTGCTCTCCAAGTGAAAGGGCCGGCGCAGCGTTTCGAGGGTCTCGATCCGTTTCCTGGCGCGACCGCCCAGCCGCTCGACCGCGCCGGCCACGATCACCTCCGCCATCGCCAGCCCGCCGATCGCGCTGTCGAAAGCGGTCGGCATTTCCACCGGACAGCCGATGACATGTGCCGCTTGCGCCGCGATCGGTGAATTCCAGATGTCCGTGATGAGGACAATGTCGGCGCCTTGCGTCGCAGCACCCGAGGCAAACTCCAGCACGTCGCGCTGATAGCGCCGGAAGTCGAACACCACCAGCACGTCGCCGCGCTGCACGTCGAGCAGGTAATCGGCCCAGCTGGCGCTGCTCTCCCGCACCAGCCGCACGCCGGGCCGGAGCTCGCGCAGGCAATGATGGAAGTAGGCGGCGAGCATCTGGGTGAAGCGGCCGCCGAGGCAGAAGACATTGCGCCGCGGGTCGCACACCAGCTCGGTGATGGCGGCATACTCCTCAGGCGAGACACTTCTCACCGCGCGCTCGATGTTGCGGCACTGCGCCGAGCCGACACGCTCCTGCAGCTTGCTACCCTCGCCCCAGCTGCGCCGCGACGGGTAGCGCGCCAGCGGGCCCTGCAGCCGCTCCTGCACCTCGCCCCGCAAGCGGTTCTGGAACTCGGCATAGCTCTTGAGACCGAGGCGGCTGACAAACCGCAGGATGGTCGGCCCACTGGTGCCCGCCCGGTGCGCAAAGCGCGCAACCGTCTCCAGGCCAGCGACCGGGTAATCGCTGAGCAGAGACTGGGCGACGCGGCGCTCCGCCGCCGTGTAATTCGTGAGGTCGCGCCGGACCCGCTCCGACAACGGCTCATCCCGTCGGGCCGCGCTCTTATCCCTCGACGCTGCCCGAGGCCGCTTCACGTCTTGAGGACTCCCGATCGTTCGACCACCTGAGGCAGCAGGCGGCTCATGAGCTCCGCCCATCTGCGATGGCCCGCCGCGTCGGCGATCAGGTCCTGTCTGATCTCGATCTCGACATAAGGCAGGCCGCGCCCCTCGGCATGGACCGGAATGGTATAATCCATCTCCATGTTCACTTCGTAAGGCTTGTTCCGGCCGACGCACAAGCCGGCTTCGGCGGACAGCAGGGCCAGCAAAGCCTCGCCGATCCGCCAGTCGCGATGCGCGATCACCCCGATCTGCCAGGGCCGGGGCGGGTCGTTGCCGAACACCGGCGTGCAGCTGTGCATGGCAAAGATCACCGTCGGCAGGCCGGTTGCTTTGCGGCGATCCAGCTCGCGTTCGATCGTCGCCTGATAGGGGTGCAGGAGCTCGACTTCGCGCGCCCGCACCTCGGCGGCCGTCAAATTGCGATTGCCCGGCACTTCGGTGCCGTCGCTGACCACAGCGATCGACTGCGCCACGCCCGGCTTCCGGTTGCAGTCGATCACCAGCCGCGAATAGCGCTGGTAGATATAGGTTGCGCCGAGCTTGTCGGAGACCTGGGTGGTGACGTCGCGGATGCCGATATCCCAGGCGATGTGCCGATCGAGGTCGGCGTCGCCCAGGCCCAGCGTGCCCAGCCGGCGCGGGATGAGCCGGCCGGCATGGTCGGAGATCAGCAGGATTTCCGATGCACCGTCCGGGTTCTGGACCACGACGGGATCTGGTTCGTTGGGCTCGAGCAGCCGCTCCATGATGTCACGCAATTCCGGTCCGATCTGCCTGATGTGCTCCTGTCGGGCCCCGGCCCGCCCGCACGACTCTTGTGCTGCCGGGCGGAAAGTTGACCGCGATCCTCTCGGCGCGTCGTGCTCGATATCGGATGAGACTTTCTGTTATAAATGATCTACAAATTAGCACGCAAATAACATTTGTTACAAGCACGCTGGGAGGCGGCTTGCAATGACTGGGAAAGCGTCTGACGAGGGCGGCACCCAACGCCGGCTTGACCGCGTGCTTGTGACGGGGGGCGCCGGCTTCCTGGGCAGCGCACTGGTCGACCGCCTGCGTCGCGACGGCGTCGAGACTATAGGAAGCGATCTCGGCCACGGCGCGGCCAATCCCGCGGCCTTCCACCCATGCGACCTGACCGACCGGCGCCAGGTGGATGCGCTCGTAGACAGTCAGCCGATCGACACGATCATTCATGCCGGCGCCGTGTCGGGGCCGATGGTGATGGCTGAGCGCCCACTCGACATCTGGCAGATCAACGTGACGGGCACCGCGTATTTGCTGGAAGCGGCGCGGCGCAAGCGGGCCGTTCGTTTCGTCCTGTGTTCCTCGGTGGACGTCTATGGACCAGGTTCGCCTGGTATGATCAGCGAGGAGACGCGCTTCGCGCCGGAGACCGTCTATGGCGCCAGCAAGGTAGCGGCCGAAGCAGCGATGACCGGCTATGCAAGCGAGCACGGCCTCGATGCCGTCGCCCTGCGCTTCTCATGGATCTACGGACCTGGGCGGCGAACGCCGACGACGCTCGAGCGCCTTATCCGGGCGGGCCTCGCCGGCGAGGCGGTCACGCTCGACGACAACGCGTCAGGCCGCACACATTATCTGTACATCGCGGATGCCGTGGCGGGCGTTCTTGCCGCCGCCACGGCGCCCGCGCGATTGCCGCGCCGCGCCTACAACATTTCCGCGGGCGACGGGCTGCCGTTTAGAGAGGTCGTCGCAACGCTCGCCAACCATCTGCCCCGGCTTCGTGTAAGCTTCCGCGAAAGCAAGATCCCGGACCCAGGCCCGACCGGTTACGAACTGACCACCGCGGCGCGCGATCTCGGCTACCGCCCGCAGGTCTCATTATCGCAGGGGCTTCGCAATTATGTCGAAGCCCTCAGGGACGAACCGTTGCGAAAGCGTGCGATGGAGCGGAGATGTCAGTGGAATTGAGCGCGCCCGCCACGCCTGTTCCCGCCGGTTATCCTGGCCATGCGCCATCCCTCGACGCGCCGGTGCTCGAGCTCGATCAGGTCTCGATCAATTTCGGCGGCGTCCGCGCGCTGGACAAGCTTTCGCTGCGGCTCAAGGCGGGCGAGATCCGCGGCCTGATCGGGCCGAACGGCTCGGGCAAGTCCACGGCCTTCAACGTCATCACCGGGCTCTATCGTCCGAGCGGCGGTGAGATCCGTGTCGCCGGTCGCTCCATCCTCGGCCTGCGCGCGGATCAGGTCGCCAGCCGCGGCGTCGCACGCACATTCCAGACATTGAGGCTGTTTCAGGCCATGAGCGTCATCGAGAACGTCATGCTCGGCACGCATCTCGGCGCAAAACCGCCGTCGCCGGCGTCTATCCTGCTGGGCCTGCCGAATTCACGGCGCTTCGAGGCGGAGGTGCGCCGGCGGAGCATGGACGCGCTCGAGGCTCTGCAGATCGCCGACTATGCTCACGACATGGCCGGCAATCTGCCCTATGGCGTACAGAAGCGGGTCGACCTGGCGCGCAGCCTGGTCGCCAATCCATCGCTATTGCTGCTTGACGAGCCGGCGGCCGGACTGACCGGCGCCGAGAGCCATCAACTGATAGAACTGATCCGGGCGCTGCATGCCGAGCGCGGGTTCAGCCTGCTGCTGGTCGAACACGACATGCAGTTCGTCACCGACCTGTGCGAGCGCATCACCGTCATCGATTTCGGCAAGCTGCTGGTCGAAGGCTCGCCCGCGGAGGTGCGCGGCAATCACGACGTCGTGGTGGCGTATCTGGGTACAGGTCAATTGAGCGCAAGCGCCAGAGCGGCGGACGGAGCGGCGGCGCAGCCGCCCGTGCTCGAGGTCAAGGACATCGCCGTGCGCTATGGCGCGGTGCCGGCGCTCGCGAATGTCTCGTTGAACATCGCGGCCGGCGGGATAACCACGATCATCGGCGCCAACGGCGCCGGCAAGACGACCTTGCTGTCGACTGTCAGCGGCATCGTCGCGGCTCATCAAGGACACGTATTGTACCGAGGCCACGACGTCACCCGGCTGTCCTGCGAGCAGCGGGTGGCGCAGGGCATCGTCATGTGCCCGGAAGGGCGCCGGCTGTTCCCCGAAATGACCGTGCAGGAGAATCTGCTGCTGGGCGCCTATAATGTTACGGACAAGACGGTGATCAATGCAGGTCTGGACCGGGTCTATGCGTTGTTTCCACGCGTTGCCGGACGGCGCAAGCAACTGGCCGGCACTCTGTCCGGCGGTGAGCAGCAGATGGTCGCGATCGGCCGCGCCTTGATGGCGGCGCCGACGCTACTGCTGCTCGACGAGCCGTCGCTCGGCTTGGCACCCAATCTGGTCGAACTGATCTTCGAGACGATCGCGGAGATCCGCAAGCTTGGCTGCTCGATCATGCTGGTGGAGCAGAATGCCGCCATGGCTCTGGAAGTCGCCGACTTCGGCTATGTGCTGGAGACCGGCAAGGTGACGCTCTCGGGTCCCGCCGGCGACCTCAAGGAACGCCATGATGTGATCGAAGCATATCTGGGATAGCACAGATGACGCAATTCAGCGAATTTCTGCAACATTTGGCCAACGGCGTGGTGCTTGGATTCCTGTATGCCCTCGTCGGGATCGGGCTCAGCATGGTCTATGGAATCCTGCGCATGATCAACTTCGCCCATGGCGAGATCCTGATGGTCGGCGTGTTTCTGGCCTTGCCGGTTTCGGCGCTCGGGGCACCGGCCTGGGTGGTCCTGCTCAGTGGCGTCGCCGGTGCCACGGTCACCGGCTTTCTCGTCCAATGGGCCATCTACAGGCCGCTCCTGAAATCGCCAGAGGTCACGCTGCTGGTGGCGTCGCTGGGCGTGTCGCTCCTGCTGCAAAATCTCGTATTGATGCTGACCTCGCCGCAGCCGAAGCGGCCTGACCCGGCGCCGTTTCTGGACCAGCCATTCCGGGTGGGTGAAATCGTGCTGCGAAACGTGGACCTTGCGATCGTCGTCGTTGCCCTCGCGGCGACCCTGGCGACGCACCTGTTCCTCAAGCACACGCGTCATGGCCGTGCGCTGCGCGCGCTGGCCCAGGACATGAGCGCGGCGCGCATGATGGGTGTGAACGTGCCGTTCATGGTGATGGTCTGCTTCCTGATCGGATCGGCGCTCGCGGGCGTTGCCGGTGTTCTGATCGGCTACAAATACGGCCATCTCACCCCACTTTCCGGCTTCGTACCGGGGCTCAAGGGCTTTGTGGCGGCAGTGATCGGCGGCATCGGGTCGTTCCCCGGCGCCGTCGTCGGCGGCCTCATCCTCGGCCTTTTGGAAACATTCCTGGTCGGCTACCTGCCGGATGCCTTGGCGCAGTATCGCGACGCGTATGTCTTTCTGGTCCTGATTCTTGTCCTGCTGGTGAAGCCGAGCGGGCTGTTCGGCAAGGCCGAGATGGTGAAGGTGTAGAGCCCGATGAACCGCACGACGTCCATGACGTTGATCGCTCTCCTTCTATTCGCGCTCGCCGTCTGGGCCGCGGAGGCGCAGCTCAATCCGTTCTATCTGCAGATTCTCGGCTTGCTCGGCATCAACATCATCGCCACGGTCAGTCTCAATTTCGCGGCCGGCTTCGGTGGCATGTTCTCGCTCGGGCACCCGGCCTTCATGGCGCTCGGCGGCTACACCGCGGCCATCCTCACCTATCCGGTGACCATGAAGAGCTCGCGCATTCCAGGCTACCCCGACTGGCTGCTGCAGCTGCAGATGCCCTTCCTGCCGGCGCTGCTGATCGGCGGCCTGGTGGCCTCGGTAGCGGCAATCTTGGTGGGCTGGCCCGTCCTGCGGCTGCGCGGGCATTATCTGGCCGTGGCGACGCTGGGCCTGACGGTGATCGTTCAGGTCGCCATCGTAAATCTGGTCGATTACACGCGCGGCGCCCTCGGACTTTCCGGCATCCCCCGTCTTGCCAATCTGTGGTGGATCTGTGGCTTCCTAGTGCTGACGATCTTTGTCGTCTACCGTCTTGTGCATTCCAGGTTCGGGCGTGCGCTCCGGGCGGTGCGCGACGACTACGTGGCGGCGCAGATGTCGGGCGTGAATGTCGCGCATACGCGACTGATCGGGTTCACGATTGCCGCGTTTTTCGCCGGCATCGCCGGCGGGCTGCTCGGCCATCTCCTGCGCATCCTGACGCCCGGCCAATTCTCGTTCAACGCGGTCTTTCTCGGCGTGGCGATGATGATCCTGGGCGGCATGGGCAGCATCACCGGCAGCATTGTCGGCGCCGTGATCATGACCATCCTGCCGCAATTCATCATACCCCTGGAGCGCGGCGGGAGCATCCTCGGCATCGAGATCCCGGCGCTCAACGGATTGACGCAGATTGTGACGGCGCTCATCCTGATCGGCGTAATGCTGGTCAGACCCGGCGGGCTCGCCGGGGCCAAGGAATTTTCGTGGCGGACCATCTTCAATCTGCCGCGAACTTCGAGACGACGCAGTTCAAGGCATGGTGGCGCCAGCGTCGATGTCTGAACGAAAAGCCACGTGAAACGAGAAGGAGGCGCATCAATGAAAAGACGAACGTTCCTGGTCGCCACCACGGCGACCATCGGCACGGCATGGCTCGCGAAATATGCCGGCGCGGCCGACACGATCAAGATCGGATCGATCTACAGCCTGACCGGTTCCTACGCCACGATCGAGGATCCGGCACTCAAGGGTGCCAAGCTCGCGATCAAGCAGGTCAATGACGGCGGCGGCGTCAAGGGACAGAAGCTCGAGCTTATCCAGTATGATGGCAAGAGCACGCTGGCCGACATCGCCAACGCCGCCCAGCGCCTGGTCCATGAAGATAAAGTCATCGCGATCGTCGGCGTTTGCGATTCGGGGTTCTATCTGGCGAGTGCGCCGATCGCACAGGATGCCGGCATTCCTTATCTCGATACCGGCGGCACCGTGCCCAACCTGCCCGAGCAGATCGGCGAGTTTGCGCATATGATGCCGTTCGGCGACGACTATCAGGCCTTTGTCGCGGCCGAATTCGCCAAGAAGGATCTGGGCGCCAAGACCGCCTTCCTCCTTCGCGACGGCGATACCGACTACACGCGCGCCATCGCGCAGTTCTTCGGAGAACGATTCCAGAGGGACGGCGGCAAGATCATCGAGGAAAGCAGCTACCACACCGGCGACACGGATTATTCCAGCCACATCACGAAGATCCGCGGCACCAATCCGGCACCGGATGTTATCTACGCGGCGATGAACCCCGGCGATGACGCCACCTTCGTCCGCCAGGCCCGCGAAGCCGGCGTCAAGATCCCGATCATCGGCGGAGATGCCTTCGACAATCCGGATCTCGTCAAGAACGCGGGCGCCAACAACACTGTCGATGTCTATTTTACGACGCACATGGCGATGAGTACGGACAATCCCCTGGTCGCCAAATTCATCGACGCCTACAAGGCCGAGTACGGTGTTCCGCCGGAGAACGCCTTTGCCGGCCTCGGCTACGATTCGGTCAACTTGATGGTAGACGCGATGAACAAGTCGAGTGATCTGAGTTCGAAGGCGATCAACGACGCCATCTTCACCATCACCAGCTTCGCCGGCGTAACCGGGAATGCGGACTTCTCGAACAAGTCCCGCGCGCCGGACAAGGAAGTCACCATCATTTCCGTGAAGGATGGCAAGTTCGTGCCGATCGGGAATCGCAAGCCGGCGGCCTGAAACTGTCGAAAGTATGTCGCCGGAATCTGGTTTATGCTTTGGGGCGTGCCATTATGCAGGGGACTCACATGGCACGCGTCTCGTCAGATTCCGGCGACCTCGCGCTCGTAGGCGCTCAACATCCACAGGGGCGTGTTGCCGTTCTTGTGAATCTCGGAAAATCCGCCGGGAGCCGGGCGGCTTTTGTAGGATTTGAATGAGGAGGAAGCCGCCGGGATGATCGTCAGCATGCAAAGCGCGAGCATGACCGCGGCCATTTCCTTGATGGCGAATCTGAGGGTCATTTCACCGGCTCCAGCTTGACGGCCTGAGGCTGATTGGCGGCGTATTGGAAACCATCGTTATCAACGGCCCGTACGGACAGCGTGACCGCCACGCCGCCGGTCAGCAGGGTTGCGGTGATGAGCCCAAGGAGAACGAACTGCAGGAACTGCACGTGAGCCATGTAGGCCTCCCAGCCCGGTTGTTCTTATCTTTGTATGGAGGGAAGCTTATAGGCGACGCGTCCGCCGGCTCAATGATACACTAGGTAAGACTCGATATCGGTAGAGAGGGGCGAGGCTATACCAAGGTATAGTAACCGATACCGCACGGCCGGTCGGCGTCAGCTTGGCCGTCCTGGGGCGCGATTCCCGAGAGCCTTGTCGAGGCAGCCGATCAGATGCTCCTCGTTGAAGGGCTTGCTCAGATAGCCGATTGCTCCGGCTTCAAGAGCGCGTTCGCGAACGCGGTCCTCGGGGAATGCCGTAATGAAGATCACCGGCAGCCGGTGGCCCTCGGCGATAAGCCGGTCCTGCATCTCCACCCCGCTCACGCCCGGCATCTGCACGTCGGCGATGATGCAGGAGGTTTCAGGCATCCTTTCGGAGCTCAGAAATTCTTCCGCCGACCCGAAAGTCACAGCCGTATAACCCAGCGATCTCACCAGGCCCTTGGTTGCCTCGCGAACGGATTCATCATCGTCTACGATAGAGATCACGGGAGCCTGCAGCAAAATTTTCTTTCCTTGTGATTGGGGCTTACGCTTATCGGCGCAACGACTCCACTGTTCATAGGTTACATTTGAACACGCGGAAAATCAGGAGAAACTATACATTGGTATAGGAAAGGGAAAGTTAAGGTATCGAGCTGAGGATGTGCGCAGTTCGCGGGCAGGCTTGATCTATGGCTTGTCCCGGCGCACCCCGAGCGCGTCTGCCATGCGAACCAGATCTGTTACCGATCGGGCACCCATCTTGCGCGTGACATTATGGCGGTGGAATTTGACGGTGATCTCGCTGACGCCGATCTCGGCGGCAATCTGCTTGTTCATCAGACCGGCAGTGACAAGCGCCATGACTTCCTGCTCGCGTGCCGTCAGGGTTTCGAAGCTGGCCCTGAGACCCGCGGTCGCCTTTTCCGTCTCGCGACGGGCGCGATCGCGCGAGAATGCGAGTTGGACCGCGTCAAGCATGTCCTGATCACGAAATGGCTTGGTCAGAAATTCGACCGCCCCGGCCTTCATGGCCTTGACGGTCATCGGAATATCGCCATGTCCTGTCATGAAGACGATCGGAATGTGAATGTTTGCCTTGGCCAGATCGACCTGAAAGTCCAACCCGCTTGATCCCGGCAATCGCACGTCAAGCACGAGGCAGGAGACGGTGTCCGGCCGGGCCGCCCGCAGGAACTCGGCGCCTGAGACGAACTGCTCGACCTGCAGGCCAACGGAACGAAACAGACTGCTGAGCGACTCCCGGACCGAGGCATCATCGTCGATGACGAAGACGACAGCTGACTTTTCGCTTCCATCTCTCGTCATGTGCTGCCCACCCTGCCCGGCGCCGTCATGTGGAAGGTCGCGCCGTGCGCATTCGAAGACACCACCCACAGCCGCCCGCCATGTGACTCGACGATGGAACGGCAGATGGCCAGTCCCAACCCCATGCCGCTCGACTTCGTCGTGACGAAGGGCTCAAAGATGCGTTCCAATTCATCAGGATCGATTCCGGTGCCGGAATCGGTCACCGCTATCCGGACGGCGCCGGCGTCGTCGGTATCTGTCTTCACCAGCAGCAGCCGTTCCCTTTCCGTGACGGACGCCATTGCCTCGGCGCTATTGATGATCAGGTTTATCAGAACCTGCTGCAACTGGACCCGATCGGCAAGGATCTCGGGAAGGCCTTCGCGAAGCTCTGTCTGCACGACTATTCCGTGATTATGCAGTTGCGCCTGGGTGAGAAGCAGGGCCTCGTGCACCAGATCGTTGACGGCGAGTGATGTCCGCTCGGACCGATCCTTCTTGAACATGGCCCGGACGCTCGCGATCACCTCGCTCGCACGGTGTCCATCCCGAACGATGCGCTTGAGGGCGGCACTCGCTTCATTGAGATCGGGCTCCTTATTTGCAAGCCAGCGCAGCGCGGCGCTGCTGTTTGCCACGATCGCCGCCAGGGGCTGGTTGACTTCATGAGCGATCGAGGCGGTCATCGCACCCATTGTGGTCAGTCGCGTGACACGCGCCAGTTCGGCTTGTTCGGTCGCCTCGCGTGCATGGGCCCGGAAAAGCTCGGACAGCATGTCGTTGAATGCCTCCGCCAGCCGGCCGATCTCATCACGGCTGCGCAGGTCGACGCGCAAGCCGTAATCCTTCGTCTCACGCACGGCATTTGCCACGGCCTCGAACCGCTTGAGCGACCCTACGATATGGCGGTGCGTCAATAACGCGATGAGGATGCTGGTTGCGCCAAGCGCCCCGATCACAGCCAGGTTAACTCTCAGCTTCGCCAGCAGACCGTCAATTCGCCGCTGGAGAAGGCTGTCGAGTTCGCTCTGCGTGCCTGCCCAGGCCGAGATCACGTTGCGGATGGCGCCGTCAAACATGACGCCCGCAACCTGATCGACGCCGCCGGACGGTCCAGGGACTTGCCTGTCACTCAAGTGATTCAGAAGCGAGCGCGTGGCGGAAATTGCCGCGCTGAACTTCTGATCTAGCGTTTCGCGCACGCTGCCATCGGTGTTTCCTCGATACGCCGCCGCAAGATTGCCTTGAATTCCATCGGCACTCGCGAGCAGGAGCTCCTTGAGCGCCAGCACGCGTGCCGTGCGTCCACCCGAAGCAATGTGGCCCGGCGCCGTTGCCTTGGACAGTGCGCGCAGCTCGGAGAGTTGAATGAGCCACGCAGGAAGCTTGGTGACGACAATATCCTGCAGATAGTAGGTGTCGAGATCGGGATCCAGGGTCAGGTTGGAATCGTCGCCGATGCGTGAGATGAGGCGCTGCGCCTTGATGAGCGCTTCAAGGGCAAGCCCGTCGGCCTGCGGACCATCGACAGCCCGCGACAGTTCGCGAATGGCCCCGGCGAGCGCCTGCTCCAGCTCGCCTGTTTCGGGAAGTCCTACGGGGTCGGAATTCGCCGAAGGAAGAAGGCGCAGGAGTTCATCAGCCGGCAATGGCTTCGCGGAAGAAGAGTCATCTGGCCGGTGGCCGGCGAGTATCGTCGTATAGATCGTCCGGAGGTCGGCGACATGGCGGTTGCCGGCCACTTCCTTCTTGGCGAAATCCACCGCGATCTGTTTTTCCTGGACGAGGCTGTAGGTGGTGACGCCAAGCGTGATGATGAAGATGCCGCACAGAACGAGCAGCTTTGTGCTGGTATTGAGATTACGAAACATCGCTCACTCGACTGCCCTGGAAACAGGAAAGGATGCCAGCTTGCCGGATAGAATAGGCTGCAGGTCGTGTCGGCTATAGGAGACACTTTTCGATCGTTAGTCCGCCTTCGGGACAGTAGTGCATAACTCGATCCGATTGAACGGGCCCGACTACGGCAAGATTAACGCCTAACAAATCAATAGCTTAGTAGTCCAGAAACGCCCATTTGATTTCCCCTGCCGTTTGGCGCTGACATTGGACCCGGCTTGACCGCCGGCCGAGAAAGCTCAAGCGAGGCCTCCTGCAGCGACCAACATCGATTTCAAGACACAAGAATTCCCATCATTATCCCGCAACACTGAGGCTCTTGCATCACAGGTTACAATGGGTAAACAGCAGGCGGCCGGATTCGGCGGTCAATGCCGGTCTTGGGCAAAATCGCCAGCGATAATTGGCGCTCTTGCTTGTCACCGTGTAAGGCACTCCCACATAACGCTCTTCGCCGGTCGATACCCACCGGCCATGCATTTGGTTCTTTCGCTGTCTCTACGGCAGCCCATCAAGGTCTGATATCTCGTGACATTCTTGCCGACAATTCCGCCGCTCGCCCAAGCCCTGACTGAGCGCAGCTATACCGAGCCGACGCCCGTGCAGGCGGCGGTGCTCGCCGATGCGGCAATCGACCGCGACCTCCTGGTTTCGGCGCAGACCGGCTCCGGCAAGACGGTCGCCTATGGACTGTCGATCGCCAGGAATCTCCTTGGCGACACGGATCGTTTCGAAAGAAACGCCAGCAAGCCCCTGGCCTTGATCGTGGCGCCGACACGGGAGCTTGGCTTGCAGGTGCAGCGCGAGCTCGCCTGGCTCTATCAATATACCGGTGCCCGCATCGTATCCTGCGTCGGCGGCATGGACCCCAGGCGGGAACAGCGCGAGCTTGGCAGTGGTGCCCATATCGTCGTCGGAACGCCGGGAAGGCTGTGCGATCACTTGCGGCGGCGCCATCTCGACGTCTCGAAATTGCAAGCCGTCGTGCTCGACGAGGCCGATGAAATGCTCGATCTGGGCTTCCGCGAGGATCTGGAATTCATCCTGAAAGAGACGCCGGACACGCGCCGGACGGTGCTGTTCTCGGCGACGCTGCCGCGCGGAATCGTGGCGCTGGCCAGGCAATATCAGAAGGACGCCTTCCGCATCGAAGTCGAAGGGCGCGAAGGCGGCCATGCCGATATCGAATATCGCGCCGTCAGGATCGCCGCGCGCGATGCCGAGCACGCGGCCGTCAACGTGCTGCGGTATTTCGAGTCGCCCGGCGCCATGGTCTTCTGCAATACGCGGAATACCGTCCGGCATTTGCAGGCCGCACTCCTTGAGCGCGGATTTTCCGTGGTGGCGCTGTCGGGAGAGCTGACGCAGAACGAACGCACGCACGCGCTGCAGGCGTTGCGCGACGGACATGCGCGCGTCTGCGTGGCGACCGATGTCGCGGCGCGCGGCATCGATCTGCCCAATATCGGCCTCGTCATTCATGCGGATCTGCCGAATGACCCGGAAACCCTGCAGCATCGATCCGGGCGCACCGGCCGTGCGGGCCGGAAGGGGGTCAGCGTGCTGCTGGTGCCGCCGGCGCGCCGCCGGCGCGCGGAAGCGATGCTCGCCCAGACCGGTATCGAGGCCATGTGGGGCACGGCGCCCCAGGCGGAAGAGATCCGCAAACTCGATCACCAGCGCATGCTCGAGGGTCCGCTCTTCACGGAGGAGTCGAGCGAGGATGACCTGACCCTGGCGCGCACGATGCTCGCCGAGCGGTCACCTGAGGAGATCGCGGCGGCGCTCGCCAGGCTCTATCGCGCGCGCCTGCCCGCGCCCGAAGATATCGCCGATCCGGGCCCCGGCAGCGGCCGGTCGCGTGACGATCGCGGCGAGCGGCGGGAGGCTCGCAACGCGCGTGGCAACGACGGCCAAACGGGCACGGAAACGAGAAAGACAAAGCCGGAGTTTCGCCCCTTCGCGGCGGAGGGCAGCGTGTGGTTTCGCTTGAGCGTCGGGCGCAGGAAGAATGCCGAGGCCCGCTGGCTGCTGCCGATGATCTGCCGCCGCGGCGACATCGGCAAGCAGGACATTGGCGCCATCAGAATTTACGGCAACCACAGCGAATTCGAGATCTCCAGTGAGGCCGCGGAGCGCTTTTCAAACAACCTGAAGCGCCCCGACCAGGAAGAGGCCATCCGCATCGAGGCGCTGCCGGGCGGCCCGCAAGGAGAAGCGCCGTTCGAAAAGCCTGCCGATAAACCTGAGGGCCACGGCAAGGCCTACAAGGGCAAGGCACGTTGGAACGACAAGCCCGGTCATAAGCCGCGCCAGAAGTTTCATGGCGAGGCCCCGCCGGCCGGCCCGCAAGGCGAGTCGCCATTCGAAAAGCCTGCCGATAAATTTGCGAGCCACGGCAAAGCCCGCAAGGGCAAGGCACATTGGAACGACAAGCCCGGTCATAAGCCGCGCCAGAAGTTTTATGACGAGGCCCATGCGGCCGGCCCGCACGGCGAAGCGTCGTTCGAAAAGCCCGCCGACAAGACTGCGGGCCACGGCAAAGCCCACAAGGGCAAGGCATATTGGAACGACAAGCCCCGGCATAAGCCGCGCCAAAAGTCTCATGGCGAGGCCGCGGGCGACGGCGTTCCCACGTCCGCGACCATGCCGGGATTGGATAAAAAGCGGCCGCACAAACACAAGCCCGCCGATGCCGGACGGCCGCGGCGCGACCACGCCGCCCCGTTTGCCAAGCCAACCTTCGGCAAGAAGCCGAAGAAAAAGAAGAATCGCGGGTGAGTTTCGAGACTGTCGGGCCAAAGTTCATCCCGTACGGGATGTTTTTGGCCGACATCAGCACCACTGGCCAACAATAGTCCCGATCGGTTCTTTTTCTGGATTTTTCGCCGTCATGACGCTA
Source organism: Nordella sp. HKS 07 (assembly GCF_011046735.1). NCBI lineage: Bacteria > Pseudomonadati > Pseudomonadota > Alphaproteobacteria > Hyphomicrobiales > Nordella > Nordella sp. HKS 07. The sequence continues at coordinate 3,765,227 of NZ_CP049258.1, read as the reverse complement.
TAATCGTCCCGATAGGGATGATTCATGCAAAATGGCCATGGATAGCAAAAGCTTCGGCCTCATGATCCGCCAGGAGCGCAAGATCCAGAAACTGACACAGGAACAGCTGGCCGGGCTCACCGGAGTGGGCGTTCGGTTCGTGCGCGAGCTGGAAGCTGGAAAGGCGAGCTGCCAGATCGGCCGCGCGCTCCAGGTAGCAGCGGCTCTGGGCCTTGGCGTCTCCGTCGCCAGCCGACGGGGAAGTGCGCCATGACACGCCTGCTGGACGTCTGGTTCGGCGAAGCCAAGGCGGGCACCCTCAGCCAGGACGAGACGGGTGCTCTCTGGCCTCTTGCCGGATGAAGGCGCCCGGCAGCGCCTGGCCGGCGCGCTCGGCATTTCAGCCGGCTTCACCGAATGAGACAAAGTGTTCGTACAGGACATCGGCGCCGTGGGCCGAACGATTCTCCAAAGATCGGTCGACGATTTTCCGGCATTAAGCCAAAGCCACTTCGTAGCGCTCGAACTTACCGAGATCGAAGTGCTCGCTTTCATCCCAGCAGTGGAAGTTGTCATCGACGAAAATCGTCCAGACCTTGTGGGACTGGCCCTGATTCGGGAGCGGCATCAACGTCACTGGTCACCCACATCGCCGACTTTCACCTCGTATTCGAAGTAACTCCGATTCGCGGGACCTCCTTCGAGAATGGACTCATTGCATCGGCGCTCGTCGAAATAGACAACCGTCCAATCCGTGAGTTCGCGTTTCACATCCCGTGCAATCGCCACCCCTTGTTCGCTGAACTGACGCACATCAAACGGAATGACATTCGGGCCGTCCGCATCGGCCTCCCGATCGTACCAGTCGATCCAAGCGCTGATCCTCTGCTTGAGAGCGTCCGAGACCGGAAGATCGGCGAGGTGGCAGAGCTCGCCCTGCTTGTCCCAAACGCCGTCAGCCGAGAAGTCGGCCATGATTTTTACCCACCTTTGGCAGGTGAGTGAGTTCTCTTCGTCTTCCAGCACTACCGCGCTCCTTATTTGCGCACCGGATTATCCGAAATCCGCTTCGAATTCGCCAGCCCATTGTGCAGTACGCATCTGGCACGATCGAAGGAAGCGGCAGCACCGGAGAATACCCCCAGCCATGGTATTTACGTGGTCAAGGGTGAAGGCGAAAAGGCCTTCTCGGCCAGGCCCGGCATGGCTTGGCCGCTTCAGGACTGCGAGGACCGCAACGTCGGGTTTATTCTTTGCAACTATGGAGGGACTGTCCTGGAAGAGCGCTGCCGCGAGCGACTTCCGTCTCCTGTACTCTTGATCCAATTGCGATAAATGGGTGAAAAGCTCCGACATCCCTCAGCGCAGACAACTTGTGTGAATGACCCGATGAAGATTCGCGATTTGCCACTTCCCGTTACGAGCACGAAGGCCGACTGGCTGCCCGGAACAACTTGGCTTGGCTTCACCCCAACAGGAACGGGACCAGATGCGCATGCGAAATGCCAATCCACCGTCAATCAGCAACTGGCTGGCGGACTGGTCCTGGAGCGCGTGACTCAATCATTCGGGACGGCGCAGCCGGGCCACGAAAACGACCCTCAGGTGCTGGCGGATCGCGAACGCCACGAGAAATTCGCGGACTGCTTGATTGCCATTCACCAGTTGCGCCCTTCGGCACGGCGGCTGGTCGATATCATCGGCGCGCAGGAATTCGAACACCTTCAGGACGCATGGTCCGAGCCGGGAAAGCGAAATCGCTGGTCGGTGGCATTTCCTATCGTGAGGACATGGAAGATCACTGGCGAACCCAAGGCTCACGACGTGCTCTCGCGTGAGGTCTTCCGTTCCGCATACCAAACCCAGAGCGCGCTGCTGCGTCCTGTGAGCGAGAGGATGCGGAGCGAAATTGCAGAGCTCGACGTCGTCGAAGTCCCGGCCGGCAATGCCTGGATCGCCATTGAAGATGAGATCGAGATGGCCCTTCGCGACCAGATTCCCGCTTCGCTCCTGCAGAACATCAATTTTGACCTCCTCCATGCGCTTGAGGGGCAGGAGGAGGAGCGCAAGATCAAAATCAAGCGGCGGGCAGCCTGGGTCGCCCAGCGGTTCTGGTTCCAGCGGCAGAAAGCGGGAACGACGCAGTGCGACGATTGCGGCTTCGACCCCGCCGCCGATGCCGCCCTTGCAAAACTCCCGCGCCGCAGCCTCTTCGATATTCACCACAAGGACCCGTTAGCTGAGGGCATCCGCATGACGGAGCCGAAGGACTTCGCCCTTCTCTGCCCAACCTGTCACCGGATAGAGCATGTCAAACTGCGCGCATCGCGCCCACCACGATGATCGAGGACATTATGGCGGACGGGAAGAAATACATTTCCTGGGCGACCGAGCTAGACCTCTACAAAGGTCAACTGAGCTGGCAAGATCTCACGCTTTCTCGGATTTCGGTGACAGTGCTGGACTGTCACTCTCATCCCCCAAGTTTAGCGCACTGTCACCCTCCCCCTAAGCGCACTGTCACCCTTCCCCCGAAGAAAAGCAAATAATACGGTATGCCGACTGGAACGGCTAGATTACAATCCACTTACAATGGCGCAACAGCGCCTATTTCATCTTAGTCCGTGCACCATTTCTTATCGATCCCGACACAAAGCGCCGTTTTCATGCGCTGGGTACCATCTGTTCTCCTATTGCTTCACTATGATCGCATAGGTCATACTGACCTTGTTTGACTTCACACACGCCGCCAACTTGCCCCACTCCGAAATAGACACATGGAGTACATTGATGAGTTATGATCTTGATGGGTTTGATGATGAACAGAAGCAGCTTCTTAGCAAAATCGTCGATGACTTAGATGGTCCGACAGCCACCTTGGAAATTCTGAATACTCTCGAAAGCTCGCTCTACCAGCTGGACCCCGATTGGGAGATTGGTCAATCGCTTGCGCCAGATTTGAGGAAGCGGGTAGACGTTTGCTTGGCGGCGCTGCACTACGCGAAAGTTCAAAGCTTGGCAAAAGTGTCATAACGTTTGCTGCTATTTTAGGTTACGGTAGCGATCTGCAATTTTGCAATGTTGGGCGCGGGTGCAACGTGTCGCTATCCACAAAGTCTTGCGGTTCGATGTGAGCGACCACGTCCGCACCGCAAGCAGAATTTGGTCCGCAAGAGCTTCAATATGCGGTACCTTCTTGGCTCGAATATCGAATAGTCCTCCCCTTTAAAATTGGGGCCGAAGGCACAACACTAAACAGATCATGCCGCAGGAAAAAGAATGTTAGAAAAACATCAACTTGTTCGAGTTGAATTCAATCGGTTCAAGGCATTCAAGAGCTTCAGTATTGATCTTCGCCATTTTAACATTCTGGTTGGCCCAAACAACGCTGGAAAATCAACAATCCTGGCAGCCTTTCGCATTCTCGCAGCAGCGATGCGAAAAGCGGGAACCCGCAAAGCCGAGTGGGTTCGCGGATCACACGGAAATTTGTTAGGCTATTCAATCGACCTCAGTGCGATATCGGTGGCTGAAGAGAACATCTTTTTCAACTACGACGACAGTGAGCCCGCAAAGGTCGTATTTCATCTCTCGAACAAAAATAGGCTAACGCTCTTCTTCCCAGAAAGCGGAGTCTGCTACTTATTACCGGAAGCGCGAGGAAAGGCGGTTTCAACGCCTACGAGTTTCCGCGCTCAGTTTAATTGTCCGATTGGTTTTGTCCCCATTCTCGGTCCAGTAGAGCATCACGAGTCCCTATACGAAAAGGAGGCCGCTAGGCTCGCACTCTTTAACTATCGTGCCGCTAGAAACTTTCGCAATATCTGGTTCCATTATCCCGATAAATTCCAAGAGTTTAGAACCGCGTTGCTTCAAACTTGGCCGGGGATGGATATTGAACGGCCAGAAGTCGACAGATCTCACGACAAACCAAGGCTGCACATGTACTGCCCCGAGCAGCGAATACCACGGGAGATATTCTGGTCTGGCTTTGGATTTCAGGTCTGGTGTCAGATGCTGACTCATCTAATCCAATCCAGCGATGTTTCTCTATTTTTGATTGACGAACCAGATATCTATCTCCATTCCGAACTTCAAAGACAGTTGCTTGGGCTTCTACGAAATCTCGGTCCGGACATCTTGATCGCAACGCATTCGACTGAGATTATTACTGAAGCTGAAACCGACGACATCGTTCTTGTAAACAAAGGACGGAAATCTGCTCGTAGGATCAAAGACCCCTCGCAGTTGGAAGAGGTCTTTAGGATACTTGGCTCGAACATCAATCCGATCCTGACGCAGCTTGCCAAAACCCGGCGAGCACTTTTCGTCGAAGGCAAGGATTTTCAGATTCTTGGGAAGTTCGCGAGGAAAATCGGACAGACCACGGTTGGCAATAGAGCTGATTTTGCTGTTGTGCCCGTAGAAGGATTCAACCCAGAGCGGATCCGAAGCTTAAAACTTGGGATGGAAGCAACGCTTGGTAGCCAAATTGTAGCTGCCGCAGTCCTTGACAGGGACTATCGTTGCGAGGGCGAGTGCGAGGTGATTTCCAAAGAGTGCAGAGCATTCTGCGATTACGTAGTGATCCACATGTGCAAGGAAATTGAGAATTTCCTTTTGGTACCGGCCGCAATTGATCGAGCGGCGGAACGGAAGGTAGCAGACCAAGCAAGAAGGTCAGGAACTGAATTATCATACAGAGCTTGCGCATCAGAGACCTTAAATACCTTTTCTGATTTCAGAAAAAGCTACGTTGCTTCACAGCACCTGACGAATCGAAGGCGCTATGAGAGAATAAATCAACCGACACTACACGAAACGCGGGTTGGAGAGATCGCACTAGAAGATTTCGATCGTCTGTGGGCAGTCGAGAAGACCAGGCTTGGCTTGCTTCCCGGCAAAGATGCTCTTGGCGCGATTAACAAGCATCTCCAGGGTGAATATGGCGTCAGCATTACGCCATCAGCGATTATCGATGCCATGCGCTCTGACGAGATCCCCGCTGAAATGATAAAACTCATCTCGATGTTAACAAAATTCTCTGTTTCGTCAGTGGGTCAGAAGGATCAGTAGCCCGCCCCAACCTAAAACGAGCGACAGGCCCGTCAGATGTGCATTTCAATGTTGTACCACCCGACATCCGACGAGGAACCATTGCGGGGATCTTCACTGTCCGCGATCATCTCCGATGTGTAGGCCTTGGTCTCGGCACATTAGAAGAGAATACGGCGTGTCCGATTTTAATCTCGGCTTCGTGATCTGCCCTGGGATCACACAACTGGATTTCACTGGCCCGTTTGAAGTCGGGAGCCGCCTTTCAACGCCGCCGTCGATCTCTGCTCCCAGCGAGGTTCCTCATACGAAAACCCACATCATCGCGAAGTCTATGCTGCCGATTGCGAGCGATTGCGGTCTCGGCATATGCCGACCTGCACCTTCCAGAGGCCCTCCATTCCATCTTCCTGGAGGGCTTAGGAGCTGTCCAGTCATAGGCATTAATTTATGGCCGCGCGACGCGGCATTGAGATTTGGTCTGCCCGGATAAGATGCGGAAGCGCTCTGAATGCCATTCCCCCGTGCGAAAGGGGCGACGCCTTGGCTTTTCTGCTACGGCGTGACGGTAAACTCAGTCCACATGCCCGTCGCGAAGTGGCCGGGGACATTGCAGATCAGCAAGTACTTGCCGGGTTTCAGGTCGATCGTCAGCGCACCGGAAGCGCCGGGATCGAGTTCCGAAACCTCTCCCTTGTCGCCGGCCCTGTCTTCGTCGACCCGGTTCTCAAATCTGGTGTTGGATTGTCACACGGGACGATCTTTTCTGGTTGTCGCGGTGTTGAATTTCGGCTCGGCGCTCACCTTAATACAGACATTCAAGGGCTAGCCCTGCACGGAAAATTGCTCCGGGCATGATGCCGGCCACGAATGGGCAGGGCGCAAGGGCACAGCCTCGGCGTAACCTCAGAAAGGTAACCGACCATGCCATACGAAGTTTTGCTTGGTGCAGAGTTTTCTGGGGCTGTTGATTGTTGGACTGAATACCTCTGCATTGAGGTGCTGCCTGACGGGCAAGTGGAATTGAGCAGCCGTTCAGCGGAGGTGCTTATGCGTCTGGGAGACGAGGTTGACGATGTTGTCTGGCCCGACGGCTATGACCCGGATGACGGTGAACCGGATGACGACGAACCGGATGACGAAATTCTGCCAGTGAGCGTCGGGGGAAAGCGAGTGGCTGGGTGGGATGGCGAATACATCCTGGGCGATGAACTCGTGCCGCATGGCGACGACGCCACAGCGTGCTTTGTCAAGGGTGGAACCGAAGAAGCCAGAGCGTGGCTCACGTCATACGGCTGGTCGGACAGAGAGGACTTTTCAAAGGCATGGGCGATCATAGAAAAAGCGTTGAAGTGAATTTGGGGGCGCTCAGTGGCGCGTCTGGTTGTCAGGAGCGTGCACGCTTTCGACGAAGTCATCGATATGGGTGTAGAGCCTGGCGAAGTGCACGCGCTGGCGCATCCCCTAAACCTCTGGACCCGTGCTGCGGAGTCCGTGTTCCATCTCAAAGACATTGCAATAGAGATTGGCAGTCCATTGCCGTCCCTCGATAGTCATGCCGAGATATGTGATCGCGTCCGTCACATAGGGTTGAACCTTGCCCCAAAAGAACTTTGGATACGCGGCGGCGATATCGGCCGGGCTGCGGTATCCGAGCTTGGCATTACATCCAATCTCTTCGAATTCATGGAATAAGGCGTTGAGCTTCCTGGGATAGAATGGATCGGCGAGCTGCCCGATGAGATCGGCAGCTCTCACAAGACCGGCCTCGGAATCCGTCACTTGATAATCCTCGTCATCGGGCACAGGAAAGCGAGTCAGCTCGATTGCCAGTGCGAGTCGCTCGGCGTCCACAATTGGGTGTGATGCAAACCTTTCACGTACGACAATCTTGGATCTTTCGACGTGGTATGGCCCAAGGCTCGCGTCAGAGGCTCCGCGCGGTGGCGAGAACGTGCGCCCCTCCTGGTCGATGATGTATGATCCGACTTTGTCGGATCGGCAGGCACCTCGCAAATAGCCAATATCGTGAGCGAGCGTGGCAAGTGTGAAGTGAAGCCAGTCCTCCGGAGAGACATCGTACTTCAGCCTACGCCCGCGCAAGATGTCTTGACCGACCAGTGTGACAAAGGCCGTGTGCTGAGAGTCGTGGTAGAGTGCGTCACTCAAACTCAAGCGCTCAAACACCAGCTTGGCGCTTTCGAAGATGATGCTCGTATAGCGAGGTTCGCTCCGCCCATATGCATTGTCGTACACACTGGCAAGCTCGGAGGCGAAAGCATCTGAGAAAATCGCTGCCGGGTTCAACATCAGATTTGCCCTTTCCGCAGTTCGCAGACAACTACATCGCTTTGGTCAGGCGACATGCCCCTGGTTTTATCGAGAGCTACGATAATGCCGGAGCGCGTCTTTGGTTTTATAATCCTGTCCCCGTCACAGTCTAAGCAATTTTCCGCCAAAGCCTGAGGACGCGCGAAAGGTCAAAGGTTAGCGGCATAAATTCATGCGCCACGCGCCACAACATTATCTGGAAGTCAAAGCCTAAAGCGATCGGGCTGCAAGACACGGCGTCTCAAGAGCCCACGCAGTCCGGATGCCGCAAATCCGTCACCTGAACATTATGGATCATAGACAGCCGGATGCGCGTCAAAGCTAGTGGAATGGACGGGATTGACAAGGGGGCTTATGGCCCCTTCCCGGCGCGCGCCACCCCTGAGCTTTCGGTCCATGTCGCAATCGCGGCGGCCATGGTCGACAAGGCGCCGGCGCGATATCCGACGAGGGACCATTGCCGACAGCTTCACTATCCGCGATGATCTTCGAGGCGCACATTGGAGGAAAAATACGGCATGTCCGATTTCAATCTCGGCTTCGTGATCTTCCCTGGAATCACGCAACTGGATTTCACCGGTCCGTTTGAAGTCCTGAGCCGCCTTTCAACGCCGCCCTCGACCTCCGCTCCCAGCAAACTTCCTGATGCGAAGACCCACGTCATCGCGAAGACCATGCAGCCGGTCGCGAGCGACCGCGGTCTCGGCATCATGCCGACCTGCACCTTCCAGGACTGCCCTCCTCTCGACCTGATTTGCGTGCCGGGCGGTGCTGGCGTGGTGGAAACCCTCGCCGATGTCGAGACGATCGACTTCATCCGCCGGCAAAGCGAGCGCGCTACCTACGTGACCTCCGTCTGCACGGGCGCCTTTCTTCTTGGCGCAGCCGGTCTGCTGAAGGGGCGTCGGGCCGCAACTCATTGGGCCTATGTCGACTTGTTGCCGCTGGTGGGCGCCCGTCACGAAAAGGGGCGGATCGTGCGCGACGGCAATGTCTTCACGTCAGGCGGCGTCTCGTCCGGAATTGACTTCGCCTTTCGCATCGTCGCCGAGATTGCCGGGCCGGACGTCGCGCAAGCGATCCAACTCGGCATCGAATACGACCCGTGTCCCCCTTTTGATGCCGGCCACCCCGACAAGGCACCAGATGCCGCCGTGGCACTCATGGTCCACCGCAACGCGATGACCCGCACGGGGATTCAGCAGGGCCTCGAGAAGCTGGCGATCCTTGACTAGAGCATGGGCGCCGGACGCGGTACAGCCAGCGTGAACACAAATGCACGCATGATCGTGCGCGTTACGGAGCCCATTGCAGCGTCACCGTCGTGACGCCCGCGGCAATGTTCAAGCCAACCTGGCCCTCATAGGAGCTCGGTTGCAGCATGAACGCTTGATTGGAGCCGCCGAGAAGAATGTTTTCACCGAGCCCCAATCCTACCGAAGCATCGGCACTGATGCCCTTGTACCGGCCGGCAAGCGAGCCATTGGGGACGCCCTTCTGATCTGAAATGACGCTCCAGATGAGAACTCCCCCAGCGGTCTCGCCCAGAGCGATCCCGACTTCCTCGATCTTGCCGGTATAGTGATCGACCGGACCACCGCCGAGCGGCTTGAACTGGCATTTCATCGTTTGCTTTTCGGTGAAAATTAGGCCGACACCCGCCGACACATCGCAGTCAAGCAGTCCGGCGCGCAGCTTCTCCGCAGCCGCAACATCGCCCGAAGCCGCGGCAAGCGCGGTTAGACAACATAGTGTGGCAAGCATCCTACCCATGCGTCTTCTCCTCTGTGCATATAAGCCGGAATCCGGGATCGTTCCCCGAATGCAAGGATGCGATCCTAGCCCTTCTTCATGCCGATGACAATCCAGTCACCCTTCATCGTGTCGTCCTTGAGCGACAAGGGAATGCACCGACCTCTGCGGCACTCAGCCTGCCAGCATGTGATCCGCCAGGCTGTAGCAATGGCTCGCCTGATAGGCATTGCGGCCCCGGTTCATGTGCGTGAGGTTGAACGTGCGGATGGCGCGCAGCGCGCGGCGCGTCGCGAGGAATTTGCCGATCGAAGCGACGCCGCGGACCTTGACGCCGAAGATGTCCTCGCCGCGCGGGAAAATGCAGCCAACATCTTCCGGCGTCTTCACGCAACTCTCGAGAAAGGCTTCGTCCATCTGTCCCGGCGTGGCCGAGCGATCCTTGGTGAAATCCGAAAGATGCACCAGGAATAGCGCGCGGATGCTGTCGCCTTCAGCATAAAGCGAGAAAAGCTCCATCCAGCTCGCATTCACTCGGATGAGCGCCTTGCCCGGGGTCGAGGGGAGGCAGGAGACCGACCAGTAGTGCCGCTCGGTGCGGCGCGGTATCGGTATGCAGTCGCGGCCGTAGCGCTGTAATATCTCCAGAACCTCTTGCGCCTGCGGCCGGCGAAGCAGCTTCTGATAGCGCGCGATGTATCTGAACCGTAACTCCGGCGAGTCCGAGCGTTCGACGGCATCGCGCAGGATCGCCTTGCCCGCGATCCAATGGCGTTGCTGGTCCAGGTCCAGGAATCGCCGCAGACCAGTCGTGCTCCGGCGACGCGTGGCGCTCACGTCAGGCATCATATCGCATGCTCACCCGATGCCAGCTTGCCGGTCAAGAGCGCATATGAGGGGATCGGACAAGTGGCGGCGTACCTGACCGCTGGAGATAGAGCGTGGCCGGCGGGTCCGCTCCCGCACGGAAGCCGCCCGCGCAGAAGCGGCGCGGACGGCTTGTCTCTTCGCATTATGAAAATGCTAATTCCAATATGGATCGACCTTATAGTAGTCATATGACGCGTCACGCGCCTTCATGCCGTCATTTTCCGTCAATTCGTCGACCGAATAGGACGGGGCCGCTTTCAACTCGTCCTTGCTGTAGGGCACGACATAGCCGCCTTTTTGCTCGTCGTAATCCAGCGAGGCCCAGGGTATGGCGTGATATCTCTCGCCCATCCCGAGAAAACCGCCAAAACCGACCACGGCAAACATGATGCCGTTGGCGGTCTTCTCCAGCATCACATCCTTGATTTCGCCGATGTGATCGCCGGCTGGGTTATAAACTTCCGTTCCGATGACGCGGCTGGCACGGATCGCGTCGGTATGACCTGTTGCGGTAGGCATCGTTATCTCCTGCGTGAAAGGGGGTAATCTCAACTGTCGATTTAACCGCCTCGCCCGATCTTGGTTCCATTTTTCGAGGATAAGCCGCCTCAGGCCCCGCGCCGGAACACGGCAGGCGGCGCGTTTCCCGGATGCCCGCAGGCGTGACCGTGCGCCTCTTTGGGGCGCAGGCCGCGGCCTCAGTTGTCGCCTTCATTGCGGCCTGGAGCTTTGCCTTGTCTTTCCCACTGAGGGCGGGACGGTCGAGCTTCAGTGTGAGCTTGTTCAGCTTCGCCGTCAGTGTGAGCAAAGGCAGGTAGTCCTCATCATTCACGCCGGTCAGAGTGTCGGAACCAATATCGAAGCTTTCGTCCCATTGCACGATACTCGGCAGCGTGTGCGCCATCCTCTGGGTGGCCACCACGGCGCCGTCGACGCTCAGCGTTCCGGTGCCGGACTGGCCGGGCTCTCATGGCTGGCCACCAAATTTTCGCATGCACCGGCAGGCCATAACGCCGGTTACTCCTGCTCAGTGTGGAATCGTGGCGAACGAAACAGAACTTCCTTCATGCGCCTGGCGCCGATGGCACGCGTGACGTTCTTGAAGGCGAAGAATGGCAGAAGCGACACGAAGAGAATGAGAGCCACGACCAGGAGGCCCAGCCATCCGCCGCCGCCAATCGCGGGCGTGCCGGCCGCGATACCGGCGCCACGAAACATGCCGACAGCCCACTCCTCAATGATATGAACGCAGATGAAGAGTACGCTGCAGAGGGCACTCTCATAAATGATCGTCCATATGGCAGGCTTGCCTCTCATCCAGCGAGCCAGGTCGAGGCTCTCCGAGACCAGCATGACTTTGGCAAGGACGAGCGCATTGATTAGCGCGAAGCCGTGCGGAAGAAAATTGAGTCCTTGCTGGCGGGATACCACCGTCTTGTCCAGGATGAACAGGCCGAAAAGGACCCATAGGTAAAGAAACAGGAGTACGAAGCGGCGAAGCTCCTCGATCGCACGCTCCTTGATAGCGGCGGCTTTGCCGCCTTTGGTCAGTCGTAGCTCGGATTCCTTGCTCTTCATGATCGAACCATCCCTGATGTCATTCCTGAGAAGCGTGTTGATCGATTTAGTCGCTATGTCGCACCGGGCTCCTCGGCCAGGATCTGGACACCAAGATTGCAGGCTTGAATCACCTGGGCGACGCAGAGCTTCACGACTTCCATGATCTCCGCCACGCTTGCGCCCGACGCGAGCGCGCCCTTGATATGGCGCCTGGTGCCGGGCGCCTTGGCGGTGAAGACTCCGCTGCCGTAGATCGCTGCCCCCGCCGCCATGAACTGATCGGCCCACATGGGGTCAAGATTGAAGAACGGGTCCCAGGCCTTATTCCACTGGCCGATTTGTTTCACCCCATCGCAGGCCGGGGTGGCGCCAACCGGTTCGGCTGCAGGAGCGGTTCCGGACGCCGTTGTTTCCTCGAGCAGGATGGGCGCGCCAAGGCTGCAAGAGTGAATGGACAAAGGCGCCCCCATCTTGATGACGGTCAGAATTTCGTCGCGCGTCGCCCGCTAGGCATTGGATCATGCTCTTACGGCGGGTGGTTGGCCCAAGGAATGCCCTTCCGCCCCATCTCGTATCCGACGTGGAACAGGTCGCGCATGAAGGCGCGATCAAATGGTTCCGGCTCCACTTTCGTAAAGGACTCCGGAATCCAGATGGCTTTGAACTTCACGCCGTCCCGCTGGGCGTTGGCGTACATCCTATAGAGATCGCCGATACCTTGCGTCTTGATCAGCGAGGCGATGGATTTTCCGACGATCGCCATGATCTTTGGCTTTACCGCACTGTACTCCGGACTGACCTTGCCGTTGCGGATGACATAGAGCGTCCAGTTCCGCTTTATGCCCACTTGTTTGGCCGCCTGGCGCACGGAGAATTGCGAGGGAAACAGAAATGCCTGGTTGCTGGTCCCGCCATCCACGTGCATTTCATCATATGACTTTCCGTCGGCCACGACCTTGATGTTGATAGGAGGAAAAACGCCGGGAATGGAAGCAGATGCAATGAGGATGTTCTGAATAAGCTGCTTGCGCGAGGCGACCTTGCTCGAGGCGATGGCGCCGATGTCCCAGACAACCGGACGCTCGGCATCGAGATTGGTCGTGCCGATCAACAATCTGCGACCGCGCGCGTGCTCGCGGGTGATATCGGTCAGCATCTGATCGGTGACATAGCGTTCCACAAGCCGCCGCAAAGGCGTATTGTCGGCGGCCGACTCGGATCCAATTATTCCGAGAAGTCCCTTCTTTTCATAGATGTCCTTTCCGCTTATCGCGGTATATGCGGCTTTGAGACTGTCGTCGTAGGGAGGACCCAGGAATGCGAATGGGGCAATCAGTGAGCCGGTGCTGATGCCGGTGACGACAGTGAATTCGGGTCTCGTGCCGGCGGCTGTCCAACCGAAAAGTACGCCGGCACCAAATGCTCCATTGCTGCCACCGCCGGAGACCGAAAGGAAATATCGATCGGTTGCCATGTTCCCGGATGCGCGCTGCTGCGCGGCAATCTCGTCTATCATCCGCGCGTCGATGGCGGCTCCATCATCACCCCAATAGCGGATGTGGGAATAGCCTGGGATGGTGCTGCTCGTCACCAGGGCTGCCGGGACCGGATCGCGAAGCGCCGGAGGTCCGGCGCAGGCAACCAGCAACAGGGCGGCGAAAAGACTTGTGAGACAGGTGCGCAGTCTATGGGTGGTCATGAAGCAATGCAGGCCAATACGGCCACGCCGCATGCCAGTTTGAGGTAACGGCTCATAATTCCCCTTCAGCAACGGATATCCGTCGGAATCCCTAAAGCCCCAGTGCCCATGCATGCTCGTGCATCGGAGGCCTCTTTTTCCGCAATATCAAGGACTCCGAGAGTAATTTACATCCCCCCGGCGTAATTTACGTGCTCACCGCTATCAAAATCAACGATCAATTTGTCGATCGACAGGGCAAGTCTTTTCCCAGGGTAGGACATATGCGGATAAGCCGGCGTGACGAGACTTGCGGGTGTGTCGGCTCACTTGCGGCTGCAATGGCGGCCACCATGCTCGCGCGGCAATCTCCCAGTTCGCTTTGCCGCCAAGTTGACATCGTGGGCCAATCCAGGCGATTTTGGAAATGTCACCATGGGCTCCAGCCGGTGAAGACTTCTGTTACACCGAGCCGCTGGCACCGAAATAGTCCTGATGCTTCTGGTGGTTCGAGAAATCAGGATGCGGTGGCAGACACCTGCACGACAGATTGTCCTGAAACGGTCGGCGACGAAAGACTGCGGGCGCAGAAGACATTAATCGGTGGGAGCTTGTGGCTATGTTCGGTCTGATGATAGCGGCCGTCTTGTCGACGATGATCTTGATGGCTAGCCCGTTGGGGGCTGGCAATCTGCCGTCGGCCAGGATCCGTGAGTATCGAGCCGCGTTACAGCATCAGCTTTCAATTTGGTCTGGTCTATTCGTAGTGTTCGCGATAGTGGGCGGAATGTTCCAATGGACGCTGCCGCCCCTTCTTCCCGAGCGATTGCAGCCCTACTTGCGAACATCATACGACCTCGCTCACTTGCTGGTGGGGCTGATTGTATTCTGTCTCGCGTCGATTCCAACGCGCACTCCACAGGTTGCGAGAGGTATCCGCAGCTTGCTGGACTTGTCGGCCAACATTGCAACAAAACGTGCTAGCTGGGCCTTGCGAGCTATTGCCAATCTGACTCTCCCGGCAGACAGCCAAGCATACCGCCACGTAAACTGCTAAAACATACGCCGGCTGTGAACGGTAGTGCCGCTTCTGAAGGGCCTCGGTCGTTTGCGGATCCTGTCAGTCCGCCAGTACCCCGGGATTGAGGATCCGGGCCGGGTCGAGGGCGCTCTTGGCGGCATCGAATGCCCGGCCGAACAGCTCCGGGCGCTGTTGGCGGTACCAGGGCATGTGATCACGGCCGACCGCGTGATGGTGGGTGATGGTTCCCCCTGCCGCGATCAGGGCATCGGACGCGCGGGTCTTGATGTGTCGCCATTGCTCGAGAAGGCGGCCCGGCGTGCCGCGTGCGTTGAACGTGTAATAGGGCGCAGGTCCGTCGGGATAGACATGGGTAAAGCGGGTCGAGACAGTCCCCTCAGCACCGGTCGCCTCCTTGATCGCTTCGGCCGTCGCCGTGCTCACGGCGGTATGAAACGCCTCGAATTTGTCCCAGGTCACGGAAGTCTCGAACGTGTCGTTGATCAGCCCGAGCGGAACCGTCACCTCGCGCGCATAGGGCATGCGGATGAAGACCGTTCGCCAGGCCTTCGCGGCGCGGTCGTCGGCGTGAAGCCGGCCGCCATTGTCCTCGATCAGCTCGATCGCCCGCTTCGCCCAAACATCGACCGGGTGGTCCGCCGACTCGAATGCGAGGATCAGGATCGTTTCCTCAAAGTCATTCACGCCATAGATGCCGGCCTCCTGATTGTCGATGAGGCGGAGATTGGACGGGTAAAGGCCTGATTGTCCCACCGCGCGCACGGCTTTGGACGCCGCGAAGAGATCGGGAAAACCAAAAACCGCGCCGCCGCGAAAACGAGGGGTGTCCTGCAGCCGCATCCAGGCTTCCACGATCACACCGAGAGAGCCTTCCGAGCCGATGATCAGACGGTCGGGGCTGGGGCCGGCGCCCGAACCCGGCAGGCGGCGCGTTTCCAGGATGCCCGCCGGCGTGACCGTGCGCGTGCTTTCGACGAAATCATCGATATGGGTGTAGAGCGTGGCGAAGTGCCCGCCGGAGCGCGTCGCGATCCAACCGCCGAGGGTGGAGAACTCGAAGCTTTGCGGATAGTGACGGATCGAAAGTCCATGGGGCTTTAGCGCCGCCTCGATGGCGGGGCCGCGCGTGCCGGCCTGGATGCGCGCCGCGCGGCTCGTCCGGTCGATCTCAACGACGCGATCGAAACGACGCAGATCGAGACTGACGGCGCCGGCATAATAATCGCCGACGACCGGCTCGACACCGCCGACGACCGAGGAGCCGCAGCCAAAGGGGATGACGGCGACATTCGCTCCCCCCGCCCATTCCATCACGGCGCTCGCATCGGCCTCGTTCGCCGGCAAAGCGACGAGATCCGGTGCATTGGCGAAGTCGCACCCGAAGGCACGAAGCGTCTCGGGGTATGACTTGCCATAGGTGTGAAGGCACCGCTCATAGGGATCGGCCGTGAACAGGTGGGCCATCGCGCCGGGCGCCGTCACACGCGACGGGCGCAAGCTGATATCCGTCAGTCGCGGGGGTGAGACGAGGCGCGGGTCGATGCCCAGGCGATCAGCGAGGAACCGGAACAGCCTTTCCCGCTCCGCTTCGTCGAGTCCTGAGCCCTCGGTCCCCCAGCCATAGAACTTCAAGCGGTCGCCCATGGAACGGTCTCCCACGGGTTCACGGCAAAGCCGTCATCGACCAGCCGAGCTTCTCGAGCTCAGTTTTGCTGAGCGGCGTCGCCGTGCCGCTGATGGCGAGGACAAGCGCCGCATTCGGGTCGTTCTCGCGGATGGCGGATGTCACAACCGTGAAGACCTTGCTCACGCGTTCGTTCCAGGTGAGAGAGTCGACCGGGCCTAAGAACATGATGCTCCCATCCTTCTGGCGGGTGAGAGGAATGCCCTCGATATTCACGATACGCACGATCGCTCCGGTCCGCTGCTGATAGGCCGCCAGCATTTCGGTCCGGGTTCGCAGAAAGATGGCAAGGTCACGGCTATTGGCCTCGGCAAGTCTCTCGACATAAGACCCGAGGTCCTTGACACCCTGAAGCCGGCGGAGTGCCCCCACAATGACGGTCTGGTCGGCCGGCGTATAAAAACTGTTGGACAGGAATTTCGCGGCATTGGCGCGAGGCACGCCGAGCTTGCCCAGTCTTGCCCGATTGATGTCAACCAACTGCGCCGGCGTTTTGTCGCGCACCAGGCTGCCGAGCCCCTGGGCGCTGGACGTCGCCGATATGGCCGTTCCCACGGTCCCCGGGATGAAGACGAAGCCGATCTTCATCGCAAGGCCGCCAAAGGCCGTGGCTTTGGCGAAGTCATCAAGCTGCTGCGCCAGCGGCGCGAAATCGGTGTAAGGGTCGACGCCCAGATCCGATGCGATCTGCCGCTTGGCGACGGAGACGCCAAGGGCTGCGTTGACGGTGCTGCCGGCGCTGCTTTTGCCGACATTCGCCAGCCCCGATCCCACCCGGTCGAAGAGCTCGCCAATGCCGGAGATCGTCCGCTTGATGGTGGCCTTCGGCTTGTTGATGAGGTCGCCGGCGAACTCGACCGGCGCCGCCCCTGCCTTCAACAAGGCGTCGCCAAAAGCCTCCGACTGGCTCTGCTTCTCGAGAGCGGCCAGCGCGGCAAGCTCCTTGCGCCGCTGCAGCAGCATGGCATCGCCATAGATCGTGTATGTGCCGTAATTTGTCTCGAGCGTGTAGATGCGTAAGAGACCATCGGTCGTGACCGGATCCTGCACATGGTAGTTCGCACCGCTTGCGGCCTCCCCCAAGACCTCTTTGGCGGAGATCGCGGCTCCCTCTTCAAGCTCGGCGGCTGAAAGAAGCCGGACGGGCAACAGTATCGCGGCAAGGATGAGACCTATCCGGACGTTGCGCAGGGGTGCTCTGTTCATTGCCATCGACATGTCAAATAACCTCGCCACGCCCCCGGAATATGCCGTCACGCTACGCAATTGCGGGGCGCGTGTCATCAACGCCGTTCCGGCTTTCTGCGTAAGAAGTATCCGATTGGGGTTCGCAGCCTCTTGGCTCTTGGCGCCAAGGTGGGAATTTTCCCTGCCCCCTCGCCTCTTCATGGGATAAAACAAACCGGCGGTTTCGAGCTGACGGAAGGACCAGATTCATGGGATCAGGCAGCATCGTCTTCATCGCCCTCTCCTTCCTCTTGGCCGTGCTTGCAAGGCCGGTTGCCGCCGACGAAACCACTGTCGATCTTGAACTGGTGATCGCGGTCGACGTCTCCTTCTCCATGGACCAGAGGGAGCAGCTCATTCAGCGCAACGGCTATGTCGATGCCCTTCAGGATCCGCTGGTCATGGCAGCCATACTGGGCGGCCCGCTCGGCCGCATCGCGGTGACCTATGTCGAATGGGGCGGCACCGCGGTCCAGACCGTGCCCTGGACCGTGATCGACAGCCCCGGGAGCGCGACACGATTTGCATGGACATTGAGCCAGCAGCCGATGTGGCGGATATCCTTCACATCCATTTCCGATACGATCGCTTTTGCGCGGCATCTGATCGGCGTCAACGCCTTTCATGCGAAGAGACGCGTCATCGACATGTCGGGAGACGGACCCAACAATTACGGGGCGCCTGCTCCGATCGCGCGCGATGCGGCTCTTCGCGAGGGCATCACGATCGACGGGCTTCCGATCATGCTGGATAGACCCAGCAGCGCACCGACCATTCCGGACATCGATGCCTATTACCAGCATTGTGTGATCGGCGGCAGCGGCTCGTTTCTGATGCGCGTGCGCACCCTCGACGATTTCGACGAGGCCATTCGCAACAAGCTGGTGACTGAAATTACCGGCCCCCGTCTGACCGAGCTGCCGCGCAATCGGCTGCGCCGCGTGCAGTACAGCAAGGAACCTCGTTACAACTGTCTTATCGGCGAGGAGCTTCAGGAACACCCAAGGCGAAGCGACTGAACCGGGCGCGGGGCACCTATTTGGAGCTCTCTGGATTTTCGATCACCTTCGCTGTGCCAATACGCCGTCGAAGGAAGATGAGGGCGAGCGCCAGGAGGGCTATGAGGTAACCACCGAGCAGGAACGGAGCGGAAATGCCCCCCATGTTGGCCAATATGGCTCCGAGCGGCGGTCCTACCAGGGTTGCAATAGCGATCGCCGCCTCGCCAACAGCAGTGACCCGACCTAGCAGATTTGGCGGCGTCTCGCGCTGCAATATGGTTCGATAAGGCACAAACAAGCCGGCGCTTGCGATCCCTATGGCAAACAAAGCGGCAAGAAACACAAGCGGGGACATTGTGATGCTGCCGCCGCCGACATGACCGATGAGGGCGACCAGAAGACCTCCCACGATCCCGCCCGCTGCCATCAAAAGCAGAGGGTCGCGTTGCTCGCCAAACTGTCCAAGCAGCAGCGCTCCAAACACTCCGCCCGCGCCCAGGACAGCTATTGCTGCGCCGAACATTGAGCTCGAATAACCAATCTCTTTGACCAAAAGGGCGATGAGACCGTCGTATAGGAACGTAACCATGAAGCCGATCGCCATCGCGACGATGGCGGTCGCCAGGAGCGGACGGTTGCGGATATGTCTGAGCCCCTCCATGAACTCCGCGAGGACCCCCCGGCGAGGTGAATCAACTGTCGGAGGCCGCAGTCCACGCGGAAGACCGAAGAGGACGAGTGCGGCGATCACCGACAGGCCGGCATTGACGAGAAAGACCTGCTTCGGCTCCAGAATAGCAACCAGCACGCCACCCAAAGCTGGCCCAGCCACCTTGGTCACCTGATTGATAGTATGACTGAGACCGTTAGCCGCCATTAGTCGATCGGCCGGCGCAAGTAGTGGAATTGTCGCTTGTTTTGCTGGCGTGAACAGGGCATCCACGGTCGATTTGAGCGCGACGAGCACCAATAGGATTGGCAGATCCGGCGCTACGACGAACGCTGCGGTGGCGACGGCTCGGAGGCCGCAGCTGGCGATCAGCAACAGGCGCAGATCGCTGCGGTCGATCAGGACACCGATGAGAGGCCCGAACATAACATAAGGCAGCGCAATCGCCAGTGTCAGACCGGCAAGCGCTGTTGGACCGAGTTGCCAGTGAAAAGCCAGGAGCGTTCCGAGGGCCACGAGGTCGAGCCAGTCGGCCAGATCGGCGGGCACCTGGGCGGCGAGAAGACGGCGCAACCGGGGGGACCGACAGGGGCGTGAGCGCTCCGGGTAAGGTCGGGAACCGGGCTGTCATCTGTCGAAGTTGCTTTCTCGCTACGCGGGTTCACCCACTTTGGGCGACCGAGGGCACATTTGTCCAGCGCCAACGCGACAGCACTTCGATCCGGTTGATCGGATGGCCGTCGGTGTTGCGCGCCAGCACATCGGCGAGCCCGGCTTCCGGATCGACGACTTCATCGTCGGCGAGAAGCTTCAGGAACATCCAAGGCGAAGCGACTGAACCGGGCGAAGGCACCGTATGTGGGCGAACTATTCGGGATAAGTCTCGATGCCCTCCGGCGGCCCCTTCTTGAAAAGGATAAACACCAATGGGTTGCCGGGCCGGGACATTGCATCGCTGCGCTGGCCCGTTATCTCTCCAGCGACGCCGCTTGTATATTCCGCAACCACCTCACCGAAGCTGTCGCGTTGGATGGCGACCTTCTGTCCGGCTTCGACCTTGTCGTTGAGCTTGACAAGATGCTCGACGACCCCGCCCGCGGTGGCGATGATCGGGAACGAACTGTCGCCGACAAAGACAGTCACGTCCTTGCCTGTACGCCCCATCGGCCCGCCAACTATGCCATGATGCTTGAGGACGTTCATCGTGCCCTCGACGAAAAGGGAGATCATCTCGAGGTCCAGGACGCGCGCGGCGCCGATCTCCGGCGTAAAGGACGGGATGCCCGCGTCGATAAATGCATTATGAAGGACGCCTGGATATACATGATTGTCGAAAATCTGGCCGACCGGGTAGAGCTCCACCATCGCCTTGATCTCGGGCACATCCATGCCGGGGATATTGAAAGCGGTGACGTCGAATCCGGTTGTCCCGGTGTGGAAGTCGATCGCGAAGTCGGCGTTCGGCCGCAGCAGCCGGTTGAACAGAAGCCCGGCGTGCCGGCTGGCCGCGGTGACGCCGTTCTCGTTTCCAGGCCACTCCCGGTTCATATCGATCAGATCCACGCCTCTGCCCGTATCGGGCCATCGGCGCTGCATGCTCTCCAGGGCCGGACGGGACACGTCCGTGACCGCCATCACCGTGCCCGACATCTGCGCCGGATCGAGCTGGTTCATCACGGTGTGGACGGTGTGCACGGAACTCATCTCGTCGCCATGCACGCCACTCACGAGGATCGCGCGCTTGCCGGGCTTCGCGCCCCTCGCGACCGTCACGGATACATACCAGTGCTGCCCGGTGGGCATCTCGACACCTTGAAAATACAAAAGGTGCTTCTTGCCGGGCTCGAGATCGTTGACATCGAGCCCGCTGACGACCTTTTTCCCCCGGATCATATCGCCGGTATAGGCCGTTCCCGTTGCCGGACCGGCAGAAGGCGTCGTTGCGTCCTGGGCATTCGCGGCACCCGCGTTGACGGCGAGGGCCGCCGACGCGCCGACCGTGGCAAGAGATGCGATGATGAAATCGCGGCGATCGAGGCCTTCCTTGAGACTATCCGGCATGATGGAGGTCCTTTGCGATATGACAAGTCAGGTCAGAACAAGGGCACGTGCATCCGGCGCCGTCAGGCTATCGCGCGCCGTCGTCTGGCCGGACGGCCCGGAGCCATGGCAATATGCTTGAAGCCTTGAGCCATGACCAGATAGGCGACGCTGATGAGGGCGATCGCGGCGAGAACCACGGGTGGCAGCGGCACGAAGCCAAAAACCCGCCCGATCGGCGTGAGCGCCAGCAGCAGTGCAACCGCAAGCGCGCCAAGAGAACTTGCAACGAGTATGGGATGGGGCCGGCTCATCCACGGCGACTTCGTCGACCTGATGATGAAGATCACGAGGATCTGCGTGACGATCGACTCCACGAACCACGCGGTTCGGAACACATCGACCCCCACCCCAAATCCCGCATAAAGAAGGACGAAGGTGGCGATGTCGAAAAGCGAGGACAATGGTCCCATGACCAGCATGAAGCGCAGCACGCTCCCCATGTCCCAGGCCATCGGCCGGGCGATATCCTCCTTGTCGGCTTCGTCAAAGGGGATGCCGATCTCGGAAACATCGTAAAGAAGATTGTTGAGCAGGACCTGCACCGGCGTCAACGGAAGAAACGGCAGGACCAGCGACGCCAGGGCCATCGAGAGCATATTGCCGAAATTCGAGCTCGTTCCCATCCGCACATATTTCATGATGTTGGCATAGGTGCGCCGGCCTTCCGCGATCCCATCCGCCAGCACGCCCAGATCGGGGGCCAGCATGATGATATCGGCCGCCTGGCGCGCGACATCGGTTCCGCCATCGACCGAAATCCCCACATCGGCCATATGAATGGCCGGCGCATCGTTGATCCCGTCGCCGATGAAGCCGACCGTGTGGCCGCGGCTGCGCAAGGCGCGCACAATGCGGCTTTTCTGCTCGGGGGCGATGCGCGCGAAGAGGTCGACCTCTTCCACGCGCGCCGCGAGCGCCGTTTGGGAGAGCTTCGCAATCTCGTCTCCGGTGACGACGCCGCTTGCCGGCAGCGAAAGAATCTCGACCAGATGCAGCACCACCGGCGCCGCATCGCCCGAAATCACTTTCAGGCGCACTCCCGCCTGACCCAATCGGTCCACAGCGGCGGTCACCGATGGCTTGGGCGGATCGATAAACGCGGTGCAGCCGACAAAGGTCAGATCCTTCTCATCGGTGGGCGCGATCCTCGTGCAATCGGCAGCCATCGGGCGCCGCGCGACGCCGAGGAGGCGCAGCCCCTGCCGCCCCTTGGCATCGAGCAAAGCGCCGATCCGCGTCCGCATCGCGGGATCGAGCGGGACGACACTTCCATCGGCAAGCTCCACATGCGTGCACAGCGCGACGAGCGCCTCCGGCGCGCCCTTCGTCAGCATCTCGCATACGCCGCCGGCCTCCACCAGCACCGATGAACGCCGGCGTTCGAAATCGAACGGGACATCATCGAGGCGCCGGCATGCCGTATCGTCCGCCTGCCCAACCGCCAGCAAGGCCTCATCGAGGTTGCTCCGCATGCCGCTGGCAAAACGGGCGTTGAGACAGGCAAGCCGGGTCACAGCCGCGCTGTCGGCGCCATCGACGCCGAAGCTCCCGGTGTGAACGATCTTCGCTTCCGTCAGCGTGCCCGTCTTGTCCGTGCACAGAATATCGATGGCGCCGAGATCATGGATCGCCGAAAGCCGCTTGACGACCACCTGGCGCCCGGCCATGCGCACCGCCCCGCGCGACAGGGTGACCGTCATGATCATCGGCAGCAGTTCCGGCGTGAGCCCCACGGCAAGCGCCACCGCGAACAGGAAACTCTGCAGCGACAGGCCATGGCGGATGAGCTGCGTGAGGAGCACAAAAAGCACAAGAAAGCCGGTCAGCCGCAGGATCAGCATGCCGAGCGCGTGCACGCCGCGCTCGAATGCGGTCGGCGCGGCCTTCTCCTGCATCAGGGCCGCGATCTCGCCGAAACGCGTCGCGCTGCCGGTGGCGACGACAAGCATCGTCGCCTCCCCTCCGACGATGCTTGTACCGCCAAACAAGGCGTTGAAGGCGTCGGCCGGCGCCGGACTTTCAGCCGGACCGGGCCGCTTCTCGGCCGGGTACGGCTCCCCCGTCAGGATCGCTTCGTTGGCAAGCGCGCCACGGCTGGCCAGTACTACTCCATCGGCCGGCACGAGGTCGCCGCCGCGCAGCTCGACCACGTCACCCGGCACGATATCCCGCACCGGATGCTCGACGACATGTCCGTCACGGCGGATCGCTGCCGACACCGCCACCGAACGCCGCAGCGCATCGACGGCTGTCTCCGCTTTCTGCTCCTGAAAGATATCGAGAACGATGGAGAAAGCCACGATCAGCAGAATGATGACGAAGCTCAGCCAGTCGCCGGTCATGCCGGAAATCGCCGCGGCGATAAGGAGAATGGCAACAAGCGGCTCGGCAATCCGCTTCAAGAGCTTGGCGATGAGGCTGCGCCGCACGCTGACCACGGCGAGGTTGGGTCCGTAGCGGATAAGGCGCGCGCCGGCCTCGTCCTCGCTCAGTCCGTCGGACTTGGCGTCCAGGGCGCGAAAGAGTTCGTCGTTGTTCCTGGTCCAGAACGGGTCATTCCTGCCGCCGTGACCCATGACGCCGCTCATGGAACCCTGACCATTCGATAGGCTGATGGCGTTGCTCCGCATCCGGCTCCGCCTGAATGCGGCGACGACGGCCATACACGACAGGCCGGCCGGCCGCAAAAATCGGGAAAACGAGCGCAAGTCCCGAGACAAGGATAACGCGCATTTTTCTCCTGGATCAAGCGGCGGACGACCAGTGTTAATCTGCGGCGCTCCAGTCGTCCTTTACGTCAATTCACGCGTAAGCTTGAGGCGGTCTATCGCAAGAATCGCGCTATCATAATGCGACCCGATGTTCTGCATGAGGAGATGCCCATGAGATCCGCCCTTCTGGTCACGACGACGGTGGTCGGCCTGATGCTGCAAGCAAGCGCGTTTGCCCGCGCCGACAGCCCGACGGTCGCGGAGGCGGAGAAGTTTCTGAAAGATGCGGAAACGCAGCTTGCCGCCGAGTCGGTCCGGGTCAACCGGATCCAGTGGGTGAACAGCACGTATCTCACCGAAGATACCGATGCGCTGGCGGCGGAAGCGGGTGCCCGCCAGACCGAGCTGTCGGTGCGCCTCGCCCTCGAGGCGGCCAAGTTCGACAAGGTGCCGGGCCTGTCGGACGAGATCAAACGCAAGCTCACCATCCTCACGGGCGGCATCGTGCTGCCGGCGCCCACCACACTCGGTGCCGCCGCCGAACTGAGCAACATCTCCACCAAATTGCAATCCGACTATGGCAAGGGCGAAGGCACGCTTCTGGGCAAGCCGATCAATGGATCCGACATCGAGGAGCAGATGTCGGTCAATCGCAACCCTGAGCAGTTGAAGGAGATGTGGACGAGCTGGCACGACAATGTCGGCGCCCCGATGCGGGCCGATTATCGCAGGCTCGTCGAAATCGCCAATGCCGGCGCCAAGGAACTGGGCTATCCGGATGTCGGAGCGATGTGGCGGTCGCAATATGACATGCCGGCCGAGGATGTCGCCAAGCTGACCGACAAGATCTGGGCCGACGTGAAGCCGCTCTATGACGACCTGCACTGCTATGTGCGCGGCAAGCTGAATGAAAAATACGGCGACGCCGTGCAGGCCAAGACGGGCCCGATCCGCGCCGACCTGCTCGGCAATATGTGGGCGCAGGAATGGGGCGGCATCTATGACATCGTCGCCCCTGCCGGCGCCGGCGACATCGGCTTCGACACCACCGAGCTTTTGAAAGCGGCCGGCTACGACGAGAAGAAGATGGTCGAGACCGGCGAGGGTTTCTTCACCTCACTCGGCTTCGAAAAGCTGCCTGAGACCTTCTGGAAACGCTCGATGTTCCTGAAGCCGGCCGACCGCGATGTCGTGTGCCACGCCTCGGCCTGGGACATCGACAACCAGGATGATTTACGCATCAAGATGTGCATCAAGGTGAATGGGCAGGATTTCACGACCATCCATCACGAGCTCGGCCACAATTTCTATCAGCGCGCCTACAAGGCGCAGGACTTCCTGCATATGAACGGCGCCAATGACGGGTTCCACGAGGCCGTCGGCGACACCATCGCGCTGTCGATAACGCCTGAATATCTCGTTCAGATCGGCCTCTTGCCCAAGGACAAGGTGCCGAGCGCCGACAAGGACATCGGCCTCCTGCTGCGGCAGGCGATGGACAAGATCGCCTTCATGCCGTTCGGCCTCCTGGTCGACAAATGGCGCTGGGGCGTCTTCGACGGCTCGGTCAGGCCGGAGGGCTATAATGCGGCCTGGAATGAGCTCCGCCTGAACTATCAGGGGATCACGCCGCCGGTGGAGCGCAGCGAGGCACAATTCGACCCCGGAGCGAAATATCATATCCCGGCCACGACCCCCTATTTGCGCTATTTCCTGGCGAACGTCCTGCAGTTCCAGTTCTACAAGGCCGCGTGCGAGCAGAGCGGCTGGACGGGGCCGCTGCATCGCTGCTCCTTCTACGGCAACAAAGACGTGGGTAAGAAATTCAACGCCATGCTGGAAATGGGCGCGTCCAAACCCTGGCCTGATGCGCTGGAGGCGTTCACCGGCCAGCGCGAGATGTCGGGCGACGCGATCATCGCCTATTTCGCGCCTCTGCAAGCCTGGCTGAAGGAACAGAACAAAGGCAAAAGCTGCGGCTGGTAGGTCGAAGGGGCCTTGACTACGCCTGGACAAGCGTCGGCGGAGGAAACCGGCCATGGGCCTCGGCAAGTATGATACTCGAAAACCCGTGGGGAGTACATTCCGGGACTGATACGGTTCTGACCGTGAGCGCGGAATCCGGAAAATAGTCGCGGAGCAACTTTTCCATGTCGGCGGCTTCGAGAAAGGGACTGGGAAACGCCTTACCGCCGACGAAGTAGCCGCGTGTCCGGCCCAGAGCGGCGACAAGGAGCGTTCCGCCGGGCCGCACCAGACCGACGACCCGGCGCATGCAGGCTTGCCAGTCATCCAAGCTGTCGGTCGCCGAGTCGACGCAATAGGCGGTCAACACCGTCGCATAACATTGTTGCGCGCCGGCCAGCGGCCGATCGTTGCGCATGTCGACACGCAGAAGCGTGGTAGACTTGGCGCGCGTCAGCTGCTCGCGCTCGAGTACAGCCGTGCCGGACGGATTATCGCCTCCCTCGCATCGCAGTGTATAGCGAACGAAAGGCTGCCAGTCGTGAGCCTCCTCCTCACCTTCGATCCAGCGGGTGATCTCATCGAGATTGCATTGAAGATAATCGCCAAGGTGGATCTCGGAGGCCCGTGAGGCCAGGGCGAAGACATGATGAAGCGTCGGACCGACGCCGAAAACCAGCGCCGGCTCATCGGCGGGCATGCGCCGCGCGGCTTCGGCGAAAAATGCAATCGTGTTTCTCTCGTCCGCATCCACGGTGCTGTAGTAGTCCGTGAGATATTGCGCGGGCTCCCATTCCTCCTCGAACGACGCGTATGGCGTCTTCCCGGCTATTCCGATGAGAAAGCGGGTCGAACGGCCGAGTGCGAACTCGTAGGCCGCGGCGCCGGCATTGGCACCCGCGAGGAAAACGAGCGCCTCTTCGCCGGAGATGACATCACTGGCAAAGGCCAGCCCGAAAGCGCCAAGATAGTAAGGCGATTCCTTTGCCAGCTCGAAGACCACATAGCCTGCGGCACTCAAGGTTCGACGAATGCCGCCGCGCCGGGTCCAATGTCCGGCGACATCATAGGCCAGCTTGGACAGGAGGCTGGTGCTCGTCCCCGTGCTCTCCAAAAGCCGCCAGTTGGCGGCAAGACTGGTCGACAATCCGCCAGCCCACAGGAGATATGAAAGCGCCAGGATGATAACGGCGTCGCGAAAATCAAGGCCGGACAGCAATCCGGACGCCACCAGCAGAACGCCCGCGGCGGTGCAGATGGTATCGAGCGCATAGGTCGAGATCGCGTTGGCGATGATCGTCGCCGCCCATTTTTCCATCTGCCTGGCCGGGCGGATAGTCGCGAAAACACTTTTGACAGGCATGTGGATACAGCCTTTTTCTGGTCACGCGCTGAGCGTCTCATCGCCCAGGTGGCGCAGGATGGCGTCGGCGGAAAGCGCCGGGCCGTTGCGCGCGGCATAGGCCGCCTGAATGGCACAGGCGGCGGTTCTGTAGCTTTGCTGCGCGGTCATCTCTCGCACCAGCGCCGGCAGCCTGCCATGCCCGACATCGCACTCAGGAAAAAGCCTTGCCGCTCCTTTAAGCTGCAGCAGAGACACATTGGCATACTGCTCGGGCTGCAGCGGGATGCCGATAACCGGCGTGCCAGCGGCCATCGCCCCTTGCACGCTGCCCTGGCCACCCGCCGAGACCGCGAGGTCCACTCTCGGCATGATCTTGTGGCTGGGCAGGATGCCGCCGACCGTCACCTTCGGACCGGCCAGGTCAGAGACATCATGCACAGTCCCGGCGACGATCACCTCCACACCGGTGCTGGCCACCTCCGCCACGACATCGCGCACGAGCTGGGCGGATGCGGAGGTGATCGCGACATAGACGATCGGCCCCTGGCGTTGGAGCGCCTCCTCCACCGCGGGCGGGACGGGAAGGTCGAGTTCGGCAAAGATCGGACCGGTATATTCGAAGCGTGTCGTCGGCCAATAGGCCTCTCCCGACGGCCGCCAGGCGCGCATCTCCGCCGCGCTGACGCCATAGACTTCCGGCGCCTCGGTCACCAGCGAGAGGTCGCCCAGAAGCAGTGCCGGAAAGCTCGGGATGCGCGGAATGCCGAGCTCGGCGCAAAGGACGTCGAACTCCTTGAGGAAGATCCGGGGCGTCTGCGTGGTCTTGTTGGCAGGCTGCACCGGCCGCGACGGCTCAGGCAGCATGCCGCGTTCGAACAGCGGCGGGATGTAGGAGCCCGCATGCTGCGTGATGAGCGGGATGCCCGCCATTCGCGTGGACAGAAGCGTCGTCAGCGTGAAGCCGGTGACAACCGCCTGCACGCGCTCCCGGTGAAAATACTCGGCCTCGGCGAACACATGGGCCCGCATCTCGTCGTGACTGTACATGCTCTGGCCGGGATCGCCGATGCCGACCACGTCCAGGACAAAGCGGCGGCTGCGCGCGGTATCCATGCGTGCCCGACAATATCGTAGTCGATGCCCTCGCTGCCGAGCAGCGCTTCGTAGACGCCCCCATGTGTCGCAATCCGGGTCTTTGCGCCCCTTTCCCCGAGTGCGCTACATATCTGGATCATGCGCGACGTCTCAGAGAGGAAGGCACAGTTCGGCATCAGGCAGATCATGGAACCGCTCCTTGCACAGCGAGCAGATAGGTAATATATTACATAAATGAGCGATCCAATCAAGCCCTTTGCCGATCTGACCGACGAAGAACGCCAAGTCGCCGGCCCGGCACAGGATGCGGTGCGCTGTTTCCGGCTGATTTCCTATACAGGCCAGCGCCTGCGCTATCTTCTCGACCGGCGCCTGCGGGACGAAAGCCTGACCAGCCAGCAGGGCTTCCTGCTGACCGTCGTGCGGATGCATGGCCGGCCGACCTTGGGCGAGATCGCCACCGCCATGTCCACTACCCACCAGAATGCCAAGCAGGTGGCCTCGGCGCTGGAACGAAAGGGGATGCTGAAGATCATCGCGGATAATCGCGATGCTCGCGTGAGACGGCTGGAGGCCACGGAGCTCGGCAAGCGGGGCTGGGAAGACCGCAACGCCGAAGACTACGCCGCGATCGCAGGCTGGTTCGCAAACCTGTCGAGTGACGAACAGCAAGTGCTCGTGCACCTGCTGTCACGACTTGCCCGAACTGTCCGG
Organism: Nordella sp. HKS 07; assembly: GCF_011046735.1. NCBI lineage: Bacteria > Pseudomonadati > Pseudomonadota > Alphaproteobacteria > Hyphomicrobiales > Nordella > Nordella sp. HKS 07. The sequence continues at coordinate 3,736,445 of NZ_CP049258.1, read as the reverse complement.
GAAGCGTCATGAAAGACATCGCAGAGTGACCAGAAATTTAAGGGACAAGGTTCGACCGGCGGTGTATGATTCCAGCCGCGTTTCGAGTTGAATCAGACGCGCTGTTCAGGGGCACGATGATGGCCTCGACACATAAAAAGCCGCTCGTCTCCATAGCTGACGCCGCCGATTATCCGGAGATCCGAAAGATCAGCCTGGACGATCTCAAGGATGCGTTGGCCAAGGGTATCGACGACTTCAAAGCTAAACCCAGCCACTTGGTCATCCTGGCCCTGATCTATCCTCTTGCCATGCTGGTCGCGGCCAATGTCGCGGCCGGATACATACCGCTGCCGCTCGTCTTTCCCCTGCTCTCCGGTTTCGCGCTCGTCGGCCCACTGGCCGCGGTCGGTCTCTACGAGCTGAGCCGGCGGCGCGAGCTGGGCCTCGACATCTCCTGGGAACATGCCTTCACCGTCATGCGCAGGCCCTCGACCAATATTCTGATACTGAGCGTCATCCTCGGTGTGATCTACTTCGCTTGGCTCTTCACCGCGCTGGCCATCTACCGCGAGATCTACGGCGAAGCAGTGCCCATGTCGCTCACCGATTTCGTCCGGGAGGCCATCACCACGCGTCCTGGCTGGACGCTCATCATCGTGGGCTGCGGCGTAGGCTTCCTCTTCGCGCTTGCGGTTCTGGCCATCAGCGCCGTATCCTTTCCGATGCTGCTCGACCGGCATTGCAGCACGGCGACGGCCATCCAGACGTCGGTTCACGCGTTCCTGGCCAATCCCGTGACGCTCATGTTGTGGGGCTTGATCGTCGCCAGCCTGCTTGTGCTCGGCGCCTTGCCGCTTTTCGCCGGCCTTGCCATCGTGATGCCGGTGCTCGGGCATGCGACCTGGCATCTGTACCGAAAGGTTGTCAGACACTGACGCGGCTGAGATTCGAATCCGTCGCATCCACTCGCGGGCTGTGCGTCAGTTGCCATCGACTTCGACGATCGCGTCGGCGAAAGCCTGTGGCGCTTCCTGCGGCAGATTGTGCCCGATGCCGCCGGTGATCAAGCGATGCGCATATTTGCCGGAGAACATCCCGGCATAGGCGCTGGGCTCGGGATGCGGCGCGCCATTGGCATCGCCTTCGAGCGTGATCGTGGGCACGCCGATGACCGGTGCCTCAGCCAGGCGCTTCTCTAAAACGTCATATTGCGGTTCGCCTTCGGCGAGGTCGAGCCGCCAGCGGTAATTGTGTATGACAATCGCGACGTGATCGGGATTGGCGAAGGCGGCGGCGCTCTTGGCGAAGGTGGCGTCGTCGAAGGTCCATTTCGGCGATGCCAGCTGCCAGATGAGCCTGGCGAAATCATTGGTGTATTGTTCATAGCCGGCGCGGCCACGCTCGGTGGCGAAGTAATATTGATACCACCATTGCAGCTCCGCCTTGGGCGGCAGCGGTTTCATGCCGAGCTGCTGATTGCCGATAAGATAGCCGCTGACCGAGACCATGGCTTTGCAGCGCTCCGGCCAGAGCGCGGCCAGGATATTGGCGGTCCGCGCACCCCAGTCACATCCGCCGATGATGGCTCTGTCGATTTTCAGGGCATCCATCAGGATGACGATGTCGACCGCTATGGCTGATTGCTGGCCGTTGCGCATGGTCGCATCCGACAGGAAGCGCGTCGTCCCATAGCCCCGCAGATAAGGCACAATCACACGATAGCCTTTCGCTGCGAGCAGAGGCGCCACATCGACATAGGTGTGGATGTCGTAAGGCCAGCCATGCAGCAGGATGACAGGCGGGCCGTCGGCAGGGCCTTCCTCGGCATAGCCGATATTGAGCACGCCGGCATTGATCTGCTTGATCGCGCCGAAAGAGTTTGCCGCCGCCTTGGCGGGCTTACTTGTGCCGAGCTCGGCCGCCGCGAAGGTGATGGCCGCGGCGCCGACAAGGAAGCGGCGGCGATGATCGATGGTTTCGCGAATCCTCTTCATGACAATTCTCCGCTATGGTTTTTCCTTTCGGATGCCCGCCTTCCAAGGGTCAACCCGACTGGCGCAAGGGACGGAACGCGGCTCTGAGCTCGGACGAAAAAAGCTCCGGTTGCTCCCAGGCTGCGAAGTGACCGCCTTTGTCGACCGCATGGAAATAGATCAGGTTGCGATAGGCGCGACGCGCCCAAGTCTCAGGCGCCCTATAATTCTCCTTCGGGAAAACCGTGATAGCCACGGGAAGCGAGATCTGGTCGGTCTTCTCACCGGCCGCAAGGACCGGACTGCGGCCACCGCCATATTCCCAATAGAGCCGCCCGGCAGAGGTCCCGCATTTGGTCAGCCAGTAGAGCGTGACATCGTCAAGCACCTCGTCCGGGGATTTTTCCGGATCGCTATCGTCATATGTCCAGCGGGAGAAGCCGGGATGGTTGAGCATCCACGCGGCGAGCCCAGCCGGCGAATCCGTCAATCCATAACCGATCGTCTGCGGCCGTGTGCCCATCATCGCGGCATAGGACCTGTTGCCCATCCTGGCGGTGGCGCTCAGCGTGTCGAATGTCTCGCGTTCCTCAGGAGTGAGGTTGTCAGGCGCGGGTCCGCCAGCAGCGAGCACCGCAGCGATCTCCGGCGGCACGACCGCCGGCAAATTGATATGGATGCCGAGCAATCCTTCGGGTCCCAGCCGCGCCATAGCACTCGATACAGGCGAGCCCCAATCGCCGCCCTGGGCAACATATCGGGTGTAGCCGAGGCGCTTCATCAGTTCCGCCCAGGCGGCAGCGATACGCTCCGGTCCCCAGCCTGTGTCCCGCGGCTTGCCCGAGAAGCCGTAGCCCGGCATCGATGGCAGCACCAGATCGAACGCATCTGCGGCCTGTCCGCCATGGGCGGTGGGATCGGTCAAGGGACCTATGGTCTTGAGTAGTTCGAACACCGAGCCCGGCCAGCCATGCGTCATGATCAGCGCCAGGGCGTTCGGCTGGCGCGAGCGGATGTGGATGAAGTGGATGTCGACGCCATCGATCGTCGTCATGAATTGCGGCAATGCGTTGAGCCTCGCTTCGGCTTTCCGCCAATCATAGCCCGTGCCCCAATATTCGACGAGCGGCATGAGCTTGGAGAGTTTTATGCCTTGCGACTGGTCGCTGACCGTCTCCTCGTCAGGCCAGCGCGTCGCCAGGATCCGCCGTCGCAGCTCGTCAAGCTCTGCTTGTGGGACATTGACCGCGAAGGGACGGATGGACTCATCTCCCGTCGCGGCCTGAGCTGCTGCGGGAAGGAGGCTGGCAGCGGTTGCTGCGGCCGTGGCGGCGAGAAGGTCGCGCCGCCTGAGCAATGGCGATGGTGATGACATGAGAATCTCCTCTCTTCCCATCCTGGTTGTGCGGTAGCCGCCATTCGATTGCGCGATGGTGTCGGCAGTAACATCGGATTGGCTCAAAGAGTACCTGCCTGGCGGGCGCTGTCCGAGCCAGGTCTCGACTTGACCGAGCGAGCGGTATTCATACTCCAAATTCACGCCAGCGCGCCTGGCGTTTTCATGGAATCCCTCGGCGCTCCATCTCTTCGATTTTGCGCATCGGCAAATTCGTCTAGAATGCAGTCCCGGAGATGAGGGCCAGGATGACCAAGGTAGAGCCCCCGCGTGGTCGCTTGAGCAGCCAGGCGGCTGCGGTATCCCTCCGAATGGAGAATGTGGCGTGCCGGAGCCCGAATTGTTTGTCGAGCATTGGGCCAACGTCGATGCGGAAAGCATGGCGCGCTACGAGATCATGTTTCAATGGAGTGCCGCAGCGGATGCATTTTACGCTGCGGCCGATATCCGGGACGGTCTGATCGTCGCTGATTTCGGTTGTGGTCCTGGCCACACAGCTATCGAGTTTGCGCGCCGGGTCGGCCCAGGCGGCCATGTGCACGCACTTGATATCAATGCCGACTTCCTCGAGCGCACGCGACAAAAGGCTGTCTCGGCGAGATTTGTTGATCGCATCACGACTCATCTCATTGACAGCGAGCGCTTACCTCTCGCGAATGCCGTCCTCGATCGCATGACGGCTCGCAACACAATCATCTATGTGCGCGATCCCTCTGCGACATTCGCGGAGTTTCGACGCGTGTTGAAGCCGGATGGCATCGTCCACGTAATTGAGGGCGACTGGGCATTGACCGCCGTCGAACCCCTGGGGGAAGAGTGGAGAACGCTCGTTGCGGCCGCCAGTTGGTCGTGGCGGACACCGGATATCGGTCGCAGGCTACACGGAATTGTGCGTCGCGCCGGGTTCTCCAGAATCAGTCTCGAGATTCTGACCAAGCCTGATATGGAGGGGCGCCTGCTGGGCATGATCCGCACCGTCGCCGGCCTCGCGCGCGAGAGCGGGCGCCTCGAGCCCGCACGGATCAATGCTGCACTTGATTCAGTAGACAGGAGCCTGGTTGACGGCACCTTTCTTGCCATCACACCGCAGTTCATCGTGACTGCGCGGCTTTGAGTTCGGCAGCTTCTTTTATTGAAGCAAACGTGCGCGCCGTAATGTCGCCGCCGCTCACGCCCCGGTGCCGAGTTCGGCGATAAGCTCATGTGTCGTAGTGATAGCGTGGGCGTAGGTCGGTCCGTTGATGGCGTGCGCGGCGTGCATCGCTTCCGCATTGAAATCGGCTGTGGCGTCCGTGACTAAGGTGATATGGTAGCCGAGCTCCATCGCGAAGCGCCCGGTCGCTTCTATGCAGGTGTGGGCGATCATGCCGATAATGATGACGCGCTTAATGCCGAACTGCTTGAGTTGCTGGTCGAGGTCCGTATTGGCAAAGCCGCTCGACCCCCAGTGCTCGTGCACCACGATGTCGCCCTTCTGCGGCTGGAAATCGTCATGGAAGGTCCCGCCCCAACTCCCCTTGGCAAAGACCTGTCGTCCAGCTCCAGCGAGTTGGTAGGGCGTTGCGTGGAGCCATTCGACGTAATCGCCCGGTTCATACCGGTGATGGGGGACGAAGTAGATTCTTATTCCCCTTTTTCGCGCCGCCGCGACGAGGCCGCGCAGATGATCAAGCAGGTTCACTTCCTCGGCGATTGCCTTCACCCGCGGCCAAACCTTGCCGCCCTCGCTCAGGAAGTCGTTGTAGGGATCGACGAGCAGCAGCGCGGTCGTCGCGGGATCGTAGGTCATTCTCGTTTCCTTTCGCTTGGGGGCATGACATCGCCGGCATCAGCTCGATTGGAGACGAAATCTAGAAGTTGGTGTCGCACGTAAGTGCGTGCGATGCGCTTTTTTCACAGCGAGCGGCGAAGTTACCGCCTTATTCGAGCTTATTGTAGTGGATGAACTTGGGATAGGCCCTCTGCACAGCTCCGCGGCGTATGGTAGACCTCATCAGGAAAGACGCTGACCGCAACCGGGATGGTGACATTCTTGGGGCCAAAGAGGTTAGTCTTCTTGTCTACTGCGTCCCAACAGAGATGAGCCGCGGAAACGCCGTGTTCGTCAGCCCAGAAATGAGTGATTGTCGAGGATTTCGTCATGCGTCAGTTCCCCGGTGGCGCTCATCGTCCGGGGGAGAGCCGAGACGACCACCGCCACCGAGAGCTGAAATGATGGCAAACATTATTTTGACGCCCGGCGCAAACCAAAGTCAGAGGACTGCTCTGCTCGCCTTCCTCTTTCTCGGCGTGGTCTGGGGAAGCAATTTCATCTTCATGAAATGGGCCGCCCAACTCATATCACCGGCGCAGATCGTGCTGCTGCGTTGCGTTTTCGGATTCCTTCCGGTTCTGCTCTATGCCCTGTCCCAGCGGGCACTAAGCTGGGGGCACTTTCGCTATATCCATCACTTCATCGTCATGTCGCTTCTGGCCACAGCGATCTATTATTTTGCCTTTGCCAAAGGCACGGCACTTCTTCCTTCCAGCATTGCCGGCTTGCTGAGCGGCGCCATCCCGCTGTTCACGTTTGTTTGCACCTGGCTTTTCCTGCGCGAAGAACGTGTCACTGTCATCAAGGCGGCGGGCATTGTCCTGGGGTTCTTCGGCGTGCTGCTGATCGCCCGTCCCTGGTCCGGCTCGGGTGTGATCGACATTACCGGCGTTGTCTGCATGATTGCCGGTTCCCTGAGCGTGGGATTGTCCTTTGTCTATGCCCGCAAGTTCATCAGCCCGCTCAAGCTGCCGGTCGCAGCGTTGACCACCTACCAAATCGGCCTCGCGATCGTGATCTTGTCCACGGTCACAAGCTTTGAGGGAATTGGCGCTGTTTTTACCGATACCCGCGCCTGGATCGGCCTGGTCTTCGGCCTTGGCCTGTGCGGAACGGGACTCGCTTATCTTGCCTACTATCACATCGTCGCGAATCTCGGCGCCGTAGCCGCCTCGAGCGTGACTTATATTCCCCCCGTCGTGGCCCTGGTGATCGGTGTATTCCTGGCAGGCGAAAAGATCAGCGCTCTTGGTTATCTTGCCATGATCTTCATTCTCGCCGGTGTCGCCTTGCTGCAGATCGGTAGCCGTCCGAGGGAGGATCGAAAGTGACCCCCGTTGGCGGCCCACTCCGCTCCTAGCCGGGAACTCGCGGTTCAATTCAATGCGCACCCGCACCTGCGCCACCAACCTTGATATTCCGGGCGAAGAGCACGGCAATCGCCGCGAGCGCGAGGACGGTCCCGATCACGAAGAATGTGTCGCTGAAGGCCAGGATGAGCGCCTGGCGATGAACGATCTGGCCGATCACACCGATCGCCTTATGCTGTGCCAGCGCCGCATCCGTCACCCCATGCGCCATGAAATACTGCGTGAGATGGTCGATCCTGTCGCGCACCTCGTCGCGGAACAGCGTGACGGACTGGCCGATGATGTTCGAGTGGTACTGCTCGCGCTTGGTGAGCACCGTCGCCAGCGTCGCCGTGCCGACGGCGCCACCCAGATTGCGCAGCATGTTGGACAGGCCCGACGCGGCCCCCGCCTCGCTTGGCGCGATGCCCGTCGTCGTGATCACGCTGATCGGCGTCAAGACCAGGGCCTGGCCTATGGCGCGCACGATATTCGGCAGGAAGAACTGGTCGCCGGCGCTGTCGGGCGACAGACTAATATTCATGAAAGCGCTCGCCGCGAAGACGCTGATGCCGACGAAGGCGACATAACGCACGTCGAAGCGCTTGATCAGCAGAGGGAGGAGCGGGATGATGAGGAGCTGCGGCAAGCCGGTCCAGGCGAGGACCAGGCCGATCTGCTCGGCATTGTAGCGCTGCACCTGGCCCAGATACTGCGGCAGGATATAGACGGTGCCGAAGAGCGCCACGCCGACCAGCACGTTGACCAGAACACCGATGCCGAAATTGCGCTGCTTGAGCAGGCGCAGCTGGACCAGCGGCTTCTTGACGGTGAGCTCGATGATGATGAATGCGGTGAGGAACACCGCCGCGGTCAAAGCGAGCTTGATGATGAAGGGCGACTGGAACCAATCGTCCTTGTTGCCTTCCTCGAGCACTGTCTGTAGCGCCGAGAGCCCGATGGCCATGGTGACAATACCGGCCCAGTCGCCCTCCTTGAGCAGCGGCAGCTGCATGGGCTTCCTTTCGAGCGTGAAATAGAGCGCCACGAACATCAGGAGGCTCGGCGGCGCATTGACGAAGAAGATGCTCTGCCAGCCGTAATTTTCGGTGAGATAGCCGCCGATGGTCGGCCCGATTGCGGGGGCGAAGGTGACCGACAAGGCGAACATGGCGAGCCCGATCGGCTGCTGCGACTTGGGCAGCCTGGTCAGCACCATGGTGAAGGCCATGGGAATCAGCACGCCGCCCGCGAAGCCCTGGAGCCCGCGCAACGCGATCATCGAGCTCAGATCATGGGCGAAGGCGCAGGCGGCGGAGAACAGCGCGAAAAGAACCACATTCGTCAGCATGTAGTGCCGGAACGAAAAGACGCGGCTCAGATAATCGGTCAAGGGGATCACCACGATCTCGCCGATGAGATAGGAGGTCGAGATCCAGGCGCCGTTGTCGACGCCGGTGCCGATGCCGCCTTCGATATCAAGCAGAGAGGCGTTGGTGATCTGAATGTTGAGGATCGCCATGAAGGCGCCGATCATGCTGGCGAGAACCGCGATCCAGGTGGCCGTGCTGGCTTTCTCAGGCGAAGCCGCCGCAACGGGAGTTGAAGGTGAAGATCCCGGCCGGGCGATAGTGGTCTGGGTCGACATCGCAGCCTCCCGCCATGCCTTCTGTGCGTGACCGCCTCAGTTGATCGCGTCGGAGGATGACGAGGCGAGCCGGGTCGTCTCGCCGGTTTTCGTGTCAATGGTCGGATAGACCGACATGCCGGGCCGGAGCACGATCGATAGCGGGCTCCCCTGGTCTAGCACGATTTTCACCGGGATGCGCTGCACGACCTTGGTGAAGTTGCCGGTCGCGTTGTCCGGGGGCAGAAGCGCGAATTCCTGGCCGCTCGCCGGCGAGAGACTGTCGACATGGCCCTTGAAGACCTTTCCTGGGAAGGTGTCGACCTCGACCTCCACCGATTGTCCGGCATGGACGTCGGTGAGCTGGGTCTCCTTGTAATTGGCGATGATATAGGCGTCATGGGTCGGTACGACCGCCATGAGCTGCGTGCCGGCCTGGACATACTGACCGACGCGCAAGGTGCGGTTCCCGATCAGGCCGTCGATGGGCGCGACGAGGGTCGTGTAAGAGAGGTTCAGTTGGGCCTGGTCCTCACCCGCTTTGGCGGCGGCGAGCGACGCCTGCGCCTGGGCGACCTCGGCCCTGCTGACATCGAGCTCTTTGGTGGTATTGGCGAGCACCGCCGTGTCGCGCGCGACCGCCGCGCGGGCGGCGTCCAGGCGGGAGGCCGCCTGCTGCGCGTTCTGAACCGTACCGAAGCCCTTCTTCGCCAGCTCGGCATAACGCTCGTTTTCCTGCGTGGCGAAGGTTTGATTGGCCTGGTCGACCACGACCGTTGCCCGGGCCGCATCGATCTCGGCCTGTTTGGCGACAAGAGCCGCCTGCTTATTGGCGATATTGGCTTCGGCCGACGCGACCTGGGCCTGGGCCTGCTCAAGGGCAACCTTGAAGTCGCGGTCATCGATGCGGGCCAGGATCTCCCCGGCTTTCACCGGCTGGTTGTCATTGACGAGCACGGCCGCGATATAGCCCGATACTCTGGGCGCGATCGTCGTGCTGTCGGCCTTGACATAGGCATCATCCGTGGAAACCAGGAAGCGGCCAACCGTCCAGTAGTCCCATCCATAATCGGCGGCGCCTGTGAGGGCGGCGACGGCGACGCCGGCGAAGAGTGCCACGCGCAGCCAGCGCTTGAGGCCCGCTTTCGGCATAGTCGCCGGTTCCACTGGAAGGGGAAGGTGAGCTTCCTCCGGCATCATGATGCCGGGTACCGCTTCGGCGGCCGGAACGGTCTTTTCCACCGTAAAAGCTGCTTCATGCTTGCTCATGGGACCGAACCTTTCCTGCACTGCGAGGGCCGAAATTCCGGCTTGCTCTTTTTAGGAAAACTGATATTTTCCCAAATAATCCGCGCGAAGCCAGTTGTCAAGAGAATTTGGAAAACGATTATGGTCCTTAATACGAAAGTTGCAAAACGCCCCCGTGGACGCCCGCAAACCCGGCCCGATGAGGAGACGCGGGAACTGATCCTCCAGGCGGCCCGCCAGGAATTTCATGCTAGCGGCTATGCCGGCGCCAGCATGGGCCGCGTGGCCGAGCGCGCCGGCGTCTCGACCAAAACCATGTACCGCCTGATCCCGACCAAGGCCGAATTATTCCAGAACGTCATCTCGGAGCGCATTTCCCGATTTATCCTGGAGATGGACGAGAAACATCTCGACGGACTGCCCGTGGATGAGGCGCTCGAGCATATCCTGATCACCTATGGCACCTTGACCTTCGACCCGGACACAGTCTCGAGCCTCCGCCTCGTCCTGGCCGAATGCGATCGCTTTCCCGAGATTGCCGCCGCCTTCAACGAGCTTGCGCTGCGTCGCACCACCCAATCCATGGAGGGATGGCTCATGCGACAACGCGACCGCGGCGAAATCGCGATCGATGATACCGCAACCGCCGTCGGCATGCTGAGGGGCATGATGATCATGGAGCCGCAGCGCGCCATCATGCTGGGCCTGCGCGCGCCGCCCGATCACGCCGAGATCGTCAAGCGGGCACGCACCTGCGCACGCCTCTTCCTGGACGGATGCCGGCCACAACAGTGATAGGCTAACCCTCGCGCAGTGGCTTGAAGGCAGTGCGAAGCTCCGAGGTCAGGAGCTCCGGCTGCTCCCAGGCGGCGAAGTGGCCGCCCTTGGGAAGCCTGTTGTAATGGATGAGCTTGGGATAGGCCCGCTCGGCCCAGCTCCGCGGCGCCTCGTAGAGCTCGTCGGGAAAAACACTCACCGCGACGGGAATGGTGACATTCTTCGGTGCAAAGAAGGCGAGCTTGCTTTCCCAATAGAGACGCGCGGCCGAGATCGAGGTGTTCGTCAGCCAATAGAGCGTGGCGTTGTCGAGAATGTCATCTCGTGTGAGGCCTTCCGGATGTCCATCGAAAACGCGCGCGATCAGCTGATAGCTCTTTTCGTCGTGATCGATCATCCACGCGGCCATGCCAACGGGTGAATCGACAATCCCGTAAAGCGTCTGGGGTCGGTTGCTCATCTCGATCGCATAGCCCAGGCCGTGCTTGTAGAAGGTGTTGAGCTCGTCATAGGCCTTTTGTTCGTCGGCCGAGAGGCCGGACGGTGGCGGGCCGCCGACAGTGAGGGCCTTCGCCACATCGTCTGGAACAGTGGCCGGCATATTGACATGAATGCCGAGCAGTCCCGGCGGGGTCAGTAAAGCCATCTGCTCCGTCACGGCGTCACCCCAGTCGCCGCCTTGCGCGACATAGTGTGTGTAGCCGAGGCGCTCCATCAAGACGACCCAGGCGCGGGCGATGCGCTGGGGATCCCAGCCGGTCGTTTCCGGCTTGGCCGAGTAGCCATGACCCGGCAGCGACGGAATGACCACATCGAACGCATCCGCCGCAGTTCCGCCATGGGCCGTCGGATCGGTCAGCGGTTCGATGATCTTGAGCTGCTCGAGGATCGAGCCCGGCCATCCATGCGTGATGATGACCGGCAGCGCATTCTCTTGCTTCGACCGCACGTGAATGAAATGGATGTCGAGCCCGTCGATCTCGGTTTCGAACTGCGGAAGCGCCTTCAGCCGCGCCTCGATCTTGCGCCAATCATAATCCGTTGCCCAATACTGCGCGAGCTTCCGGATTGTCGCCAGCTGCACGCCTTGCGATGAATCCTTGACCGTTTCCCCTTCGGGCCACTTGGTCGCATCTAAACGCCGGCGCAGGTCGGCAAGCTGATCATCCGGTACACTGATCGTGAAGGGACGGATGGCATCGCTTCCGGTCGCGGCCTGGAGGGTTCCAGGAAGCATGCCGACAGCGCCTGCGGCAACCGCGGCGGCAAGGAGTTCACGACGTGTAGGCGATGGCGAGTTCATTGACATGACATCCTCCTATGTTCTCGGAACTGGCCGGATACGGTAACATTGCACGACGGTCTCTGCGATACCGGTCGCGCGACCTAATCCTCAAAGCGACTGGTGACGTCACGATCGCGATCGTATCGTCTCTTGATCGGAAATGGCGGCAACCAGGATTCGCGACGGATGATCCAGCTTTCATAGGTTGGCATAAGTTGGTCAGGGGCATCCAGGGAGCCCAAGTTCACTTCGATTTCGTCGGCGGTGCGTGCGAAAACGGGGGAGCCGCAGCGGGGACAAAAAAACCGCCCGGCATAGTCGCGTGTTTCGCCATCGATCGTCACCGCGTCCTGAGGGAATATCGCGGAAGCGTGAAACAGTGCCCCGTGATGCTTGCGGCAGTCGAGACAGTGACATAGGCCGACCCGGTATGGGAGTCCCGACGCTGCAAATCGGACGTTGCCGCACAGGCAACCGCCAGTAAATCGGTCCATGCTGCGCCTCCTCTAGAGCCCCAGACGCTTACATTAATTCGGTCCGGCGCCCCAACTCTTTGATTTGCGCATCAGATTATCCGCAAATCGCTTGGCACTTTTCGGCCCGACGCTCCAGAGACTTCGATCAATGTCTCGCGGCTGCGAGGGCCGCGGGCTCATGCCCGCAACCTCGCCAGAACCTTCTCCACCATTTCGATAGCTTTCTGTCGAGACTTCCCGGAAAGCTTGTCCAGTTCCACCTCAATTCGTATTCCCTCGCGACGGTGCTGAATTGTCCGATTTTCATCGACAGCAGCAAAGTCCACGCTTCGGACACTATAGGTTCGCACCGGATCGGCGAAACCCTTGGCATTGATGGGGCGCAATTCCTCGGCGATGACTTCTTCCTTCACCAGAGAATAGGTTTCATGACTAATAAGAATGCCGCCCAATTCGGCGTGGGATTGGAGACGCGACGCTAAATTCACCTCATTTCCGATGATGGTGTAGTCCATTCTGGTTTCACTGCCGAAATTGCCGACCGTACAGAAGCCGGTGTTTATGCCAATCCTCAATTGAAACGGTTTCTCCAGACCGACATCAAGCCACTCGGCGCGAAGCTCGATCATTCGACGTTGCATTGCGATCGCCATCTGGACGCAAGCGAGCGCGTCTTCCTTGACGCCTTTCGTCTCGGGGTCGCCAAAGAAGGCCAGAATGGCATCGCCCACATACTTGTCTATTGTTGCTCCGTGGGAGAGTGCGATAGCGGACATTTCGGTCAAGTAACGGTTCAACAGACCAGTCAGCTCTTCGGATTCAAGCGCGTCTGTCGTTGCCGTGAAATCCGCGATGTCTGAGAAAAAGACGGTAAGCTTCTTCCGTTTCGAGGAGATTTCGACATTCTGCCGGCCGGTGAAGATTGATGTGTAAACTTGCGGCGACAGATATTTCGAAAGTTTGGTCGATAGCGATTGCAGCACCTTGTTTTGCTCGCCCACAAGACTGCTCGCTTCCTCGGCGCGCTGTTTCGAATGCTGACTCGCCGCGTAGAGCCGGGCGTTGTCGAGGGAGATCGATGCAAGCTGCGCAAACCGGCTCAGAAGCTCCACCTCCTCCTGCCCAAACTGAAGGTCGGACGAAGAATCGTACGCCATTCCGAGCACTCCGATGGTGTCACCGCCCGAGGTCAACGGCACCCCCATGCAAGAACGGATCGTCAAGCCGAGCGCCGCGGCGGCCGCCGGACGTCCCTCCCATCTGTCATAGTCATTGATAACGAGCGCCTGGCCGGACGCCCAGACGCGGCCGGCAACACCTTCATTGCGATCGAGCTTCTGGCCGATCGAGTCGGCATAGACGCCTACACCTACGCGTCGTTCAAGGCGGGTTCCTGCTTCATCGGCAAGATACACAAATCCGTTTCGAGTACCGAGCAGCTTTCCGGCGCGCGACACGAGATCCGCCAGCAGTTCCGTCACATCCAGACGACTGACCAATCCGAGGCCCGTGTCATGCAAGGCGCCGAGATACTCGCTTTGCCGCCGGAATCGTTTGGCCAACCCTTCCTGCTCCCGGCGCCGCCGTTCCAGATTCGTCACGCTATCCGACAGTTGCACCGTCATGCTGTTGAACGTCTCCGCCAGATGTCCGATCTCATCCTCGGATTCGACATCGGCGCGGGCGGAAAGGTCGCCGGCTCCGATGCGTTCAGCTACGCTCGTCAACCGGCGTATAGGGCCGGCAATATTGTTACGGAAAACATAAGCCAACGCCATTCCAAGCAGGACCGCCGTGACACCACCGACAAGTATAGTCCTTTGGGAGAACAGCAACTGTCCACGGCCGGCATCGAGATCGCTCTGAAGCAGACGCTGCTCCTCGTCGGCGATTTTCGTGAGAAGCGCCAACATATTCTCCGCCAGCGGCACCGCCTGGGCGCGGAACAGATAGAGATCCTCCTGAGCATGCTCGCCCTCGACCGCAGCAAACATCTGGGGCGGGAGGAGCAGGAATTTCTCGCGACTCCGCTTCAGACTGGCCAGCAGGGTCTGCTGCGAGGTATCAAGCTGTTGTTGTTGGCGCAGAAGATTGGCCCAGGCCGCATCGTTGATCGAAATGTTCGATTGATACTCGAACTTGAATGGATCGCGCTTCGTCGTCACATAGCCGCGGAGGCCAGCAACCATGGCATAGAAGGAACTTTGGAAGGCAGCAAGGTCAGCCAGAAGCGAGGTGTTAGCGGCCGTGGGCTCGCGCCGCCGCTGAGCATTCATCATGCTATTGGTCGTCGCGACGGTCGCCGCTATGAGCGGCGTGCCCTGGACCACCAGAATTTTCAACGCCGGCTCCCTGCGCAGCTGATCGTCGCGCAACGCGAACAGCTGATCGGGCAGATTCTGCCATTTGGCGACACTGGCTTTGAGCTCCGCCACGCTCTCGAGAACGGTGGGCGAGATCAAGCTGGCATTGCTCAACCTGTTGGCCTGAATGATCTGGTCGAGCTCCGCGAGATCCGCCTCAAACGCGATCCTGGCGACTCTGTAACCCTCACGGTAGGTCTGATCCCCGAGCGCCAGATAGCCTCGCACCTCGCCCAGCATGCGCAGCAGATTCGCCTGGGCCTGCGCGGAGGCCAGGGCGCTCGGCGCGCGCAGGTCAGTCGTGAGGTTGATATGGTTCACCGCCCTGAGACTGCCGATATAGTTCAGTCCGGTCACCAGGAGCGTAAGCAAGACCAGAAGGCCAAATCCGACCGTCAGTTTTCGGCCGATATTCAGGTGGCGCAGAAAGCCGCCTCCCGTATCGTTGTCCGTCCGGCGCATATCCGAAGCAACGCTCTGCCGGCTCTCGCCCGGCGCCGATTGCGACGCGGAGCTGTCCGAGCCGTCAAGCCGCGCGTCGCTGGGGGGAGGTTGGGAGGCAGTCATCGCAGAATGCTTGTGTCATTGCCTTCGGTGCCAGTTGGCGATGTTCCAGGTCTCTGAATCCCAGGGCGTCGGATCATAGCCCTCCAGGTCATTCGAAATGCCTGAGGTGTCCGCCCAATGCACCAAAGGGATGACGGCCGCGTCGGCGTAGAGCATGTCATTCATTTCAATGAACATGAGCTGGCGCCTTTCGGGATCGATCTCGCCTATCGTCCGTTCGTAGAGGGCGTCGTAGTCTGGATTGCAGTATCTGCTGTTGTTTGCTCCCGACCAGCCGTTCTGTTCCTGCGCCGCCTCGCCACATATCCACCCCGCCATATACGCGCCGGGATCCGGTGTCTTGTTCCCATAGGCGTATTCTTCGAGATCTGCATAGAAGTGCCGCCTGGTATTCGTGCTCGTATTCTGCGAGCCAAGATAGATGCTCGCTTCTATGATCTTCTTCTCGACGTGAACTCCAATGGATTCCAGCGCCGCCTGAACGATGTCCTGAGTCGCCTGCCGGACCGGGTTGATTGACGTCTGGTATAAGAGACTCAGCTCGACACCGTCCTTATCGCGAACGCCATTTCCGTCGCTGTCGATCCACCCCGCCTTGTCGAGGAGATCCGCCGCCTTCTTGAGATCAAATGAAAAGCTGGTATTCCTGGAAATGAACTTGGAGGGCGCCATAAGGATGTTGCTCGTTGGCCGACCGGTGCGGCCATAGAGTGCGGCGATCTTTTCTCTATCAATCGCGTAGGTCAGCGCCTCGCGAACCTTCCTGTCGCCGAGGATCGGATGTGGAAACTTTATGCTTGATCGTTCACCTGTTTCAGTTGCCTTGTTGGGGTCGGTAAAGTTGAACGCGATGCGCTCGACATAGGAGCCAAAGAGCGGCATTACTTTTCCGGTTCCGCCGGATTCGAGTTGGGTCAACGTCTTGTCGTCGACCTGGAGATTCCAACCATAGTCGACGGCACCTTCCTTGAGAACGGCGCGCGCGCTCAGTGTGGCATCGCCGCCGCCCTGAAGAATGATCTGCTTGAACGCCAGCTTTTCCTTGTCGCGGTAGAATTCATTGGGCTCAAAGATGATCTTGACGGTGTTTACGACGTCTTCACCGATCAGGAGAACGTCCTCGGTCCGAAACTCCGTCATACGATAGGGACCGGTGCCGACCGGCTGCAAGTTGACGGGGGCATCCGCAGCGCCCGAATTGTTATAGGGCGAGAATATGTGCTCCGGGATGATCATCCCCTTGACGCCGACAAACGGGAGCGCCCAGGTCGGGTTCGCGTTTTTGAACGTCACCTTGACCGTATAGTCATCAAGCGCCTCGACACGCTCGACCAATCGGTAGCTTTCGCGTGTGTCCGCCTTCACTTCCGGGTTGCTCAGATATTGAAAGGTGAAGACCACATCTTTCGAGGTGAAGGGGGCGCCATCAGACCATTTCACACCTTGCTTGAGCTTCCAGGTGACCGACTTACCGTCGGGCGTAACTCCACCATTCTCAAGCGAGGGGATATCCGCTGCCAGAAAAGGAACGAGATTGCCCTCGCGATCAAAACTGGCCAGCGGTTCATAGACGATCCGGCTCGCCGTCTGGTCCTTCACCCCATCGGCGAAATGCGGATTGAGGGAGGTTGGAGCTTGCCAAAGCAATAGGCGCAGAATTCCCTTATCCGGCGCGCCCGCGCCGGCCGGTTCATTTCCGGACGCGGTCAGAAAGGAGAGTGCGACTAGACACAAGAGACCAATGAGTTTGCGCATGCTACCTCCCAATTCGCAATGCGCCCCCATTCATTTTTGATAAAGGTGCCACTTTCGAGGTCGAAAGACAATCGGGCCCCGGCGAATCGCCAGGCTGGACCTCGATACCGTTCCACCAGCTCGGCAGCGGTCGCCGCAGCCCGTTCTCGATCCAGAGGAATTGACCGCAGATTGTTGCCGCCTCGTCGCTGACGATATGCGCGATGAGATCGGCGGCCTTGTCGGGGTCATCGCCGATGGTGACCAAACTGCCGCGTGCCTTGTCGAGATCTGATGAAACTGTCGGGGGCGGGCATCGCCATCTCAGGCTTCGCGTGGACGGCGCTCCCTGCCCGCGCGCAGGAAAAGAAGCGCATCGCCATCGCGCATCCGGATCGCGCCGCCGATTATTATCGGGGCTTCCGCAGTAGCCGCCGGCATGCTGATGGTCGAGATCGCCAAGGTCATCCGGGCCAGAGGCGTACCGCTACTCGTCGTGTTGCTCGGCGCATCGGCGTCGGCACGCCTGGTCGCCCACGTGCCCGGCTTCACGCAGATCCGACCGGGCATCTATGCCTTCAACGATGTAGGACAGATCGCGCTCGGCAATGCGACGCTGGAGACGACGGTCATTCGCGTGATGGCGACGGTCGTCAGCCATCCGGAGCGGGGCGCGCCAGCATCGACGCCGGCTCGAAATCGCTCAGCACCGATCTCGATCCGGCTATGGCGCGCCGCGACGCCTATCCGGGGATGGGCCTCATCGTCAACGGGCCCGGCTGGGTGATCGAACGCATGTCGGAGGAGCACGGCTGGCTGCGCTGGCATGGCGCCGGCGAGCCAACAGCCTTGCCGGTGGGAATGCGGCTCGAGATCTTCCCCAACCATGTGTGCATGGTCTTTGCCATGTTGCGCCGCGCCAGCATTATGCGCGATGGTATGGTGGTCGAGCGTTGGGATGGATTCGGTCCGGGCGCGTCCGAGTGACCTATAGCGGAGAGAGAAGATGTCGAATTTCGAACTTGCCCCCGGTCAGGCGCTTCTCGTCGCCTCGCGCGGGACGGGGCGCGAGCATGGGCTGATCCGCTGGGTCCAGGATGACGGCCAGTGGCGCTCGACGCAGCTCGCGACGGTGAACCAGCTGTCCAGTCTTGCCCGCCATCCGAGCCTGCCCGTGGTCTATGGCACGTCGCGCGTGGACGACGAAGGCGATATTCACGCCTGGCGCCTCGAAGCGGCGGGTGCCGCGACCCTCGGAGAGAAATCGAGCGAAGGCGGCGAACCCTGCCATATCGTGGCCGATCCCAAGGGGCGGTTTCTTCTGTTTGCCAATTACGGCAGCAGCACGATCGGAATACAGCGCCTCGACGACAAGGGCGGCTTCGACGGGGAGGTCGATCTGCTCAGGCTCAAGGGAAGCGGGCCTGAGACCGCGCGGCAGGAGGACGCCCATCCCCATCAGCTCTTCTTCGTCGACGACACATTGTTCGTCATCGACCTCGGCGCCGATCTCGTGCGCGAATTTTCCATAGATCAATCCCGTGCCGACGCCGCCGCACTGAAGGAAACACGCCGGACCCGCGTCCCCGCCGGGGCCGGGCCTCGGCACGGCGTCATGCTGCCCGACGGCCGGCTGGCAATCAGCGGCGAACTCGGATCCAGCCTGCTCGTCGGGCGTCCGGGAGATGCCCCAGAAGATTGGGCGAATGTTGCCAGCACGCGGCGAACCGGGCCCGCCAGAACGCGCCACGAGCGGAATTACCCGGGCGACATCCAGCGCTCGCCCGACGGCCGTTTCGTTTATTTCGCCAATCGCGGCTACGATACGATCACTACATTCGATGTGAGCGGAGCATCGCCGCAGCTCGTGTCGGAGCTCGACACCACCGTCGCCTGGCCACAGCATCTGCTGGCCACCGCGGATCATGTCCTCGTTGCCGGATGGGACTCGTCCGCGGTGAGAGCGCTGTCGCTCGACCAGGGACGCCCGTCCGGCGCCCATCCCCTGTTCGACTGCGCCGGTGCCGGCTGGTTGATGCTTTGGGAGTAGGTGAGAAGCCGGAATGGCGAAGGCGGCTCAAGATAAAAGCGCCAGGAAGCGCAAGACAGCGCCGCCGAAGAAGACGTCCGTAGTGACGCCGGTTGGCACCGACGGCAGGCGGGACTATGCCGTGCCGGCCCTCGAAAAGGGCCTCGACGTTCTCGAATTGATGGCGTCGCTCCACTCCCCGATAACGCCCAGCCAGATCGCCCAGCGTCTCGGCCGCTCGCTGCAGGAGGTCTATCGCGTCGTGCTCGCCCTCGAAAGGCGCGGCTATATCGTGCGGCCGCCGGGCGAGGAAGCACTGGTGCTGTCGACCCAGCTGTTCGGGCTGGCGACGAAGTTCCCGCCGTATCGGCGCCTGGTGGACGCAGCACAGCCGATCATGAACGCGTTGGCCCTCGAGGCCTCCCAGGCCTGCCACATGGCGGTGCTGGACGGGCTCAACCAGCGCATCGTGGCGCAGGTCGACAGCCCGGCGCCGATCGCCATCAGGCTGCGCGTGGGGGCCGCGAGCCCCGCCGTCCATGGCGCGTCCGGGCGCACCATCGTGGCGTTCCAGCCACCGGAGGTCCGGGAGTGGTTCTTCAGCGAGGCCGTTGCCCTTGCCCTCGAGCCGCCCGAGTGGCTGGCCTCTTGCCGCAAGCGCATCGCCGACATTCAGGTGCACGGCTACGAGCTGATCGAGGGAGAAGTGGTGCACGGCGTCATCGATCTCAGCTTCCCAATCCTGAACGCGCAAGGGCGGTCGCTGGCCGCGCTAACCATGCCTTTTCTGACCAGCAATCACGTCGTCGTGCCGTTCGAGGACGCGGCCGCCCTCGCTTTCAATGCGGCCAGCCGCATCACCGAAGCGATGGGCGGTGCGCTCAACGAGCCCAAGCGGCCGCTGCTGCACGCCTGATCACCAGATCGCTCTCAAGCGCGCTCGGCCGCGCGCGGCGGCATTTCGGACCGGAACAGAGCAAAGGACGCCGCGGCCAATGCAAGCTCGACCCCCGCGAAAATGGCGAGCGCGGTTCCAAACTCAAAGCGCAGCAGCCAGCCGAAGATGAGGCTTCCGAGTCCGAATCCGACAAAAAGCGTGAACACATTCAGGCCCATCGCCTGCCCCCCCCCAAGCGAGGTCACGATCCCGGCAAAAAGCGGCTGGGTCATGTCATAGCCCAAGGACAGGATCATCGCGACGACAGGGGCGAGCAGGATCGGGAAGTCGAGCGTCAGGAGCAACGCTCCAATGGCGCTCAGAATGAGTCCCAAGGGAATAAGGCGGGCGCGGCCCCAGCGATCCGCCATCCGGCCGATCACCGGCCCCAGCAGCAAGCCGGGTACGCCATAGCCGAGAAGCGCCAAGCCGATGCCTACCGGCCCGAGGCCGTATCGCCGCTCGAGATACACCCCGAGCCAGGTGAATACGCCGGAATGGAATATGGAGTTGACCAGGACATAGAAGTAGGTGCGCTGCCCGCGCGGCGTCCCGATCAGGTCTTTATAGGCGCGCAACAAATCTCCGAGGGTGCCGCGCACCGGCTGAACCGTCGCGGCGATCGTGGAGCGCAGCGGCAGGAGGACGAGAAGGAGCGCTCCGCCCGCGGCTCCGACGGCTAAAAACAAGCCTTGCCAGCCAATGAACGGCACGAGCATCGCACCGAAGGGCGAGCCAAATGCCATGCCGCGGGCCATTGCGCCGAAGAGCCAGCCGAGCGGTCGGCCACGCTGCTCGTAAGGATACAATCGGCCGACCAATGCCAATGCAAGCGGTACCACGCCGCTCGCGCCAAGTCCGGTGGCAATCCGCCAGAGAGCGAGCTGTTCGATTGACTGGGCCGTCGCGGTGAGCACGGTAAGGACCGAGAATACCGCGAGCGACAGGCACATCACGCGCTCTATGCCGAGCCGGTCGGCCAGCAAACCATAAGCGACGGTCGCGATCCCATAGGGGATCAGATAGGCCGGTATGATGAGTCCGACCGTCTCGATCGGTGCTGCAAAGATACCCGACAGCGCCGGCATGATCGGCGCCACCATGTAAGCCTGAAAGAAAATGATGAAAGTGGCCGCGGCCAATAGAAACAGAAGCCGCTCGCGCTTACGATCGCCGATTACATCCTGCATGTGCCCAGAATTCCTGTCGAATTTTCACCGGTCCGGGAGCGCCGCCATGGCGACGCTCCCGCTGTTCATCGGTGTGTTTAGTAACCCATCGCCGCGCCGTCGCCGCGCGGGTCGGCGCCGCCTTCGAACAGGCCGGTCTTCCGATGGATACGGATCGCCTGGGCATGCCCCAGCGTTCCGTCCCAGCGGCCGACGATCTTGACCGGCTGTCCGCGCAGCCGCAATTCGCGCGCCGTTTCGTCGGAGATGTCGGACTCGAGCCACAGGTCGCGCGATTCCATGCCCCAGGTGCGGCCCATGAGCCAGCGCGGCGCTTCGATCGCCTGCTGCACGTCGTAGCCGAAATCGACCAGACGCGTCAGCATGGCGGCCTGCGTCTGCGGCTGGCCTTCGCCGCCCATGGTGCCGTAAGCCAGAACCGGTTCGTCGTTCTCGAGCATCATCGCGGGAATGATGGTGTGGAAGGTGCGCTTGCCAGGTTCGAGCCGGTTCGGATGCTTCTCGTCGAGCGAGAAGAAGCTTCCGCGGTTCTGCATGACAATACCGGTATCGCCGCCCATCACGGCCGAGCCGAAGTCGTGATAGATCGACTGGATCTTGGAGACGACAAGCCCGCTCGAATCGGTAGCGCAGAAATACACCGTGTCGCCATCGGGTGAGCGGCGGTCGAACTTCGTGCCATAGCGCAGGCCCGGTTCCACGCTGGCGCCGGCAAGCGCCCGCCTGGCGCTGATCAGCTTGCGGCGGGCGGCCGCGTAGTCCTTGGACAACAGCTTGTCGAGCGGGATGTCGACGAATTCCGGATCCGTCAACCATTCGTCGCGATCGGCGAATGCGACTTTCACCGCCTCCACCATGTGATGATAGTAGTCCGCGGTGCCATCACCCCAGGCCGCGACGTCGAAGCCTTCCAGCAGATTCAGGATCTGCAATGCCGCGAAGCCTTGCGTGCTCGGCGGCATCTGCGCCACGGAGTATCCGCGATAGGTGGTCGAAATCGGCTTGACCCAGCGTGCCTGGTAGCTGGCGAAATCGTCCGGACTTAGCGGAGAGCCGGCCGGAGCAAGCGCCTTGCAGATGCGCTCGGCGATCGGTCCCTCATAGAAGCCCGCGCGCGCCCGAAGCCGCCAGTTGCTCGAGCGTGTGGGCCAGTTCGGCCTGCACGAGACGAGCGCCTTCGCGCAGCGCCTGCCCCTCCGGCAGGAAGATGCGGGCGGTCTCTGGATATTGCCTGAGGATCGACTCATCGGCGGCGATCCAATCGGCGAGCGAGCGGGTAATGGCAATTCCATTACGCGCATATTCGATGGCGTCGGCGAACAGGCTCGCCCATGGCAGCCGGCCATGGCGCTCATGCGCCACGCGCCATCCGTCGACGGCGCCGGGCACGGTGAGCGCGGCCAGGGGACCACGGGCCGGAATCTGCCCGGTGCAGCCATGCTTGCGGTAGTAGTCGCGTGTCGCCATTTGGGCGGCGGGTCCGCTGGCCTCCAGTGCCTGAACGCCGCCCGTGCCCGGTCCGGCGATGAGCCAGAAGCCGTCTCCGCCCAGACCCGCCATGTGCGGATAGACGACGCAAAGCGTTGCGTTCGCGGCAATCGCCGCGTCGACGGCGCTGCCACCGCGCCGCAGGGCTTCAAGACCGGATGCCGAGGCAAGATAATGCGGCGTGCTCACCATACCGCGCGGGGCAAGGACGGGGGGACGCCCGGTCCGGGGACCATTTGGATGACTCATTACAATCTTCTTTCTGCTTTAGACTAGAACGCACTCTTAGTCATGAGATGGTGCGGCAGGCGGCGGCTTGGGTGCGAAAAGCAGCCGCTGCACGGGTGGAATGAGGCCGCCGACGCAGAGCGCGGCGAGCCCCAACCACAGGAGAATACGTGGACCACTGGTCGTTCCGATGCTGACGAGCGGAAGTGCTACCAGGAACAGCACGAAGGATGTGCTGAGATAGGCAAGCGGATTCTTGAACAAGGCACTCATGATTGAACCCTCTTATTTCACCAACAACACCAGCGCGACTGTCGCCGCGCCGGTCAGCAGAAACGCGGCCAGCGTCCAAGGCAGCGTCTTGCGAAGAATCGCGCCCTCCTGCCCGCTGATCCCGGCGGTGCTGGCGCCCATCACCACGTTGGCGGGCGCGATAGCGTTGCCGATGGCGCCGCCGGCGCTCTGCGCCGCGAGGATGGTTGCTTCCGGCAGCCCCTTGAGCCGCGCCAATGTCACCTGCAGGTCGGAGAACAGAACGTTCGATGATGTGCTGCTCGAGGTCGTGAACGCGCCGATGACGCCAATGCCGTTCGACAGGAAGGCGAAGACATAGGCAGGCGCCACGGCGGAGATCCCAAGCGCCAGCATTTCGTTCTGGCCCGAGTGATTCATCAGCCCCGCCATGATGAGGAAGGCAAGAATCGGCACAGAGGCGGGAACGGCGCTTTCGAACAACCCGCGCAGAACGCCCTTCTGCTTCGCCTTGGCGGTCGCCGCCCACTCCTCATAGTAGCCGCGCATCTGATAGAGGATCCACGTCACAAGGGAGGTGACGATGAGGCTGGCGCCCGGATGCGTCAGCGGCGCCAAGGCCGAATATGGCGCCACGGCAGCGCTTGTGACGCCATAGCCGGTCGTGACTTCCGGAAACGGCAGGCCGAAGGTGAAGGCGCCGAGGGCATTCTTGACCGGATCTATCATCGACGTGCCCAAGGCCAGCACCGTGAGGAGGATGTAGGGAAAGAACGACATGCCCAGGCCCATCGGTGGCGTCTTGTCGGCGAGATTCTCCAGATGGCTCGTCGCCATTGCCGGCCGCTCAACAATATCGACCGCCGGGTTTGCGTATCTGGGCCAGCGTGACAGCGGATAGAGCGCCAGCATCGCCGCTGTCGCGGGAATGAAAGCAGCCAGCACCGGATCCACCAGCGCGACGAACATCTGCCCGACACCTTGGATCGCCGCGATGATCAGCACCAACGGCCAGGCATGGCGGATGGCCGGCCAGCGTCCGTACATCCAGACGATGGTGAAGCCGCCGAGGACGGCCTGAATGATGATCAGCAATCCCGACTGATAGGCGGTGGCGAGTGTCGTGACTTCGCTGATGTCGACAACCTGCAAAGTGGCGAGCCAGCCGACACCAAGCGTTCCGAAGAACTTCGCCCAGATATGCGCGATGATCGGAATAGCCACCGCATAGACAGGGCGCACGCCGAAAGCGACGAGCAAAGGTGCCACGACAGCAATGGGAGTCCCGAAGCCGTCAATGCCTTGAAGGAAGGAAGCAAAAACCCAGCCGAGAGCGACGATGACAAACAGCTCGTTGCGGCTCATGCGGGTGATGCCCTGGCGCAGCGCCTCATAGCCGCCGGCCTGATTCATGATCTGATAGAGGAACAGAGCGGGCCAGATGACCAACAGAATGAAGACCGCATCCCACACGCCCTTCGCGCCGGCGACAGCCAACGTCTCCAGCGGTGTGCGGAAGATGAAGTAGGCAATGAGAGCGGCAATGAAGATTCCCGCCGCGCCCGCTTGCTGAGCGGTCCAGCGCAGCTGGACGAGGAGGAATGCCAAGACAAGGATCGGTAGAAAGGCTAGCGACCAATGAAGAAAATCGACAGGTATTTGCATATCATTCGTATCTTTGAAAGTACCGAGTGTTGGTCAACTTGTGACGATTGTTTCGCAAGGATTGAGAGTCGCGTGAGAGCGACGACCTTGATGCAGCCACCATTAAAGTCCGCGTACCAGACAATACAAGCCGTTCGCGGGCATGGCAGCAAAACACGTCAACAGGACGCGATTTTGATTCACATCAACTGAGAAAGTGGCGTCATGCGATACACTGAACGATCAGCTGGCTGACGAATGTTGCATCAGGCGAAGACCTGCCCCAACGCGAGCGCATGGCGCGGCACATCTCCTTACGATACATAATGCGAAGTTTCCCGCGCGACAGCATGATCCAAGCGACTGATGGAAAACGCTCCGCGCAGTATTGAACAAATACAGCGTAATCCTGGCGCAGACTTGCTCGCCTCGCGCGTCGCGAGCGGCATAGACAGCCACGAAGACCGACAAGATCCTGCCGCCCCCCGATACAGCTCATGTTGTTTTGAATTTACCTCAAACGGCCGGCCAGCTCGGTTCCGCGCCTGGAACTCTCATAGAATCGGTCCGGCGCTCTAACTCTTTTGAATTGCGCATCGGATTATCCGAAAAGCGCTTCGCATGGTCGGGTCACGCCCGACCACAAGCTTCTAGGGCCGATGCTCTACTAGAACTTTATGACCGCGCCGGCGATGACGCCATGCTGAATGACGTCATACTGAAACCCACTGTTCTCGTAGTCGACGCCGAGCGCCCGATAACCGATGACAGTCGAAACCGTATCATTCCATTGATAGCCGACACCACCCAGGACGTCCCAGGCGAAGTCGGAGCCGACGCCTAGTCCACCGATCATTCCCCAGGCCTGGAAGTAGAAGGGCGATTTCGTATTGATCCGAGCCTTGATCCCGATCATCGGGTCGACCCAGGTGTCGCCGTCGCTGCCGCTCAATGACGCCACCTCAGTCTCGTTCGCCTTCAGCGTCGCGGAAATGTTGTTGTCGACACTCCACACGCGCGCGCCGGCCATCACATCCAACGTCATCCGATCGGTCGCCAGCGCGCGATATTCGCCCATCAATGCGCCGGTGAAGCTGTCGGTTTCGACATTCGCCGAAAGCGAGGCTGGAACCCCGAGCACTTCGCGCTTGATCGATCTCGTCGATGTCCGTCTTGATGTACAGCAGGTCGGTGAAGACGCCCCAGGTCCCGTTGTGCGCCTCCCCGATCACCATGCCGCCGAATTTCAGGTCGTCGAAGATGTCGGCAAAGCTCATATCGACATCAATCGGCTCGCGGCCGAATAGTCCGATTTTGCCCTTCAGCCCGGCGCCCCAAAGATATGGCGCGATGGCGAAAGTCCAATCGCTCTTGGGTTCCAAAGGCGGGAGATCGGCGGCGCGCACAGATCCTGTCCACAGCATCGCTGAGGCAATTACAGCCGCCGCGCAGACTGACCTCATACTCGTTCCCCCTCACCAGGTAGGAACCGCGCCCCGGCCCGGAGCAGCGTGCAGATCATACCACGCCACAACCTTTAGGCGCAATTGCCCGACCTTTCGCGTGGTCAGGAGAAGGTTAACGGACCCGTTCCCGATCGGGGCCAGGGAACCCTCTTCGGGCCAGGCAAGGTCACCCGCCCGTCGCCGTGGCTGAGCCGATGGCAGCGTGGATCGCCATGCAGTGCCGCACGAGGTCGACATTCGCATCGACGAACCGCTTGAGCGGGGTGTCGATCGGATAGAAATGAATATTGGCAATGAACCCGTAGATTCCGGCGTCGACGCTGGTCGGTCTTGCTCCGTGCAGATAGCCGCCCGTCGACAGGAGGTTTGCCAGCACCTGCAGGTCCGCAAGCCCGCGCGCATAAGCGGCAGGCGGAGCAAATCGGCCAATGCCCTGAAAATGATAGCGCTGGAAATTGTACTCTCGCGCCTTGAGCAGGCCTTCTTCGGTCAAGCTCGGATGTTCCCGCAGCAGCGCATCGCGGAACAGCGGCCAGAACTTCTCGTCCTTCCAGCGCGAATAGGACATGACCCAATAAAGATCGTCGAGCATGCGCGTTACCAGGAGGCTGGTATCCTGCTGCGCGGAGGTGAGTCCGGCATCAATATCCAGACGATGTTTGCGGATGAGATGCGAAATGATCGTGGCGCTGTCGCCGATCACCTCACCGTCATCGACGATGTAGGGCAATTGCGCGCGCGGGGCGGTCGACGCATCGAAGATATGCGCATGGGTGAAGGGCACACCGGCGAGCTTGAGGAACGCGAATACCTTGAGGCCGTAGCCGTTGTTGTCGGCGACGCCGAACAATTGCGGGTAGGAAAACAGCGTAATCACGGCATTCCCCTCGCGTTCGAGACAACCCCGCCTTCCCGATCTTCCGAGTTCTCACGATAGAATCGACGAGTTGGCCCGTCAACTTGGGCGGCCTGGCATCCGCTCCGAGCGCTTCTTCACATCATCGATCAGCTGCCGGATGATACCGGTGGTCCTGACAATCTCCGCTTCGTCGAGAGTGGTCCCCATGGAGGAGGCGATCGCCAGGAGATGAGAATTCATCTCGAGGTAACGCGCCTCGCCCTTGCGCGTCAGCTGCACCAACTTCGAGCGCCTGTGCTTCGGATTGTCGATGAACTTGACGAGCCCCTCGGCCACCAGCTCATCCGCCAGGCGCTGCATGCGTTGGCGGCTGGTGGGGCGCATCTGGGCGATCTGCGGCACGGTGAGCGGCCCGAGCAGCGCCAGGCTGCGCAGAAAGCCGAACGAACCGCCGCCCCAGCTGGTGATAAGGCCGGTCTTCTGGCCGAGAGCCCGTATCTTGAAGAAACACAGGGCCACCTCGAGCATCAACTCGGCTATCGCTTCGGCCTTGCCGCCGTTGTCCCCGCCTGTCCTTGTCTTCTGTCGTGCCGACGCCATGGCATCTTGTCCTCTCGGTGAACGCCAATCCTCGCTATTGACACCTAGGTTGTCAAATTCTATGATGACACCCTAGTTGTCATATCTGTTTGTGGTATCCACATTCTTGAGGAACAGACTGGAATGGACACGACCGGAGAACACACACCCGAGAGTGGCACCGCCGGCGTCATCGCGAGGCCACCGCTCCTCTTTCTCGGCGCTCTGGCGCTGGGAATCGTCCTTGACAATCTGCTGCGCTTGCCCTTCCCGCTTCCTGGACCTCATGCAATGCACGCGATCATCGGCGGCGCGCTGGCCTTGCTTGGTCTGGCAATCGCGTCCGCAGGCATTCGCAACTTCTCACGGGCTGGAACTCCCGTACGCGGCATCCATCCTACGCGCGCGCTGGTAACGACCGGAATCCACGGCCGGATGCGCAATCCGATCTATCTCGGCATGTTTCTCATGTATGGCGGCATCGGCATCGCCGCGCACGGCACCTGGATCCTCATCCTCACGCTGCCTCTTATGATCCTGATCCGCTATGGTGTTGTCGCCCGCGAGGAGACCTATCTGGAGCGGCTCTTCGGCGATGCATATATCGCCTATAAGCGACGCGTGCGGCGTTGGATCTAGCCGCCGGTGCGCGCGCAGGTCTGTGGGCGATCGAACCTTTTGCTCATCAGCATTCTGTCGCTTGCGCTTGCGTCCTGCGCGAAGATACCGACTCCTCAGGAAGCCAACGACGCCGTACTGGCATTGCGAGAGTACGAGGACTGGGCGTGGGCTGCGGGCATTGGCCTCATCTGGGCCGACCTGGTATTGCCAATCCCGCAGACAACCGTGATCGCAGCACTTGGCATCATCTACGGAACGCTGATCGGCGGATTGCTGGGAAGCCTCGCTTTGATCACCAGCGGCCTCGTGGGCTACGGACTGATGCTCACCACCGCAAGGAGATTTGCGCGAGGCCTGGTCGGGACTCAGTCTCTGCGCAAGATGGAGTTACTGTTCGACCGAGGCGGGGCGTGGGCGATCATTCTCACCCGCAGCTTTCCTTACAGCGTTCCGGAGGCCATGGTGTTCCTCGCCGGATTTGCGGGCATGCGGAAAATCACCTTCATCACGGCGCTGACCATCGGCAGCGTGCCCCCGGCCTTCGTCTTCGCGGCCATCGGCGCCGGTTGGGCCGACCAGCCGATCCTGGTGCTCCTGGTGAGCTATGTGCTCCCCATCCTCTTTCTTCCGATTGCCGTTTGGCTCATGCGCCGCGAACAACCAAGCCAAATGGATAGGTCAGATACCCGCCAATCTCCCGAGGGCCTTGACGAAGAAGTCCGGCGCGCCGAAATTCCCTGATTTGAGCGCCAGAGCGATGGGTGCCTCACCATCCGAAACCAGTACAGGGATACCGGGGTCGATCTCGGGCCCGATGGCCAAGGCGCCGAGATCCAAGGCCGACACGACGGCGCCGGACGTCTCGCCGCCCGCCACGACGAGTCGGCGAACGCCCTTCTCCACCAGGCTTCGCGCCACCTCGGCAAACAGCCGATCCAGAGCATGGGCAA
Source organism: Nordella sp. HKS 07 (assembly GCF_011046735.1). Lineage (NCBI taxonomy): Bacteria > Pseudomonadati > Pseudomonadota > Alphaproteobacteria > Hyphomicrobiales > Nordella > Nordella sp. HKS 07. The sequence goes on along the minus strand of NZ_CP049258.1, from coordinate 3,707,612 downwards.
CCGGCGCGCGGCCATGACGCTCCTGAAGCGCCTTCACCTCCGCGGGGTCGGCCGATGAGTAGACGAGTGGCGCCCTTCCCTGATTGGCCAAAACAAAGGTCACAATTTCTTCCGGGCCGGATGCGCCGCGCATCACCTCGTCGACATCGATCGCCAAGACCGGATGGCCACGCCTGTGGGTCTCGATCTGTCCCCGCGTGGCGGTGGAACAGCTTCCCGCGAGTATCGCCTCCGGTCCCTTGACACCGACCAGGCTGGGCATCTCTCCTTTCGCCAATCCGGCGGAGATGAAATTCCCCGGCAGACCCAGCGCGATACCTGAGCCGCCGGTGATGAGACGCGCCGATGCCGCCGCGCGGCCGATGGCGACAAGATCTTCTTCCGTCAGCGCATCGACGATGACCAGACACTCGCCACGCTGGACAGACAGGCCCAGTTCGGCGGCGATCTGTGTCTGGCCTTCGCGCACCGACGGCCAGGAGACAAGGCCGACCGATTTCTTTGCCTGGCGGGCGAGCCATCGGCGAATGTCGGGATCGGTCATCGGATTGAGCGGATGGTTCTCCAGCCCGGATTCGTTGAGGAGCCGGTCATGCACGAAGAGATGGCCCTGATAGACGGTTCGCCCGGCGGCTGGAAAGGCTGGGCAGACGATCACGCCGGCCGTATCGAGTTCAGCCGCCAGCGCTTCGGCAACGGGCCCAATATTTCCCTCAGGTGTTGAATCGAAGGTCGAGCAGTATTTGAAGACGATCTGCCGGCAGCCTTGCTCAAGCAGCCAGCGCAGCGCCGCCAGGGATTGACTGACGGCGTCCACGGCGGGAATGGACCTTGTCTTCAGGGCGACGACACCGGCTTCGATATCGGCGCCCGCCTTGCGGCGTGGCACATTCAGGAACTGCGCGGTCCTGAGACCACCATGGCCCGGCAGGCCTTTCGCCAGAGTGTTGGCGATATCACTGGCGCCGGTGAAATCGTCCGCGATCACGCCGAGCAGCATCAGAAAGCAACCATCCTTTCTTCAGGCCACACGCGCGATATGGACATTGCAGCTCTCAACAACGCCTGCACATATGGCTTCGACAATCTTCGAGAGCCGCCGACAGCTAGATTTGATGCACCACGATACGGGCGACCTGGTGACCCGTCAACGCGAGCTGTCCCAAATGGCAATGCTAGCGCCGACGACCAGGCAATCACGCTCGCCAAAGGCGCAAAGGCGTTGATTTCAGTACATAATCTTCCTAATCTTTCGGCTGGAAGGGGTAGGGTCGGAATCCCATGCGAACGAATTGGCTCAGGCCGCCTTTGGCGACGAGAGAACTCTACACCGCCCATCGTTACCGGGCATATCCGTGCTAGCCGAAACTCCATCCGCTTTCCTCCCGGAGGAATCCGCCTTCGACCTGCCGCGTCTCATGACCGAACTGGCCGGCGTGGCGGAAGCGATCGGTGCCCGGAACTTCTACAGCGTGGCGCTGGCGACGCTCGGACGCCTCCTCGGATGCGAGCGCCAGGTGGCGGTGCGTTATGCGCAATTCGCCAAGCCGCAGTTCCTGGTCAACTATTCCCTGAGCACTGAAGCCGAAGACATCTATATGCGGGAACTCTACCGCATCGATCCCTTGCTGCATCTCGTGCGCACCCAGGTGCCTGACCGGGTGATGACGGCCCTGCACATGCGCCGCGAGGGCAACGACAATCTTTATTTCGAGAATCTCTACCATTCCGCCCGCATCTATGACGAGCTGGTCGTCCTCCTGCCCGCGGTGGGCGGCGTATGGGTGGCCCTCTGCCTAGATCTCGACGACCGGCCCTTCAAGCTCGGAGAGGTGGAGTTCATCCGGCATATCTACCCTCTCCTCGAGAACCTGCACCGGCTGCACATCGTGAATTGTCTCTCCGGCCATCGCGGTGGCTATCTCAATGACAGCCAACTCGCCGTGATGGTGGTCGACGATCAGGGCCTGCCCTGCTTTCGTAACGGGATATGGAGCGGCAAGGTGACCCGGGCGGCGGAAGACGTGATCTGTACGGTCTCACAAGGTTCAAGCGAGGGCGTGCATTCACTCGACGAGCTGGATGTCGTCCATTGGGAAAGACTGGAAAAGGGAAATGCGCTGGCGCCAGGCGGGCGCATCTTCATCGTCGAGCGCCGCTCGCCCGGTTTTCTTGCCGTCGACAACCTTTTCAATCGGATGATGACCGAGTACCGGCTGACGCCGCGCGAATGCGAGATCCTCCGGCATGGACTGCGTGGCCTATCGACGGCGGCGATCGCCAAACGGCTCGATATCGGCGCCGGGACGGTGCGCAATCACAAGCACCGGCTGTACAGCAAGCTCGACGTCACATCGGAACGCGAGATCACCTCCCTGGTGTTCGACCGGATATTCAAGGATCGCGTCAGCTGCTGACACCCGCGCGGATCTGTTGCCCACTTTTTTCGCCTGCTGCTCTCTAGTATCTGTTGTTACCATTGTCAGTGCCTGGGGCCGATGATTAACTTGCTTCCCGGGGCGTTGGTAGCCGGCCGTCAGAGCTGGGAATCCAATTGCCGATAAGGGAAGGAATGCCTTAATGAGCATCAGATCACTGCTGCAGAACGCAGCTTGCGGACTCGCCGTATTCGCACTGGCGGCGATCGCCGGCTCAACCGCGCCCCTGACGGCGCAAGCCGAGACCATCAAGATAGGCGCGCCCATTCCACAGACCGGTCCCTTCGCCAGCGACGGCGGCGTCATGGAAAAAGCCATCAAGCTCGCGGTTGAAGACCTGAACAAGGCGGGCGGCGTTCTCGGCCAGCAGCTGGAAGTGACATTTTTCGACATCGGCGATCTGTCGCCCGACAAGCTGCAGGCCGCGGCGGCCAATCTCATCGACCGTGGCAAGGCGGATTTCATCGTCACCGGCTATGGCGGCTTTGGTCCCGACATACCGGCCTTCTGCCCGCAGGGCGTGCCGTTCATCCACAATGACGCGTTTACCAGTGTGGTCGACATGATGAACAGCATGGGATGTACGAGCATTTTCAACGCCTCGGATGTCGAGGCCTCCTATGGCAAGGTCATGTTCGACCAGCTCATGGCGCTCGGCCATGAGTTTCCGAACAAGAAGCTCGCCATCGTGCACGGTCCCTATGAATGGGAATCGGGCCTTACCAAAGCGATGGCCGATGCCGCCGCCGCCCAGGGCTGGGAAGTCGTGCTGAACGAGGAGGTGCCTTATGAGAGCGTGCAGTGGCAAGGCATTCTCAGCAAGATCCGCGATGCCAATCCAGCCCTCATCCATATCGAAGTGCTGGACGCCGGCCTGACCCACACTTTTCTGCAGCAATATTTCGACAATCCGGTCAAGGGCGCCGTCGTGAATGCGGGCTATGCCGCGAGCGTGCCGGCCTTCGGCGAAGTCGTCGCGCAGGGCAAAGCCGAAGGCGTGCTGGGCATGACCTTGTCGGCGCAGTTGCCGGGTCCGGAAGGTGATGCCTTCGTCAAGAAATGGCAGGCCGCCTACAATGAATTGCCGCCCTGGAGCCTTGCCGCCCAACTCTATGACGAAGTCAATATGTGGGCCGCGGCGGTCAAGACCGCCGGCAGCGCCTCGGACCATGCCGCCGTCGTAAAGGCGCTCAAGGAAATGAGCTACAAGGGGCTGACCGGCACGCTCAAATTCGACGACCGGTTCAAGATCCCCACCAATGATGCGAGCCAGCCGGCCTTTCTGTTCCAGGTGCATGACAAGGCGCTGAAGCCCTTGATGATCGGCACGCGTAAGACCGATGACTTCATCATGCCGGACTGGGCGAAATAGGCCAGGCACTAAGGATGCGAAGCAGCGGCGGGACCAAACGCCATGCAGGAATATCCGATGCAAGCCGTGAGGGTCGCCGCGTATAACGCGGCGGCGCCGCCGATCATGTCGCTCGACATGGTGAGCAAACAGTTCGGGGCGCTCAAGGCGCTGGACAGGCTGAGCCTCGAGATCATGAGCGGTGAGATCCTCGGAATAGCCGGGCCTAATGGGGCGGGAAAGTCCACGCTCCTCAATGTCTGCACCGGCGTACTCGCGCCCTCCTCCGGCACGGTGAACTTCGAAGGCCGGAGGATGGCGGGCCTGCCGGCGCATCGCTATTGCAGCCTCGGCATCGCACGCACCTTCCAGATTCCGCAGATCTTCTCGTCCATGTCGGTCGAGGAGAATATCGCCACGGGCGCGATGTTCGGCCCGGTCGAGCGTCTCGTCCCGGCCCAGGTGAAAGCCAGGTTGGAGGGCATTCTCGACCTTACCGGCCTCTCCCGGCAGCGGCGCCAATCCGCGAGCCAGGTCGATCTTCTCACCCGCAAGCGCATCATGCTCGCGGCGTCGCTGGCGACGGAGCCCCGGCTCGTCTTTCTGGATGAACCGCTGAGCGGGCTCAATGCCGAGGAAGTGGAGATATTCGTCGGCCTCTTCCGCCGCCTTCACAACACCCTGGGCCTTACATTGGTGGTGGTCGAGCATAAGGTCCGCGCCCTTGCCGATCTTTCCGACCGCATCCTGATCCTCAATGCCGGCGCACTCCTCTGTCTCGATCGGCCGGAAGTCGTCATGCGCGACGCCCGGGTCATCGATATCTATCTGGGAGCACGGAATTTTGCTTAGCGTGCGGAATATAGACGTCTTTTATGACGACCTGCATATTCTGCACGGCGCTTCACTCGACGTTGGCGCGGGCGAACTCGTCGGCGTCGTCGGCGCCAATGGCCATGGCAAAAGCACACTGCTCAAAGCGGTGTGCGGTCTGGTGCCGGTCGCCGGTGGCGACATTGTCTATGCGGGCGAAAGCATCAGGTCCAACAGCGTGTCAGCGCTTGTCGCACGCGGGCTCGTTTATGTGGCCGAGGACCGCCGGCTGTTCCCGGACATGACGGTCAGGGAAAATCTGCTGCTCGGCGCGTTCCTGGAGCGCGGGCGCAGCCACGAGCAGGCATCGCTCGATCGCGTGTTCGATCTCTATCCCCGGCTCGCCGAACGGCAGGAACAACTGGCGCGCACCTTGAGCGGCGGCGAGGCGCAGATGCTGGCGCTGGGGCGCGGCCTCATGTCGGCCCCCGCCCTGCTCGCCATCGACGAGCCCTCGCTCGGGCTCGCGCCCAAGCTCGTGGACAGCATGCTGGAGACGATCGCCGAACTCAAACGCGGCGGCATGACGATCCTGTTGGTCGAGCAGAGCCTGGGCCTCATCGACAGCATCGTCGACAGGGTCTACCGGCTCGAGGAAGGCGTCGTCTCGGGCGGCGAGGCGCGCACGGTCTTCCAGACCGCGAGTTTCCAGCAAAGCGCCTCCGGCAGCGGGCAAAGCCGTCTCGCGCCGCCGGATATCTGAGGGATCGCGGGTGGCACAGTTTTTCGAAGTGATCTTCGGCGGCATAACCCAGGCGGCGGTCTACAGCATCATCGCGGTGGGCCTGTCGCTGGTCTATGGCACGGGCCGCACGCTCAATTTCGCCTATGGCGCACTCTACACGACCGGCGCCTATATTTCCTGGGTGCTGACCGTCGGCTATCTCGGCCTGCCCTTATGGCTCGCGGTCATCGTGCTCATCCCGATCCTGTTCGGCATCGGCGTCGCCATCGAAGTCCTGATGCTCAGGCCGATCAGGGGCGGCAAGAACTGGCGGGTGACCGCCATGATGGTGACGCTCGGCCTCGCCTTCGTGCTCGACAATGCCAATCTCATTCTGTTCGGCGCGGTGGCCAAGCCGATGCCCGCCTTTATCGATGGCACCGTCTCGATCTTCGGCATCACTGTCTCCGCCTACCGGGTGGCGGTGCTCGTCATCGCGCTGGCGATCGTGGCGCTGCTCGAGCTGTTCCTCAATCGCACCCGCTTCGGCTGGGCGGTGCGCGCCGTGGCGCAGGATATCCAGGGCGCCCGGCAGGTCGGCATAGACGTGAACCGGATCTTCGCCTTTACCTTTGGTCTATCGGTCGTCCTGACGGGCCTGGCCGGCCTGCTGCTTTCGCCCATTTTCCTGATTTCGCCCCAGGGCGGCTGGGAGCCGTTCCTCAAGGCCTTCGTGATCGTGGTGCTGGGCGGCCTCGGCAGCACACGCGGCGCCATCGCCGCCGCCTTCTTCCTCGGACTGGTCGAAGCGATAGTCGTCTACAGGCTCGGCGCCAACTGGACCATGCCGGTCTGGGTGGTGACACTGCTTCTTGTGCTGATGATCCGCCCGCACGGGCTTCTGGGCAAAGGCCAGAGCGAGGCGGCGGGATGACGCAGAGCGACGCCACGATGACTACCCGGAGCGGCACCAGGCGGCTGCTCGCCAGCAGCAGCGCGCCCGCCTACTGGGCCGTGGTGGCCATGCTCGCTCTGGTCGGCACGCTGATCACCGATAGCTATATCCAGCATGTCCTGATCCTGTGCTTCCTGTGGTGCATGGTCGCCGCTGCCTGGGACCTGACGCTCGGTTATGCCGGCATCTTCAATTATGCGCAGATCGCGCTGTTCGCCACCGGTGCCTATGCGACCGCGATGCTCACGCTCAAACTGGGCGTGCCGCCTATCGCCGCCATCGCGGCAGCCATCGCCATCACGACGCTTCTGGGGCTTCTGATCGCGCTTCCCTGTCTGAGGCTCCAGGGTGAATATGTGGCGCTCTTCACCTTCTCGATCCATCTTGCCATGCCACCTTTGATCCAGCTGGCGAAAGGTTTTGGCACCGGCGGGACCATGGGCCTCATGGGCGTCCCGCCGATCAAGCTGCTCGGTTTCACATTCGGACCGATGAACAAACTCGGCTGGTATTATCTCGCCCTCACCGCCGCGGCGATCTCGGTCTATGTCATATACTTTGTCGTGCTGCGCAGCCGCACCGGGCGCGCCTTCGTCGCCTTGCGCGACTCGGCAAATTTCGCGCGTTCCCTCGGGATCAACGAATTCAAGTACAAGCTGCTCGCCTTCGTTCTATCGGCGCTGGTGACCGGCTTCGCCGGCGCCCTTTATGCGCATTACACCTCCGTCGTCACGCCGAAGATCCTGGGGAATGAATTCATCCTACTGGCGATCGTAATGCTGGCCATTGGCGGAATCGGCCGCTTCCCCGGCGCCGTGCTCGGTGCCTTCGTCGTCACCATACTCAACGAGTTGCTGCGCGACGCCGGAACCTACCGGCTGCTGATCCTCGGTATTCTCGTCGTACTGACACTGCTTCTGCTGCCGCAGGGCCTCGCCTCGCTCTCGGAACGGGTGATGCGGCTGATAGGTCAACGCAAAGCACGAACCAAGCCGAAAGAATGAGGAGTTTGGCCATGGATGATGGGAAAATGTCGAAGCCGCAACCGAGCGAAACCCCGGTCGCGCTGCGCGGTGCCAGGCAGAACGAATATATCGCGTCTGGGATCTTCGAGCAGGAGCTGACCTACATCTTCGACAATGACTGGGTGATGGTCGGCCGCCAGAACAACATCCCGGGCCCGGGCGACTACATAACGGCGGCGATCGGCAAGCGTCCCATCGTCTGCATCCGGCAGAAGGACGGCTCCATCCGGGCCTTCGCCAATTTCTGTCTCCACCGCTATGCCAAGCTTCTCGAAGGGCTTGGCAAGGTTGGCCGGATCGTCTGTCCCTATCATGCCTGGACCTATGAGATCACCGGCAGACTCATCGGGATCGCCAACCCGCAAGGGTTCGGTGATGCCTGCAAGTCGGAAATGGGTCTGCGCGAGCTTGCCTGCGAAGTCTGGCTCGGCTTCATCTTCGTGGCCTTGCGGCACGATCTCCCCTCGATGGCGAGCAAGCTCGCACCTCTCGCCGAGCATCTCGCGCGTTACGATCTTTCGACTTACGAGGACCGCTATATCTTCGGGGAAGAAATCTGGAGCGGCAACTGGAAGCTGGTCTATGAGAATTTCGTCGAATGCTACCACGTGACCTATGCACACAAGCAGTCGATCGGGCCGACCAATCCGACAAGTCTGGCGGAGCTCGGTCCTCGCGGCGAGCGGCAATTCTCGGTCCACTACAATCCCTACCGTCCCGAAGACTTGCCGGAAGTCCACAATGACGAGCTCAATGAAGACGAACGGCGCCGGCTTCTGGTCATTGGCATCTATCCGAATGCGCTCATCGCCATCGATGCCAATTTCGTCTGGTGGATGGCGCTCGAACCGCAAGGGGTCGAGCGCACCAATGGCCGCTGGGGCCTGTCCTTCACGCCCAAGGCCATGAAAGGGATGAAGGATCCCGACGCCTTCGCCGAAAAAGTCCGCGAGGTGATCCACATCGCGACGGTCGAAGACAAACGCGTGGTGGCCGCCGTGCAGCAAGGCGTCCAGTTCAACGCCGCAGAGCCGGGCTATCTCCATTCGACGCTCGAAATCTATGTCGACGAATTCCGCCAGTATCTCGATCGCATGCTTGGCCGGAAGGCGGATACACGCAACACGTCAGCAGAGGGATGAGAAATGGGAAACGCAATGACGACCACCTTTAATGAAAACGCATTCTCCGGACTTCTGCATGCCGGAACCCACGGCACCTTCATGCGCCTGCCGGCCATTCAGGCCGATGCGAAAAAACTCATGGAGACGAAGGTCAGCGCGGCGTTCCTCGGCTTCCCGTGGGATGCCATGTGCATCAGTCGCACCGGCACGAATTACGGGCCGCGCGCCATCCGCGAGGCGAGCGATCAGTTCTCCTTCTACAATGCCTCTACGGGCATGGACCTCAATGAACACTACCGCTTCGCCGATTGCGGCGACGTGCCGGTGGTGCCTGGCTCCGCCGTCACCACCATGGATCGGGCCCAGGCCATGGTATCCGAGATCCTGAAAAGCGGCGCCATGCCGGTGACGGTCGGCGGCGATCATTCGATCACCATCGCCTGTGTCAGGGCCTTCGCGAAGGTCTACAAGAAGCCGGGCCTCGTGCTGGTCGACACTCATTTCGACACGGCGCTCGATGTCGGTGGCGAAACACTCAGCCATTGCTGCCCGATCACCCGCGCCGTCGATGCCGGCTTCGATCCCAAACGCATAGCCATCGTCGGCACGGGCGGCTGGATGAACCCGAAGTCGGAGCTCGCCTATATCAAAAAGCAAGGGATCACCCTCTTCACCATCGAGGACATCTGGTCGCAGGGACCCAAGGCCATCGCCAAGAAGGCGGCCGCGGTCGCCAGCAAGGGCGCCGACGGCGTCTATGTCACCTACGATATCGACGCCATCGATGCAGCCTATGCGCCGGGAACCGGCGTGCCGACGCCCGGCGGGATGAGCTCACGCGAGGCGCTCACCATGGCCTATGAGCTCGGGCGCATGGGGATCGCCGGATTCGACCTGGTCGAGGTATCGCCTTCCTGGGATCACGACGGTATCACCAGCCGGCTGGCGGTGCGCCTGATTCTCGAAGCGCTCGCCGGCAATGCAAACGCCAAGAAGTAAACGGGGCACTTGATGACTGGATTTTCGAAAGAGAAACGCGCACGCCTGGAAGCTCTCGCCAAGGGTGAATTCCTGCAGAGCAGCGATCCCAGGGTTGATGCGTTTCTTAAGCGCATGGTGGCGGAGAATGCCCCGGTATTCGCCGATGTGTATGCCGGCGAGATGAACTTCTTCAATGCGCCCCGGCGCAGCAATCTCGACGAGGTGGATCTCGCCTGCATCGGCATTCCCTTCGAGGCGAGCGCCCCGGTGCGCGGCGGCACAAGGCTCGGACCGCGATCCTTCCGCGAATGGTCGAAGGTGCGGGGCCCCGTTCATGACGTATGGCGGACCATCCCCTTCGAGCTTCTAAGCATGGCCGATGTCGGCGATATCAGCTTCGAAAGCCCGCATGACGTCGATTCCTGCATCGAGACGATCCGGAACACCTTCGCGGAATTCAGGCGGCGCGGCATCACGCCCTATTCGGTGGGGGGCGTGCATACGATGACGCATCCGATCCTGTCGGGGCTTGCCTCAGGCGAGCCGATCGGCCTCGTGCAGATCGATGCGCATGCCGACACGGCACGCGGCACCTTCCAGGGCAACCGGCTGAACGACTGCAGCGTCTTCCTCAATGCGGTGCTGGACGAGGCCGTCGACCCCGAGCGGACGATCCAGATCGGCATGCGCGGCTCGCTCAGCCCCTATTGGGACTTTTCGCGTGAAGCCGGCATGCGCCTCATTCCCATGCACGAGGTCTATGAGATGGGCGTCAAGGGCGTCATCGCGGAGATCCGGCGCGTCATCGGCGACGGACCATTCTATTTCACTCTCGATACCGATGGCATCGACGCGACCTACCTGCCAGGCACGGAGCTGCCCGAGCCTTTCGGCTTCACGACCAGGGAGATCGTGCAGATCATCCGCGGCATGCACGGCATGAATATCGTGGGCGCCGACATCGTCGAGCTTTGTCCGCCCTATGACCCCAATGGCATTTCCGCCAATATCGGCGCGGCGCTGGGCTTCGAGACCGTCTGCCTCCTGGCTGAAGCGCATGTGCGCCGTCGCGGTCAGAGCCGGAAGACCCACTGGGACAAGGCGCGCTGACGACCGCGAGTTGAGGGTGCCGGACGAGCGAGCGTAAGCCCGCTCGCCTTCCCCATCGCCCATATCGGTGGCTTGGACCGGAATATCGCGTAACCGGCGCTCACTTTTATTTGGCCGTGTCCGGGTGCAAGATAGTTTTCCCTAATACGCGCGAGGCAGGTCATGAGCGAAGCCCCGCATCTAGCTCATGCGGCTGAAGCCCAGGGCCTCGGCGCGCGATAACATCGTAGCGATAACCAGCGGCATAATATTTGCCGGTCTTTGGGGCGTTCTCGAAGCGGATGGATCAGGATCGAGCATTACGGCAACGACGCCAACCATCACAGCCAACGGCGATTCCGGATAGATACGAGATCGCCGGCGCTTGGTGCCGTCTATGCTTGGTGGCGTTGCCTCTGGTGGTCCTTTCCGGCTGTCAGGCCGCGCTGCCTTACCAGGCCGCGCCGGCTTCCACCTACGCAAGCGAACCCTTTCCCGTCCGCCTCGTCAACCGCGACCGCTTCGACCCATCGATGCGACCGGCACATGTGCCCAACACAACGGGCGCGGCTGCCGGCACCATCGTCGTCGATACATCGGCAAAGCACCTTTATCTGGTTGAGAGCAAGGACAGCGCCATGCGCTATGGCATCGCGGTCGGCAAAAGCGGCTATGGCTGGAAAGGCACGGCCACCGTCGGGCGCATGGCCAAGTGGCCCCCCTGGTACCCGACCGACGACATGAAGCAGACGACACCGGGCCTGCCGGATCGCATCGCGCCGGGAGCCCAAAATCCGCTCGGCGCCCGCGCGCTCTATCTCTACAAAGATGGCCGCGACACATATTATCGCATTCACGGCACTTCCGAGCCCTGGACCATCGGCACCGAGGCATCGTCCGGCTGCATCCGCATGTTCAACGAGGACGTCATCGCCCTCTATGACAAAGTGTCCCCCGGCGCCAAGGTGATCGTGAGATAGGCCGCTACCAGATCGTCCAGCCGCCATCGACGCGCAGTTCCTCGCCGGTGATGAAGGCGGCTTCGTCCGAAGCGAGAAAGCGAACGGCGTAGGCGATCTCCATCGGCTCGCCGAAGCGGCCGACCGGCGTCATGCCGCAGAGCTTGCGCTTGACGTCGTCGGACAGGAGATCACGCGACTGGTCGGTGATGATCATGCCGGGACTGACGGTATTGACCGTCACTTTCCACTTGGCCACGGCCGCGGCGAGATCGCGGGTCAGATTGAGCATCGCGCCCTTGGAGGTGTGGTAGGCGGGCTGCCGCTTCGGACCGAACTCCGGATCTTCAGTAAAGACGTCATAGAGCTCCGGGTTCAGCGCAAGCACACCAAACACCGACCCGATATTGACGATGCGGCCCCACAGGCGATCACGCATATGAGGCAGAACGGCCTGCGCCATGAAGAAGGCGGCGTCGACATTCGTCGCCATCACACGGCGCCATTCCTCCTCGGTCGAGGAGAGCAGCGGCGCGATGGACGAGACGCCGGCATTATTGACGAGGATATCGACGCGGCCGAACTGCCGGACGGTATTGGCAACCACGCGGCCGCGGTCGGCAGCGCTGGTGATGTCGCCGGCCATGGCAACGATCCGGCCCGGCTCCTTCGCGCGCGCCACGCTGTCCTGCAAGGGCTCGGTGCGGCGGCCGACCGCAACGACGCGATGGCCTGCCTCGGCAAGCGCCACGGCTATGGCCTGGCCGATGCCGGTCCCGGCACCGGTAACAATCGCGACGCGTTCCTTCTGATCAGGCATAAAAGGACCTCATTGAGAAAGACCGGCGGGGCCACATCTCCGACCCCGCCGTCACCTATCTTTTTAGTTTGCGCATGATCTTTCCGGAAAACCGCCTCGCACTTTTCCGGATCAGGCTCTACTTCGAGCAGGCGTCGACATAGAGGTTCTTCTTGACCTCCGGCGTGTCGACATTCTCGCGCGTGGCGACAACCATCGGCGGATGCGCGACATCCTCCAGCTTGGTCGGATCGACCTCGCCACGAAGGATCTTGGTCACGAGTGTCACCGAATTGTAGCCCTCGAGATAGGGCGACTGGACAACCAGCGCGTCGTATACGCCGGCCTTGAGGTCGCGCACCTGTCCGGGATCGGCATCGTAGGCGATGATCTTCACCTTGCCCTGCTGGCCGGCGCCAATAACGGCCGACGAAGTGCCGACAGCGGCGTTGGAATGCGTCGTGTAGATGCCCTTGAGGTCCGGATTGGCCTGCAGCGCCGCCGAGACGATCTCGGCAGCCTTGTTCTGATCGGTTCCCGGATATTCGGTCGGCAGCACCTTGATGTTCGGATATTTCTCCTTGAGCACCTTGGTGAAGCCGTCGACGCGTTCCTGGTTGGCGGCGACGCCCGGATCGAGACCGACGACGAGAACGGTGCCCGCGCCGCCGATCGACTGCGCCATGGCTTCGGCCGCGAGGCCCCCGGCGGAGACGTTGTCGGTGCGGATATTCTGCAGGTCGACCGGCTTCGACAGGTTGCCGTCAACGGTCACGACCGGAATCTTCTTGTTGTTCACCAGATCCTCGACAATGCCGACCAACGCATTGGGATCGGTCGGCGCGAGGACGAGACCGTTCGGGCCGCGTTCGATCGAAGCTTGCAGGATCGGCATCTGCAAGGCCAGATCCCATTGCGGCGGACCGGCCCAGTTCAGCTCGACACCGAGCTCCTTGGCGGCGTCGCGGGCGCCGCATTCCATCGAGGTGTAGAAGGGAATGCCGACGATACCGGCGACGAACTCGATTTTCTCTCCCGCGGCAAGCGCCGAACCGGAGGCCCAAGAGGCCGAAAGTCCAAGGGCAAGCACAAAACTCTTCGTCCTGATACTCATTTTTCTCTCCCATATCCGAACGCCATTTATTCTCCACGGACCGGCCGGGCGTCACGGAGCCGGTCGGGACGTTGCTTTGTTTAACTCAAACGTTCGCGCCTCTGCTGGTCGATATAAACCGCGATGATCAGGATCACGCCGACGACAATGAGTTGATAGAAGGACGGAACGCCGAGGATCACCAGGCCGGTGCCGAGCACGACTGGGATCAGCGAGGCGACCATCGAACCTGCGATCGTGGCGCGCCCGCCGAAAAGGCTCGTGCCGCCGATGACGACAGCGGCGATTGCCGCGAGCGCCGTGGTCTGATGGCCGCCGATATTTGTGGTGGCGAAGCGAGCCAGATCGAGCACGGAGGAAACGCCAGCCAGCGCGCCGACCAGGACAAAAAGCATGAGGATGTGGCGACGCGAACGGATGCCGGCGCGCTCGGCCGCCTCGCGCGAGGAGCCGATCGCCAGCGTATGCAGGCCGAAACGGGTGGCGCGCAGCACAAACCACAGGGCGAAAGCGAGGGTGAGGACAATAATCGTCGGATAAGGGACGATATCGAACAGCTTCTTCACGCCGAACTCGGTCTGGATCACGCGCGGGACGAAGGGCACGTTGGTGCCGTTGGTCAGCACGTAGGCCAGGCCCGTGCCGATACCGAGCGTGCCCAGCGTCACAATGAAGGAATTGATGCGCAGGCGCGTGACGAGCAGCCCGTTCACCAGCCCGAAGGCGGCGCCCGTCAGGATACCGGAAATAATGCTGGCGACGAGAGCCGGGACGAGATGCGGGTATTCGCCCATGCGGACCTCGTCGAAGCTGCCGGACAAGGCGACGAGCGTCTTGGCCGCGACCACCGAGGAGAGCACGACATTGGCGCCGATCGACAGATCGAGCTCGCCCGCGGCGAGGACCATGGTGACGCCGACAGCCAGCAGCATCGTCACCGAGGCGTTGAGCACGATGGTCGTCAGGTTGCTGACCCGGAAGAACGCGCCATTGGGCGAGAGCACGCCGAACAGGATGATCAAAGCGATGACGATGAGCGCCATGCCGACGGGAGTCGAGTGTGGGCCGGAAAAGAGACGCGCGGCGATGCCTGAGCGTACCGGCGGTGGAGCGGCATTCTGCGTGGTCTCGCTCATGCGGCCTCCGCAGGCTTACCGCCGAGCATCAAAGTGACCACATCGGTGAGGGTGAGGTCGCGGGCCGCGAGATTGGCGATCGTTCGGCCCTGGCGCATGATGGCGATCCGGTCGGCGAGGCTCAGCATCTTCGGAATGTCATGAGATATGACCAGAACGGCGAGGCCACGCGCCGCCGCGGATCGAATCGAGTCGTAGACAATTCCGGTCTGCCTGGTGCCGAGCGCCGCGGTTGGCTCGTCCATCAGGATTGCCGCCTTGGCCCACATGACCGCGCGGGCCACCGCGATCGCCTGGCGCTGGCCGCCGGAGAGATCTCGCACCGTGCGGTCGACGCTGGTGAGCGTGCTGATGCCGATGCCACGCAGCGCCGCTTCCGCCCTGGCGCGCATATGGCGGCGATCGAGCACGGCGGGGTGGCCGCCAAACCAGCCGGCGCGCACCGGCTCGCGGCCGAGAAACATGTTCTCGGCGACAGTGAGGTCGGGGGCGAGCGCCAGATCCTGATAGACAGTCTCGACGCCGAGCTCCTGGGCATGGCGAATGGAGGTGACGGTGGTGGCCTCGCCCCAGAAAGCGAGCCGGCCGCCATCCGGCGCGATGGCACCGCAAATGACCTTGGTGAGCGTCGACTTGCCGGCGCCGTTGTCGCCGACCAACGCCAGCACTTCCCCGGGACGAACTTGCAGGCTGGCGCCAGACAGCGCCTGGACATGGCCATAGCGCTTCACGATGTCCGTCGCCTCGATGACGAAGTCCGATTTCGGCTTCAACCCGCTCCCCTGATCCGTCCCCACCTTGACCTCACTAGCGGTTCACTTGACGAAACATATGTTTCACGGTCGAGCGGGAATCGTCAAGAGGTTACCCTTAGGCGATCCTCGCCGCCTCGCATTTTGAGCCGGAATTGCTAGATTTTAAAGGGATTTCCAGCCCTTGGAGGGTTGAAGACTCTTTTGTCCTCAGTCTGATTCCTCCGTTCCTTGTGGAGAAACGCACCTTTCTTGACACGAAACAATGAGCGGTGTTGAATGAAGGAGAAATCATCGCGGGGACATTATCGTGACTTCAAGCTTCCAGCGTTCCGCAAACCGCATCCGGCAGGCGTCACAGTATCTGCCGGGCGGGGTGAGCAGCAATTTCCGCCTCGGCATCTCGCCGACCCCCTGGTCTTTACCCATGCCGAAGGCCCCTATCTGCACGACATCGATGGCAATCGGCTGATCGATTACTATCTCGGCATGGGTCCGATGATCCTCGGCCACAAGCCTGAGGCCGTTGTCGAGGCGGTGCGCGCCCAGATCGACAAGGGCATCCTTTTCGGCGGTCAGAGCGAAATCGAGTTCGAGGCGGCGGAGCTTCTGTGCGGCATGCTGCCCTCGGCGGAGCGCGTACGCTTCAGTTCGTCCGGCAGCGAGGCCGTGCAGGCGGCGCTCAGGCTGGCGCGCGCCGTCACCGGGCGCGGCACCATCGTGAAATTCGAGGGCCACTATCATGGCTGGCTCGACAACATCCTGTGGAGCGTCGCACCCGCCCCCGACCGCATGGGCCAGGAGAGTGCGCCAGTGCCGCAAGCCGGCACCGCCGGTCAGGACGAACCGGCTGGCGAGCATATCGAGGTCCTGTCCTGGAACCGGCTCGATCTCATCACGCAGCGCCTGGCGCAGGGCGATGTCGCCGCCGTCATCATGGAGCCGGCGATGTGCAATACCGGCGCGATCCTCCCAGGCCCCGGCTATCTGGAAGGCGTCCGCGAGGCCTGCACGAAGACCGGCACCGTGTTGATCTTCGATGAAGTCATCACGGGCTTCCGGGTCAGCGCCGGCGGCACACAGCAACGTCTCGGCGTCACGCCAGACCTCACCATCTTCGGCAAGGCGGTGGCGAACGGCTTCCCGGTGGCGGGACTTGCCGGCAAGGCGGCGCTGATGGACGAATTCGCCAGCGGCCGGAAGGTCATGCATGGCGGCACCTATAATTCCCAGTCGATCGCCATGGCGGCGACGGTCGCGACGCTGAAGGCGCTCAAGGCGCCCGGCACCTATGAGAAACTGGAGCGACAGGGCACGCGGCTGATGGACGGCGTCAAGGCCGCGTTCTCAGATGCGGGCGTGACCGCGACGGTGACGGGCTTTCCGCAGATCTTTCATGTCGGCCTCGGGCTCGAGACGCCACCTTCCAACTATCGCGATATCATCGCTTCCGATCGCGCCGGCTATGTGCGCATCACCACAGCACTTCTCCAGCGCGGCTCGCGCGTGCTGGAGCGTGGCGCCTGGTTCATCTCGACCGAGCACAACGATGCGGTGATCGACGAGACCGTCACCGGCCTCAAAGGCGCGCTCGCCACTCTCTGATCGCTCGAAACAGAGGACAAGTCGGACATGCCGGCGCGCATCGCCATCGCCTCGCTCATGCAGGAGAGCAACAGTTTCTCGCCTCTCAAGACGACGGTCGAGACTTTCGCCAGCTATTATCTGCTGCATGGCGAGGAGATGCTCACCGGCTATGGCGAGGCGCGCACGGAAGTGCCGGGCTTCTTCGCTGTCCTGGCGAAAGCCGGCGCGGAGGCCGTGCCGCTCATCGCCGCCTATGCCGCGGCGAGCGGCACGGTGACGCGGCAGGCCTTCGACACGCTCGTCGGCGAGATGGAGCGGCGGCTTCGTGACGCCGGGCCCGTAGACGGGCTGCTCCTGGCCCTGCACGGCGCGCTTGTCGTGGAGGATCAGCCGGATGGCGATGGCGAGATCATCCAGCGGATGCGCAAGCTCCTGCCCGCTGCGACGCCCATCGGCGTCAGCCTCGACCTGCACGGCCATATCACGCCTCTGAAGCTGCAGCCGAATGTGTTTCACATCGGCTATCGGGAATATCCGCATATCGATATGTATGAAACAGGCCAGCGCACGGCCGAGATCCTGCTGGATATCGTGGCGAAGCGCCGGCCGATGCCGGCAATGGCGCTCGCCAAACGGCCGCTTCTGGTGAGTCCGGTCTGCACCCGGACGACTGACGGGCCGCTCAGGCCGATCGCCGAGGAAGCGCGCCGGATGGAGCGCGCCGGCGAGGTGATCCATGCCGCCCTCTTCCCGGTGCAGCCCTGGATCGACGTGCCGGATCTAGGTTTCGCCGCGCTGGTTTGCGCCGAGGATGCCGCCCGGGCCCAGGCGGTGGCGGAGAAGCTGGCCGAGATGATCTGGCGGCTGCGGAGCGATTTCTTTCCCGATCTCACGCCCCTCGAGGAGGCCATCCGCATCGGTCTCGCCTCGGACGGCATGACACTCGTCAGCGATGCCGGCGACGCGCCGACCGGCGGCTCGGCGGCGGATAGTGCAGCGGTGCTGAGAGCGCTCATTGCGGCGGGCGCCGACAGGGCGGCGCGATTGTCCTATCTCACGATCTGCGATCCCGGTGCCGTCGCGGCCGCCAGCGCCCAGGGCGCCGGCGCCGAGGTCACCACGCCCGTCGGACATTACTTCTCAAAGCAGGATGGCGCGCCCGTCACGATCACCGGCCGCGTGCTGTCCCTGTCGGACGGCATCTATAAGATGACGGATGGCGGGCCGAACGGTCTCGAGCTTTCGATGGGGCTGACGGCGGTCATCGCCATCGGCTCGATCCGCCTCCTGGCGCGCAGCCAGCCTTCGATGGAATGGGACAAGGCAATGTATGTCTCGCAAGGCCTGCCGCTCGAAGACGCAGCGCTGGTCTTCGTCAAATCGCCGGCCCATTTCCGGCAGAGCTTCGGCCCTCTGGCGGCGCGCATAATTTCCGCCAACACGCCCGGTCCGACCGCGCCCGATATGCGCCGCATCCCCTTCACCAAGGCGACCCGGCCGCTTTATCCTCTCGATCCCATCTGACAACGCCTCCCAGGAGAACCCATGAAGCTGTCCATGGTCATAACGCCGCCCAACGAAAAGCGCCTCGCGGCGCTACGGCAACTCGGCGGCGATTATGCCGTGCATTACGACATGTTTGATCTGCCGGACGACCTCGATCGCCTGAAGGCCATAGCTACGATCTATGAGCGCCACGACCTGCCGTGGAAGGTCGCTGAATCGGGACCGGCAATCGACCGCATCGTGATGGGCAAGGATGGTGCTGCAGAACAGACGGAACGCTACAAGCGCATCGTCGGCCATCTCGGGCAACTCGGCGTCGAGGTGATCGCCTATAATTTCATGCCGCAGGTGAGCGAGGACGCGATGGTGGTGCGCACCACGTTCGATGCGACAACGCGCGGCGCGCGCACCAGTGGCTTCCGCCTTGCCGATGTGACCGCGCAAACAATGCCGCATAGGGAGACGGCGATCCCGCGCGAGCAGATGTGGGACAATCTCGAACGATTTCTCAAGGCGGTGGTGCCGGCGGCGGAAGCAGCCGGCGTAAGACTGGCCATGCATCCCGACGATCCGCCGCTCTCGCCGCTCTGCGGGCTGGAGCGGATCATGGACAGACAGGAAAGTTTCGACCGGCTGCTGGCAATCTCGGCGAGCCCGTCAAACGCCCTCACCTTCTGCATCGGCTGCTTCGCGGAGATGGGCACAGACATTCCCGTGCTCATCGAGCGATATCGCACGCGCATGCCCTATGTGCATGTGCGCGATATTTCCGGCACACCCACCGACTTCATCGAGACTTTCCCGGACAACGGCCAGACGGATCTCGTCGCCATATTCCGCAAGCTGCATGAGATCGGATTCGATGGCTATCTGCGCAGCGACCATGCGCCGCAACTGGCGACGAGCGAGAGTGACGGACCGGAGGGTTACGCCATGCAGGGCCACATCTTCGCGATCGGCTATCTGCGCGGGCTGGAGCGGGCGAGCGCACCGGCGGGAGGCCCCTGATGACAGGGCCGCGCCGAGCTTTTGACTATATCGTGGTTGGCGGCGGCAGCGCCGGCTGTGTCGCGGCAGCACGGCTCGTCGCGGAGTTCGGCGCGCGCGTGCTGCTGCTCGAAGCGGGCGGCGAGTACAAGGACTGGATACTCAAGGTTCCCGCTGGCTTCAGTCAGATTCTCGGCGGCACGAAGTATCTGACCCAGCATCTCACGGTGCCGCAGGCCCAGCTCGGCGGGCGCGTCCAGGCCATCCCGCAAGGCAAGGTGCTCGGCGGCGGCAGCAGCGTGAATGCGCAGGCCTATATGCGCGGACGCGCGCGTGACTACGACATCTGGGGCGAGATGACCGCAAGCGATCTGTGGTCGTGGCGGAAGATCCTGCCACATTTCACGCGGCTGGAAGGCAATCAGAAATTCAACAACGGCTTCCACGGCATAACGGGGCCGCTCAAGGTCTCCGATCCCGGCTTCATCTGCGAGATGAGCCATATCTATGTGCGCACGCTGCAAGAGATGGGCGTACCCTTCACAGTCGACTTCAACCGCGGTTCACCCGAAGGCGTGGGTTATCTGCAGTCGACCGGGGGCCGTGGACGACGATGCAGCGCGGTCGACGCCTTCATCACGCCCCTCCGCGGCAATCCCAATCTGGAGATCGTTACAGGAGCGAACGTAAGGCGCATCCTCATCGAGCGTGGGCGCGC
The DNA here is from genome assembly GCF_011046735.1 of Nordella sp. HKS 07. Classification (NCBI taxonomy): domain Bacteria; kingdom Pseudomonadati; phylum Pseudomonadota; class Alphaproteobacteria; order Hyphomicrobiales; genus Nordella; species Nordella sp. HKS 07. The sequence continues at coordinate 3,687,554 of NZ_CP049258.1, read as the reverse complement.
GACAGGCGTCGAATATGATCAGGGTGCAGACCGGCATGAAGCGCGCTGTGACGGTGAAGTTCTTCTCGCGGCCGGGGCTTTCGCTTCGCCCCAGCTGCTTTTGCTTTCCGGCATCGGACCGGCGGACGAGCTCGAAGCAATTGGAATCACGGTTACCGCCGACGTGCCGGGGGTCGGGCGCAATCTGCAGGACCATTGCGGCGCCCCGATCGCTGCTGAGGCGCCCGGCCATTACGGGTATTTTCGTCAGGATCAGGGCCTGCGCAAGATCGCCAACGGTATCGAGTATCTGCTTTTCGGCCGCGGCCGCATCGCCACCACCGGCGTCGAGGCCTGCTCCTTTCATGTGCCGGAGGACGGCGACGGCGATCCGGTCGTGCAGATCTGGTGCGTGCCGAAGACGAGCTATGTCGATAAGGACGTGCGTGGCGTGCCCGATATCGACGGCGTGACCTTGCATGCGGTGCTGATGCGACCCAAGGCGATCGGCAGCGTGCGCCTGCGTTCCGCCGATCCCAATGACCTGCCGCTGGTGGACCCGAACTATCTCGGCCACCCGGACGACATGCGGCACTTGCGCGAAGGGATGCGGGCGGCGCGCGCGATCATGAAAGCGCGGCCGTTCGCCGATATCGTGCGGAAGGAAATTCTCCCCGGCCCCGGGGCGACTAGCGATGCGGCGCTCGACGAGCATCTGCGCCGCACGGTCAAGACGGACTATCACCCGGTGGGAACGTGCCGGATGGGACAGGACGGGGATCGGCAGGCGGTCGTGACGCCAGAACTCAAAGTGCGCGGCATCGAAAGCCTGCGGGTGATCGACGCTTCGGTGATGCCGAAGATCGTAACCGCCAATACCAATGCCCCGACCATGGCGCTGGCCGACCGCGCCGTCTCGATCATGCGGGGTGTCGCCTAAAAGTCAGTCCGCGATCGCGCCGGCGGCCAGGCGATAGGACGTCGAGAAGGTCTCTCCGGTGTGAAACTGGCGCGCGGTAGTCACGCCACGCCTGCTAATCGGATTGTCCTCCGCGGACACCCCACTGCCGAGATCGAACGCGGAGCATATGGGCTCGACACCCAGAGCCGAGAAGCGCGAATTCCAAGGGGGGCGGTCAGGGCACGGTTACTGATCCACAGGAGAAGGCTGGGAAAGTGATCGCGAACCCAGGATAGGCCGAGGCGGTAATTCTCGCTGCTGTTGAGGAGGCCGACGCTTCCGTTCGCTTCGAGCACCTGCAAGAGGTCTTCGGCGCGGCGCTTTGGCGGGAAATAGCGTGCGTCGATAATGCTGCCGTCGGTGCCCGGCACCGCTCCGATCGGTACGAAAAGTCCTGGCGTGATTATGGATAGCGGGTCTGGTTGATAGGGATAGGTCGCCACTATCGTCCGCGGGTCGAGATCGATGAACCAGCGCCCGTCGGCCTTGGGCGCGGCGAGGGTCGGATGCAGACCAATTGGCAGACGACAATCCGACCTGACCTCCACTGATAGATGAAGGTCAATAGCGGGGCGATCCGGTACCGGGCAAATCGTTCGCTCGAGGCGCGCGATCGGATGGCCGGCCGGATAGGCGATGGCCAGGCTTACGCGGGTGGTGGAGTGTTCCAGCAACTCCCATTCATGCGAGGAGCCATAGCCATGACCGACATCGACGCATGAACCCACCGAGCCCGACGGCCAATCCTGCGTCGCCGGCCGATCGCGATCGAAGCCGAAAGGAACACAGGGCCACTCGCCGCGCAGGCGGTGGAACAGCGGCTGGCGCGACAGATCGATCTCTTCACCGAACCATGGCGCAATCGAAAGCGGCGCGACTTGGCGTCCATCGGGCAGAATAAAAAGGACCGGGCCCAGCCTGCCGCCAAAGCGCTCCACTCCCAGCAGCCCATAGTTCCAGCCGAGCGTCAGAGTCCTTTCGATGCTCATCCCATGTACCAGCCGCCATTCACATTCAGCTCGTGCCCGGTGATGAACCGGCTCCTTGGCGAGGCCAAAAAAAGCACCGCTTCAGCAATGTCGCGCGCCGAGCCTCGATATTTGAGCGCCTGGCGCGCCAGGACGTCGGCGTTGACCTCATCCAGACGACCGGCCCATACCCGCCTTTCCAGTTCGGTCGGTATCGCGCCGGGCGCCACAAGATTGACCCGGATTCCGGCGGGCCCCACCTCGCGCGCCAGCGATCTGGTGAGGCCGAGCAACGTTCCCTTGGCGCAAACATAGGGGACCATATCCGCCACCAGGCCGGCAAGCGTCAGGCTGCCGATATTGACGATCGATCCGCCGCCGATTTCCTTCATTCCGGGCACCACGGCCTGGCACAGGACGAAAGCAGCATGAGCGTTGATGGTCTGGACGCGAGTGAAATCCTCGAGCGAATAGGTCTCTATAGGATCACGCGGATTGATCGCGGCGTTATTGACCAGAATGTCGATCGGACCGGCGGAGTCCAATATGGCGCCCGCCGCTTGTTTTAGGCCGGCGAGATCGGACAGATCGCCGAGAACGGTCTCCACTTCGTGGCGCAGACCTCGTGCATTGATCTTGTCGCGAACCGCTTCGGCCCCGGAGCCTGGAAGGTCGTGCAGGATCACGCGCGCGCCGGCCTCAGCCAGACTCTGAACGATCTCCTCACCCAGTCCCCCGGCGCCGCCGGTCACCAAGGCTCGTTTGCCGAGGAGTTCCATGGTCTATCCCTCGCTCAGAACTGGCGTTTGCCCTCTCTGGCAACACCTGACATTATGCTGAAGCATATGATTCCATTTCATGTCAAGAAAAGCCTATTTCATGGAGAGAAACTCAGACATCTTGACCGAGCCAGCCAAAAGAGAAGAAGACCGCTATGTCGTGCAACCCGTCGTTAAGGCGCTGCAGGTCCTACAGCTGGTCTGCGAGGCGCCCCAGCCGGTCAGCCTGAATGAGCTGGTCAAGGCGGCGGATCTGCCGAAGACGACCGTCTTCCGCTATCTGCGCAGCCTCGCCAGCAAGCGCTTGATCGAACATGAAGAGGCGACGGACCGCTACCGGCCAGGCATCGGGCTGTGGCAACTGTCACATTCAAGCAATCCCTATGAAATGCTGCGGCAGATCTGTCAGCCCCATCTCCAGGAGCTGCGGGACCGGTTCAACGAAACGGTCAATCTGGGTGTGCTGGCGGCGTCGGAGGTTCTCTATCTCGACATCATGGAGAGCCGGCGCTCGCTTCGCATGCAGGCGAAGATCGGCTCGACCGGGCATCTGCACAGCACCGCGCTGGGCAAGGTGCTGCTCGCCTTCCAGCCCCGCGACCAGGCGGAAAGGATATTGCCGTCCGTGCTCGTGCCGATGACGGCCCGGACGATCGTCGACCGCCAGAGAATTCTCGAGCAGCTCGATGTCATCCGCGCGACGGGTTATGCGGTCGACGAAGGTGAAGACGAGGAAGGATCCTGCTGCATCGCCGCTCCGATCCTCAACGACAAGGGCAATGCCATCGCCGCCATGAGTCTATCGGCGCCGGACAACAGAATGACCGGCGTGATCCGGCAGACCATCTGCGCGCAATTGATCCCGGCCTGCCACGCCGTCGCGCAAATCATCCGCGGCACGATGAGCTGAGCGCACAAGGGTTACGGGCCGCAGCGCATCAGAAAGAGGCGCAAATGCGGCGATCAACCCTTTTGGCTGTGTAAAAGTGCGGCTTGAAGAATCAAGTCCGGAACGTCCATATCCGCGCCCTGATGTGGCGGCAAACTCCGGCGCGTCCAATTCTCGAGAGGTGTTTCCGGTGGCTTCCATACACGCGCGCATTGCCGAAGAACTCAACGTCAGAGAGCAGCAGGTCACAGCCACCGTCGAACTGCTCGATGGCGGCGCCACCGTGCCCTTCATCGCGCGCTACCGCAAGGAAGTCACCGGATCGCTGGACGACGCGCAATTGCGCACACTCGAAGAGCGGCTGCGCTATCTGCGCGAGCTTGAGGACCGCCGCAAGGTCATCCTCGAGTCCGTGCGCGAGCAGGGCAAGCTCGACGCAGGCCTCGAAGCCCAGATCATGGCCGCCGACAGCAAGGGCCGCCTCGAGGACATCTATCTGCCCTACAAGCCCAAGCGCCGCACCAAGGCCGAGATCGCCAAGGAAGCCGGCCTCACACCGCTCGCCGATCTGCTGCTGAGCGATCCTACGAACGACCCCAAGGTCGCGGCCGAGCCCTATGTCTCGGCCGACAAGAATGTCGCCGATGTGGCCGCCGCCCTTGACGGCGCGCGCGCCATTCTCATCGAGCGCTTCGCGGAGAATGCCGACCTGATCGGCGCCTTGCGCGAGGAACTGTGGGCGAATGCCCGCCTCAAATCCGAAGTGCGCGACGGCAAGAAGGAAGCCGGCGCCAAGTTCAGCGACTATTTCGAATTCTCCGAGGCCTTCACCAAGATGCCGTCCCATCGCGTACTGGCGCTGTTCCGCGGCGAGCGCGAGGACATATTGGGCCTGACGGTCGAGCCGGACGATCCGGCGACGCGGCCCACGGTCAGCACCTACGAACAACGCATCATGCGCGTCTATGGCATCATCGACCAAAGCAGACCCGGCGACAAATGGCTCGCCGAGACGGTGCGCTGGGCGTGGCGCACCAAGATCTTCATCACGTTGTCGATCGATCTGCGCCTGCGGCTGTGGACGGCGGCCGAGGAGGAAGCGGTGCGTGTCTTCGCCGCCAATCTGCGCGACCTCCTGCTCGCCGCACCGGCGGGCGCCAGGCCGACACTCGGCCTCGATCCGGGCTACCGGACCGGCGTCAAGGTCGCCATCGTCGATGCCACCGGCAAGGTGGTGGCGACGACCGCTATTTTTCCGCATGAGCCGCAGCAGCGCTGGGACGAATCGCTCGCCATCCTGGGCAAGCTGGTGCTGGAGCACAAAGTCGAGCTGATCGCCATCGGCAACGGCACGGCATCGCGCGAGACGGACAAGCTCGCCACCGAGCTTGTGAAGCGGCTGGCGAATCCGAAGCTCAACAAGATTGTGGTGTCGGAAGCCGGCGCATCGGTCTATTCGGCGTCGGCCTATGCCTCCGAGGAACTTCCCAATCTCGACGTGACGCTACGTGGCGCCGTGTCGATCGCGCGCCGCCTGCAGGATCCGTTGGCCGAACTGGTCAAGATCGATCCGAAGTCGATCGGCGTCGGCCAGTATCAGCACGATCTTAGCGAATACAAGCTTTCTAGGTCGCTCGATGCGGTCGTCGAAGACTGCGTGAACGGCGTGGGCGTGGATCTGAACACCGCCTCGGCGCCGCTTCTGGCGCGCGTGTCCGGCATCGGCGAATCGCTGGCGCAGAACATCGTCATGCATCGCGACTCGCATGGCCGGTTCAAGACCCGCCAGGCGTTGAAGGATGTCCCGCGGCTCGGCCCCAAGGCCTTCGAGCAATGCGCGGGCTTCCTGCGCATCCCCGGCGGCGACGACCCGCTCGACGCCTCGGGCGTGCATCCCGAATCCTACCCCGTCGTGCGGCGGATCATCGAGGCGACCAAAAGCGACATCAGGCTTCTGGTCGGCAATGCGCCGGTGCTGCGCGGTCTCGCCCCCAGATCCTTCGTCGACGAGAAATTCGGCCTGCCCACGGTCACCGACATTCTGCGCGAACTGGAGAAGCCCGGACGTGACCCGCGCCCGGCCTTCAAGACGGCGGAGTTCAAGGCCGGAATCGAGAAGATCAGCGACCTTGAGCCCGGCATGGTGCTGGAAGGTGTCGTCACCAATGTCGCCGCCTTCGGCGCCTTCGTCGATGTCGGCGTGCATCAGGACGGTCTGGTGCATGTCTCGGCCATGTCGAAGACCTTCGTGAAGGACCCCCGCCAGGTGGCGAAGCCCGGCGACATCGTGCGCGTGAAAGTGTTGGAAGTGGACACGCCGCGCAAGCGCATCAGCCTGACGATGCGGCTCGACGACGAAGTGGGCAGCCAGCCGGCGCGAAACTCAGGCGGCGAGCGCATTGCGCCGAAGCGCGGCTATGCCGGCCCGCAGGGCAGCAAAGGCAGCGGCGCCTCGGACAACGCCCTGGCGGATGCCTTGCGGAAAGCGGGTTTCGGCGCCGGCACCACGAAGCGCTGAGAAGCCGCAGATAGTTTTCTAGGTTGGAAATTATTTCCTTGTGCTTTGGGGTATTCCGACACTATAGTTTCCGACATCGGAAACTATCTGGTGCTGGTAGATGTCGCTCACACTTTATAGCCACCCCCTCGCCTCCTTCTGCCACAAGGTGCTGATCGCGCTATACGAGAACGGCACGGCGTTCCGCGCCGAGACAGTGGATCTGGGCGATCCGGGCTCGGCGGCCGCCCATATGGAACGCTGGCCGGTGGGCAAAATGCCGGTGTTGTTCGATGGGCAGGCGAAACGCGTCATTCCCGAGACCAGTATTATCATTGAGTATCTGCACGAGCATCATCCGGGGCCTGTAGCTCTCCTTCCGACCGACAGCGAGGCACGGCTACAGGCGCGACTATGGGACCGCTTCTTCGACCTCTATGTCAATGTGCCGATGGCCAAGATCGTCACCGACCGCATCCGCCCGCAAGGCAAGTCCGATCCCTTCGGCGTCGCCGAGGCGCGCGACCTGCTGGATACAGCCTATGGCATGATCGACGGACAGATGTCGGCGCGTCACTGGGCGATCGGCGATGAGTTCACCATCGCCGACTGCGCCGCCGCCCCGGCATTGTTCTACGCCGCGATCGTACATCCCTTCAGGGATGATCAGCATCATCTCGCCCGCTATCGGAACCATTTGCTGGAGCGTCCGTCGGTCGAACGTGTCATCGCCGAAGCGCGTCCGTATTTTTCGATGTTCCCCTATCGCGACGCGATGCCGGCGCATTATCTGAATGGATAGACCATGAGACCAGAGCAGTTCGACCGTCTGTTCCATGCGCTCGCCGATCCCTACCGGCGCAGCATGGTGGAACGGCTCTCGCGCGGCCCGGCAACGGTGAGCGAGCTCGCCGAACCGATCGCCATCGCTTTGCCCTCGGCGCTCAAGCACTTGAGAGTCCTTGAAGACGGCGGCATCGTCCTGTCGGAGAAAGCTGGCCGGGTGCGCACCTATCGCATGCGGCCTGACGCCCTCAGAACCGTCGCGCGGTGGATCAGCCAGCGCGAAGCCGCCATGAACAAGGCCTTTGACCGCCTGGTCCAGGCCATGACCGACACTCCAGAAGAGGATGAATAGACATGGGCGTCAGCGTCCACCATACGAGCTTCGTCATCGAACGCGACCTGCCCGGCAGCCCGCGCCACGCCTTCCGCTTCTGGTCGGAACACGACCGCAAGCGGCAATGGACGAGCTGCCATCCGGACTGGACGGTCGAGGAAGACCGCTTCGATTTCCGCGTCGACGGCTCTGAACTGGTGCGCTGGCGCACGCCCGAAGGCGTCGAGCATGGTTTCCGCGCGCAGTATCTCGACATCGCGCAGGGTCAGCGCATCATCTATTCATATGCGATGAATGCCGGCGTCAAGCCGATCTCCGCGTCGCTCGTCACGGTGGAATTCGCGCCCGAGGGCACAAAAACACGCATGACCTATACCGAGCAGGCTGCCTTCTTCGACGCGCAGGACGCGGCGACCCGCAGCGGCGGCACGGGCACCGGCTTCGACCGGCTCGTCCTGGTGCTCGAGCAGAGCCTCGCCGTTTCGCATTGAAGCAGTGAACGGTCCTCTGGCGGCGCGCCTTAGACTAGAATTTGAGGCTTCTCGCCAATGCCAGCGTGTCTTCCGCGAGAACCCGGACATGATTGCGCAAGGCGGCTGAGGCGGCGGGAGCGTCGCGCGCCAGCAGGGCATTGAAGACCTCTTCATGCTCGCGCAGCGCCGTCTCGGTGCGCCCCGGCCGGAAAGTGATGAAGCGGCGATAGGGCGACAGACGCTTGTTCAGCAATTCGATCTGCTCACCGAGGCTGCGATTATGAGCGGCCTTCTGGATCGCCTCGTGGAACTGCCCGTTGGTCTGGTAGTATTTCTTGGGGTCGAAGGATGATGCGGCGTCGAGACAGGCCCGGTGCGTCTCGACGATCATCTTCTCGTCCGCCGCATCCATGCGCTCGCAGGCGAGTCGCGCCGCCACGCCTTCGAGCTCGGCGACCACTTCGAACAGATCCATCACCTCGCCGACGGTCGGCCGCGCCACAATGGCGCCGATGCACATTGGCTCAATATCGCGACACCGGTATTCATGACCGTCCTTCCCGCCATCAGCACGACGGCTTTCGCCCTCATGTGCTCCGACCGTATTCGCCGGCAATGGGAGCATGCCGCCTCGACCGACCATCTCACCGGCCTTGCCAACCGGCGCACCCTCACCGAAGTCGGCAATGAGCGCTTTGCGATTGCCAAGATCAAGGGCCCAAGCCTCGCCGCCGCGGTGCTCGATATCGACAACTTCAAGGCGATCAACGACACCCATGGGCACGAGGACGGCGACAAGGCTCTCATCCATGTCGCCTTTCGCCTCCAGGTCGGGACGCGCAAGAGCGATTTTATCGCGCAGGCGGGCGGCGAGGAATTCGTGGTGCTGATGACCGGCCTCGATGCCGCGAGCGCCGGCGCGGCCGCCGAGCGGCTCCGTCTGACTGTGGAGCAGGACATATTCAGCATCGGCGACGAAGCGATCCCTCTCACCGTCTCCATTGGCGTCGCGCTCTATGACGAGGACGACCGGAATTTCGCCGATATGCTGCGCCGCGCCGACAAGGCGCTCTATCTCGCCAAATCGCGCGGGCGCAACCGGGTTGAGCTGGCGGTATAGGCTGGCAACTGTTGTGAGCAGTTCAATCCAGGGTCTCGCGGAAAAGCTTCGTCAACGTCCGCCAATGACGCTCAGCTGACGCCTCGTCGTAGACCGGCGTGTCCGTCAGCACCCAACCGTGTTTGGCCGGATAGGTCTCGATCAGATAGTCGACGCCCGCTTCGCTCAGCGCCGCATCGAGGCGTGCTTTCATGTCGTCGGGAAAGGATCCATCCTCGATCGCGCCGGCGACATAAACACGCGCCTTGATCCTCGGCGCCAGAAGATGCGGGCTGTCGGCAGCATCGGTGGCGAGCCTGCCGCCATGATAGGACGCCGCGGCGGCGATGCGGTCGGGATAGGTGCCGGCGGCGGTCAGCGACATGAGTCCGCCCATGCAATAACCGGTCGTGCCGATCTTTCCCGGCTTCACATCGGGCTGGCGCGCCAGGAAATCGAGAAAGGCGGCGGTATCGGACATGACATTGGCGGGCGTCGCCAGACCCATATACTTCTCCAGAAGGATCTTGCGCCGCTCCGGATCGGAGAAGACCGTATGCGGGTCCATCGGCGCATAGGCGCCCGAACGGTAGTAGAGATCAGGCAGGAGAGCGAAATAGCCATAGGTCGCCAGCCCTTCGCCGATCGCGAGCATCGCCGGGCGGATGCCGACACCATCCATGAAGACCAGGACAGCCGGCCAGGGTCCCGGGCTCTTCGGGCGAAAGACGTAACTCGGACACGACCCGTCGCGGGTCTTGATCTCGATGCGCTGCATGACGCCGATCCTATCACGCGCCGGCATCGCGTGTCTTGATCAGGGATCGATCAGTTCCTTGGGCGCGGCGGTGAAATCGGCATTGGCGGTCGAGCGCTCGATCAGGCGGCGCGCCTTGGGCGGCTCGGCGCCGCGATGCAGCTTGCGGATTCTCTCGCCGACGGCCTCATCGGCATGCGTGACACGCTGGAAGAGGCGCAAATAGTCGGCCCAGGTCGGCACATTGTACATTTCGGTCCACACCTGCGGGTTCTGTACATCGCGGTAAAGCGCCCAGTTGCGGGCGCCGTCGCGCCGGCGAATGCGACGCCGATCGGCCATGGCGTCGAGAAATTCGCGCACATCCTCCTCGCGGATCATATAATCGACCATGATCCTGAACGGTCCGCTGCGGGCTTTCAGGTCCAAGGCCAGGCTCGGCTCGGGCCAGCGGTCGAGCGGATCGAGGTTCAGTTCGCCCTGGCTCGGCATCGCGAACCAGCGGAAGCCCATGACCAGGCCAAAAAGGGCGATGCCGGCCGCCCATAGCAGCGCCGTGTCGGAGCCCTGCCCTTCGGCAATCAGTCCCCAGACCCAGCTGCCGAGCGCCATGCCGCCGAACGTCGCCGTCTGATAGAGGGAGAGGACGCGTCCCACCACCCAGCGTGGTGTGGAAAGCTGCAGCGTGATGTTGAACAGCGACAAGGTGAGCACCCAGCTGGCGCCGCCGAGCATCATGGCCAGGAGAGTAAGCCAGGAATAGTCGCTGAGCGCCGCCGTCGCCTGACAGGCCGCGAAGCCGAGGAATCCCAGGCGAACGCAGTTCTCCTTGGAGAGCAGGCTGCGCATCCAGGCGGCCATCAATGCGCCGGCGACCGCCCCCATGCCGAAGGCGCCGAAGAGCAGACCGTATAGCAGCGCACCGCCATGCAGGAGATCGCGCGCGATGAGCGGCAACAAAGCCAGGGTCGCGATGGTGGCGAAGCCGAAGACCAGCGCGCGGCTCATCACGCGGGCAATGTTGGGCGACATCGCCAGATAGCGCAGGCCGGCGGACATGGCGGCCCCCATCGTCTCGCGCGGCAAGGTGCTGGACGGCAAAGCCGGCTTCCAGCGGGCGAGCACGAAAATGAGCGCCAGATAGCTCACCGCATTGATGACGAAAGCGGTGACCGCTCCCGCCGCCGCCACGATAATGCCGCCCAAAGCCGGGCCGACGCTGCGGCAGAGATTGTAATTCATGCTGTTCAAGGTCACGGCGGCCGGAATATCCGCCTTGGGGACCATGTCGCCGACGGCCGCTCCCCAGGACGGGTTGTTGAGCGCGTTGCCGCAACCGAGGAGGAACGTATAGGTGAGCAGCAGCCAGGGGGTGAGCGTGCCGGTATAGGCCGAGACCGCCAGCATCACCGAGACGACCAGCATGAAGCACTGGGCGACCAGCATGACGTTGCGGCGTCCGAAATTATCGGCAATGGCGCCCGAAGGTATCGAGAACAGCATGACGGGAAGGGCCAGCGAGGCTTGCACCAGGGCCACCATGTCGACCGAGCTCGAGATCGCGGTCATCATCCAGGCGGCCCCGACAGTCTGAATGAGGGAGCCCAGATTGGACACGAAGCTCGCGATCCATACGGCCCTGAAGACCGGATTCCGCAGCGGCGCCAGAGATGAAACCTGATCAGGCAAGAGTCTCGTGATCTCCGCAGACCGACCGAGAATCCCTCACCATTGGCGACATGTGCCGATGAATTTCCGCTGATGTCCCGGATCAGCACTATCTTGAAGAGTTGCGACTATCGGCCATGCGCCGACGCATTTCAAGGGCGGTTCACGCCCGCATGGCTTCCATGCGCTGCCGCGACGGGAAACCAGACGCAACCCTCACATGGCTTGTGGCCTGAGCTTCAACCGGGCGATCGGTGGAAAGGCCAAGGCGATCGCCACGGCACCCAGGGCAATGGCGGCGGAACCGATATAGAGCCAGCGGTAATCGTTGAACGTATCGAATATCCACCCGCCGCCGAGCGGTCCGAGCGCCATGCCGATGCTCGACATCATCGTCGCGGCGCCGAAGACGGTGCCCATGATGCGCTGACCGAAATACTCGCGCGCCAGCACAGCATAAAGCGGCATCACGCCGCCATAGGCGGTGCCGAAGACGATGGCAAGCAGGTAGAATTCACCGAGCCGGCTGACGAGGAGATAAGCGGCTATGGCGAGCGACTGGACCAGAAGTCCCAAAACAAGGATCGGCTTGACGCCTAAGCGGTCGGCGAGAATGCCGAACAGGAGACGGCCGCCAAGTCCGGCAAGGCCCTCGACACTGTAGATGCTCACCGCCGCCAAGGTCGAGATGCCACACAGCATGGCATAGCTCATCATGTGGAAAATCGGCCCGGAATGGGCAGCGCAACACAGAAAGAAAGTGGCGGCCAGCACGATGAATTGCGGCGAGGACAATGCGCGCGAGACCGAGCTGCCGGGTTCGTCCGACGCCTCGGTGGCCTTAGGCTGCGCGCCGCGCTCAGGCGGCGCCGCGCGCACGAAGAGCGCGGCCGGGATCAGCAGTATCCAGGCGCCGATGCCGATCACCGCCATGGCGGTGCGCCAGTCATAGGTGGAGATCAGCCAGCCCGCGAAGGGAGAGACGGTCATCGGGGCAGCGCCCATGCCGGCCGAGACCAATGAGACGGCGAGCCCGCGCTGGGTATCGAACCAGCCGGTGACCGTGGCGATCATCGGCGCAAAGAATGCGCCGGCAGCAAGGCCGACCACGACACCATAGGAAAGCTGGAAGGCAATGAGAGACGTGGCGAGACTCGCGAGCACCAGCCCGGCGCCCAGGAGAACGGCGCCGGCGAGCACGACGATGCGCGGTCCGAAGCGATCACTCGCGGCCCCCCAGGCGAAGCCGGCCACCCCCATGATCAGGAAGTTCAGAGTCATCGCGCTCGATATGCCGGCGCGGCTCCAGCTGCTCGTCTCAGACATGGGTTCGAGAAACACCGCCAGCGAAAACATGGCACCGACGGCCACGCAGCCCATCAGGCCCCCGAGTGCGACGATCACCCAGCGATAGGACTGCGCCATGGCGTGTCTCTCCCTCATATAGAAGTCATGCCCACCCGCTGCAGAGAACGTACCAACTGGTTGGTATGAGTCAACTTCCTTTGTTACTTAGCTCTTGCGCTAAGTATTCAATAATGATACTTAGCTTTATGGATTACCATTCAGAATCCCTGACCGGCATCTTCCAGGCCCTCGCCGATCCCACGCGCCGTGCCGTGCTGGGGCGCCTCGGCCACGGGCCCGCGAGCATCAGCGATCTGGCGAAGCCATTCGACATGGCGCTCCCCTCCTTCATGAAACATATCCGCCTGCTCGAGGAGAGCGGCCTGATCAACACCCATAAGCAGGGCCGCATCCGCACCTGCACCATCGAAAGAAAGTCCTTCGCGATGGTCGAGGACTGGCTTTCGACGCAACGCGCCCTCTGGGAGGGCCGCACCGACCGGCTCGAGCACTTCGTCATCACTCGTGATAAGGAACAATCGCCATGACCACTTCCTTCGACCCCGCTCTCGACCTGACGGTGACGCGCGTCATGAAGGCGCCGCGCGCCGCCGTCTGGCGCGCCTGGACGACGCCCGATAGCCTGGAGAAATGGTGGTTGCCCGCCCCGGCCAGATGCCAGGTGGCGAAAATGGATTTGCGTCCCGGCGGCGCCTTCGAGACGCTGATCAGCGAGAATGGCGGCGAATTCGTGCCGCATGTGACAGCCTGCTTCCTCGCCGTCGAAGAGCAGGCGCGCCTCGTCTTCACCGATACGCTCAAAAGTGGCTGGCGACCCGGCGAGCAGCCTTTCATGACAGCGATCATCACGCTGAAGGACCATCCGATGGGCACCGACTATGCCGCGGTCGTGATGCACAGGAACGTCGCCGACCGCGACAAGCATGAGGAAATGGGCTTCTATGACGGCTGGAGCACCGTCACCGCGCAACTCGCCGAGCTGGTCGAGCGGGAAGAGAAAGGTTGAACGTCGACGCGCGCCTTCACCGCATCCTGAGTGGCTGACGGGCGCGAACTTTTCGCGCGGCGCGGTCGGAGATCAAATCCGGCTTGCCGAAGCGCGGCGCCGTCTTGGGCTTGCTGGTGGCCCTGCTCGGCTTGGCCAAGCTTTCGATGATCGGACAATTCGGGCGCTGGTCGCCACGGCAATGCTCGGCGAGATGCCTGAGCGTCGCCGCCATATTGTGCAACTCGCGCGCCTTCTGCTCCAGTTCCTCGATATGGCGCAGCGCCACGGCCTTGACATTGGCGCTGGCGCGCGAGCGATCGCGCCACAAAGCGAGCAGCTCCTCGATCTGCTCGACCGAGAAGCCGAGATCGCGGGCGGAGCGGATGAAACGCAGCGTGTGGACGTCCTCATCGCCATAGACGCGATAGCCAGCCTCGGTGCGCGCCGCGGCGCGGATCAGCCCGATGGTCTCGTAGTAGCGGATCATCTTGGCCGACACGCCCGTGGCGGAAGAGGCTTCACCGATATTCATGACTCATCTCCAGTTCTTCATGACGCCAAAGCAGGCTTGAGTTCATCCGCCGCGCCGGCCTTGGCCGTCGCCGCAATAGGCGGACGGAAGGCCTTGAGCCGCAAGGCATTGCCGAGCACGAAGACGCTCGACAGCGCCATGGCGCCCGCCGCCAGCATCGGCGACAGTAGTATCCCGTAGGCCGGATAAAGCACACCTGCCGCGATCGGCACCAGCGCCGCATTATAGGCGAAAGCCCAGAACAAGTTCTGCTTGATGTTGCGGATCGTGGCGCGGCTGAGCGCGATAGCGTTCGGCACGCCGGTGAGCTCGCCCGACATCAGCACGACATCGGCGGCCTCGATGGCGACATCGGTGCCGGTGCCGATGGCGATGCCGACATCGGCCGCGGCCAGTGCTGGCGCGTCGTTGATGCCGTCGCCGACGAACGCAAGCTTGACACCGTCACGGCGCAGCCGCTCGAGTGCCGCCACCTTGCCGTCGGGCAGCACTTCCGCCACCACGTCGTCGATGCCGAGCTTCTTGGCGATGGCCTCGGCGGTGCGGCGGTTATCACCGGTGATCATCGCCACCTTCAGACCCAGTGCGTGGAAGGCGGCAATGGCCTGGGGCGTCGTCGCCTTGATCGGATCGGCGACCGCGAGGATGGCCGCCAGCCTGCCGTCGATCACGGCATAAAGCGGCGACTTGCCTTCGGAGGCGAGCCTTTCGGCGGTCGCGGCGAAGGGCGTGGTCGCGAGACCGAGCGCCGTCATCAGACGGTCGGCGCCGACTTGGATGAGGCGGCCGTTGACCGATGCCTTGACGCCCATGCCCGGGGTGGCCGTGAAGTCGAGAACCTTGCCCAGTGCCAGCTGGCCGCGCTTCGCCGCCTTGACGATGGCTTCCGCGATCGGATGCTCGGACTGGGTCTCGACGGCGGCGACCAGGGCGAGGACCTCGTCACGTGCGAAACCCTCGGCGGTCACGAGATCGGTGAGCTCGGGCCGGCCCTCGGTCAAGGTGCCGGTCTTGTCGAGCGCGATGATGCCGGCGCCGCGCAGTTCCTGCAGCGCCTCGCCCTTGCGGAAGAGCACGCCCATCTCGGCGGCGCGGCCGGTGCCGACCATGATGGAGGTCGGCGTGGCGAGGCCCATGGCGCAGGGGCAAGCGATGATCAGCACCGCGACGGCATTGACGAGCGCGAAAGCGAGGGCGGGGTCGGGACCGAAAACAAGCCAGATGCCGAAAGTCAGGACGGCGATCGCCATCACCGCCGGCACGAACCAGGCCGTCACCTTGTCGACCAGCGCCTGGATCGGCAATTTGGCACCCTGCGCGGCCTCGACCATGCGGATGATCTGGGAAAGCACGGTGTCGGCGCCGATCTTGGTGGCGCGGAAGGTGAAGGAGCCGGTCTTGTTGATCGTACCGCCGACCACTTGCGCGCCGGCGCTCTTGACGGCCGGCACCGGCTCGCCGGTGATCATCGATTCATCGACATAGGACGACCCTTCGATCACCTCGCCATCGACCGCGATCTTGTCGCCGGGACGGACGAGAAGGACATCGCCGGCCTTGACGTCGGCGAGCGGCACCTCGATGGCCTCGTCGCCGCGCATGATACGCGCCGTCTTGGGCTGCAGGCCGACAAGCCGCTTGATCGCCTCGCTGGTGCGGCCCTTGGCGCGCGCCTCGAGCAGCCGGCCCAGCAGGATCAAGGTGACGATGACCGCCGCGGCTTCGTAATAGACATTGGCGGTGCCGGCGGGCAGCAGGCCGGCCGCAAAGGTCGCGACGACGGAATAGCCCCAGGCGGCGAATGTTCCGACCGCCACGAGCGAATTCATGTCGGGGGCGCCGCGCAACAGCGCCGGTATGCCCTTCCGGAAGAAACGCAGACCCGGCCCGAACAGCACCAAGGTGGCGAGCACGAACTGCAGATAGCGGCTTTCCTGCATGCCGATATGCTGCATCACGAAGACATGGACCGCCGGAATGAAATGCGATCCCATCTCGACGATGAAGACCGGCAGCGTGAGGAGAGCCGCGATGGCGAGCGACCAGCGCAGGTTCTGGAAGTCCCTGGCCCGCGCCTCGGCGGCGGCAGCCTCCTCCTTGTTGTCGGCGCCGATGGCGCGAGCCTGATAGCCCGCATGCTCGATGGCGCGGATGACCGCCGAGACGTCCACCGTCGCGGCAAAGGCGACCTCGGCCCGCTCGGTCGCCAGATTGACCGCAGCGGATGCTACACCCGGCACCGCCTTGATGGCCTTCTCGACCCGACCGACGCAGGAGGCGCAGGTCATGCCTTCGATACCAATGCTCGCCGCCTCGCTACCAGCGGTCTTCTTTAATGCGGTCGCAGTCGCCATGATCACAATCCTTAAAATCCATCAACCGCAGTACAGATAGACCTTCCCATGATGGGAGGGTCAAGGGGGTGCGAATCTTGACCTTGCCATCATTGGAATGTCTATATCCGGCGGACAGAAATGGAGACGAAGATGTACCAGTTCAACGTTCCGAACATGACCTGCGGCCATTGCGCCGGCACCGTGCAGCGCGCCATCAAGCAGGTGGACGGCCAGGCGGAGATCAAGGTGGATGTCGCCAGAAAGCTCGTCGAGGTCCGCAGCAGCGCGCCCGAGCAGAGCATCGGCACGGCCATCCGCGAGGCCGGTTACGAGAACAGCCTCATCGCCCGGTGACGGCCTCGATCAGGTCTGTCAGTTCAGGTCCAAGCGACCTGAGCTGATCCATCAGAAACTGTTCGTCAGGACATGGACCAGAACAGGCTGCTCGATACCTTTGAGGTCTAAGCGGCGCGTCGCAGCGCCGGCCGCAATATCCGCCACCTGCGCCGCGACCTCGTCGGTGAGGAGAATCTCTCCCGCCGCAGCGGCGGCCTGAAGCCTGGCGGTCACATTGACGGTGCCGCCAATGGCGGTGAAGTCGCTGCGGAAGGTCGAGAACTCGCCGATCTCGACCTGACCCGTATGGACCCCGATACCGATCCCCAGCGCCATCCCGGCCGGCAAATCCGCGAAAGTGAAGCGTTCGGCGCAGCGGTGCTGGATGTCACGCGCGGCGGCGACCGCGGCGGCGGCATGGCGTTCTGATTTGATGGGAAAGTTGAAGATCGCCATCAGGCCGTCCCCCATCTGCTTGTTGACGATGCCATCATGATCCCAGATGGCTTGCGCGCACTGGTCATGGAAAACGCTGACCAGGTCGCTCAGCATGACCGGATCCAGCCGTTCGGACATGTGAGTATATCCCCGTATATCCGCGAACAGGATCGTGGCGGTCGCGGAAATATGCCGCTGCTTCTTCACATAGCGGAATGAGCGTTCGCAGATCGTGCAGATGTTGGGATTCATCTTGCTCCGGGTGATGCCCAGCACACGGAACGGAATGGCGAGCGGCCCCCTGATGGGTATCGGCATCCGCATCTGGTCCCAGCAGCCGCGACAGATGCGAGCATGATCATGTGTCGTCGCCATGGGAACTCCGTCTTTCCCTTCCGCAATTCAAGTTGTGTAAAATGCGCCGTCGCGCGGATTTTGCCAATGCCGGTATTGCGGGCGCGCTATTTGATGCCGGAGACGAGTCCGTCGCGGGGCTCGGCCGAGCCGATTTCATTCTTCAGCCAGCATTCGCGGCGATAGGGAACGAAAGTGAAGGCTTTGCAGGACCTGGCCGCGCTGCAGGCCACCAGACAGGCATCGAGGGTCGTCTGCTTCAGCCGGCCGATATCATTGCCGGGATAGTCTGTCGCCGCCTGGATCGTCATGGGGACATGGCGCGCCTGCTCGCGGGCATTGGCGATCCCGCTCGCCGCATAGGGACCGGCCTCGATTCCAACCGCCCGGGCCGCGGGGAGCGTCAGCCAATACATCCGCTCCGGCGGCGCGCTGGTGATGTAGGCAATCGCCTGCGGCGGAAGATCAAGCCCATTCACATATTTCACCAGCGCGGCATTTCCCGAGGAGCTGCGCCGCGCCCGGCCGCCACTCAGCGTGTAAGCCGCGTGAAAGCCGACCTGTGCTCCTTCGCCCATGAAGCGCCGGGCTCCGCCGAGCCAGGCCAGGGCGCAAGCCGATGCGCAATTCGCCGATGATGGAACGAGGGTAAGAAAGCCCTTTTGCCGGATGGCGCGGCCGATCGAGATCCCGGCGGCGGTATTGCCACCTGGACTCTGAAGCACGACAACCGCATCCTTCATCTCACCGGTCTTGCGCAGGAAAGTCAGAGCGTCGCCGAGATCCAGTTCGCCACTGATGGTGACCTGGGTGGCCGTCTTCGCCGCGGGCGAAACCAGAATCTGCGCCGACCAGACCGGACCGGCGAGTGCCACCCCCAGCCCCCAGCAGAACAAAACTCCCAATAAGCGCAGCGCCACATCGCCACCTCGCGCAATGTATCCCTTGATGGTGACATGATTCACGCGAAGGGTGCATCCCCTATTTTGCTCCCGACAGAGCGCGGATCAGGTTTCCGGCGCCGGCATCGGGGTCACGGGCATGCCGGGACCGATCTTCTGCAGATTGCCGCTGATGACCTGGTCGCCTTCCGCGACACCTTTCGTCACCGAGACGAGCGCCCCCTCGGTCGGCCCCAGATCGACCAGCCGCATGCCGACCTTGCCCTGATCGACCACATAGACGAACTTGCCGAGCTGGTTCGAGCCCAGCGCCACCTGCGGCACGAGCAGCGTGCCGGGCTTCTCGCCGATCAGCAGGCGGATACTGACATACTGGCCGGGCAACAGCGAGCGGTCCGCATTGGCGATGGTGGCGCGCGCCACAATCGTGCCGGTCGTATGATCAACCTGATTATCGAGGAAAGTGAGCTCACCCTTGCGGCGCTGACCCTGATCGCCCGAGACGGTCACTTCCGCGACGACCGGTCCCTCCCTCCTGGCTTGCTGGATCAAAGCGAGTTCGGTTTCGCTCGGCGTGAAGGTGACATAGATCGGGCTGATCTGCACCAGCGTGTTGAGGGCGGTGCCACCGACGCTCACCAGGGTGCCAAGGGCCGCCTGGTTGCGCCCGAGCCTGCCGTCGAAGGGGGCGCGAATCTCGGTATGCGAGAGATTGAGCTCGGCCGCCTGAATGGCGGCCTTGCCGGCCAGAACTGTCGCTTCGCTTTGCGCGAGGGTGGAGACACGTTGCTGATAGCTGTCCTTCGACAGGAACCCGGTCTTGCTCAGATTATTGCCGCGGTCGAGATTGGCCCGGGCATAATCGAGCGAGGCCACGTCGCGTTGGACCTGCGCCTTCGCCTGATCGAGCACCACCTGATAGTCGCGCGGATCGATCCTGTAGAGCAGATCATTCGCCTTTACGTCGGCGCCATCGGCGGCCGGCTGGTCTAGGATATAGCCCGAGACCTTGGCCTGAAGTGCTACACTGCGGATCGCTTCGGTGCGCGCCGCAAAGTCGAGATAGACGGGAACAGTCTTCTTGACGACCTGTGTGACCGGCACCGGCATGGCCTGCATCGGCATAGGCTCGACCGCGGCATCGGCGGGCTTGCTCAACAAGCCGACAAGAAGAGCCGGATCTCCGCGGAAATAGGCAAAGGCGCCGGCGGCGGCAACAACGGTCAAGGCTGTGGCGACTTTCCAGATGCGCATGGGCGTTTTCCTATTCAGCCGGCTGGATATGCGGCGCGAGGCCGGGTTCGATCTTATGCTTGCGCTCGCGCCATTCCTCGATCACGGCATAGAAGACGGGCACGAAGACAAGGGTGAGCACAGTGGCGGCAAGCATGCCACCGAAAACCGCGGTGCCGAGGGACTGGCGGCTGGCGGCGCCCGCACCCGACGCCAGCATCAAAGGCACGACACCGAGGATGAAGGCAAAGGCCGTCATCAGGATGGGACGCAGGCGAAGCCTGCCGGCTTCCATCGCCGCCTCGACGATCCCGAGACCGCCTTCGCGCAGATGCTTGGCGAATTCGACGATGAGGATGGCGTTCTTGGCCGCAAGTCCGATCAGCATCACGAAGCCGATCTGCGAATAGACATCCATCTGCATGCCCCGCAGCCAGATGGCGACGAGCGCGCCGAACAGTGCTGTCGGCACCGAGAGCAGCACCATGAAGGGCATCGACCAGCTCTCATATTGCGCCGCCAGGATCAGGAAGCAGAAGACCAGCGCCAGCGCGAAAACGATGATGGCGACCGATCCGGCCTTGAGCTCCTGATAGGTGATACCGGTCCATTCGAAGCCGAAGTCCTTCGGCAGAGCGGTGGCGGCGGCCCGCTGCATCGCCTCGATGGCCTGGCCGGAACTGTAGCCCGGCGCGGCATTGCCGTTGATCAGCGCCGATCCGTAATTGTTGTAATGCGTGACGGTCTCAGGTCCGACAACGGACTTCAGCGCGCCAAGCGTCGAAAGCGGCACCATCTCGCCGGCGTTGTTGCGCACATAGAGGCGCGAAAGATCGGTGGCGGACGCCCTGGCCCCCTGCTCGGCCTGCAAGGTCACGCGGAAGGTGCGGCCGAACATATTGAAGTCGTTCACATAGAGCGAGCCCAGATAGATCTGCAAGGTGTTGAACACGTCCGGCAGATTAAGCCCCAGGAGCTTCGCCTTGTTGCGATCGAGATCATAGTTGTATTGCGGCGTCGAGGTGGAGAAGGTGGTGAACAGGGTCTGCGGGTTGAGCTCGGGCTGCTTGCGGGCTTCCGCCAGCAGGGCCTGCGTCGCCTCATTGACGGCGGCGGTGCCGCGTCCGGTCAAGTCCTCGACCTGGAATTCGAAGCCGCCGGTGGTGCCAAGCCCGTTGATCGAGGGCGGCTCGAAAGCGAGCACGAGGCCTTCCGACATGCCGAACAGTTTCGGGCGCACATTATTGACGATACCGGTCGCCGAGAGTCCCGGCCCGCGCTCATTCCACGGTTTGAGCACGGCGAAGACGGCGGCGGCATTGGACTGGTTGGCGAAAGTCAGGAAGTTGAAACCGCTGATGCCCATCACCGTGTCGATACCGGGCTCGGCGCTCAGCGTCTGGCGCACTTTCTCGACCAGGGCATCGGTGCGCTCGAGCGAAGCCCCGTCCGGCAATTGCACGACGGCGAAGAAATAGCCCTGATCCTCGACCGGCAGGAAGGCCGACGGGATGCGGGTGGAAACGAGCCAGGTCGCGGCCAGCAGAACGGCGAAGAAGCCGAACATCAGCCAGCGCGCTTTGATGAAGCCGCGCACCGAAGTGGAATAGGCCTGCGAAAGCCAGCCGAAGCCGTCGTTGAACCAGCGATAGAGAAAGAACGTCGAGGGCGGGCGATGGCGCAGGAAGGCTGCCGAAAGAGCCGGGCTCAAAGTGAGCGAGTTGAATGCCGAGATGCCGACCGAGATCGCCACCGTCAAGGCGAACTGGTTGTAGAGCTGGCCGGTGACGCCCGGAATGAAAGCGACCGGGATGAACACCGCCATGAGCACGGCGGTGGTGGCGATGATGGGTCCCGTCACTTCCTTCATGGCACGGCGCGCGGCCTCGAGCGGTTTATATCCGGCCTCGAGCTGGCGCTCGACATTCTCCACCACGACGATGGCATCGTCGACGACAAGCCCGATGGCGAGCACCATGCCGAGAAGGCTCAGCATGTTGAGCGAGAAGCCCAGCGCCAGCATCACCACCATGGTGGCGATCAGCGACACCGGAATGGCGATGACGGGAATGAGGGTGGTGCGCCAGCTCTGCAGGAAGATGAAGACCACGGCGACGACCAGAATGAGCGCCTCCAGCAGAGTCTTCACCACGTCTTCCATCGCCGCCGATACGAAGCGCGTCGTGTTGTATTTGATATTATAGGTGATGCCCTTCGGAAATTGCGCCGAGAGCTGCTTCATCTTGTCTTCGACGGCCTGCTGCAGCTGCAGCGCGTTCGATCCCGGCATCTGGAAGACGCCGATGAAGATGGTCGGCCGGTCATTCTGGAAGGCGGAGGTGGCATAAAGCAGCGAGCCGAGCTCGACGCGGCCGACGTCGCGCAATCGCACCAGGGACCCGGCGGCCGAATTGGCGCGGACGACGATATCTCCGAAGGCTTCCGGATCGCTCAGGCGCCCTGTGGCATTGACCTGCATTTCGAAGGCGGTGCCGGCGGGCGCGGGCGACTGGCCGATCTTGCCGGCCGCGACCTGGACATTCTGTTCGGCAATGGCGTTCTGCACATCGACCGCGGTGATGCCGAGATTGGCGAGCTTGTCGGGATCGAGCCAGATGCGCATCGAATAGCGCCGCTCGCCCCAGATGACCACATCGCCCACACCCGGCACGCGCTTCAACGGGTCGACGACCTGCAAATAGGCGTAGTTGCTCAAGCCCACCGCATCGACCGAATTGTCGGGCGAGATCAGATTGACGACCATGACGAAGCTGGGATTCTGCTTCTTCACCGTCACGCCGGACTGGTTGACGATCGCCGGCAGCGAGGAGGCGGCCTGCGAGACGCGGTTCTGGACGTCCACCGCGGCGAGATCGGCATCATAGCCGACATCGAAAGTGACGGTGATGCGCGACGACCCGTCATTGGAGCTGGCCGAGGACATATAGGTCATGCCTTCGGCGCCGTTGATCGACTGTTCGAGCGGCGTCGTCACCGTGTCGGCGACGACCTGCGCGCTGGCGCCCGGATAGCTGGCGCTCACCACCACCTGGGGCGGTGTAATATTGGGGAATTGCCCGACCGGCAGCAGGAAAAACGCGATCGCCCCGGCCAGCACCATGATGACGGCGATGGCCGAGGCGAATATCGGTCGCTCGATGAAAAAGCCGACCATGGCGGGCGCACTCCCCGGATTAGGAGGTGCGATTGGCGCGCAAGCGCCGGCTTGTCCGGTCAATCATCTGCCGAAAAGCCACCGGATCAACATTGTCGGCCTCCATCATCGCGAGCGTCACCGGGTCGCTCAACAGCTGGTCGATGGTCGGGCCCTTGTAATAAAAGGACATTTTGGCCTCCTTCACGTAACGGGATGCCTGAGGCATCCAAGATCTTGACTCAAACCGGATTGGGTGTTACCGGTCATTAACAAGCATACTGTTACCGACCGGTCACAACAGAGTCAAGGCCATGGCCGCAAAAATTTTGCAAAAAGTGGAAGACGCTCCCGCTGGAGCCGATCTCAAGCCGCGCGACCGTCTCCTTCTCACCGCCCGCGACCTGTTCCATCAGCATGGCATCAAGGGCATCGGCGTCGAGGCGATCACCGAGGCTGCCGGCACCAACAAGATGACGCTCTACCGGCATTTCGGCTCAAAGGACGATCTCATCGTCGAGTGCCTGCAGAAGGCGATCAACGAGACGCTGAGCAAATGGGATCAGCTCGAGCGCGACTATCCCAGCAATCCCAAAGCGCAGCTCCTCGCCTGGATCGCGGCCGGTGCGCGCTGCATCGAATCGGATAAGCGCGGCTGCGAGATCGCCAATGCGGCGGTCGAACTCACCGAAGACAATCATCCCGGACGGCGCGTGATCGAGGACGGCAAGAAAGAGCATCGCCGCCGGCTCGTCGATCTATGCCAGCGGGCGGGACTGGCGGAGGCCGAGCTGGCCGCCGACACGCTGTGTCTCCTGTTCGAAGGCGCCCGGATCAGCCGTCAAAGCGACGGCGCCGAGGGACCGAGCTCCCGCTTCAAGCGGATGGCGGAGGGAGTAGTTGCCGCCTACGGCGCCACCGGGCGCGGGTAAGGCTGGAGCACGATAGGTTTGGGTTGAATCAATCCCAGCTCATAGACGAGATCGATTCTGCCCGACTTGCGTAGTTTACGTGGCGACAGTTGCCGGCGGACTTTGCCAATTGACTTCGCCGGACCTTGTGCAGCGTATTTCCGGCAACTGCTTCTCCAGGTGCGGAGCTTTCTTGGCCATATCGATGTGAACTCCGGGATCACTTAATCCCTTGTTTGTATTCTCGGGGCGTTGATGTGTCCCTGTTCCGCCAAAGACCAATTGTGTTGCGCGCTCAACGGCACGCAATCCGGCCGCATTCAAGGGCTGGCCATGGATGGTCTGTATATTCGCCGGCCGTGATGGAGTCCCGGGCGATTGACCCGCAGCTCCATCGTCAGAGGCCTTGCTGGTTTGTGCGGCATTCTCGAGGATATTATCCTCATCCTTCTTGTTCCACACGCGCAGCAAAGCTTGCACGACTTCAAGGATTATTCGGAGGCCTAGAGCCATTCGCTTGATCCTATCCGAGTTATATCGGTCAGACTCAGGAGTTGAAGTCCGAACGCAACTCCTCAACTTGATATTTCCCAATCCTGCCATCTGGCCCACGATGTCAAGCGCCCACCGTGGCGCGTACTAATGCGCAAACTACTTCACAGATGACGGACATAACCCAGTCCAATCTCATCACGGTCTAGGTAAGCTCCTGACGCGGTGCAGTGCCGCCCGCTTCTGTAGAAGCCGAAGCATTACCAGCAAGACGATTGAGCGAGATCCGCTCGGTGCTTTGTCCGACAATAACAATCAGGCGCCCGAAGGGGACTCGGGCGCCTGACTTCTGCATCAGGCGGTTGGCTCCTGATGATCGGAAGCCGAAGACTCCTGGCGGTGTTGGCTTCTTCGGCGAGGCATCCTCAATCTAGCTGCGGGATGTTTCCCGATGATGTCTCTTTCGTTGCAGAAGATTGCAGCCGGAGGCTAGCGCGAGATGCGAAAAAGTGGGCACCGGTTTCTCGCATCCCGCGCTAACATATGAAAATCGATCACGTTTATGAGTTTGGATTGACTCAATCCAAACTCATCGTGATCTATGCCACGCTGCTCAACTCAGCCAGATCGCTTTCGCCGAACAGGCTGTCGAGAATCTTCTTTTCGAGTGCCGCGAAGCCCGGCGTGCCACGCCGGCGCGGACGCGGCAAGGCAACAGGCAGATCGAGCGCGACGCGGCCCTCATCCAGGAGGACGACGCGGTCGGCGAGCGCCACCGCCTCTCCGACATCATGGGTGACGAAGGCCGCCGTGAAGCCCTGATCGCGCCAGACACGCTCGATCAGCGCCTGCATCGTCATCCGGGTCAAGGCATCAAGCGCCCCCAAGGGCTCGTCGAGCGCCAGGAATTGCGGATGGCTGACCAGAGCACGCGCCAGCGAGACGCGCTGGCGTTGGCCGCCCGACAGCACATAGGGCCATTCCCCCGCCCGATCGGCGAGGCCGACAGCAGTCAGGGCCTGGCGCGCCGCCCGCAGGCGCTCGCGCCGCGAACCCAGGCCCGAGAGCCCTACGGCAACATTGCCTTCGACCGTCGCCCAGGGCAGCAGACGCGGCTCCTGGAAGATGAAACGCGCATGCGCGCCGCCGCGCAGACCCGCTCCGATGATGGTGCCCGACGTCGGGGTCTCGAGCCCCAGGAGCAGGCGCAGCAACGTGCTCTTTCCGCAACCGCTCTTGCCGACGATGGCGATGAACTGACCGGCCGGAATTTCGAGATCGATGCCCTTGAGCACTGTCTTGCCGTCGAAACTCTTGGCGAGACCGCGAATGGAGATCGATGTATTGCGCCCCGGCCGCTTTTCGACCTTGGCATGAGATTGGGCGTGATCGGCATCGCCGAACCGCGTCAGGCCTTCCAGATGGAGGAGCCTCTCCGTTGACATCATGGTCATCTCCGAAATACCGGGTTCCAGGACAGAGTGCGCCGTTCGAGGAAGCGCGCCAGGCCGTCGGCGAGCTTGCCGAGCAGCGCATAGATGATGATCGACAGCACGACGACGTCGATCATCATGAATTCGCGCGCCTGCATGGCCATGTAGCCGATGCCGGACGAGGCCGAGATGGTCTCGGCGACGATGAGCGTCAGCCACATGATACCGAGCGCGTAGCGCAAGCCGACGAAGATGGACGGCAAGGCGCCGGGCAGGATCACCTGCGTGAAGAGCCGCCCCGGCCCCATGCCGTAGCACCGCGCCATTTCGACGAGCTGCGGATCGACCGAGCGGATGCCATGCAGCGTGTTGATGTAGATGGGGAAGAACACGCCCAGCGCCACCAGGAAGAGCTTCGCCGATTCATCGATGCCGAACCACAGAATGACGAGCGGGATCAGCGCCAGATGCGGGATATTGCGGGCCATCTGGAGCGTCGTGTCGGTGAGCGCCTCGCTCCAGCGCGACACACCATTGGCGAGGCCAAAGGCGAAACCGATACTGCCGCCGATGAGGAAACCCAAGGCGGCGCGCCAGAAACTCACCAGAATATTCCGGGCAAGCTCGCCGGATGTGGTCACGTTATATAACGCGCTCAGCACATCCGAGGGCGCGGGCAGCACATTGGCGGGTATCGCGCCCGATCTTGCGGCGAGCTCCCACAGCAATATGAGCGTCAGGGGGACCGCCCAGCCGACGACGGAGCGCAGGAGCCGGGTCACGAGGCTGCCGCCAGGCGCTGGTCGGAAAGCCCGACGGCGAATTCATTGCCGATACCTTTGCGCAAGCCTTTTCGATCCCGACCGAGCCCCAGCACGGGGAAGAGAAGCTCAGCGACGCGATAGGCTTCCTCGAGATGCGGATAGCCCGAGCCGATGACCGTATCGATGCCGAGCGCCTGATATTCGGCGAGCCGGGCCGCGACCTGTTCCGGCGTGCCGACGAGTGCGGTGCCGGCGCCGCCGCGAACCAGACCGACACCGGCCCAGAGATTGGGCGCCACGACGAGCCGGTCGCGGCTGCCGCCATGAAGTGCCGCCATGCGGCGCTGGCCGACCGAATCCATCTCCTTGGTGAAGCGCTGCTGCGCCGCCTCGATCTGCCGGTCGGAGACGCGGCTGATCAAGCGATCGGCGGCGGCCCAGGCCTCGTCCTCCGTCTCGCGCACGATGAAATGCAACCTGATGCCGAAGCGCAGCTGCCGCCCACGCGCTTGCGCCTTGCGGCGCGCGGCGGCGAGCTTCTCGGCTACGAGAGCCGGCGGTTCGCCCCAGGTCAGATAGAGATCGACCTGCTCGGCCGCGAGATCCTGCCCCGCTTCCGACGATCCGCCGAAATAGAGCGGCGGATGCGGCGCCTGAACGGGCGGGAAGTCGAGGCGGCTCTTCTCGACACGGTAATACCGTCCCGCGAAATCCACCGTCTCGCCGGCGAGCAGCCGGCGCCAGATGGTGAGAAATTCGCCGGCCTGCTCATAACGCTGGTCATGCGGAAGAAAAACGCCGTCGCCGGCAAGCTCGACCGGATTTCCGCCCACGACAACATTGAGGAGGAGTCTGCCATTGGAGAGGCGGTCGAGCGCTGCGGTCTGCCGCGCGGCAAAGCTGGGTGACACGACGCCGGGCCTCAGCGCCACGAGGAAGTCGAGACGTTCGGTATGCGCGGCGAGGCCCGCCGCGGTTATCCAGCTGTCCTCGCAGGATTGGCCCGTCGGCAGAAGCACACCGGGAAATCCGAGACGGTCCACGGCCTGAGCGATCTCACGAAAATATCTGAAGTCGGGCGGCCGCTGCTGCGTCTCGGAACCGAGATACACACCGTCGCCATGCGTCGGGATGAACCAGAAGAAATTGAGCGGCATCGGTCTCTTCTCCACTAGAGTGCCGGACGCTCACATGGAATCGGTCCGGCGCGTTAACTCTTTGATTTGCGCATCGGATTATCCGAAAACCGCTTCGCACTTTTCGGTCCGATGCTGTAGCTTTAAGATTGCGGCGCGGTCCAGACGACATCACGTACGACGATCGGTTTCGGGATGAGCTTCAGCTCATAGAACGTGTCGGCGATGCGCTGCTGCGAGGCGATTTGCGATTCCGTCACCGGGCTCAGCGCGTAACTTGTGCGCGCGACGGCAATCTTCTGTATGTCGAGCGGCACGCCGGTGACGGCGGAAATTGCGGCAGCCACCTTGTCGCGATTGGTTTCGGACCAGTTCACCGCGACGGCGATTTCACCCACCACCTCCTTGACGATGAGAGGATTGGCCGCGGCAAAATCCTTGTTGGCGAAGAGGAAACTGTTGGTCGGGCCGATCTCCTCGCCCGGCACCAGGATTCGCGCATTCTGGGTTTTCTCGGCGATTGCGAGATAGGGATCCCAGATTGTCCAGGCATCGATCGCGCCCTTGGCGAAGGCGGCACCCGCATCGGCAGGCGAGAGATAGGCAGGCGTGATGTTGCCATAGACCAGTCCACCCTTCTTCAGAGCCTGGATCGTCAGAAAATGCGCGCTCGATCCCTTGGTGAAACCGACCGTCCTGCCTTTCAGATCGGCGAGCGACTGGATTTTGGAATCCTTCGGCACGATGATGGCCGAGCCCGAGCCTGTCGACGGCAAGGTCGCGACATAAACGAGATTGGCGCTGGCCGCCTGGGCGAAGATCGGCGGCGAGTCGCCGGTATAGCCGAAGTCGATGGCTCCGGCATTGAGCGCCTCGAGCAAAGGCGGACCGGCCGCGAACTCCACCCATTTGACCGCAATACCCTGCGCCTCGAGTTTCTTCTCGATGAGCTTCTGCTGGCGGGTGACCACCAGAATGCCGGACTTCTGATACCCGATGCGGAATTCGCGTAGCGGCGCAGCGTTGAGGGGCGCGAGGCCGGCGGCGAGACCTGCGAGTGCGGCCGTGGCGAAATGCGTGAACTGACGGCGAGTGATCATGGACTGCTCCTGGGTGATGAAGGGTCAGGCGACTTCAAGAAAGGCGGGTGTCCGGCGGCGCTCGGCGATGAGCTGCCTGAGTTGCAGGCCGGCGCGGTCGACACGCTGCCTGAGCGCCGGCGACAAGCCCGTCGCAGCCGAGAGATCGTTCTCCGTCGCGTAGATCGATGTCGGAACGATCGCCGCGCCGAAGAAGGAAAAGAGCGGCTGAAACTGATGCTCCAGGACGAGGGCATGGCGCTCGCTGCCCCCGGTCGCCGCCAAAACGAGGGGCTTGCCGATGAGCGCCTTGGGATCGATCAGATCGAAGAGATGCTTGAAGATGCCGGTGTAAGACGCCTTGTAGACCGGCGAGGCGACGACAAGCGCGTCGGCCGACAGCAGTGCATCGACGATGCTGGCCGCGGCCCCTTTGAGCTCGTGCGAGGACTGGGCGCTCGCGAGATCGACCTTGATCTCGGCCAGATCGAAGACGGCGCTGCGTCCCTCGGTCACGCGGGCGGCTTCCGCGGTGATGACTTCGACCAAAAACCTGGTGCGCGATGGCCTGGCCGTATTGCCGGAAATTCCGATGATATTGGGCGACATCACATTGCTTCCATAGTATCTCGATCTAATTGATCGAATTACTATGGATTCGTGAGGAACTGTCAAGCCTCATTTTTAAGCACCGCTCATTCAGGATTTAAGCTGCCGGATCATTGCGGCGTGGTGGCGCCGAAATCGACCACCGCACGCAGACCCGGCCGATTGTCCTCGAGGCTCACATTGATGTCGTGAAGCTGGGCCACGGCGGCGACAAGCGACAAGCCTAGCCCATGCCCCTGCGTGGTCCGGCTGCGGTCGAGCCGGTAGAATTGCTCGAAGACGTGGGCGCGCTCGTCATCGGGGATGCCAGGCCCGTCATCGGACACCACCGCGGTTTTCCGCTCCGTCCCATTGCCGAGTTCCAGGCTTATGGTCGAGCCTGTCGGCGTATGCTTGATAGCGTTCTCCACCAGATTGGCCAGCATCTGGGTCAGGAGTTCCTCATCGCCCGTGAAGACGACACCCGGGACGACCCTGCTGTCGAGGGTCTTGCCATCATCCTCGGCGACGGCACGATAGGACTCGGCAAGCCTCTCGGCGACGGCAGAAAGATAGACCGGCTTGAAGGCCGACTTGCGGCTGCCGGATTCGATCTGAGCGATGCGCAACAACGCCGAAAAGGTCGTCAGGATTGAATCGATCTCAGCGATCGCCTCCTCGATCACGACGCGATAGGCGTCAGCCGAAAGCTTGGACAGAGTGCTTTCCTCCAGATGCTGCCGCAACCGCGCCATCGGAGTGCGCAGGTCATGCGCGATATTGGTCGACACCTGTTTGAGGAGCTCGAGCAGCGCCTGGTTGCTGTCGAGCATCTGGTTGAGATTTGCGGCGAGCTTGTCGATCTCGTCGGAAGTGTCGTAGACCGGTATGCGCTCCTTGAGCTGACCCTGCATGATCGCGTTGCTGGTTGCATTGATGCGGTCGATGCTCCTGAGGAAGCGCTGGCTGATGATGATGCCGGCCAGGATCGACAATGCCAGGGCCAGGATCGAGGCCCAGGCAAAGGCCTCGTTGATGGCCCTTTGCGTGGCGATCGCGCCATAGCCGTCATCGCCTACGAGCAGAAAGGAGCCATTGGGAAGACGCTTGCCGAAGGCGACCATCTCGTGTTCGTCGTCACGCGCCGTGGTCTGCCCGGCCTTGCTCGTGTCGAGAGGCTCGACTCGCCAGCCCTCATAGGGCTTGACGCTGTCGATGTTGCCGGCAAGTTTTCTTCCATCCTGGTCTGCGTAATAATAGAGGAAGGCCCATGCGCCCTTGACGTTCGAGCGCGCCGTCAGTTCCTTCAGGAGATCGGCCGGACCGGAATCATCGTATTCGTTCACGAGATCGATATACTCGGCCTCGACACCAGCGCGAATCTGGCGATCCAGCGCGCGGCCCGAGATCCAGCCGGTCACGAGATAGAGTATGAGGAAAGCCGTCAGCGTAACCACCGCATAGGCCGCGGCAAGGCGGAAACTCGCGGTGCGCAGCAGCCTAAGCATCGGCCCTGAGACAGTAGCCGACCCCGCGCAGGGTGCGGATCAATGGCGAGCCGAAATCGCGGTCCACTTTGGCGCGCAAACGGCTCATATGCGTTTCCACCACACTGGTCTGCGGATCGAAGTGAAAGCCCCAGACCTTCTCCAGAAGCATCGTCCGAGTGACGACGCGACCGTCGCTGCGCAGGAGAAACTCGAGAATCTTGAACTCCAATGGCTGCAGCTCGATCCGCCGGCCGGCGCGATAGACCTCGCGCGGAAGGAGCCGCATCTCCAGATCGCTGAAGGACAGGACTGTCTTCTCCTGCGCTATCGGCGGGCGCCGCAAGATGGCACCGAGGCGCGCCAGAAACTCGGCAAAAGCGAAGGGCTTGACCAGATAATCATCGCCGCCCGCTTCGAGCCCCGCGACCCGGTCATCGATGCCGTCCATGGTAGTCAGGAACAAGACCGGCGGATGCGCGCCGGCACCATGAAGCATCTTCACGATGCTGAGGCCGTCCATGCCCGGCAGCATGCGGTCGATCACCAGCGCGTCATATTTCCGGCTTGCCGCGAGAAGCAGCCCGTCACGGCCATTGCTGGCATGTTCAGTCTCATAGCCATGTTCGCGCAAACCTCGACAGATGAAGTCGGCCGTATGCTGATCATCTTCGATGAGAAGAAGCTTCATTGCGCACCATCGCTATTCGAATGCTCTCGTGCCGCGATGGACTATAGGAGCGGGCGCGGGCGCCGCCCTACATAAAATTTTGTAAGGATCGTTCCTTGATTCCGCCGGACGCGGACTGTCTTCTCACGGCTCTTCACCGCTCGACAAATCTCCCGCTCCACGATTCACCGGGAATCAAGCCGCGTCTTCCGCGGTCTGCAAAGAGGTTTTCATGAAGCTCGCCCTTCTTTCCCTCGCTCTCGTCTGTCCGACCGCCATGCCGCAGCTGCGGCTGCTCGTCTCCACGCTGCTGAACGACCTGCGGCTGACCAGACTCGCGGCGATGACAATCGGCGAGATCGCGGCTGATTGCCTGAGCCTCAATCTGGGCTCGGATCTCGCCGTGATGGCCTGGGTTCTGGGCGCCCTGTTTGCCGCGGCGCTGGTTCTGCAATTGGCGCAGGAACGACCCGTGCCCCGGGGCCATTGGCTGGCAGCGACCCTCAACAGCGTGAGTCTGGCGCTCTTCTCGCCGGCGTTCTGGTCGATAGGTATCGCGTGATCATAGCGCCGGATGCGAAAAATGAGTT
The DNA here is from genome assembly GCF_011046735.1 of Nordella sp. HKS 07. NCBI lineage: Bacteria > Pseudomonadati > Pseudomonadota > Alphaproteobacteria > Hyphomicrobiales > Nordella > Nordella sp. HKS 07. The sequence continues at coordinate 3,655,573 of NZ_CP049258.1, read as the reverse complement.
TGGATTGCCCCAATCCAAACTCACTGTGATCTATTGGGTTTTGTCCAAGGCGTCCGTTTCCGCCTCACCCACAATCGCCGGCCCCGCCCCCAACGCATTCAGGAAAGCATCGACCGTTTCCGCCGACGAGGCCGGCTTGTACGCATCGGTGCTTCCGCCGCCGGTGCGCAGCGCCAGATCGATCGTCCATTGTCCGGCGCTGCGGCAGGCGACCGACAGTTGATCGCCGATCTCGGCATGGGCGATGGTGAATTCGCGGCAGAGCGCCTGATCACCCCTATGGAAGGAAGCGACCATGGCGACCTCGGCCCCCGAGGCCTCGAGCTTCGCCGTCTCGCCCGAGGGAAGCTTCGAGAGGATCCGGGACAGTTCCGGATCGGCCGAACCGGCTATCTGGTAATAGGCCGGCGACGGAGCACCCCCCGATGCCAGCCAGTAACCGAGCACGCCGGTGGCAAGAGCCAGGAACGAGGCGGCGATCGGCATGGCCCAATTGGCGAAAGGCGACGAGCGCGGCGCGGCCTGGCGCGGGCGCAAGGACGTCACGGTCGCCGAAGCCGGCTTCTCGGATGCCCTTCTGATCATCTCCTCGACCGAAGCCTTGAGCTGTGCGGGTACGGGCTCGCTCAGACGCGACCTGACGCTTTCCGCGGCGACGGAGCGTGTTCCGGCAAAGAGGGCGACACGCTCGGCGAGATCCGGCCGCGCCGGCAAGGCTGCCGCCAGGCTGGATGCCCGGTCCGGAGCCAATTCGCCATCGGCATAGGCCATCAGTTCCTCGTCCGTGAAGTCGTCAGTCATCGATCTTAACCTTGTCCTGAGCCGATGAACGGCCCGCGGGCACATTTATTCCGGTCGCCGTGGCAATATTCGCCCGCGCGCGGGCCAGCCGGCTCATCACCGTGCCGATCGGAATGCCGAGAATCCCGGCCGCCTCGCGATAGGACAATTCCTCGACGCAGACGAGCAGGAGAACCTCGCGCTGCTCTTCGGGCAATCTGCCGATCGCCGTCCAGACTTCGCCGAGAAGCAACCGGTGCTCCGGCGTGGTGCCGGCATCGCCGGCCAGGCTGCCCTCATAGAGGCCGATATCGTCCTTGGGACCGGCGGTCCGGTCGCGGCGCAACTGGTCGATCCACAGATTGCGCAAGATGCGGAACATCCAGGCATCGAAGCGGGTGCCGGGCTCGAAGGAGGACGCGTTGGCAATGGCGCGCTCGCAGGCCAGTTGCACGAGATCATCGGCTGTATCAGGCGCGCGACAGAGCGAGATCGCGAAACGGCGCAGATTCGGCAGGAATGCGATCAGCCGCTCGCCAAAATCGTCAGGAATATCCGCCATGCTCTATCTGGAGATTAGTTTCGCTCATTTGGGAATAGTTGATCTTGGGATCCGTTATCAATAAGTCCTGCGGACGACCGGATCGCATGCCCTTGCCGCCAAGGCAAGTCTGGAACGCCGTCAGGTGCTTATAGTGGAGAATGCCATGAACGAACCGTCCAGGCAGATCAAGAAATTGTGCGCTGTGCTGTGCGGCCTGACGATCTTTGCCATCGGCCCCTCCCTTTCGGGAAACGGCAATACGGGCTTCGGCTTCGTCAACCCTGCCTTCGCGGATGACGACGGCGGCGATGACGGGGGCGATGATGGTGACGATGGAGGCGGTGTCGGCGGCGATGATGACGGAGCCGATGATGATGACGACGGCGGGCGCTCCGCCGGCGGCGCCAGCCCGAGAACCAATTTCAATTCAGGGAACCGGCGATCACGTACCGAGGCGCGCCGCATTGCGCGCGCACCGGCACCGCTGCGTTATGCGCGCGCGGAGCTCGTGGGGCGCGATCTCGGTCCAACGGCCATCGGGCGGCTGACCCGGGCCGGCTATGTGGTCCTCGAGGAAGCCACGCTTTCCGATGGACGGACGGTCCATCGCCTGCGCATTCCCCGCCGGCTGTCGCTGCCCCAGGCGCGGGCCCGCGTTTTGGCTGAGGCGCCGCAGGCGGCCGTCGACCTCAATCACTATTACCGACCTAATGTGGCAGACTCCTGCGGCGCGGGCGAATGCCTGGCGCGTCAGGTGATCGGCTGGACCCCGGCGGGCCAGGATACGAAGTCCTGCAGCAGCGGAATACGGATCGGCATGATCGATACCGCCATCAATGCAGGCCATGACGCGCTGGTGGGCAGCCGGATCGAGGTCAAGAGACTCAGCGCCGAGGCGCTTCCCGCTTCCGGCAAGCAGCACGGCACGGCCGTCGCGGCCCTGCTGGTCGGCAATCCCGGCGGACGCTCGCCGGGCCTCCTGCCGGGCGCCGAGCTGATCGCCGTCGATACTTTCCATCGGCGTTCCGGCCAGGGCGACATTTCCGATGTCTACAGTCTCGTCAAGGCGCTCGACTATCTCGAGAGCCGTGAGGTGGCGATCATCAATATGAGCCTGACCGGTCCCGCCAATGATGTGCTTGAAAGAGCGGTCAAGCGCGTGTCGGGGAAAGGCATCGTGCTGGTGGCGGCGGCCGGAAATGACGGTCCCAGAGCGAAGCCCGTCTATCCCGCCGCCTATCCCGAGGTCGTCGCGGTCACCGCTGTCGACCGGCAGAAGCGGGCCTATCGGCGCGCCGTCAGGGGACCGCATATCGATCTCGCCGCCCCCGGCGTCGATGTCTGGATCGCGGCGTCCGTCCAGGGCTCGCGGCCCCGGACCGGCACGTCCTTCGCCGCGCCCTTCGTGACCGCCGCCATCGCTCTCGCCCGCCAGAGCGCGCCAGAGGCGCGCATGGATGAAGTGCTCGACCGGCTGACGACGGCGGCCGAGGATCTCGGCGTGCCGGGCCGGGACGATGTCTTCGGCTGGGGTCTGCTCAATCCCAAGGGACTGTGCGGCTGAATAAATGAAAATGGCATGGTCGCCCCATGCCATTTCCCCATTCATGCGTTGAAGCCAATACCTATTTCTTGCGCTTCACCGATCCCCGCGTTGTCCAGTTCTTGGAATAGCCGGAGGAATTCGAAGAGCTGTTCGAGCTCGAGTTGGACGATGAGTTCGACGAACTGTTCGAGCTCGAATTCGACGACGAGTTTGACGAAGAATTGGAAGAGCTGTTCGAGCTCGAATTCGACAATGAGTTGGATGAGCTGTTGCCCGCCAGGATGATCTGGCCAGCTTTGCCCGTGACCGTCTGAGCGCCGACAAAATCAGGCTTGGCCACGCTCACGGCATGTGCGGCCGTCGCGCCAAGCCCCAGGGCCAGTACCCCAGTGAGGATCGCTGTACGTTTCATGTCGCTTCCTTTCATCTGTTTCGAGGTGGCCCGATGGCGCACCCGAAGGATGAACGGACGACACCGACACCTATTCCTTCTAGATCACGATGAGTTTGGATTGGATCAATCCAAACTCATGAACGTGATCGATTCCAATATGTAGCGCGGGATTCTCGCGAAAAACCGGTGCCCACTTTTTCGCATCCCGCGCTATCGCCTGGCGCGCGCGAATTTCCGGTACCAGCCTTCAGCGGCAAGCGTATTGCGACGGATGCGCTCGCGCTCGACCGCCTCCCGCGACGCTTCGGCGCGCACCGCGACAGACATTTCGACGTCGGCGCGCCGGAACGGTATGACCTGAACTAAGGGAGTCCCTTTCTCCAGCATGTGCACCCCATCGGCACCCGTGGCGAAGAACGGAAAGTTGATGAGCGCGTGGTAGCTGTCGGTGTCGACGACGCCGGCGATGATCTCGACGGGGAGAGCCGGCCGGTTGAGCGGCGCGGTGAAGAGACAGCTCCAGCCGGGCGCCGTCCGGATGGTCCAGTAATTGTGGAACTTCATCGGGGGACGGTCGCCGAGCGGATGTCCACTCACCTGATGGCTGCCATGATTGCTGACCATGACCTTGTCGAACTCCCAGCCGGCCTCGACCGTCTTGCCGCCCACCTTGATCTCGAGCCTTGTCGTCGCCGCCAATGGCAGGATGAAGCCCAGAGTCATGGCGTCGAGGAAGGGCATGCAGCGCTTGACGGTAAGGCCGTTATTGGTGGCCGAGACAGTGGCGCCGTCGATGGCGGGGAGACGGCGGAACCAGTCGGGCAAACTCGCCTTGGCCGCCACAGGCTCGGCGATCACGCCCTTGTCCTCGGCGGCGCAGGCGAAGCTGATCGAGGCCTCGCGGCTCTCGGATCTTGCCCTCACGGTGTGGAGGAAATTCTGAACTCTGGCGATGATCATCCGACATTCTCCTTCAATCGAGGAAGAACGGCGGGATGGTCTTCTTATTCCCGACGCGCCATTGGGTCAGGTCGGGCCGTCAGCATAATAGTGTGTCTCAAGAAGGAGACAGCCGCCCTGCGAGCGAAACGGCCCATGTTCGACGCCTGGCGGTCGGCACGCATAGGTATTGGCGGCAAAGGTCTCGGTGGTTCCGCCGTCCGTCGCATCAGCGACGATCAGATCTCCCGCCAGCAGATACACTTCTTCCCAATAGTCATGCACGAAAGGCCTGGTCGTGAAGGCGCCAGGCAGAAAGCGCAGAAGTCTGGTGCGATGACCGCTCCGCGCTGCTTCATCGAGCCCGCCCGACAGGATCTTCTGCTCGATACCGTCCGGATAGCCCGGCGGAACATGCCAGCCGTCCGCCATGTCGAGCGCGTGAAACTCCTTGTGTTCCTTGTTGATGGACATCGGCGCCTCACGCCGCCAGCGTCTTGGTGCCGGAGATCTCGTCGGCGAGGGAATAACCGTCGAGCACCCGATCGACGAAGCCGGTGCAGCGGTCCCAGTCGAAGGTGCGGAAACTATGGCCCTTGGTGACGAAGGTGGCCCCCGCATAGAACATTTCATATTGCGTATGCCGGGAGGCGAATTCCGAGCCGACCGCATCCCAGGCGAGCTTGAAGAACTTGACGCGGCTTTCAGAGGAGCAGGCGGGCGATTGCTGCGTCTTGCCGATGAGAGCGCTCAGTTCCGCATTGGCGAAGTCGCGGACGGAGGACGGCAGCATGATCAGGCCGCCGCCAGCCAGGCTCCGCAGCGCGGTGATCACTTGCCCGTAGAGCTCCTGCGTCAGCACCTGGGCGGCATAAAGCGTGTGGCCGTCGGGAACGAAATATCCGCCGTGCATCCGTCCCTTGACCTCCATGGCATGGACGAGCGCATCAACCATCGTATTTTGCGCGGCGAGAGCGCCCAATGTCTCCTGCACTTGCGGATAGCCGATGATGCCATTGGTCTCGGTGATCCGCCGCGCGATACCGACAAGGAAGCGCATCTTCACCATCAGGCGAATCTGCGACTGGTAATTCTGATAGACATGCGCGGGCGTGGCATGGAACTGCCTCTGGCACATCGCGATGTTCTGATTGACGAAGACGCGCGACCAATCGACCCTCACATCATCGAAATAGAGTCCGGCGTCGTTCTCGTCGAAGCGGCTGGCAAGCGGATTGTCGAAAATGCTCGGCGCGCACGCCTCGTAGGATTTGCGCGAGAGGATCTTGAGGCCTTTGGCGTTCATCGGCACGGCGAAGGAGACCGCGTAACGCTCTTCGCCTTCGCGCAGCGGCTGAATGCAGGTCACCAGCACTTCATTCGCCATGACGCCGCCCGTCGCCAGCATCTTGGCGCCACGAATGGTCAGGCCGGAATGATCCTGATCGACGACGCCGGCCGTCAGGAACGGATCATGCTGCTCGCCGGCCGACTTCGACCGATCGGCCTGCGGGTTGATGATGACATAAGTCAGATACAGATCGTTGTCGCGTGCGTAGCGGAAGTAATCGGCGAGCGCTGTGGCGCGCGCCGCATCGTGATCGTGAAAGACGTCGATCCCCATGTACATGCCCGAGAGGCAGGAGGCGACATGATCGGGCGCACGCCCCAGGAAGCCGCCATGCAGTTCGGCCCAGCTCTCGAGAGCCCTTCGCCGATCGACCAGATCCTGATAGCTGCGCGGCAGTTGCCAGATGCGGCTGATACGTCCCGCGGCCTCGGGTGTCTCAAAGGTCATCAGATCCCGATTTTCCGGCCGGGATTGAAAATCATAGAGGCCCCCCACCGTACCGATCGCGCGTTTGAACGCCGGACATTCCGTGACATCGCCAGCGAGCGCGCCATCGACATAGACCTGGCGGCCGTCTCTCAGTGAAGCGACATGCTGGGAACCCGTCTTGATCATGATACCCTCCACATTTTCAGTAATGGATGTCGAGCGGCCATAAGGGTGCGGCGACTTCGCTTGGCTGCAACGCCGCATAGCGCCCCTTGCCGAAGATGAGCGGCTGGCGGTCGGCATGGGCGTGAAAGCGCTTCACTTCGCCGATGAAAAGCCTGTGGTCGCCGCCATCATGCCGGGCAAAAGCGGCACATTCGAAGACCGCGGTCACGCCGGGCAACATCGGTGCGCCCATATATCCGTCAACAAAGATGGCTGCTTCCCATTTGTTGACAAGCGAGCGGGCAAATCTGTCGGACAGGCCTTTCTGATTCTCGGCCAGGACATTCACGGCATAGGCCTCGGCCTTCTCCCACATGGGCAAGCTCGCGGCGCGGCGGTCGATGCTGAAGAGAATCAGCGGCGGCGTCAGCGACAATGAGTTGAACGAGGTGACGGTCATGCCGAGGCGCGTGCCTTCCACCCTGGCGGTCACTATGCAAACTCCGGTGGGAAACTGTCCCAGCGCCTGCCGGAACGCCTTCGTATCGAAGGTTGCTTCCACCGCGTCCGTCATGATGGCCCTGGCCTCCATGCCGGTATCGCCGGCAAGCGCAAGGCGGCGAGTGTCGTCGCAAGATGCCGCGCCACGGCCTCGGCGGCTCGCGCCGCATCATTCATGCGTAGCGCTTCGACGATTGCGGCATGCTCCGCCAGAACTTCATCGATGCGATGGCCGGAGGTGGTGAGCGCATGGAACCCCATGCGCAACTGGCGGTCTCTGAGACTCTCATAGAAACCAGCAAGCACAGGATTGCCGGCCGCGGCGACGATCGTGCCATGAAATTGCCGGTCGCTCTCGATGAAGGCGACGGGGTCTTCCTTCTCCTTCGCCTGTCTTTCGATAAGCTGGTCAAGCTGCACAGCCAGCACTTCGCCCAGATCAGCCGTGCGCCGCACGCACCAATCCTCGACCAATCCGCGCGCCTCCATGACGGCATCGATATCGGCTTCGGTCACCGGGGGAACATAGGCCCCCTTTTTGGGCAGGATCCGCAGAAATCCATCAGCTTCCAGGCGCAGCAGAGCCTCGCGCACCGGGGTGCGGGATGTACCGGTCGCCTGGGAGACCTCCGCTTCGGTAAGGAAGACGCCGTCCTTTCTGGGCAGTCTCGCTATGTGATGCTTGAGCCAACGGAATACCGCATCCTGGGCGGGCTCGGCCTTATGGCCGGTCGGGGGGACGCGCTCCGAATGTCCGGTTCTTGTCATAGGCAACATGCATATATCTTGTATGCAAGATTTGCAAGAAATTTCCTTTAGGTTATATTTATCGATGGGCGCTGCAAAACAATCGGGGCGCCCTGAAAGGGGCGCCCCAGTACCAAATTTCCTAGCGTATTCCGTGGCCTAGTAAACGACCACGCTGCGGATCGACTTGCCCTCATGCATCAGGTCGAAGGCTTCGTTGATCCGTTCCAGTGGCAGCGTGTGGGTGATCATCGGGTCGATCTCGATCTTGCCGTTCATGTACCAGTCGACGATCTTCGGCACGTCGGTGCGACCGCGCGCGCCGCCGAAAGCCGTGCCCCGCCAAACGCGCCCGGTGACGAGTTGGAACGGCCGCGTCGCGATCTCCTGGCCGGCGCCGGCAACACCGATGATGATCGATTCACCCCACCCCTTGTGACAGGCCTCGAGCGCGAGGCGCATCACCTTCACATTGCCGATGCATTCGAAGGTGTAGTCGGCGCCACCACCGGTGAGCTCGACCAGATGGGCGACGAGATCACCCGTCACCTCCCCCGGATTGACGAAATGCGTCATGCCGAAGCGTTCGCCCCAGGCCTTTCGGTCATTGTTGAGATCGACGCCGACGATCATGTTGGCGCCGGCGAGCCGCAGGCCCTGGATCACATTGAGGCCGATGCCGCCCAGGCCGAAGACGATGCAGTTGGAGCCCTCTTCGACCTTGGCGGTATTGATCACCGCGCCGATGCCGGTGGTGACGCCGCAGCCGATATAGCAGATCTTGTCGAAGGGCGCGTCGCTGCGGACCTTCGCCAAGGCGATCTCGGGCAGCACCGTGTGGTTAGCGAAGGTGGAGCAGCCCATATAATGATGCACCATCTTGCCCTTGTAGGAGAAGCGGCTGGTGCCGTCGGGCATCAGGCCCCGGCCTTGTGTGACGCGGATCTTCTGGCAGAGATTGGTCTTGGGATTGAGGCAGTAGTCGCATTCGCGGCATTCGGGCGTGTAGAGCGGAATGACGTGATCGCCCTTCTTGAGCGATTTGACGCCGGGGCCCACATCGACGACGACGCCGGCGCCTTCATGGCCCATGATGGCCGGGAACAGGCCTTCCGGATCGGCGCCGGAGATCGTGAACTCGTCGGTATGGCAGATGCCGGTCGCCTTGATCTCAACCAGCACCTCGCCTTCGCGCGGGCCTTCGAGATCGACCTCGACGATTTCGAGCGGCTTGGCCTTTTCAAAAGCAACAGCTGCGCGGGTCTTCATGTCCACGTTTCTCCTTCATCTCATCCTGGTCCCGGTCTAGCCCGGCCGGAGCGCCATGGCCAGAGCCTGCTCCTGGTCAGGGACCATGCCTTTGGCCTTGGCGCTGGCGATGAAATTCATGAGCAGTGCTTGAATCCGCGGCAAGCTAGAGCGCCGGACGCTCACATAGAATCGGTCCGGCGCTCTTACTCTTTGAATTGCGCATCGGATTATCCGAAAACCGCTTCGCACTTTTCGGTCCGATGCTCTAGAGTCTGGCCGCCACCGACTTGGTCTCGGTGTAGTGCTCCATGACCTCCCTGCCCATCTCACGGCCCCAGCCTGACTGCTTGTAGCCGCCGAAAGGCCAGGCCGGGTCGCCGTAATTATGGGTATTGATGCAGATGGTGCCGGCCTTGATCTTGCGTGCCATCATATGGGCCACCTTGAGATTGCGCGTCCACACGCTCGCCTGCAGTCCATATTCGGTATCGTTGGCGAACTTCGCCACCGAATCGAGACTGTCATCGTCGAAGGACTGGACACAGACGACCGGTCCGAAGATTTCTTCGCGGACGACACGCATGTCGCGATTGGTGCCGGCCAGCACCGTCGGCTCGACGAAGTAACCCTGATTGCCGGCGGTCTTGCCACCGGTCACCACTTCGGCGCCTTCCTTGCGGCCGGATTCGAGGAACCCCTTCACCCGCTCATGCTGCTCCTTGGAGACGAGCGGTCCCAGATTGACGGACGGATCGAGGCCATGGCCGATCTTGAGCTTACCCGCCGCGCTCGCCACTCCAGCAACGATCTTGTCATAGACCGACTTGTGGGCGAAGAGCCGGGAGCCCGCCGTACAGCACTGACCCTGATTGTAGAAGATGGCATCGGCCGTGCCGGCAATGGCGAGATCGAGATCGGCATCGGGGAAGACGATGGCCGGAGACTTGCCGCCGAGTTCGAGCGACACACGCTTGAGATTGCCCGACGCCGCCCTGACGATGATCTTGCCGACCTCGGTGGAGCCGGTGAAGGCGACCTTGTCGACATCGGGATGTTCGGCCAAGGCGGCGCCCGCCGTCTCGCCGAAACCGGTGACGATGTTGACGACACCGTCCGGAATCCCCGCCTCTTGGATCAGCTCGCCGAAGCGCAGCGCCGAAAGCGGCGTCTGCTCGGCGGGCTTGAGCACAATAGTGCAGCCTGCCGCGAGCGCCGGCGCAAGCTTCCAGGCCGCCATCATCAACGGGAAGTTCCACGGGATGATCTGGCCGACGACACCGACCGGTTCGCGCAGCGTATAGGCGTGCCAGTTGCCCGGGCTCGACACCTGGATGGTTTCGCCATTCAGCCGTGTGGCCCAGCCCGCCATATAGCGGAACATCTCGATCGAACCCTGCACATCGCCCTTACGGGCATTGGTCACCGGCTTGCCGTTATCGAGAGCTTCGAGCTCGGCGAATTCATCGGCATGCTTCTCCAGGAGATCGCCCAGCTTCCAGATGAGGCGCGAGCGTTCGCCGGGCGACAAACGCGCCCATGGGCCCGTCTCGAAGGCGCGGCGGGCCGCGGCGACCGCCAGGTTGATGTCGGCTTTGTCGCCTAGAGGCACGTGGGCGATGATTTCCTGGGTGGCGGGATCCTCGACTTCGAAGGTCTGGCCGCTCTGGGCCTGAACCCATTTTCCATCGATCAGGATCTTGCGGGTCTGTCCAAGGAACCCGCTCAAGGCGGATCCCAGAAGCGGCTTGCGGACGGCGATATTCATGACAACCTCCCTACGGATCATATGAAGAAATCGTTATAGTCATTTGACAATAACGATAGGCGATCGAACGGATGCGGCCTGAGCCGCCCCGCTCAAGAATTCAATGCATTGCGCCGTGGCCGCCCGCCGGCTCGGCGCCGAGACCGAGCAATTCTCCCATCTCGGCCAGCGCTTCCTGCGAAAGCGAGAAGCACACTTCGAAGCCGTCCGAGGTCCGCAAGGACAGAATGCGGTGCGAGCTTCCGGCCGCGGCCTCGAGATTGCATTCGGCGAGCGGGAAGACGAAACGGAGACTGGGGTCGCGACTGCGCGCCCGCAAGGCGGCGCTCAGGAGCCTCGGCAAGGTCATGGCCAAGGCGCCGGCCTGTTCAGCCGAAAGATGCAGATCCCGCGCGGCTCCGCCATCGTCGCGATAGGACAAGCGGATGGCCTCACCGTCGCCGGAGACTTCGCAAGAGGTGAAATTTGCAACTGTCTGGGTTTTGCTCATCAAGGATACTCGCTATAGCCAATAGACCATAACGAGCACGAGGGTGCAAGCCGATCAGGCACGCTTCTGGCGCTTGCCCTTGCCGTTGATCTCGGCATCGAGTGCGGCGACATGACTTTCGGCGGCAGATGCCGCGGCACGCTCGATGGCGCGATAGCGCGAGATGATGGTGAGTCCCAAGGGCGTCAAGGCGGCCCCGCCGCCTTTCTTGCCACCGCTGTGCGAAATGACGACAGGCTCGCCAAAAGTCCCATTGAGCTCATCAATCAGCTCCCAGGCGCGCCGATAGGACATGCCGAGCGCGCGGCCACTGGCGGCGATCGAGCCCAGCGAGGCGATCTGTTCCAGGAGCTGGATCTTGCCCGGCCCGATGCGGTGCTCGGGCGCGAAATCTATGCGGATGCTCAAATTGGCCAAAGTCGACTCCCTTGCCGCCATAATCCAGCGAAGTCCCGGCAAGGTCCAGACCAAACTGCACCAATCTCTTTCGTTATTTCCGGATGGGACTAACGTCTCCTTGTCGTCATTCCCAATGGGGTATAACGTAGCGACCGGAAAAACCATGGGAGGTTCCGTCATGCTTGCCCAAGCCCTGAAGGAAATCGAAAAGACCGTCGCCATCCGTCCGAGATACGAGAATTTCATCGGTGGCAAATGGGTCGCCCCGGTCAAAGGACAGTACTTCGAGAATATCAGCCCGATCACCGGCAGGAAGATCTGCGACATCGCACGTTCGAGCGCCGAGGATATCGAGCTCGCCGTGGATGCCGCGCATAAGGCGCGCGAGAAATGGGGCAAGACCGCGCCCGCCGAGCGGGCGAAGCTTCTCAACAAGGTCGCCGACGTGGTGGAAAAGCGGCTGAGCCTGCTGGCTTTGGTGGAATCGATCGACAACGGCAAACCGATCCGCGAGACGACGCATGCCGATCTGCCGCTGGTGGTCGACCATTTCCGCTATTTCGCCGCCTGTATTCGTGCCCAGGAAGGGGCCCTGTCAGAAATTGACGACGATACGATCGCCTATCACTTCCACGAGCCACTGGGCGTCGTCGGCCAGATCATCCCGTGGAATTTCCCTATCCTGATGGCGACGTGGAAGCTGGCGCCGGCCCTCGCCGCCGGAAATTGCGTCATACTGAAGCCGGCGGAACAGACGCCGATGGGCATCATGGTGCTGATGGAGCTCATCGCCGACATCTTCCCGCCCGGCGTGATCAATATCGTCAACGGCTTCGGCATCGAGGCTGGCAAGCCCCTCGCCCAGAACAAACGCATCGCCAAAGTGGCATTCACGGGGGAGACCACGACCGGCCGCCTCATCATGCAATATGCCTCAGAAAACATCATCCCGGTCACGCTTGAACTCGGCGGCAAGTCGCCCAATATCTTCTTTGCCGATGTGATGGCGCAGGACGATGATTTCGTCGACAAGGCGCTGGAAGGCTTCACGATGTTCGCCCTCAATCAGGGCGAGGTGTGTACCTGCCCGAGCCGCGCCCTCGTGCAGAAGTCGATCTATGACAAGTTCATGGAAAAGGCGCTGGCGCGGGTCAAGAAGATCAAGCAGGGCCACCCACTCGATGCCTCGACGATGATCGGGGCACAGGCCTCCAACGACCAGCTCGAGAAGATCCTGTCCTATTTCGACATTGGCCGCAAAGAAGGCGCGAAGGTGCTGGCCGGCGGCGAGCGCAATATGCTCGATGGCGAATTGAAGGATGGCTACTACGTGCAGCCGACAGTCTTCGAGGGCAACAACAAGATGCGCATCTTCCAGGAGGAGATCTTCGGACCCGTCGTCTCGGTCACGACCTTCGACACGCCGGAAGAGGCGCTCGCCATCGCCAATGACACGCTCTATGGCCTCGGGGCCGCGGTCTGGACGCGCGACATCAATCGCGCCTATCGCTTCGGTCGCGCCATCCAGGCCGGGCGCGTGTGGACCAACTGCTATCATCTCTATCCCTCGCACGCGGCCTTCGGCGGCTACAAGCAGTCCGGCATCGGGCGCGAGACGCATAAGATGATGCTCGATCACTATCAGCAGACCAAGAACATGCTGGTGAGCTACAGCCCCAAGGCGCTGGGCTTCTTCTGAGACATGAGCGGGCAGTCCTCCGGGGCCGCCCGCTCTCCTGCAGCAACCAACTGGAGTCCATCTTGAGCGAACTTTCCCATCACGACTGGCAGAAACGTGCCAAAGCCGTCACCTTCAAAACCCAGGCCTTCATTGGCGGCAAATGGGTCGACGCCGCCTCGGGCAAACGCTTCGACGTCGTCAATCCGGCCACCAACCAGATGATCGCCAGCGTCGCCGAATGCGATGCCGAGGACGTCAACCGCGCCGTCAAGGCGGCCCGCACCGCCTTCACCTCCGGCGTCTGGTCGCGCCGCACGCCCGAGGAGCGCAAGGCCGTGCTGCTGCGCATGGCGGAGCTCATCCGGAAGCATCGCGACGAGCTCGCCGTAATCGACACGCTCGACATGGGCAAGCCCATCGGCCTGACCGCCGGCTACGACATTCCGGGTTCGGCCGACAACTGGCAGTGGTTCGCCGAGGCGATCGACAAGGTCTATGACGAGGTGGCGCCGACCGGGCATGGCAATCTCGCGATGATCCGCCGCGAGGCCCTCGGCGTCGTCGCCGCCATCGTGCCGTGGAACTACCCATTCCAGATGGCGACCTGGAAGGTCGCGCCGGCGCTCGCCACCGGCAATTCCGTCATCCTCAAGCCCGCTGAGCAATCGCCGCTTTCCGCCCTCAAGATGGCGGAGCTCGCGGCCGAGGCCGGCATTCCCGACGGCGTCTTCAACGTGCTGCCGGGCTTCGGCGAAACCGCCGGCCAAGCGCTCGGCCGCCATATGGATATCGACTGCGTCGGCTTCACCGGGTCCACCGAGGTCGGCAAATATTTCATGCGCTATTCGGCCGAGAGCAACCTCAAGCAGGTCTGGCTCGAATGCGGCGGCAAGTCGCCCAATCTCGTCTTCGCCGACTGCGACGATCTCGATGCGGCGGCGGACGCCTCCGCCTTCGGCATCTGGGGCAACCAGGGCGAGGTCTGCTCGGCCAATTCGCGGCTCCTGGTCGAGGACAAGATCAGGGACAAGTTCCTCGAAAAGCTGGTCGAACGCGCCAAAGGTTTCCAACCGGGCGATCCGCTCAACCCGGCAACCGCCATGGGCGCCATTGTCGAGCAGCGCCAGACCGAGAAGATCATGGGCTATATCGCCAAGGGCAAGGAGATCGCCAAGCTCGTGGAAGGTGGCCAGCGCCTCACCATCACCGGCTCGGACAACTATGTGACGCCGACGATCTTCGACAATGTGAAGAACGATATGGTGATCGCGCGCGAGGAGATCTTCGGGCCCGTCCTCTCCGTCATTCCATTCAGGAGCGAGGAGGAGGCGGTTGCGATCGCCAATGACACGATCTACGGGCTCGCCGCCTCGATCTGGTCGAACAACCTGAAGCGCGTCCACCGCCTCGCCGATCAATTGCAGGCGGGCACCGTGTCGGTCAATTGCGTCGACGCGGGATCGAGCATGACGCCCTTCGGCGGCTTCAAGCAGTCGGGCATCGGGCGCGACCTGTCGCTGCACGCTTTCGACAAATATACCAACCTCAAGACGGTGTGGATCAAGTACTGATCAGGGAGAGGCCGTCATGGAGGCAAGGACAGTCGAACGCGTTCTCGCCACCGAGGCGGCTCTCGATCTCATCGATACACTCAGGGGCAAACATGGGCCGCTGATGTTTCATCAGTCGGGCGGCTGCTGCGATGGTTCGGCGCCCATGTGCTATCCCGTGGGCGAATTCCGCGTCGGCGGCAGCGACGTCAAGCTCGGCGCCATCGGCGACTGTCCCTTCTATATGAGTGCCGCGCAATTCGAGTACTGGCAGCACACGCAGCTCATCATCGATGTGGTCAAGGGGCGCGGCTCGGGATTCTCGCTCGAGGCACCGGAAGGATTCCGCTTCCTGACCCGCAGCCGCGTCTTCAGCGATGAGGAAGTGGCGCAACTGCCCGTCGTGGTGTCGGGAGACTCCTGACACCGGAAGCATCACTAGTGTGCTGAACGCGAAGTTCCTGATATCAAGCGGCTTGCACCGACAGGAACTTCGCGTTCAAAAGCACACTAGAATTTTTGAGTTATCCAGTGTCCTTCCGAATCCGAAGTTCGCTCGGAATGTCCCGCTGGCTGTGGCGAACTTCGGATTCGGGACACTAGAAAAACATGCTATAGCCACGCCATGGTGCGCGAGAATGAAATCCGGGCGGCGGAAGTCGCCGTCGACTTTCCATTGCAGATGGATGCCGGGGTAATTTTCATCGGGCGGATAAACACGCCGTGGACATCGCGATTGATGTGCCCGCGCCAGGGCCGCCTCGATGGGCCCGTCTGCACCATCACTCTGTTCGAACCCTGGGTCCGGGCTCTCGACAATATCACCGACTTCGAGCGGCTGGAGGTGCTCTATTGGCTGCATCTGTCACGCCGCGATCTGGTGAAGCAAAGTCCGGCCAATGACGGCACGACGCGCGGCACATTCGCCTTGCGCTCACCCGTGAGACCCAATCCCATCGGCACCGCGATCGTCAAGCTCGCAGGGCGCGAAGGCGCCATCCTCAAGGTCCAGGGCCTCAACTGTTTGGACAATACGCCGCTTCTCGATCTCAAACCGGACCGCACCCTGTTCAAGCCGATCGCGCCACCGCAACCAGGTGATTACGAGACGAACGAGGCTCGGGGCTAGGGGCTCAATCAGCGGATACCTGACGGGTGAGCCAATCGCGCCGCCATTGCGACAGAGCGGCGAGCCAAAGCCGTATGAAAGCCAGCCTGCCTGTGCGATCTTCCTCCGACTTCTGCCTTGAGATGCGGCCGGCCTGCCTTTCAAGTTCTTTCAAGTGCATCAGCGGACCCAGCGGGTTGACGTCGTACATGGACTTGCCTCCTCTAATATGAGAGGAGGATGCGTAACCGCCGTCAGTCGAACGTCATGGGCACCGTCAAGACAGCGCAAAATCGACAGTTGCCGTCTTCCGGGACGAGCCTGGAAATCCGCCTTTTTGGCCCGATGACGGCCCAAATCGGCGGCAAAACCCTTGTCATTGCCTCGAAGAAGACGCGCGCGCTGCTCGCCTATCTGGTTCAACGCGAGGGTGTCGACATCGCCCGCACGACCCTTACCGGACTGCTCTGGGGAGAACGCAGCGAAACGCAGGCCCGTGCCAGCCTGCGGCAGTCGCTGTCAGAACTGCGCGCCGCTCTCGGTGAAGCGGCCGATGCGCTTGCCGCGACCAAAGAGGCAATCACGTGGCGAGCCGGCGCGGCATGGCTCGACACGAGGACGCTGGAGGAAGCGGCGCAGAGCGAGGATCCCGTAACGCTTGGCGATGCCGCCGGTTTGTTCAGCGGCGATGTCCTGGAAGGGATGGCGATCGACGAGCCCGCCTTCGAGCAATGGCTCGCCGGTGAACGCGAGCGCTTCCGCCTGCTTGCCGCGACGGTCCGCGGCCGTCTGGCGAAATCCGCCGAAGGCGCCGGCAGACTGGAGGAAGCGGTCGCGCATGCACAGCAGCTCCTCAATCTCGATCCGCTGCAGGAGCATGTGCATCGGATGCTCATGCGGCTCTATGCGGCTCAGGGACGTCCCGATGCGGCACTCGCGCAATTTGAGCGTTGCGAGCGCGAGCTTTCAAATCAGCTTGGCGTCACTCCGGACGCCGAAACCGCGGCCCTTGCCCGTTCGATCCGCGCCCGCCGGCGCGAAGAGCGGCCTCGCAAGGATGTCAAACCTGTGCCCGCCATGTCCGACAAAATTTCGGTGGCGGTTACCCCCTTCGCCAACCTCTCGAGCGACCGCGAGCATGGCTTCTTCGCCGATGGCCTGACACAGGATATTATCGGCGCCTTGGCGAAGATCAGCGACCTGTTCGTCGTCTCCAGCGGCGCACGCGATCTGACGTCCAAGGACGCGCGCTTCATTCTCGAGGGAAATGTACGCGCCGCCGGAAGCCGCATCAGAGTGACGGCGCATCTCATCGACGGCCAATCGGGCCGACATGTCTGGAGCGAGCGTTATGAGGGCGACCTCGGCGACATCTTCGCCGTCCAGGACCAGATCACTCAGGCCATCGCCCTGGCGATGCAGGTGAAGCTCACAAGCGGCGACATGGCCCGGCTCTGGGAGGGACAAACCCGCAATCTGCGCGCCTGGGAGAAAATGGTAGCCGCACGCGATGCCTTCCTGCGTTTCAACCGGACAGACAATACCGGCGCGCGAGGGCTGCTTGAAGAAGCCCTAGCGATCGATCCCGGCTATACCGGCGCGATCATCCTCCATGGTCTGACCTTCTGGTGGGATGCGCGCTTCAACAGGGCGATTGCGCCCGATGACTCTCTTGGTCTCGCCGAGAAAGACGTCGAGACGGCCCTCAAACTCAAACCCGGACTTGGCATCGCCTACATGCTCAGAGGCGGGATCGCCTGGCTTCGCGATGACCATGGCAAGGCCGTCGAGTTTGCCGAGCAGGCGGTGAGCTTGTCACCGAGCGATGCTCATTCAGTGGCTTTTCTGGCCATGCTTTACATGTATTCCGGCGAATACGAGAAATCGGTCGCCACGATCCATCACGCCATCCGGCTCTGCCCGCACTATCCGTCCTGGTACACATATTATCTCGCCCTCAACAGACTGTGGATGAGCGACTTCTCCGCCGCCACCGAATTGGGCGAGCTCTATCTGCGGCAGGAGCCGGACGAACCTTTCGCCCTTGTCTTGATGGCCACGATCCTCGCATTCCATGGCCGCAAGACGGAGGCCGCCGAGATGATCAAGGAACTGCTCAAGCGCTCTCCGGATTTCGGCACAACGGAAATTCGACTATCGCAGCACTATCGTGACCCCGCGAAGCTCAAGAAGGTGGTCGCAGCCTTGCGCGCGGCAGGCCTGCCGGATTAAACCAGCCGGTGAGCGATTCTATGGATTTCATCTACGACACCAACAGGGAACCGGCGGCGGCGCAGCTGCGGACGCAGACACGCGCCCAGCACGATATGGTGGACGCGTTGTATTCCCGCTTCGATCTCGCCGTCCGCGCCTCTTATGGCGCTTTTCTGACGGCACAGTATCGTGCCGTCGCGGCGACAGAGAGTGCGCTGGCGGCTTTTCCCTCATTTCCGATGTGGCGGCCGCGCGTCGAGCTGATTGCCGCCGATCTGCGGGAACTGGGCGTGGCCCTGCCCGCCCCCTTGCATATCGATGTCGACGGCTCCGTCGCGCAAGCCCACGGTCTGCTCTATGTCACGGAAGGCTCGCGATTGGGCGGTCGCCTCCTCATTCGCGGCGTCGCGCCGGCATTTCCCATCTCCTTCCTCTCGGACGGTCATCATCCTGGCGAATGGAAGCGCCTGCTCGCCGCCATCAATCAGCTTGCCGAGACTCATCCGCAAGCCTTGACCGCGCTTATCGCCGGCGCTGACGCCGGCTTTCGCCTCTTTGCCGAGGCGGCCACGATCAGCGGGGCGGCAGCGGCACCGTAATCGTGGCCCGCAGACCGGGATGCTGGTCACCAATTTCGAGTATGCCCGAAACGCGCTGCGCCAGTGCTTCAATCATGCGTGAGCCGAATCCCTGTCCGGCAGCATCGCGTTTGCCCCTGCCCCGGTCAGAGACGACCAGACGATAGCCCGAGTCCGTGCCGGAAAGCGCGATCGCGATCGGGCCCGGTCGGCCTTCATAGGCATACTTCTGTGCGTTGATGATGAGCTCGGTGAGGATCAAGCCTATGGAAACCGCATGCGTGGCGGGAACACCGACCGGCGCCAGCTCCATGGACAGCTGATCATGCCACTCAGGCCCCATCGATGCTTTGAGCTCCTCGCAGAGCTCGGCCAGATACTGATCCAGGTTGACGGTCTGCGGTTGGTCGCCCTTGTAGAGGCGTTTATGGACCAAGCCGACCGCCACGATCCGCCTTTGCGCTTCGGAGAGATGCACGGTTACATCGGCGCTGTCGGTCGAACGCATCTGCATATTCAGATAGGCGGACACAAGCTGCAGGCTGTTCTGGACGCGATGATTGATCTCGCCGATGAGATAGTCCTTTTCGGTCACCAGCCGGCGCAGTTCCTCCTGCTGATAGGCCTCATTGAACATTTGCCGCAACCGGATTGCGGCAGCGATCTCCGCCTGCGTCCATGGCTTGGAACGACCACGTTCGATCTCGGTCCAGGATTCGAATGAGGCGCGCGGCGACAGGGGCAGCATCGGATCGGCCGGTATCGCCTTATGCGGGTTGCCGGCCCAGTTCACCTCCTCGAGCTGCTCGGGACGAAACCATAGAAGGGAAATGTCTCGGTTACCGGGCAATGCGAAGGCGAGAAGGCCGCTGACCTTATCCTGGTGCGCGGCCGTCGAAGGAAAGCTCCTGCGAATCTCCCGACTGGCGACGACCGGATCACGATCGGCGGCAAGTCCATCGATGAGGTCCAGGATCACCGCATCGGGCGGCAGAATGCCAAAACGATGAATGTCCGTTCCGGCACGGATGGCGAGGCCCGACGCGCCAAAAATGCGGCGCAGCCTGTCGCCGGCCTCCGCAAAAAACCGGACGAGGGACGATCGGAGAAGAACCCCAGATAGTTCATCCTCTTCCCGCCTGAGCCGAGCCAGCTCGCGATGGGCTTCGGCCTCCTCCTTCGCCTTGACCTGGCGCGCCAACCCACCCGCCAGGGTGCGCGCGATCAGTCTCGTCTCATATCCCAGACGGCGAGGCGTGAGATGATGACAGGCAATCAACCCCCAAAGGGCGCCATCCTTGACGATCGAGATCGAGGCGGAAGCGGCAAGCTTCATATTGCGCAGGTACTGAATGTGAATGGGCGAGACGCTGCGCAAAGCCACATCGCTCAGATCGGTCGCGGCAAGGCCGGCGGAAGCCGGCCGCAGAGGTTGCGGCGTGTAGTTCACATCCGGGATGCAGCGCACGCGATTGCGAACATAGAGCGCGCGCGCCTGGGCCGGGATGTCCGTCGCCGGGAAGCGGTGATTGAGAAAGGTCGAGAGCTTCGGGTCACGCGCTTCGCCCACTACTGTTCCGGTTCCATCCTCCAGGAAGCGGTAGACCATTACACGGTCGAAACCGGTCAGGGAGCGGAAGATCTCGGCGGCCGTGGCGCAGAGAGCCGTCAGATTCTCGGCCTCTTCAAAGGCGGCGGCGCTTTCATTGAGCCATTCAAGTGTCGGGGTCAGAAGCCCCGCATTCTCGTCGACCGGCTCAAGCTCGACGAGGATCAGGTTCCCGGCCTGCTGGAAGGACACATCAAATGGCTCGCGCTCGCCCGCGGCTTCCGGCAGCCGGTGTAAGGACGCAGGCCTGCCCATTTGGGCACGCAGGATATCGACGCCTCCCTGTCCGATGACGTCTGCCAGCGGACGCTCAAGCCAATCGCGCGCGAGTCTTTCCTCGATCCGCCCGGCACCGCCAACGATCCGCAGCGTTGCGCCGTCGGCGATGAGGAGCAGGCCGTGGGGCTGAATGGAACCAGGGATATGGATCGGTTCCTTGTCGCAGGATGTCGAGGTTGCCTGCAGGGGATCATCAGCCGGGGCAGTGGTAACCTGAACCATCACCTGTCCGCTGGCATACTGGCTTGTTGCGCATAGGAGCCATGTACACGAACTCGGCTCGCGAAAGCAAAACCTATCGCAACCCGGGGTTCATAGGTGTTTCAGCAGCTCATTATAGACCATGTCGCCGCGCTGGCCGTTGGCCATCACGATCTTGCCGCGCCGGGATTTCGGGTCGACGAAGTAAACCGCGCGAAAGCCCCAGTTGGCGCCGTCATGATGGACCAATCCCTTGGGGCTGATGAAAACGCCGAGCCCCGCGTCCGCATGCACGGCCGTCATCATCTGGCGCGCCAGATCCTGAGGCAGGAAGGCACCCGGCCGGCCTTCGGCGGAGTCCAGCATCATCATCAGCATGCGCGCGAGGTCGCCCGGCGTCGACCACAGGCCGGCCGCCGCCATCTCGGGATAGATGAAGTAGTCCATGCGGATGACATCGCCATCGATCGTGTGGCCCGAGGCGAGCTTGCCTTTGATCGACTGCAAGGGTTGCCGCATGCTCGAGTTCGACATGCCGAGAGGCTGGAGGACGCGCCGCTCGACGATTTCATCATAGGGCGCTCCTTCCATATCCGAGGCAAGCTTCTGCAGAATGATGACACCGCCGCCCGAATAGCGATAGGCGCCGGGCGGCGCTATCACTTTGATCCGTTCCGTGTTTGCCGGGGCAACGCCGTCAAGAATCTCATCCAGCCGTGGGATAACGTCATCTCTTTGATATCCCGGAAAGCCCGCAACCGTGGTGCCGCCGGTATGCGACAGCAGCATCCTTATGGTGACCTTGTCCGACGCCTCGCCGGTGAGCCGCCAACCGGACAAGTGCTTGTTCACAGGGTCATCGAGATTGAGCTTTCCGTCGCGCACCAGGCTCAGGACGCAAAGCGCATTGGCGGTCTTGCTGAGAGAGGCCGCCTGAAACCGCGTCTCGGGCGTCACCTTGGTGCTGTCGACCTGCCGCTCTCCATAGGCCGCCTGGAGCTTGATGCGATCACCTTCGAAGGTCGCGAAGCTCACGGCGGGGACATTGTATTTGCGCAGCAGAGTGGCGATTGCTTTTGCTGACAACGGCTTCGCGGCGCGGGCAGGAGAGCCTCCGCTCGCCAGCAAGCTCGACGCACCTATGAGGAAGCCGCGACGCGTCACGCGGCTCCAGTTCCGTCCCTTCACCTCAGTCCGCCTCGCCCCTGGCAATACCCTTCTCCAGCAGAGCGACTTTGTCAGCGCTTAGCAAGGGCTTAAAGTTGGTCGCTATCAGGGCTTGGCCGCGGTTTCGGGCGACTTCGCAGGGATCGATTTCGGCACGCGCTTCGCTGTGATCTTTCCCGCCGGATCGATTGGATTTCCTTTGGGATCCGTCATGGCGACATAGACATGGTTCGGCACTTCGGGCGGATAGGCCGGGTGCACATCCTGGGCATGGCCGATGATCGTCTCACCCGCCTTGACATTGTAGCGGGTGCCAGCTTTGAGCGCCTGCTCGACTTCTGGCGTCAGCCGGACGAACGAGATGGTCGAGCGGTAGTCCTTCTCATTGCGAAGAACCAGCCCGGTTAGACCATTGCGCGGATCCTGCTCCTTCTCCACCCAGCCGTCGATCGTCGCATAGATCGGCTCGTCCACCTTGGTCAGATATTCGGTGCCGCCGGCAAAGACGAGCCCGGTCTTGTCGAGCCGGTCGGTCAGGAAGGGTCCACCACCACCCTTCTGGCAGCACGGCCTGATCTCGCCGGTCTTGGTGGGCGGCTTCAGATCCTTGTCCGCATCGGGAAAGGGCACACCCAGTCTGGAATTGGGCGCCAGGAAAATCCGGAAACCGTGTACGTCGCGATCGTCGGTCTCGGCTTCGGTCAAGTCCTTGTTCTTCACATAGGCGGCGAAGCCACTTAATTGCCTGTCGCGGTCGGAAAGCGCCTGATCGGTTTCGTCACCGCGATATTTCTTGGCGGGTTTCTTGGGATCATAGGCATAAGGGCCCTGCTTGTCGCGCCCAACCCGGGCATTGACGTGGCAGTCCCGGTCGGAAGTGACCTCGCAATAACCGCGCTCCAGATCACGGCCGAGCCTGCGGGCGCCACGGCCGATCGCCTCTCCGGCATCCTCGACACCTTCCTTGACCGCGCGGCCGGCCTTTGTCGCGCCACGCTCAATCGCCTGGCCGGTCTTGCGGGCTCCCGTCCCTATATCGCCCAACATATCGGCGCGGGCGGGAGGAGCGTGCAGGCCAGAGACGATGACAAGCGCGGCGCAGCCGAGAGCGAGACGATAGAGGGGCATCGGTGTCTTACCTTTCAACGGACGATGGCGGCGGGTGAGCTACATCTCCACTATTGCAATCAATGTCGCAACGGCATGCAAGTTCCATCATCCATATGTTGTGGAAGTAATTTGGTAACCGCCTATTGCGTTTCCGGTTTGTTTCCGTAGAGGAACCTTAATGCTAGCGATACACTTTGAGGAGAAGTCGATTGGTCAGTGGTGAGTATCATGGCAGTTCCCGGCCGTGCCTATTGGAAAGGCTTCCTCCGTCTCTCGCTCGTCTCCATCGGTGTGGCCGTCTACAACGCGGTCGATACGACCTCGGAAATCAAATTCAATCAGATCCATAAGCCGACCGGCAAGAGGATCAACTACACCAAGACGGTGAAAGGCATCGGCCCCATCGACAATGCCGATATCGTCAAGGCCTATGAGGTCGATGAAGACACCTACGTGACACTTGAGCCGGAGGAGCTCGAGGCGATCAAGCTCGAAAGCAAGAAGACGCTCGATCTGCAGCTGTTCGTCGACGCCAATGAAATCGACCCGCGCTATTTCGAGCGTCCCTATTACATCGTGCCGGTCGACGAGCATGCGGTCGAAGGCTATCTCGTCATCCGCGACGCGCTCAAGAAGAGCGGCAAGCTGGGCGTCGGCCAGGTTACCATGTCGGGACGCGAGTATCTCGTGGCCGTCGGTCCTCTCGATAAGGGCCTCGGCATGCATGTGATGCGCTACGCCAATGAGATCAGATCGGCCGGGCAGTATTTTTCCGACTTGCCCGATCAGAAGCTCGACGCCGAGATGGTGACGCTCGCGGGCGAATTGATCGGCCGCAAGGCATCGGCCTTCAAGCCGGAGCAATACAAGAACCATTATGCGGCGAAACTCCAGGAGCTGGTGCGGGAAAAGGCCCTTGGACACAAGATCGTCGTCGGCAAGGATGAGCGTCCCTCCGGCAGCAATGTCGTCGATCTCATGGATGCGCTCCGGCGCAGCGTGAAGGACGATAAGGTGGCGAAGCCGGCCGGCGATGTGGCGAAGGGTGGCGGCCAGAAGTCCTCGGCGAAAAAGAAGGCCGGCGGCGGGCGCCGTTAGCGCATGAATGCCGGCGCAACGCTCGCAGGATAGGAAAGCCAAGAAAACCGCCGGGCGCCTCGATCCTTATCGAGCCAAGCGCGATTTCACCAAGACAACGGAGCCGCATGCCAAGATCAAGCGCGAGAAGGCTTGGCGATTTGCGGTGCAGCGACATGAGGCGCGCCGTCTCCATTTCGATCTGCGATTGGAACTCGATGGTGTGCTCAAGAGCTGGGCCGTCGCCAGGGGCATTAGCATGGTACCGGGCGTCAAGCGGCTGGCAGTCGAGACCGAGGATCATCCGCTCGACTATCTGACCTGGGAAGGCACCATTCCCAAGGGCGAATATGGCGGCGGCACGATGATCGTGTGGGACAGAGGCACTTGGCTCGCCCAGGGCGACCCGCGCGAAGGCCTGAAGAAGGGCAAGCTCATCTTTGCGCTCAACGGCGAAAGACTGAAAGGCCACTGGCATCTGGTGCGCATGAAACGAAAGCCCGGCGAAGCGAAGGACCAATGGCTGCTGTTCAAGGGCGACGACGACTATTCCATCGGCGCGGCCGACCCGGAACCGGTGGCGACCGAGCTCACTTCCGTCATTTCCGGTCTCACCAATGAGGATCTGGCGCGGCGCAATGAGGTCCGTCCCGATCATAGAGCGCGCGAGAAGATCAGGCGCGCCACCGGCTCGAAGGCCTCGGATTACAGCAGGCTCGAAGGCGCCAGGAAGACCATTCTGCCAGTGTTCATCGAACCCGCCTTGGCCGAAGAGCGGGATGGACCGCCCAATGGCAAGGGGTGGCTGCACGAGATCAAACATGACGGCTATCGCATGCAGGCCAGGATCGACGGCGGCAAGGTCAAGCTCCTCACGCGCACCGGACTCGACTGGACAAAGCGCTTCCCCACCATCGCCAAGGCCCTCACACAACTGCCGCTGAGCTCAGGCCTGCTCGACGGCGAGATCGTCGCGCAGGAAGACAATGGCGTGTCCACTTTCGCCGCGCTGCAGAGTGATCTCAAGAACGGGCGGCGCGATCGTCTCGCCTATTTCCTGTTCGATCTCCTCTATTGCGAGGGCGTCAACCTCACCAAAGTGGCTCTGAAGGACCGAAAGGCGGCGCTCGAGACGCTGTGCCGCGCCATTCCCGCGACTTCGCCTCTGCGCTACAGCGCGCATATGGATGAGGGCGACAGCCGCACCATTTTCGCCCATGCCTGCCGGATGGGGCTCGAAGGCCTCGTCTCGAAGCGGGCCGACGCGCCCTATCGCAACGGCCGCAACGAAAGCTGGATCAAGAGCAAATGCGCGTTGAGCCAGGAATTCGTCATCATCGGCTATGTGCCCTCCTCCACCTCGCGGCAGGCGGTCGGCTCGCTGATTCTGGGTTTCTATGAGGGCAAAGAGCTTGTCCATGCCGGGCGCGCCGGCACCGGTTTCACCGACGAGACCGCATTGGCGCTCAGAAGCGGGCTTGCGACGATCGAAACGAAGCAGCCTCCATTCAAGCGGCCAGTAGACAAGGCGTCGCTGCAGAATGTGCGCTGGGTCGAGCCAAGATTCGTGGCCGACATTCAGTTCAGAGGCTGGAGCCCCGAAAAGCTTCTGCGCCAGGCCGCCTTCAAGGGCCTGCGCGAAGACAAGGCACCGCATGAGGTCACGCTGGAAATTCCGCAGGGCAAGACGATGAAACAGGCAAAGCGTGCAACGAGCGACGTCCGGTTGACCCATCCCGACCGCATCCTCTGGCCCGACGACGGCATCACCAAGCAAGGGCTCGCCGAGTTCTACAGCGACATCGCCGAGTGGATCCTGCCGCATATCACCGGGCGGGTGTTGAGTCTCGTGCGCTGTCCGGGCGGCGTCGGAAAATCCTGCTTCTATGCCAAGCATGTCTGGGACGGCGCCGACAAGGCGCTCCTGCCCATCGATGTCGGCGAGGCCGAGCCGATGCTCGCCATTCGCGATCTCGACGGGCTGATAGCACTGGTGCAGGCCAATGTGCTGGAGATCCATCCCTGGGGCTCGCGCGTCGAAACGCTCGAAAAGCCGGATCGCATCATCTTCGATCTCGATCCCGGCGAAGATGTTGCCTGGGAAGACGTCATTGCCGGCGCCCTCGAGGTCAAGCAACGCCTCAAGGCGGTCGGTCTGGAGAGCTTTGTCAAGACGACCGGCGGCAAGGGTCTGCATGTGGTGAGCCCGCTCACCCCCAGAGCCGATTGGGAAGCGGCGAAGGAGTTCACCCGAAAGCTCGCCGAGGCGATGGCGGCGGATAATCCCCGCAAATATCTGGCGGTGATGACCAAGGCGCGGCGCAAGGGCCGCATCTTCGTCGATTATCTGCGCAACGGGCGGGGCGCGACCGCGGTGGCGGCCTATTCGACACGGGCACGGACAGGTGCGGCGGTCTCGGTGCCGCTCACCTGGAAGGAGCTCGAGACCGGCATCCGCGCCAACCATTTTACCATCGACAATCTTCGCCAGCGGCTGAGCCACCGCCGACGCGATGCGTGGGCCGGCTTCTTCGAGATCAAGCAGAAGCTGCCCGCATCCTAGCTACGTAGCAGCGCCGCCACGAAGCGCTTCAGGCTCGTTTCGACATAACGCCTCACATCGTCCTTGGGTTCGAAGCCCCACCAGAGCAGCGAACCCTGCCAGTGCGACGCCATGAGCAGCCCCATATCCCGGGGCGTCCCGGCGATGCCGGCGAAACAGTCATCGAGCGCCTTGGAGAGGGCTCGCCGCCAATTGGCGCCGCGCGCCCTGAGCAGCGGATCGCTTAGATCCTCGCGCAGGACAAGCAATCCCCTGGCATAGGCCTCGATGCCGCCATAGCTTCCGGAAAGCGCCGTCAGCAACTTGACCGCGCCGGCGGGCGTCTTCGGCATCTGGGTGGAAAGCTCGGCGGTGCGCGCATCGAGCTTGTCCCAGGCATAGAGCAACGTCGCCTGCTTGAGCCCGTCCTTGCTCTTGAAGCGCTGGACGAGCGTGGCGGGCGCCAGGCCGCAATATTGTGCGAGCCCTGCGAAAGTCAGCGCTTCCGGTCCCTCCTCATGGATGAGCCGGTGCGCGGTCGCGAGCACATCGGCATCGGTCTGCGTTTTCGGTCTTGCCATCTTGACTCTCATTTATAAACGAATGATCATTTATAAATCAAGATCGAATTCAACCAGTGGAGCGTTCATGACCTTGCACGGAAAAGTCGCCCTTGTTGCCGGGGCCACGCGCGGCGCCGGCCGCGGCATCGCCATCGAGCTCGGCGCGCAAGGCGCCACCGTCTATGTGACGGGACGCTCCACGCGCCAACAGAAATCTGACTATCAGCGGCCAGAAACCATAGAGGAAACAGCCGAGCTCGTTGAGGCGGCCGGCGGCACTGGGATCGCCGTCGCGGTCGACCATCTCATCCCTGAGGCTGTCGAGCAACTGGTGGGGCGCATCCGCACCGAACAAGGTCGCCTCGATATCCTGATCAATGACATATGGGGCGGCGAACTCCTCTTCGAATGGAACAAGCCGGTCTGGGAGCACAATCTCGACAATGGTCTCAAGCTCCTGCGTCGCGGCATCGATACGCATCTCATCACCGCGCATTACGCCTTGCCGCTTCTGATCGGAAACAAAGGCGGGCTTCTCGTCGAAGTGACGGATGGGACCGCTGAGTACAATGCCGAGCACTACCGGCTCTCGCCCTTCTATGATCTCGCCAAGGTCGCGGCGAACCGAATGGCCTGGACGCACGCCAAGGATCTGGCGCCACATGGTGCAACCGCGGTGTCGGTCACGCCGGGCTGGCTTCGTTCGGAGATGATGCTCGATGCCTATGAGGTCACGGAAGCGAACTGGCGGGATGCCACACGGAAGGAACCGCATTTCATCATCTCGGAGACACCGCGTTTTGTCGGGCGCGGCATCGCCGCGCTCGCTGGCGATCCCGAAAAGGCCCGCTTCAACGGCCAATCCCTGTCGAGCGGCGGGCTGGCCCGGATCTATGGCCTCACCGATCTCGACGGCTCATGTCCCGATGCCTGGCGCTATGTCGTTGAAGTCCAGGATGCCGGGAAGCCAGCGGATGCGACAGGCTATCGCTGAGGCAGAAGATCGGCCAGATAGTAGGAAATGAGCGATTCCTCCTCGCGCCAGGCCACCGGCATCCTGCTGATGATGGCCGCCATGCTGTCGATCCCGGTGGTCGACGGCATTGCCAAATATCTGAGCGCCGCCTATTCGCCGCTCTTTCTCGGCTGGGCGCGCTATGCGGTGGCGGGGCTCATCGTGCTGCCCATCGCGGCTTTGCGCAACGGCCGCAACATCTTTCCGGCCGAGCGGCGCGGATCGCATCTTCTGCGCACCCTCTTCCTCGTCGTATCGATGACGCTGTATTTCCTGGCGCTGGCGCGCATACCTCTCGCCACCGCCATCAGCGCCTTTTTCATCGGACCGATCGTCGCGGTAGTGCTGTCCATCTTCGTCCTTAAGGAGCGCATGACCTGGCCCAAGGGTGTCAGCCTCGCTCTCGGCTTCATCGGAGCCATCGTCATTCTGAGGCCCGGCGCCGCTCTCAATCCCGGCATATTGCTGGCCTTCGGCGCGGGCCTGTGTTTCGCGCTTTATCTGATCGCGACGCGCTGGGCCTCGCAGGGCAGCGACCCGATCAAGACACTCGCCTTCCAATGCGTGGTCGGCACGCTGCTGCTGACGCCGCAGGCCATCGCCACCTGGTCAAGCCCGCAGTGGAGCGTTCTCGGCTTCTTTTTATGTCTCGGTCTTTTCTCCGCATTCAGCCACATGATGTCCATCGCGGCCTTCCGCTTCGCCGAAGCATCGCTGCTGGCGCCGCTCGTCTATCTGGAACTGCTCGGCGCGGCGCTCATCGGCTACTACGCCTTTGGCGAGATTCCCGACGCCTTCACGATGGTCGGCGCCGGGTTCATCATCGCGGCAGGGCTGATCCTGCTGAAGCGTATCCGCTAGACCTTCAGCAGCTCCTCGAGGCGATCCCAGGTCTCGACGGCGCCGCCCTCGGCTCCCGACTGCAGCATGCCGTCGCGCGCCGCGAGCGTCTGGAAGACGGAGCGCGCCGTCACCTTCGTCGCAGCGCCCGCATCCTCGAAGTCGACAGTCTCCAGAAGCACATGCTCGGGCATCATCTCGAACTCGAATGTCCGGACCAACCTTTCGGGCGCCCGGCTTTCATGAAACACGCCGCGGAAGGCATATTCATTGCCGGCCGGGTCGCGCTGAACATAACGCCACAGTCCGCCATGGCGCGGCTCGAGCTTGTCGACAACGGTCGTGAGGGAACGCGGTCCCCACCATTTGGGGATCGCCAGGGGATCGACATAGGCGCTGAACACCTTGGCCCGCGGCGCGGCGAAGCTGCGGACCATGATAATCTCTTGCTTGCCAGGCTCGGCAATGAACTCAGTCTTACTCATCAAATACCACTCCGTTGTTGAATTGCAGAACTAGCGGGTAAGGAACTCGTCAAGGCGATCGAAGCTCTCTTCCCAGAAAGCGCGATAGTCCCATACCCAGTCGGCAGCCTCCTTGAGCGCCGCCGGTTCGAGCCGGCATGGGCGCCATTGCGCGCGGCGCGTCTGCGACACGAGCCCGGCGCGCTGCAGCACCTTGAGATGCTTGGAAACGGTGGGCAGCCGTAGATCAAAGGGTTCGGCAAGCTCATTCACCGTGACCTCGCCCAGGGCGAGGCGCGCCAGAATGGCCCGGCGCGTCGGATCCGCGAGGGCATGAAATGTGAGACTGAGCTGATCCATCCATTATTCTCCCAATCAGCTAATTAGCTAAATGGAAGAATAATGGAACTTTGCTCCTTGTCAACAGGATGAGTCCGCAGCCTCCAAAGGAGGCTCCGGGACCGCGGGTTCCCCCTAAAGTATTGGCCTTTCAGGTCATCTTGGAAAATGCCGGAACCAAAGCAGCGAGCGGACGTTGGTATGTGAGCTCCGCGCCCCGAGACGGCCTGGAGGCTCTTCCCCTCTTTTCCAAAATGGAGACGATCATGACCAATCGTAATCCGCAAGATCCCAAGATGCAGGACCCCAAACACGTGCAGGGTCAGAAGCCGAAGGAGGATCAACGCGAGAAGCAGCATCAGGCTGAGAATCCGGACCGGAACAAGCAGCAGGGCGGGTTCGATCCCAACAAGGATCGCCAGCAGGGCAGCCCGGATCCGATCCGTCAGCCGGACCAGAGCCGCTAGCAATTTCCAGGGGCGCCCTCACGGGCGCCCCTTCTTACAGGGCAATTGAACACTAGACGGCAACACCGCGGCCATATCATGAGCGCCACTCTGCAAATGAAGTTCGCACAAGCGACATCCTGGGTCGCTCGGCAGGCCGGAACGCCGACCACCTTCGCCATGGCCGTGCTGCTCATCGTCATATGGGCGGTTTCGGGGCCATTCCTCGACTATTCCGACGTGTGGCAGCTCACCATCAACACGGCCACGACCATCGTCACCTTCCTCATGGTCTTCATCCTGCAGAACTCGCAGAATCGCGACACGGAAGCGCTGCAGATCAAGATCGACGAGCTCATCCGCGCCAATATCGGCGCCGAAAACGCGCTGCTCGATCTCGAGAGCATGCCGCAAGATGATCTCGATTCTTTCCGCGATCATTATCGCAAGCTTGCGGAGCATGCGCGCAGCCGGGGCTTCGATCTCGCCTCGGTCATTGCCGGGATGGAAGCTGAGCACGCGATCGATGAGCGCAAGAAGCGCCCGCACAACAGCGCAAAGAAGAAACGCAAGAGCAAGTCCACGCCGCGCCGGCGGAACCTCCCACGTGAAGAGGCGTTAGCATCGTGACGACCACGATCAGAAGGAGTGTAATGATGAAAAGACTTGCCCTGCCGGCAATCTCGCTCGCGGCTCTTTTGGCGAGCGGGATCGCTTTTGCGCAGACCACCCCGGATCAGCAGCCTGCGCAGGATATGCAACAGAAACAGGATTGCGTCGCGAATCCACAGGCTGAGGGCTGCCCGACGCAGCCGCAGGCGCAACAGCCGGCCGCACCGGATGCAACGGCAACGGATTCGGCGGCGGCTCAGAGCGTCACCATCGACGCCAGCAAGGCCATGCTCGCCACGAGCGTCATCGGCAGCAGCGTCTTCACGGCGGCCGATGAGAATATCGGCGACATCAATGATCTGATCGTCGACAATAACGGCACCGTCCAGGCAGCGGTCGTCGGCGTCGGCGGTTTCCTCGGTATGGGCGAGAAGGACGTAGCCGTGCCACTGAACAAGCTCAATATGACGCGCGACGATAGCAATGCGATCAAGCTCACGATCGCGGCTTCGCGCGAGGAGCTCGAAAACGCACCGGCGTTCGACAAGACTCTGTTCATAGTCAAGTCGCCTGCGCCCGACACGACCCTGCCCACAAGTCCGGGCGGATCGTCGACCACGACTCCTCAGCAGTAACAATGGCCGTCCGGCGGACCTATTGTCCGCCGGACTTTTCCACCAGAGGGCGTGAGACAAAGTGGTTCGTATAGAGTAAAATGCCGTGCTTTCCAGTGGCAGACTGCAAGCGAGCAACGTGCGACAGACGGCAAAAAGCACCAAAGCGGGAAAGAAGGGACGTGCCGCGCCGGCGGCAGCGATGCCCGAGGATATCGCCATGGCGGCGAACCTGTCTGGCGCCATGCTCTATCACCAGGACAGCGATCTCAAATATGTATGGATCAACAATCCTCCGTCCGGCTACTTGCCGGCGCAATTCGTCGGGCTGACCGACGAGGACATATATTCGTCCGAGACAGTGAACATCATTGTGCCGGCCAAGCGCAAAGCCCTGGAAAGCGGTGAAACGCAGACCGTCGAATTCCAGATGCCGGTCGACGGCAAACCCAGATGGTTCGAGCTGCGCATTTCGGCCATCAGCAAGCCGCGAGGGCGCAAAGGCCTTCTATGTGCGGCGATCGACATCGGCGAACGCAAGCAGACCGAATATCATATGCGTGTTCTCCTGCTCGAGCTGGCGCATCGATCCAAGAACCTGCTCGCGGTCATCCAGGGCATCGCCAATCGTACCGCGCAGACATCGTCGACCATCGATGAATTCAACCAGCGATTCTCCGGACGCCTGATGTCGCTGTCGCGCGCCCATGACATTCTCACCGATGAGAACTGGCGGGGCGCTGCGATGAGTGAACTCATCCGCACCCAGGTGCTGCTGTTCGCCGGCAAGGCGGCGGAGCGGGTGCACTACAAGGGCGATCACGTGTCGCTGCGGCCATCGGCGGCACAGCACGTGGCGCTCGCGCTCTATGAGCTGACCGCCAATGCGCTGAAATTTGGCGCGTTGTCGGGTGAAACAGGCGAAGTCGAAATCAGTTGGTCACTGTCGCGCAGCGCCGCCGCCGGCGCGACCTTTCAGATACTGTGGATGGAGAAGGCCGGCCCCAAGGTGAACCCGCCGAATACACGGCATTTCGGTCGCGTGCTGCTCGAGGAAGTCGTGCCGCTGTCTGTGCAAGGCAAAGCGAAGCTCAGCTTCACGCCGGAGGGAATCAGCTACAGCCTCACCATGCCGCAAAGCGAATTGATCTGAAACCTCGGAACCATCGCGCCGCAATTCCGTTGTTATAGGAGCGGGCGTCTTCGTTGCGCTCATCACCGTTATTTCCTGAAATCACATGGAGGACCCCATGAACTGGGATCAAATCGAAGGCAATTGGAAGATCTTCAAGGGCCAGGCCCAACAGCAGTGGGGCAAGCTCACCAGCGACGATCTCGATGTCATCGCCGGCAACCGCGAAGAGCTGGTCGGCCGCATCCAGAAAACCTACGGCATCGCGCGCGAGGAAGCCGAGAAACAGGTCGTTCTGTGGGAGAAGGACAGGAAGGTCTTCTGATCATTCGCTGATCATGCATCGGGCGTCGGCTGGAACCGGCGCCCGATTTGCGTCTGATCTCTCAGGCCGCCAGGGCGTCTTTGCCGAAGTCCAGCTGCACGCGCGTTCCACGGCGGGGACCGGAGGGGCGCACGTAATCGCGGCTCAGTCGGGCGCGCAGGCTCACGGACAGCGCGTCGGTGATCTGACTGCCGAGGCCGGTCCTGTTGCTGTCTTCATCATAGCCGGTCCCATCGTCCTCTATGGTGAGACGCAAAGGCTTCTTGTCGCGATCTCCCTCCAGTTTCACCACGATAGCGACCGGCCCCGTGCCGGCATGCTTGATGGCATTGGTGATCGCCTCGGTGACGATCACCCCCATGCTCACGGCGTCATGACTCGGCGTCACCACCTCATCGGCGGTGAGGGTGATGGTGGCGCGGTCGTTGCCGGCCATCGACAAGCGCAGGTCCTGAAGCAGGCTGACGAGAAACTGATTGACCTCGACGAGATCGTTGCTGCCGCTCAAGCGAACACGCCGCTGCGCCGAGGCGATGGCATGAACCGAGCCGCGCACCGATTCGATGATATCCTTCGCTTCCTGACTCTCGACCCGCGCACCATGCATGCCGAGAAGCGAGGAGACGATCTGCAGGCTGTTGCCGACCCGATGATTGAGATCGGCCAGCAGCGCCTCGGCACGGTCCTTCTCGCGCTGGATCTCGGCTTTGGCGGTCTCGAGCTCGTTAGTCCTCTGGCGAACGCTCATCTCGAGCTGAGTGTTGAAGGCGGACAGGACACGTTCGCTGGCCTTGAGCAGATTGACCCTTCGGCGCAACCCGAGCAATGCGCCGACGCAGAGTGCCGCCGAGAGCAGGAAGGATGTCACCGATCCCGCCGCCAACCACCGGCGACCGCTTTCACTGTCGCTCAGGTTTATTTCCTGCTTGATGGTCGCGCTGCCGGCGATCTGACCCAGCAGATTGCCCATTTCCGAGAGCGACGCCTCGTTCGCGCGATTGAATTCGGCATCATAGGCGAAATCGATGCCGTGCGCCCGACGCGCCGCTACGGCATCCTGGAAACGTCGCTGCCTCGCCGCCAGCCTGTCCTCGATCACCTCGATGACTCCGGCATAACGGGGAGAACCTCGCATCAAAGCGGCAAGCTCGGAGGACCTGTCCTTCAGAGTCTCGGCGGCACGGGCATGGGTGGCGAGTGCTGCCTCATCGCCGGTGATGATGAAATTCTTGGCGGCGATCTCTTCGCCCTGCACGGCATTGAGCAGCTCGAGGCTGGCGACGCGAACATCATTCGCCTCGCTGGCGAGCGCATTGCGGTAGGACGTCTGCCAGGTCAGATAGGTGGAAAAGGCGGCCACGAGCAACAGGAGGCCTAGACCCACGAGAAGCGCCGCGCTGCTTGCTTCCTCGCGCATGCGCCAAAAGCTCCGCTTGGTGAGAAGCGTTCCGATGCGGCTTGCCGCAGACACGTGTCGCACTTCCTTCCGGCCGGGAACCCTGCCGCCTTCCCGGCATTATATTAAACAACATTGTGAAAGGGTGCAGCAATGACAAATTCCGTCGTCAACAAGGCGATTGCCGATGCGTCACAAGTGTTCGCCACGCCCATGGAGGTGGTGGAGGCAGCAGATCTTTCACGAGAAGAGAAAATCAAGATCCTGAAGAACTGGGAGCTCGACGCCCGACGGCTGGTTTCCTCCGGAGACGAGAACATGGCGCAAGAGCGCGGTCCGGGTCGCAGCCGATTGCCGGAAGTCCAGGCGGCGCTGCGCGCCCTCGATGTCGCACCGGCTGCATCCACCTAACCACTCCCTCTACGCCTGCGACCAAACGAAAATTCAATGGCCGCCAACGGGCGGCCATTGATCTGTGCGAAAACGTCATGTTGGGCTTCGCGCTGCCAGCTATTCGGATTTGCCGGAGGTACCGCCCTGGCGCAGGGCCGAGAAAGTCGCCTCAGCCGTGGGATCCGGACCGATATCGGCGGTGCTCTCGATATTCAGGCGCTTGGCCAGATGGGTGCGGGCGCGGTTGACGCGACTTTTGATCGTGCCGATCGCGACGCCGCAGATCTTTGCCGCATCCTCATAGGAAAAGCCCGAGGCGCCGACGAGAATAAGCGCTTCGCGCTGGTCGTCGGGAAGCTTCTGCATGGCGGCCTTGAAATCGGCCATGTCGAGATGGCCATACTGAGCCGGATGGGTGGCCAGGGTCGCCGAGTAGCGGCCCTCGACGTCCTCGATCTCGCGGCGGCGTTTGCGGATCTCGGAATAGTAGTGGTTGCGCAGGATGGTGAAGAGCCAGGCCTGCAGGTTGGTGCCCTCCTCGAACTTGTCGAGATTGGACCAAGCCTTGACAATAGTCTCCTGCACAAGATCGTCGGCAAGGTCGGTGCGCCCGCATAGCGAGACCGCGAAAGCGCGCAGAGAACGCACCGACTGCAGCATCTCATCGGTTATTTGCGGCGTCAGTTTCATTCCTTGGCACGACCTTCGAGCTTGGCCAAAAGATCAAGTATCTCTTTCGGCAGCGGTTCGGCCGCGATCTCGTC
The DNA here is from genome assembly GCF_011046735.1 of Nordella sp. HKS 07. NCBI lineage: Bacteria > Pseudomonadati > Pseudomonadota > Alphaproteobacteria > Hyphomicrobiales > Nordella > Nordella sp. HKS 07. The sequence continues at coordinate 3,620,253 of NZ_CP049258.1, read as the reverse complement.
ATAAACGGCCTTCAACTTCCGGCCGATATGAACCTGGACCTGTCGGTCGAGCACGGGCTTTGTTCCTGATTTGAAGGAGCGACCTAATCCCGCCGCCCCGGTTTCATCTTTCGACATCTATGATTTCGGCCTGCCTCAGCAGCACCCCTTCTGATTGTTATCCAGCACCACATCCTCATAACTCCCACCCCCCCGCCAGGTTTCCTAGGGGCGGAAAATTTTTTTGGGGTCTAGGAACCAAACACCACCACCGACGTTAATAGGAACCAGTTATTGCTGAGAAACGCGGCAGAGGATCAGGGAACGGCATGCCCATAGCACAGAAAATTTCCCCACATATTCCGTACCTTAGACGTTACGCCCGGGCGCTGACCGGGAACCAGAAGTCAGGCGACGCCTATGTCGCGGCGACGATCGAGTCGTTGCTCACGTCGCCCGACTCCTTCAATTCAGAATTAAATCCTAAAGTTGCCCTCTATCAGGTCTTCACCAAGCTGTGGCGTTCTCTCAGCATCAACCGGCAGAAGTCAGGCGCCGCATCGTTTGACCATGACATCGACAGCCGGCTCGATGTCATCACGCCCCCGGCGCGCCAGGCTTTTCTCCTTCTGTCGATCGAGGATTTCACGAATGAAGAGGCGGCCGCCATTCTCGGCGTCAGCGAAAAGGAGCTCGACGCCCTTATGGCGCAGGCTGGCCGCGAGATCGCCGAGCAGATCGCGACCGACATCCTGATCATCGAGGACGAACCCATCATCGCGATGGATATCGAGCATATCGTGCGCTCGCTCGGTCACGAGGTGGCAGGTATTGCCCGCACCCACAATGAGGCTGTGGCCATTGCCCGCAAGGGCGGCATCGGCATGGTGCTGGCCGATATCCAGCTCGCCGACGGCAGTTCGGGCATCAATGCGGTGAACGAGATCCTGCGCGACATCGAATTGCCGGTCATCTTCATCACCGCCTATCCGGAACGCCTGCTGACCGGCGAACGGCCCGAACCGACCTTCCTCATTACCAAGCCGTTCCAGCCGGAGACGGTGAAGGCGGTGATCAGCCAGGCCTTGTTCTTCGAATCGGCCGCCCACACGCTGACCCGGCAGAGCGCCTGAACAGATCGTAATCCTGGGGGCCCAATCCCGCATTGACGAAGACGGTCCATTGATCCTAGCTTTGCCTTTTAGCGGCCCGAATCCCAGGGGCCGCAAGAGGGCGTATGCCTGTGTGATGGCTATTCTTGAACAGACGACCATAATCGGCCGCAAGGCCTCAAAAGAAGTTCGTCGCCAGCAACTGATCGAAGCCACCATCGATGTGATGGCGCGCAAGGGCTATTCGGGCACCACCATGTTCGATGTCGCCAAGGCGGCAGGACTTTCGAGCGGCATCGTCAATTTCCATTTCGAGACCAAGGAAAAGCTCCTGGTCGAGACGCTCAAATACCTGGCCGAGGAGTATCGCGGCAACTGGCACAAGGCGCTGAACACCGCGAGCGACGATCCAGCCGACCAGCTCATTTCGCTTCTGTTCTCCGATTTCAATCCGGAGATCTGCGCGCCGCGCAAGCTTTCCGCCTGGTGCGCCTTCTGGGCCGAGGCACAGAGCCGGCCGACCTATCTCGAACATTGCGGATCGAATGACGAGGAATATTCGGCGATCGTCCTCGATCTGTGCCGCCAGATCATAAAAAAAGGCCGCTATCCGTTGTCGCCCGAACTCATCGCACGCGCCCTCGACGCGCTGCTCGAAGGTCTATGGCTTGATCTCATGACGATGGCCAAGCCCTATTCGCTCGACGACGCCAAACAGACGATCGCCGCCTGTCTTCATGCTTTCTTTCCCAAGCATTATTCCGCACCGGGAGAAAAAGCCAAGACTGAATCCTCTTGAGAGCCCGTTGGGCCCGAACTATGATTGAACAGTCATTCAATGAACCGGCCGTCAGAGCCGGCAATTAGGGAGTAGACAATGTCGATCACCAGACGCACCGCACTTCAGCTCATCGGCGGCACGATTGTCGCCGCGCCCTTCGTCAGAAGGGCCAAGGCCGAGGAAGGCAAGGTTCATGTCTACAACTGGGTAGACTATATCGGCGAGACCACGCTCGAGGACTTCAAGAAGGCCACCGGAATTGAAGTCGTCTACGACACCTACGACTCGGCCGAGACCGTCGAGGCCAAGGTCATGGCCGGATCGACCGGCTATGACGTCATCGACATAGCTTCCACAAATCTGCCCCGTTTCATTCCGGGTGGCGCCTTCGAGAAACTCGACAAATCCAAACTGCCCAATATCGTCAATCTGGATCCGGAGATCATGAAGGTCCTCGCCGATCGCGATCCGGGCAATGAATATGCGATTCCCTATATGTGGGGCACCGTCGGCACCACCTATAATGTCGACATGGTGAAGGAGCGGCTGCCCAACGCCGATTTCACGTCGCTCGATCTACTCTTCAAGCCGGAGAATATCTCGAAGCTCGCCGATTGCGGCATCAACATGCTGGAAAGCCCCGGCGACATCATGCCCATGGTGCTCAAATATCTCGGCCGCGACCCCGATTCCGACAAGCAGGAGGACTATGACGCTGTAGTCGAGGCTTTCAAGCCGATCCGGCAATATATCAAGAGCTTCGACTCGGCGAATTATCTGAACGCGCTGCCCAACAAGGAGCTCTGCGTCTCAGGCACCTGGTCGGGCGATTATGCGACGGCAGCAACCCGCGCGAAGGAGGCCGGCGTCGACATCAAGCTCCAATATGAAGTGCCGGCGACCGGCTCGCCCGCCTGGTTCGACGTGATGGTCATTCCCGCCGACGCGCCCAATAAGGAGGCCGCCTACAAGTTCCTCAACTTCCTGATGGATCCGGAAGTCATCGCCAAGTGCACGAACTTCACCAACTACGCCAACGCCAATATCGCGGCGAAGCAGTTCGTCGACAAGAGCGTGCTGGAGGATCCGGCCGTCTATCCGAGCGATGATATCAAGAAGACCCTCTTCGTGCCCAAGATGCTGTCGCAGCAGGGCGAGCGGCTACGCACCCGCGCCTGGAACAGGATAAAGTCGGGCTCATAACCCTTCTGCAGCGGAACCCGGTATCGCAAGATGCCGGGTTTTCGCGTTCAGGCGACAGGAGCGCAGCAATGTATGGACGTCGAAACGAAGTCCCGCGAAAGCAGCCACCATAGCGAACAGCCCTGGCTCGATCCGAAAGCCAACCCCTTTATCCGCATCCAGGGCGTCACCAAGAAATTCGGTGACTTCACCGCGGTCGACAATGTCAGCCTCGACATCTACAAGGGCGAGCTCTTCGCGCTGCTCGGCGGATCGGGCTGCGGCAAGACCACGCTGCTACGGATGCTGGCCGGCTTCGAGACGCCGACCGCCGGTCATCTTTATCTCGACGGCCAGGATATGACGGAAATTCCGCCCTATCAGCGGCCCGTCAATATGATGTTCCAGTCCTATGCGCTGTTCCCGCATATGACAGTGGAGAAGAATGTCGGCTACGGCCTCAAGCACGAGGCGATGACTGATGCCCAGCGCAAGGAGCGCATCAAGGAGCTCCTCGATCTGGTGAAGCTGACGCCGCTCGCCGGGCGCAAGCCGCATCAGCTTTCGGGCGGTCAGCGTCAGCGCGTGGCGCTCGCACGCTCGCTCGCCAAGCAGCCCAAGGTGCTGCTGCTCGACGAGCCCTTGGGCGCCCTCGACAAGAAGCTGCGCGAACAGACGCAGTTCGAGCTCATGAATATCCAGCACAAGCTCGGCGTCACCTTCATCGTCGTCACCCATGACCAGGAGGAAGCGATGACGCTGGCCACCCGCATAGCGGTGATGGATCAGGGTCTCATCCGCCAGATCGGCACGCCGACCGAGATCTACGAATTTCCGAGGACACGCTTCGTCGCCGACTTCATCGGCTCTATCAACATCTTCGACGGCGAGGTGAAATCCACGACAAAGAACAAGGTCATCGTGAGTACGCCGGCTTTGGGCGCCGATGTGACCGTCGAGCATGCGGGCGACCTGCCCACCGAGAACGCCAAGGTCTCGATCGCGGTGCGGCCTGAGAAAATCTCGATCGAACGCAAGAAGCCGGGCGCCAAGGCGGCCGGCAACGCGATTGCCGGCAAAGTCATCGATCTCGGCTATTTCGGCAAGGATTCGCTCTATCGGGTGAAGCTCGCCTCAGGCACGCTGGTGCGCGTCAATGCGGTGAACAGCCGGCGAGCCGGCGAGAATGAACGCGTGGCGGTGTGGGAGGACGACGTCTGGCTCACATTCGCGCCCTCCTCCGTCATCATCCTGACGGAGTAGCCCATGGCCGCGCTCGCCCCTGCTACCACGACGACGCAAGGCCAGGAGAGCCACCTGCCGAAAGCCCATGGCTTGAGGCAATGGCTCGACCGCGAGGCCTGGCGCCAGGCAATCATCGCCATCCCCTATCTGTGGCTCCTGATCTTCTTCATCGCGCCCTTTTTCATCGTGCTGGCGATCAGCACCGGCACCGCGCAGCTCGGTCTCCCGCCGGTTATCTGGAAGGAGACATTTCCCTACGGGACAAGCGACAATTATCTCTTCCTCACCCAGGATGCCATTTATTGGCAGGGATATCTCAACTCGCTCAAGCTCGCGGCGATCTCGACCTTTTTCGCTCTTCTCATCGGCTATCCGATGGCGCTCGGCATCGCGCGCGCCTCGGGCGCCTGGCGCAATGTGCTGCTGCTCCTGGTGATCCTGCCCTTCTGGACCTCGTTTCTCCTGCGCGTCTATGCCTGGATCGGACTCCTCGGCAACACCAGCTGGTTCAATCGCGGCCTGACCTCGATCATCAACACCTTCTTTCCCTTCTGGGCAGGCGGCGGCGACCACATACAGATGATGAACACGAATTTCGCCGTCGTGCTCGGCATAGTCTATTCTTATCTGCCGTTCATGATCCTGCCGCTCTATGCGACGCTCGAAAAGCTCGACCGCACCCTCGATGAGGCGGCGATGGATCTCGGCTCCAAGCCCTGGCAGGTTTTCCGCGACATCACCTTGCCGCTCTCGATACCGGGCATGATCGCCGGCGCCATGCTCGTCTTCATCCCGGCGACCGGAGAGTATGTGATCCCCTCGCTCATGGGCCGCGGCGACAGCCCGATGATCGGGCGCGTGCTGGCGGACGAGTTCTTTCAGAACCGCGACTGGCCGGTGGCCTCGGCCGTCGCCGTGGCGCTGCTCGCCGTGCTGGTCATCCCGATCATGATCTACAACTTCTTCCAGGCGCGCGAGGCGCGGAGGGCCGCGACATGAGGCGCCGTCCCTACTTCCTGATCTTCGCGCTGATCTTCGGCTATGCCTTTTTCTATGTGCCGATCGCCTCGATGATCTTCTTTTCCTTCAACAAGTCGAGGCTCGCCACGGTGTGGGGCGGCTTTTCGACGGAGTGGTACGGCAAGCTCCTCACCAACCAGCAGGTGCTCGACGCCGCCTGGCTTTCCTTGCGCATCGCCTTTGTCAGCGCCACCATCGCCACCATCCTCGGCACCATGGCGGGCATGGCGCTCGCCCGCTTCTCGCGCTTCCGCGGCCGCACGCTGTTTTCGGGGCTCGTCTCGGCGCCGCTGGTGATGCCGGAAGTCATCACCGGCATCTCGCTGGTGCTGTTCTTCATCGCGCTCAACGGCATGATCGGCTGGCCGACGCGCGGCTTCACCACCATCACGCTCGCCCATATCACTTTTTCGCTCTCCTATGTGACGGTGGTGGTACAGTCGCGCCTCGCCTCGATGGACCGGTCGGTCGAGGAAGCGGCGATGGATCTCGGCTCGAAGCCGTTGCGCGTGCTGTTCGACGTCACCTTGCCGATCATCGCGCCCGCCATCATCGCCGGCTGGCTTCTCTCCTTCACGCTCTCGCTCGACGATGTGGTGATTACAGCCTTCACGAACGGACCGGGTTCGACCACCTTGCCGCTCTATATCTTCTCGAAGGTACGTCTCGGCGTGACGCCGGACTTGAACGCTCTCGCCACCATCATCGTGGTCCTGGTAGGGAGCGGCGTCGCCATCGCCGGCTTGATCATGCAAAGGGCCGAGAAGAGGCGCGAACGCGACGTGCAGATGGCGATCGCAGCAAATAAATAGGAGAGCGTTTCAACGCTCGGCCCAAGCCGCCAGCAAGTCGGCCAATTCGGCGAGCGCTTCGGGGTGGCAGAGATTGGGATTGGCCAGATTCCGGCGCGGCCGGTACACGGCGCTGTTCGCCACCGCCTTGAGATCCGGCCAGCCCGGCCGCGCCGCGATGGGATGTTTCATCGAATTCGGGCAGCCATTGCAATCGAAGGCAAGGATCACGTCTGGCTGCGCTTCCCGAATGTCCTGGAAATCGATCCAGGCAACAGCATCGCCAGGCTTGACGAAGAGCGGCTCGCCGCCGCTCATGCGGATCAGTTCCGGCGCAAGGTACCCGCCCGCCATGATGAAACGCCCCGGATTGGCGAAGCGACATGCCGGTTCCGGATGATATTTGATGCACACACAATATTCGAACAGCACCGTCGGGCGGCGCGACGAAACGCTGCGCCGGGCGAGAACGCTTTCGCGCCGCACCGCCAGCTGCGCCACCATCTCCCGCGCCGCCTGCGGCTTGCCGAGAATCTCTCCGATCGCGGTAATCTGACGGTCGATATCCGCCAAGGTGCGGATGTCGAAGTTGACCGATGGCGCAGGCCAGTTTTCATGGGCGGCGAGCGGACCGGTTGCCGAAGCGAGGATCATGTCAGGGCGCAGCGCCTTCGCGCGCTCGCAATCTCCCGAGGGCCAGCCGCCGACCTCGGGCAGCGCCGCCCAGTGCTGCAAGCGACTTTCTATCGCTGGTCCCGAAAATCCCCAGATTTCGAGATAATCCCGAATGGACGGCAGACATAGGGACGTACGTCCGACAACGACATCGTCCGCGCCGAGCGCGAACAGGATCATCGAGACATTGGGAGCCAAGGAAAGCAGGCGCCGCGGTTCATCCATGCGCCGCGACATAACAGTTTTGTCAACGCCTGGCTCAGTCCGCGGCGAACAGTTGCGGGTTCAGAACGACCAGCCGAACTGGCGCAGCACCAGATTTCCGAGGATGACGACGCCGAACACGGCGATCGCGACGCCGGCCCAGATATTGAGCCTGACCAGCGTGTAGCTGGTGACGCGGCCCTTGATATGAGTGACGAGATAGGTGACGAAGCCCCACCAGAGAAGCGTGCCGAGAATGACGCCGGCGACGGCATTGAGTGGCCGATAGGGCACGGCGCCCAGATCGAGCACGCCGCCGAGCCCGCTGAATATGGCGAAGAAGCCGAGCAGCGCGCCTGGATTGGTCACGGTGAGAAAGAAGCAGGTGCACGCCTTGCGCACATAGGCGCCGCGGCCGAGATCGGACAGCGAGAGCTCGGCGTCCTTCACATGGTGCATCGCGGTGCGCACGCCGATGAAGATGAGGAGAAGCCCGCCGACGAGTTGGATCGCTTCCGTGTGAACGTGGACCCAATCCTCGACCCAGCGCACACCATAGGCGGCGAAGGTGGCGAAAAGCGCATCGCCTGCAATGGAGCCTGAGGCCGCCGCCATGCCGCCGGCCATGCCGGCGCGCAGAGCGGAGCGAATGACCGTCAGATTGACGGGCCCCAGAGGGGCCGTGACGGCGATGCCGATGGCCATGCCGATGGCGATGAGTTCAAAATCCATTAGAGGTCGATCACCACGCGGCCGCGGATCTTGCCGGCGATGATTTCGCCGGCCAGCGCAGGCACATCGTCAAGCCTGGCATGGCTCGTCAGTTCCTTGAGCTTGGCCAAATCCAGATCATGAGCGAGACGCGACCAGGCTTCGACCCGGCGGGTCAGCGAGGCGGTCACCGAATTGATGCCGATGAGCTTGACGCCGCGCAGGATGAAGGGCGCCACCGAAGCGGGCAGATCCATGCCCTGTGCCAGGCCGCAAGCGGCCACCGTGCCCTCAGGCAGGATCTGGGACAGAACATTGGCGAGGGTGGTCGAGCCGACAGCGTCGACGGCGCCGGCGAAGCGCATCTTGCCGAGCGCCTTCACGGGACCTGAGAATTCATTGCGGTCGATGATGGTCGTGGCGCCGAGGCTCTTGAGGAAGGGCTCTTCTTCCGGCCGGCCGGTCGAGGCCGCCACCTTGAAGCCGAGCTTCGACAGCACGGCGATGGCGATCGAGCCCACACCGCCCGCGGCCCCGGTGACCAGGATCTCGCCATCCTCGGGCCTTACCCCCTGGCGCTCCAGCGCGATGATGCACAGCATGGCCGTGTAGCCGGCCGTGCCGATGGCCATGGTCTGGGCCGTCGTCATGGTGTCAGGCACAGCCACCAGCCAGTCGCCCTTGACACGGGCCAAGCCGGCATAGCCGCCGTGATGGCCTTCGCCGACACCCCAGCCGTTGAGAATGACCCGGTCGCCGGCCTTGATCAGGCGGTGGCTCGATTCCACCACACTGCCGGCGAAGTCGATGCCCGGAATCAGGGGATAGTGCCGGATGATCGGGGCCCGACCGGTGACCGCCAGGCCGTCCTTGTAATTGACGGTGGAATGCTCGACGGCGACCGTCACATCGCCCGGCATCAGGTCGGTCTCGCTCAATGTCACGAAATCGAGCTTCTGGCCCTTCTCGGTCTTGCCGATCAGGATGGCACGGAATTGTCTGTCCATGAATTCTCCTCCCTCCGCTTATAGCGACGGGAGGGTCTCCATGAAAGCGATGGGTTGACCTTGGGCGGCCCCCAGGATGTCACCTTCCCACATCACGCGCCGTCCACGGATGATGGTGCCCACGGGCCAGCCCTTGACCTCGACGCCGTCATAGGGTGTCCAGCCGGCCCGGCTTTCCATCCAGCTATTGCTTATGGTCTGGCGGCGCTTGAGATCGACGATGGTGAAATCGGCGTCATAGCCTTCGGCGATGCGTCCCTTGCCCGCCAGGCCAAAAATACGGCCGGGTCCATGGCTCGTCAGGTCGACGAAACGCTCAAGGGTGAGCCGCCCCTTGTTCACATGATCGAGCATGATCGGAACCAGGGTCTGGACGCCCGTCATACCCGAGGGGGACTCGGGATATGACTTCGCCTTCTCGGCCAGCGTATGGGGCGCGTGGTCGGATCCCAGCACGTCGACGACGCCCGCCAGCAGCGCCTGCCAGATCGCGGCGCGATGGCTCGCGTCGCGCACCGGCGGATTCATCTGCGCCCGGGTGCCGAGACGCTCATAGGCTTCGGGCGCCGCCAGAGTGAGATGGTGCGGCGTCACCTCGACGGTCGCGATGTCCTTATGGGCGGCCAGCAGCGGCATTTCCTCGGCGGTCGAGACATGCAACACATGAATGCGCTTGCCGTGCTTGCGGGCCAGCCTGAGCAGGCGCTCGGTGCACAGGCGGGCCGCTTCCGCATCGCGCCAGACCGGGTGGCTTGACGCATCGCCGGCGCGCTGCTCGTTTTTGCGCCCTTTCAGACGGAACTCGTCCTCGCTGTGGAAAGCGGCGCGGCGCCGGATCTGCGAGAGGATCAGATCGATGCCCTGATCATCGTCGACCAGCAGATCGCCCGTGGAAGAGCCCATGAAGACCTTGGTGCCGGCACAGCCCGGCAGACGCTCGAGCTCGGGCAGCAAGCGGGCATTCTCGCGGGTACCGCCCATGTAGAAGGCGAAATCGCAGAACATGCGGTTGGTGGCGCGCGCCACCTTGTCGGCCAGGGCCTCGGCCGAGGTCGTCAAAGGCTTGGTATTGGGCATCTCGAAGACACCGGTGACGCCGCCCGCCACGGCCGCCCGGCTGCCGGTCTCGAGATCTTCCTTGTGTTCCGCCCCCGGCTCGCGGAAATGCACCTGGCTGTCGATGACACCGGGCAGGATATGGAGCCCGGTGCAGTCGACAGTTTCCCCGGCTCCCACTCCGGAAAGGCTGCCCACGGCCGCGATGCGCCCGCCTCTGACGGCCACGTCGCGGACCCCGGCGCCATCCTGATTGACGACGGTTCCGCCTTTCAAAACAAGATCATAGGTGGCGGTCATCGGAGCTCCTTGATTAGATATGGGAGCATTCGTAGATGTGTCCATCCCGAGCGCTTCCCGCCAAAGTCTAGTTTGGCGATAAGGAAGCGCTCTAATAAAGATTATCGAGCCTTTTGTCCCCATCGGATTTCGAGGAATCCGATGGGGAAGGCTCTATAGGTGCAACATCCATGCAACGCCTGCCGTTTGCCACCCAGAAACTTACCTCCCGTGCAGTCGTCACGATCAGCGGCGATGACGCCCGTGATTTCCTGCAGAATCTGGTCACCGCCGATATCGCGAGCCTCAAGCCGGGGGAAGCCGCCTATGCAGCCCTGCTGCAGCCACAAGGCAAGATCCTGTTCGATTTCTTCGTCCTGGCCGAGGACGGTCGCTATGTGATCGACTGCTCCGCCGCCCGGAAGGCGGATCTCGTGAAACGGCTCGCTTTCTACAAGCTGCGCGCCAAAGTCACGATTGCCGAAAGCGACGAAGAAGTGGGCGTGGCTCCGGCCAAGCCCGCCAATGGCACCTCTTTCACCGATCCACGCGTGGCGCAGCTCGGCGCCCGCCTGATTGCGCCCAAGGGCTCGCTGCCCGAGGCCGACGACGAAACCTATCGCAGTGGCCGCATCCGCCTCGGCCTCGCCGACAGCGATGAGGACATCGGCTCAGGCGAATTGTTCCCGCATGAAGCCAATCTCGATCAGTTCGGCGGGGTGAGCTTCAAGAAGGGCTGCTTCATCGGCCAGGAGGTTGTATCGCGCATGGAGCACAGGGGTACCGCGCGCAACCGCATCGTGCCGATCCATGTGCCCAAGGGCGTTCCAGCCAAAGGCACCGAGATCAAGGCCGGCGACAAGCTCGTGGGCACGGCGCTCTCTTCGGCGGGCAGTGACGGGCTGGCGCTGATCCGGCTCGACCGGCTGAAGGACGCGGTCGAGTCCGAAATCGGGCTGCTGACAAAGACCGGTCCCGTCCATGTTAGGAAACCCGCCTGGGCGCGATTCGACGTCGCCCTTCCGAAAGATGACGAATGAGCAAGGCCACTGAATCCGTGATCAAGCATGCGGACGGCATCCACCGCTGCTTCTGGTGCGGCACGGATCCCGTCTATGTCGCCTATCACGACGAGGATTGGGGCGTGCCCGAATATGACTCCCGCGCTTTGTTCGAGAAGCTGCTGCTCGACGGCTTCCAGGCGGGGCTTTCCTGGATCACCATCCTGCGCAAGCGCGACGCGTTCCGCGAGGCTTTCGACGGCTTCGATCCCGAGATCATGGCGCGCTACAATGCTCGCAAGCTCGCCAGTCTGATGAAGAATGAAGGCATCGTGCGCAACAAACTCAAGATCGAGGCCAGCGTCACCAATGCGCAGGCCTATCTGGCGCTGTCGGAGAAGCAGGACTTCTCATTCTACCTGTGGAGCTTCGTCGGCGACAAACCGCTGCAGAACCGCTTCCGCAGCCGCAGGGACGTGCCGGCCGCGACGCCTTTGGCGGAGACGATCTCGAAGGACCTCAAGAAGCGTGGCTTCCGCTTCTGTGGACCGACCATCGTCTACGCTTTCATGCAGGCCTGCGGGCTCGTTAACGATCACATGGTGAATTGCCATCGCCATGACGCCTTTCTCGACAGCAAACGGCCGAAATAACCATGCCGCCGCGCAAGACGGATGAGCCGCGCGCCTGGCAGCGCATGCTGTCGGGCCGCAGGCTCGATCTACTCAACCCCTCGCCGCTCGATATCGAGATCGAGGATATCGCCCATGGCCTGGCGCGCGTGGCACGCTGGAACGGCCAGACCAAAGGCGCTCATGCTTTTTCGGTGGCCCAGCACAGCCTGCTGGTCGAGGCGCTGCTGGTGCATATGCATGACAACCTCGACCATCACGCGCGGCTCGCCGCTCTCCTGCATGACGCTCCCGAATATGTGATCGGCGACATGATCTCGCCCTTCAAGGCAGCGCTCGGCGTCGATTACAAAGCCTTTGAGCATAAGCTCCTGGCCGCCATACATCTGCGCTTCGGCCTGCCGGCCGCGGTCTCGGAGACACTCGCGGGCAAGATCAAAAAGGCCGACCAGATCGCCGCTTATCTCGAAGCGACGCAGCTTGCCGGCTTCAGCCTGGAGGAGGCTGGGAAATTCTTCGGCAGACCGAAAGGCCTCGATGGCGCGCGCGGCTTCCATGCGCTGCGCCCCCTTGCGCCCAATGACGCGGAAGCCGCCTATGTGCGCAAATTCAAGCAGCTGCTATAAGCTCGCACCATGGAAATCATCGTCAGTCCGCTTGCCGCCGTCCAACTCCTGGTCAACCGCCATAAGGTCAGCCATGTCGTGAGCCTTCTCGGACCCGAGACGCCGCATCGCAGCTTCTCGGGCATTGCCGATGATCATCACCTGAAGCTCACCTTCCACGACATCACGGCGCCGGCCGAGGGCCTCACCGCGCCCGCTTCCGACCATGTCGAGCAGCTCATTGCCTTCCTCACGACACGTCAGGGTCAGGGCGATGCGCCGATGCTCATTCATTGCTGGGCCGGGATCAGTCGCTCGACGGCCTCGGCCTTCACCGCCATGTGCCTCTATAATCCCGACGCCGATGAATATCAGCTCGCTCAGCAGTTGCGCTCCCTCTCGCATGTGGCGACGCCCAACCGGCGCATCGTCGCCTTCGCCGACGACATGCTGGGCCGCCAGGGCCGCATGGTCGACGCGATCGACGCGATCGGACGCGGCGAAGACGCCTATGAGGGCGTCATCTTCCAGTGGAAGGTCTGAGAAGTTTCCACCCGCTCAACCCGAATGGGCAAACTCCCAATAGAGCTCGCGCGCCTTCTTGAACATCGGTCCCGGCTGCAGGTCGCGGGTTTCGAGGCGCGTCACCGGAATCACCTTGCCGTAATTGCCGGTGGAGAAGACCTCGTCGGCGGCGAGCACTTCCGGCCATGAGATTGCGCGTTCGTGGACTTCGATGCCGGCTTTGCGCAGAAGCTTGATGACGCGTTGACGGGTGATGCCGTTCAGCAGCGTGCCGTTCGGGATCGGCGTGTGCACGGCACCGTCCTTGGCGTAGAAGAGATTGGACGTGGTGAATTCGGAAACCTTGCCGATGGCATCGAGCAACACTGCATTGTCGAAACCACGCGCCTGGGCTTCGCGCACGGCGCGGCCGGAATTGGCATAGTGGCAGGCCGCCTTGGCATCGGTTGGCGCATATTCGTAGGACGGTCGGCGGAATGTCGACAGGCCGGCCGAGAATCCCTTGGTCGACGGCATCGCCGATTCGTAAACCGAGATCGCATAGCGCGTCTCGACGGGGCCCGGATCGAGGAAATTGGTCTCGGCCCAGAACATGGGGCGCAGATAAAGCGGCGTGTTTCTGGGAAATTTTCCGATGCCGTCACGAACCAGTTCCTCGATCGCGCCGGCCTTCAAGGGCTTGAGCCCGAAGGCCAGAGCCGAGCGCTCGCAGCGCTGGCAGTGCAGATCGAGATCGGGCGTCACACCTTCGAAAGCGCGACTGCCGTCGAATATGACCGAGCCCAGCCATGAGGCATCGCTCCACGGCCCCATGAGCGGCGGATTGCCCTGCAGCCACTTGCCGTCGACATAGGTCCAGCACTTATTTTGGTCATATTGTGAAATTGCCATTCTTCGTTCTCCTATTGTCCTAAAGCTTAAGCTGAACCGGCCAAAAGACAAAGTCCCGCCGGATCAAAATATGGTCACAGATTTGGTTGAAGGCATGGATCAGGAATGCGGCAAGGAAGATGGCGATGCCGAATGTGAAGACAATGTCCCTGGCCTCAGCGTTGGCCGTCGGAAGCATGGCCTTTCTCGCGCCAGCCGGCGCGCAACCAACGCAGAGCCAGCTTGCGCTGAGCTACGAAGTCAAGGTCAGCAGCGTCTCGGCGATGCGCATTTCGTACAAGGCGGCGCTCTCGGAAGACGGCTATCAGTCGACCGCATCGATCAAGACGAAGGGCCTGGCCGATCTGTTCTCGGATTACCGGATGGAGATGGCGGCCGCGGGCGCCCTGAAGGGCGACGGCCTCAGGCCGTCACACTACCGCTCCGAGGCCCGCAAAAGCGACAAGAAGAAAATTCTCGAAGTCAGCTGGCGGAACGACAATCCCGCTGTCAGCTCGACGCCCAAGGACAAGGAGGACGACGCGCTCGTCGCGAGGGGTCTGACTTCGGGTCTGGTTGACCCACTCTCGCTGATGCTGCGCAAGGCGGTGCTGCAGTCGGGACAGCCATGCCCGAGCGTGGAAAGAGTGGTCGATGGACGGGAGGTCTATGAGCTGCGCTTCGCGCTCGCCGGCGAGGTGACGCTCGGCTCGAACAGCCCGGGCGTCTATCGCGGCAAGGCGCTCAAATGCAGCATGACCTACGCGCCGGTGGCCGGACGCCCGGCCGTGAAGTTCAAGAAGTCAGGCGGCGTTCCCTCCCGGTTCGACGTCTGGTTCGCGCCAATCGGCTCTTCCGGAGCGGGCATAGGTCTGTTCTTCCCGGTGCTCGCCACCGGGAAACTCCAAGGGTTGAGCTTCGTCGCTTATGCGCGCGAGGCGAGCATCGACGGCCGCAAGATCGGCGAAGACTGATTAGACGCTGTCATAGAATCAACCCGGCGCTCAAGCTATTTGATGTGCGCATCGGATTATCCGAAAACCGCTTCGCACTTTTCGGTCCGATGCATTAGCGGGATCAGAACCGCACGCGCAGGCCGGTCGTGACGAAGGTCGAGCCGCTATAGACGCCATCGATCGTTCCGAAGATGCCGGAGCGATGTTGAAGTCTGAGCACGAGCTCGATGTCCTTGTAGTCCGGAGCGGCGAATGTGATCTCGGGCGAGAAATTGTGCAGCACGAGAGAGGAATCACCGTCGCTGCGGTCGGCCTCGAAATCCGACGACTCGGTCAGGATGCTCAAACCCGTGTTGATCGCCAAGGTTGTATAGATCGTGTCGTTCCACGGCAGGCCGTCATAGCGGAAGTAGAGCGCTCCCCAGAACTCGCCCTGCGATTCGAGCCCGAAGCGATAAGCCGCTCCCGCTTCCGGCTCGACCATCAGATGATCGCCAAAATAGCCGAGCGTGTCCGAATCGAACAATTCGTTCAGCGTTCCCAGCCGGTAGGAATAGGTGATCCCCAGCAGGGTCAGGTCGACGAAGTGTGTCGTCCAGGGCTGGCTGATAATCTGGGTGAAATCAGTGTCGGTACCGCGTCCGACCAGGAAAGTGACGGCATTGGGAGAATTGGGCTGCTGCGCAAGAGCCGGCGTGGCAAGACAAGCACTGGCCAGGAGCGCCGCACAAGTCGAACGCATCAGACGTCCGCGTCTGTCCGCCACTGAGAACTCAAACCCCGCCCTTTGGCGTTGCCACATTTTCGAAGAAGCCACCACGAACAAAACACCAACCCTGTTGTAACCAAGAGCCCCAATGGCCGGATAATTTCATGCCGTCGGAAACGACACAAGGGGCCTTGAGGCCAATAAGGCACACCAAAATTCTCTTACACATGACAGACCTTAACGAGCCGTCAAGAGTTTTGAAGCGCGGTCTCGGCTAACTGTCGGAATAGAAGATGTGACGGCCGATCTTGATGAGCTTGCGCATCTCTTTCGCCCATTTCGGACGCACATAATCGGCATGGTAATTGGTGGCCGCGCCGATGACGCGGATGGTCTGATCGCCGGCAATCGCCTTCTGGGCGATTTTCTTGGAGCGGTCCCAGGCCGCCTTGCTCTTCACTTCGTCGGCGACACCGTCGCAGGCGAAGGAGAACTGGCAGGAATTGCGACGGTCGGAGCCTTGATAGACCACGCCGCAGATCGTTTTCGGATAGTTCGGATCCTTGACGCGGTTGAGCACGACCTTTGCCACCGCGAGTTGGCCCAACTCCGATTCGGAGCGGGCTTCGAAATAGACCGCCTTGGCAAGGCAGTTCTCTTCGGCGAGGCGGATACGACGCTGCGCGACGATCTTCTGTTTCTCGTTGCGCTTGAGCTTGAAGGTGGATTCGAGCTTCCAGACCGGTGGCGTCATGGCAAGACGCTCCTCGACCTTTTCCGGCTCGGGCTTCGCAGCGAGGACCGGCACATCGGGCTCCGGCGCGATATAATCGCCCTTGCCGGTCGAGACGACTTCCTGCTCGTGGATGATGGGCAGGCTGATCAGATCGAGTTTGGCATCACTCGGCATGAGCGAGCCCTTCTGGATCAGTGTCGAGACCGGCGAAGTACTGGCGATGATGGGATCTTCGAAGCCGAGACTGTGAGCATCGGCATTGCGGCCCATATAGTGGCCGGCAAAGGCAAAGCTCGCGACCAGCATCGCGCCGCCGAATACATAAGGCACGTAGCTAAGCACGCTGCTCCGCTCTTCCGGCTGCAGCGGCTCGCGATAATGCGGCTCGAAATGCCTATGCGTTCGACTTGATGGTCTCACTTCCCCTCGCGCTACCGTCTAAACTCTTAAAGTTTCCCGAACAGCCGGTAGTATGATCCTTCAGCGTTTAGCATAGGTTAACCATGGCGGCAACACAAAGCGGCCTATAATCAGCCACTAAATGCTTCAAGGTTAACAAGGCCTTAGACGGGTGTTTCGCCATAATTCAGCCACGTTTGGCGAGGGTTGCCTGAGCTGCGGCGAGCCGGGCTATGGGCACGCGGAAAGGCGAGCAAGAAACGTAATCAAGCCCCACTTGCTCGCAGAACTGGATCGAGGCCGGATCGCCGCCGTGCTCGCCGCAAATGCCGAGCTTGATGGCGGACCTTGTCGCCCGGCCACGCTCAGCGGCGATCTGCACAAGTTCACCCACGCCTTCGATATCGAGCGACACGAAGGGGTCGGTCTTGAACACGCCCTTGGCCGTGTATTCACCCAGAAAACGGGCCGAATCATCGCGGCTGATGCCGAAAGTGGTCTGGGTCAGGTCATTGGTGCCAAAGGAGAAAAACTCAGCGGTCTGAGCGATGTCGGCGGCCCTGAGCGCGGCGCGCGGCAATTCGATCATGGTGCCGACGAGATAGTCGAGCTTGCTGCCGGTCTCCTGACGCACCGCCTCGGCGATGGCGACGATGCGGTCGCGGACGATGTCGAGCTCGGCCTTGCAGGCAACGAGAGGCACCATGACTTCCGGAATGGGCGGCGCGCCGGTCTTGCGGCCGACCGCGGCCGCTGCCTCGAAAATGGCGCGCGCCTGCATCTCCGCGATCTCCGGATAAGAGACGGCCAGCCGCACGCCGCGATGGCCGAGCATCGGGTTGAACTCGTGCAGTTCGGCCACCCGGGCGCTGAGCGCATCGGGCGTGACGCCGATCACCGCCGCGACCTCGGCGATCTCCTCGTCGTTATGCGGCAGGAATTCATGCAACGGCGGGTCGAGCAGCCTTATCGTCACCGGCAGACCGGCCATGATCTCGAACAGCTCGATGAAGTCCTGGCGCTGCATCGGCAGGATCTTGGCGAGGGCGGCGCGCCTGCCCTTTTCACTCGACGCCAGGATCATCTCACGCACCGCGACGATCCGGTCGGCGTCGAAGAACATGTGCTCGGTGCGGCAGAGACCGATGCCCTCGGCACCGAAATCGCGCGCCGCCCTGGCATCGAGGGGCGTCTCGGCATTGGCGCGAACTTTCATGCGCCGCGCCTTGTCCGCCCATTCCATGATGATGGCGAAATCGCCCGAGAGCTCGGGCTTGACGGTGGGAACGGCACCCTTCATCACCTGACCGGTCGAGCCGTCGATGGTGACGATGTCGCCTTTCTTGAGCACTACGCCCAAAGCGGTGAGCGTCCCCTGGCGATAGTCGACACGGATGCTGCCGGCGCCGGACACACAGGGCTTGCCCATGCCGCGCGCCACCACCGCCGCGTGGGACGTCATGCCGCCGCGCGTGGTGAGGATGCCTTCCGCCGCATGCATGCCGTGAATGTCCTCGGGACTCGTCTCGACGCGCACCAGGATGACATTGCGGCCCTGTTCCTTCAACTTCTCGGCCTCGTCCGAATCGAAGACGATCTCGCCCGAAGCCGCGCCCGGCGAAGCCGGCAGGCCCTGCCCGATTATCTCGCGCTTGGCGTTGGGATCGAGGGTCGGATGCAACAACTGGTCGAGAGAGGCCGGATCGATGCGGCGCACCGCTTCCTCATGGCTGATCAGGCCTTCATCGGCGAGATCGACGGCGATCTTCAGCGCCGCCTTGGCGGTGCGCTTGCCGGAGCGCGTCTGCAGCATCCACAGCTTGCCACTCTGGATAGTGAACTCCATGTCCTGCATGTCGCGATAATGCTTCTCGAGCTGGGCGAAGGTGCGGGTCAGCTCGGCGAAGGTCTCCGGCATCAGCTTCTCGAGCGACGGTGCTTTCGAGCCGGCCTCGATGCGCGCCATCTCGGTGATGTTCTGCGGCGTGCGGATGCCGGCCACGACGTCCTCGCCCTGCGCATTGACGAGGAACTCGCCATAGAGCTCATGCACACCCGTCGAGGGGTTGCGGGTGAAGGCGACGCCCGTCGCCGAACTGTCGCCCAGATTGCCAAACACCATCGCCTGCACATTGACGGCGGTGCCCCAGTCTTCCGGGATATTGTGCAGCCTGCGATAAGTGATGGCACGCGCCGACATCCAGGATTGGAAGACGGCGCTGATGGCGCCCCAGAGCTGCTCCTTCACATCCTGCGGGAAGGGCTTGCCGGTCTCCTTCTCGACCCAGGCCTTGTATTTGGCGATGACCTTCAGCCAGTCCTCGGCGGTGAGATCGGTATCGAGGCCAAGCGCCTTCTCGTCCTTGTACTCACCCAGAATGTCCTCGAACTGATGATGCTCGACGCCGAGCACGACGTCGGAATACATGTGGATGAAGCGGCGATAGCTGTCATAGGCGAAGCGGCGGTCATTGGCCCGCGCGGCGAGGCCTTCGACGGTCTCGTCATTGAGGCCGAGATTGAGCACCGTGTCCATCATGCCCGGCATCGAGGCGCGGGCGCCGGAACGGACCGAAACGAGAAGCGGATTGCGGGCATCGCCGAAAGCGCAGCCGACGATGCGGCCGATTTCCGCCAGCGCCGTATCGACATCGGCGGCGAGCGCTGTCGGATAAAGGCGGCCATTCTTGTAATAGCCGGTACAGACCTCGGTGGTGATAGTGAAGCCGGGCGGAACAGGCAGTCCGAGATTGGCCATCTCGGCGAGATTGGCACCCTTGCCGCCGAGCAGATTCTTCATACCCGCCGCGCCGTCGGCCTTGCCGTCGCCGAAGCGGTAAACGAGTTTCCCATTCGCTTGCTGAGTCACACCTATTGCTCCCTTTAGGACAGGATCGGCCGGTTTCAGTAGCGAGCGCCGCTCGTCCTGCGCACTAGCCATATCGCAACTGCGAAATCAAGTGTGCAGTTGCGATGAGGACGACGCAGTATTAACGCATCAACAAAAATGGCCCAGACGTTGTCTGATTTCATCGGCTGTCTGCCCAAAATCGGCCGCCGAATAGACGTGCCTGCCGTGTTTGTCCTTGGGGTTGCCGGCGATGAAAGCCCACAATCGCTCTTCAAGACCGGCTCCGACGGGAAGACCGAGGCGGCGATAAATGTCGGAAACCACATCGAGCGGCCGGCGCGTCAAGTTCTCATAGTCGACTTCGAGAATATGGTCTGGCCATGTCCGGCGCGCCGCGACGTAGCGCTCCGTCTCGGCGGCGTAGAAAGACAGACTGGCTTGGCCGAGCCTCACGCGATCCGTGTCATGCGCCGTCACCCGATGCAGTCCGTCGATGAGACTGTTGAAGCTCGTCAGGGCGATGGCGGGATCGCGCCGGCACACGACGATCAGAGCCTCCGGGACGGCGGCGATGAGCTCGCTGAGCGAGCCCAGATGATCGGGCGCCTTGAGCAGGAGGCGCCGCCCCGGATCGCGGCGCTGCAGGAGCGCCAGGATGTCGCGATATTCGCGGTATTTCTGGCGGCGATCGGCATGCATGTACCAGGCGAGAAAGGCGTGCACCGGCGCCAGCGTCCAGGGCAGGATGGTGCGGAATGTGACCGCCAAGGCGAACATGCATTCCTCCGGCGCATCGCTTCTGATGAAATGCCGCGCATCGAGCTCGCGATTGAGATGGCGCATCACCGCGAGCTCGGTCTTGAGACGGAGGTCACGCAAGCTGTGGCTCACGCCCGGCTCACGCGCGACCGGTTCGACGAGCTCGCGCAGTATCGGCGCCCGCATCGTTTCATCGACGGCCAGGAGGCGATGAAGAAAGGTCGTGCCGCAGCGCGGCATGCCGGTGATGACGAGAGGCGGCAGCAAGGGGGCTGCGAACAGTTCAGGCTGCGCCTTTCTCGCCTCCTGGATCAGGAGGCGCTGTTCGAGCGCCAGTGAGACACTGCGCCTGAGCAGCATGTGGCCGATCAAAGTCAGCCTCACGTCGCGACGCAAGGCCCGCAGAAGAACGCGCAAGCCGGTGCGATAATATGGGTCGCCAAAATCGTCCAGTCCCGTGGCGCGACAGGCAGCTTGGCAGAAACTCTCGAGGCAGCCTTGGCGCCGCCCCCGCATCTACCCCTCGATCCGGGAGAAGTCCGCCACTTCGCGGGTCGCGGCGCGGATGCGGTTCAAGAGCTTCAGCCGGTTCTCGCGGAAGGACGGGTCATCGGCATTGACGGTGACCTTGTCGAAGAAGGCATCGACCGGGGCCCTGAGCTTGGTGATCGCCCGCATCGCGCCCTCGAAGTCTTCGGCCGCGACCGCCTTGCGGGCCTGCGCCGCCGCGGCGTTGACCGCGGTGTTGAGCTCCTTCTCCTCGCCCTGGATGAGGATCATCGAATTGATGTCACCCTCATAAGTGCGCCCGTCCTTCTTCTCCTCGATCTTGAGGATATTGGTGGCGCGCTTGACACCGGCGAGCAGAGTCTTGCCATCCTCGGTTTCGAGGAACTTCGACAGCGCCTCGACCCGCTTGACGATCATCAGAAGGTCGTCCTGCCCGCCCAGCGCGAAGACCGCATCGATGAGATCGTGGCGCATGCCCTGATCACGCAGATAGACCTTCAGGCGGTCAGCGAAGAAGGAGAGCAGATCGAGCCTGTCGAAGTCGCGGCCGAATTCCTGCCCGCGCTGGTTGCGATAGAGTTGCAAACCGCCGTCGAAGAGCTTCAAAAGCGGAAGCCGGACCCGGTTCTCCTGCACGATGCGGATGACGCCGAGCGCGGCGCGGCGCAAGGCGTAAGGATCCTTCGAGCCTGTCGGCTTCTCGTCGATCGCCCAGAAGCCGACCAGCGTGTCGAGCTTGTCGGCCAGCGCCGAGACGATCGACAGCGGCTTCGAAGGCACCGCATCATTCGGCCCTTGCGGCCGGTAGTGCTCCTGGATCGCGGCGGCGATGTCATCGCCCTTGCCTTCATAAAGCGCATAATAGCGCCCCATGAGCCCTTGCAGCTCGGGGAACTCGCCGACCACGCCGGTGAGGAGATCGGATTTGCTCAGACGCACCGCCAGCTGTGCCGCCGCCTTGTCGGCCCGGCAAAAGGCGGCAAGATCATTGGCCCAGCCCTCGAAGCGCTTCACCCGCTCGCCCTGCGTGCCGAGCTTGGCGTGGAAGGTGATCTGGTCGAGCTTGGGCAGCAGCTTCTCAAGCGGAATCTTCTTGTCGTGGTCCCAGAAGAATTTCGCGTCCGACAGGCGCGCCGCGATGACCTTGTTGTTGCCGGCGATGATCTGCTCGCCGCCATCGCGCGCGATCATGTTGGAGACGAGCAGATAGCGGTTGGCGAGCTTGCCGGTCTTGCCGTCCCTCAGCGCGAAGCATTTCTGATGCGTCTTGATGGAGGTGACGATCACTTCCGGCGGCACGTCGAGGAAGCTCTCCTCGAACGAGCCCATCAGCACGACCGGCCATTCGACGAGGCCGGCGGTCTCCTTCAGCAGCGCCTCGTCCTCGATCATCTCGAGGCCTTGCGCAAAGGCCAAGTTCTTCGCCTCGACACGGATGAGCTCGGCGCGGCGGGCGGAATCGATCACCACCTTGGCATCATGGAGCTTCTGGGCATAGTCCTCGAAGCGGCGCGCGGTCATCGCTTCAGGCGCCATGAAGCGGTGCCCGCGAGTCGTGTTTCCACTCTTGATGCCATTGATGGCGAAATCCACCACCTCGCCATCGAAGCAGCAGAGGATGGATTGCAGCGGCCGCACCCAGCGCAGATCACCCGACCCCCAGCGCATCGATTTGGGCCAGGGGAATTTGCGGATGACGTCGGGCACGATCTCGGCGATCACGTCCGCGGTGGCGCGGCCGGGCTTGCTCAAGGTCGCGATATAGAACTTGCCCTTCTTGTCGTCCTGCACGGTCAGGTCGGCGAGGGTCAGACCGGTCGATTTGAGGAAGCCCTGGATCGCCTGCTCCGGCGCATCGACGCGCGGACCCTTGCGCTCCTCGCGCACATCCCTGGTCTTGGCCGAAAGACCTTCGACCGAAAGCACGAGACGGCGTGGCGTGGCATGCGCCTGGGCGCCTTCATAGAGAAGGCCCGCCTCGACGAGCGCGTTGGTGACGAGAGACTTGAGATCATCCGCCGCCTTGGCCTGCATGCGCGCCGGGATTTCCTCGGAGAAGAGTTCGAGAAGGAGTTCAGCCATGGGCGGCCTCCTTCACGTCAGCGCCGCCGCCGGCGGTCTTCGCCCAGGCCTCGCAGCAGCCCTTGGCCAATTCGCGCACGCGCAGAATATAGGCCTGGCGCTCGGTGACCGAGATCACGCCCCGCGCATCGAGCAGGTTGAACACATGGCTTGCCTTGATGCACTGGTCGTAGGCCGGCAGCGCCAGCTCATGGCGGCCACCTCTGTCGCCCGCCTTCAGGAGCGCCAGACACTCCTTCTCGGCATCCTTGAAATGCTGGAGCAGGATGTCGGTATCGGCATATTCGAAGTTGAAGCGCGAGAATTCCTGTTCGGCCTGCAGGAACACATCGCCATAGCTGATGCGCTTGGCCCCGTCCCCGCCATTGAAGTTCAGGTCATAGACATTGTCGACGCCCTGGACATACATCGCGAGCCGCTCGAGACCGTAGGTGAGCTCGCCCGAGACCGGCGCGCAATCGAGGCCGCCGACCTGCTGGAAGTATGTGAACTGCGAGACTTCCATGCCGTCGCACCATACTTCCCAGCCGAGCCCCCAGGCGCCCAGCGTCGGGCTTTCCCAGTCGTCCTCGACGAAACGGATGTCATGCAGATCGGGCTCGATGCCGATCGCATAGAGCGAGCCCAGATAGAGCTCCTGGAGATCAGGCGGCGACGGCTTGATGATGACCTGATACTGATAATAATGCTGCAGGCGGTTCGGGTTCTCGCCATAGCGCCCGTCCTTGGGACGCCTGGAGGGCTGCACATAGGCCGCCGCCCAGGGCCGGGGGCCGACCGAACGCAAGGTCGTCGCCGGATGGAAGGTGCCGGCGCCCACTTCCATGTCGTAAGGCTGCAGGATGACGCAACCCTTCTCGCCCCAGTACTGATGGAGCGTGAGGATCAAGTCCTGGAAGGATTTGCGTGGATTCAAAGACATTTGCGCCCGCAATACGTGCGCGTGATCAGGAAAAGTGGGTACCGGTTTTCCGTCCGATCACGCGCCAAATTAAATATTCCGATCACGTTTATCACTTCAGGTCGAACCGACCTGAAGTGATCGTGATCTAGGTGTTGCGGGCGCAAACTATGGGGCTAGCCCCTATGGGTCAAGGAGAAGTCGACTTACTGCTTCTTGGGCGCCTGCGATTCTTCGTCCTCATCGCCCTGGGTATCGTCGGGATTGACCTCGTCGCCGCCCGTGCCGGTATCGTCGGCGGTTTCGTCACCCTGGGTGTCGTCGTCGGTGACCTCGTCGCCACCCTGGTCGGCGTCCTTCATCCAGGCCTGCAGCGTGTAGAAGGCCTCTTCATTGATGCGCTGTCCCCACATATCGGCGCCCTTGAGCGAACCGCCGTGAAGGGCAATCAGCATGGGGCCGTTCGACTGCTTGTCGACGACCCAGATGCCTGCGCCCGCCATGCCTTGCAGCGGCTTCTTGAGCGGGCAGCTATAGGCGATGAAGGACTTGTCGGCGGCCTTCACGGGGCAGGTGGTTTCCCACATGGTGAAGTCGGGCACGCCCGCCGGATAGCCGGTCATGGCCGGGCCTTTCGGAATCTGCGGCAGATGGCCAAAACCGAACCAGCCATTCTGGTCGCCGACATCGCTCTGCAATTCGACCAGACCGAAAGCCAGGTTCCAATCACCCTTTTCGGCGAAGCCCTTGGTTACCCAGGCATTCTTCCACTGCACGCCGCCAAAGGGACGCTCATCGCCATTGATGCCCGGATAGAAATCGAGATTCTGGTCCCACTGCTTGGTCTCCGGATTGAAGATGCAATAGGCGGCGGTGAGCACGAAGCGCTTGCCGATCAGGGTGCCTGAGCAGCCATTGGAGAGCAAGCCTACCGCCGTGTAAGGATATTGCGTGGTGTCCTTGATCGGCACCAGCTTGCCGGGCTTTGGCGCTTCCTGGATCGCCTGGGCGCTCTTGCCCTTCAGCATCATGCCCTTGAGGCGGTTCGGCACCTTGACGGCGCGGGCCTTGCCGTCCCGGCTCATCGACATGCCGGACAGGGCATCGAGCTGGGCGGCCGGCGTCTGCTGCTCGGGCGCCTTGCGGGTGACGTTCATGGCGCCCGGCTTGGCGGACGGCCCCTTGCTGTCACCCGCCTTCGGCGCATTGGCGGCGCCGGCACCGGTTTCCACCGAGGGCCACTGGCCACGCTTGATTTTGGCGCCTTCCTGGGCAATCGCCGGGCCCGCCAGGGCCGTAGCAAGGAAGAGCGAACTGGTCAAAAAGAGGGAGGTGATCGATTGGGATCGAATCATGGGCCGTCCTTAACGGTTGCTGATGGAGTGTCGACAAGCGACATGACAATCTAGCCATGTTCGCATGACGAAAACTAGACCCGGCGGCAACTATTTAAGGGCGGAAAAGTGTCCTAATGTCGATTTTGCGCGGGATGCGAAAAAGTGGACACCGATTTTTCGCAAGAATCCCGCGCAACATATAAGACTCGATCACGTTTATGAGTTTGGATCGATTCGATCCAAACTCATCGTGATCTAGCCAAAATCTCAGGCGTCGGGATAATAAATCCCGGTCTTGGGGTCCTGCCTGAGGCGCTTGACGGCGCGCGGATCCACAGGACGACGCTTGACGGCGACCCGGGCCTTGGCGGCATTCAGGCCATCCACGAGCTGCTTCAGGGCGGCGGCGGCCAACAGGCCGACCAGGGTTATCGTCAAGGCTTTCAACATGAAACGGTCCTTCCAGTCTCAATCCGGGGTATCATAAACCGAACCGTGCCCATAATGCACGTATTTCCATGGCATCAATGAGGCCTGACCCCAGGTCCATACTGGTGCCGAAACCCAGCCGCCGCAAGCCCCAGCCGGCGGGCTTGGCGATGACCTTGAACTCGGTCTTGTCGCCGAATCTGGCCCGCATCACATCCCGCAGATGGCCGATGCCGTCGATAAGGCCCAAGGCCAATGCCTGGCGGCCCGACCAGAAGGCGCCGGAAAAGAGCTCCGCCTCGTCACCGCTGAGCCTGCCCCGGCGGCGGGCGCGCACCAGCGCCTTGAACTCTTCGTGTACATCGCGTTGCAGCCTCATAAGGCGTTCGACATCCTCAGGCTTCTCGGGCTGGAAGGGATCGAGGATCGCCTTGCTCTCGCCCGCCGTATGCACGCGCCGCTCGATGCCGAGCTTCCCGATCGCATCGACAAAGCCGAAGCCCGCGGCAATCACGCCGATGGAGCCGACGATCGAGCTTGCATCGGCATAGATTTCATCACCCGCGCAGGCCAGCCAATAGCCGCCGGAAGCCGCCACGTCCTCGCAGAAAGTATAGACCGGTATGTTCTTCTCGGCGCTCAGCGCACGGATGCGGGCATGGATCAAGGCCGACTGGACCGCGGCGCCGCCCGGCGAGTTGACCACGAGGGCGACGGCGGCAATGCCCTTGCGGGCGAAAGCGCGCTCGAGCGTCGCGGCAATCCCTTCGAGCGTCAAAGGCGGCTTGAAGGGTGTGCCGATGCCAATGGCGCCCTGAAGGCGCACGACATGAACGAGGGGCGTCTGCTTGCGCCAGCGGCGCGGTATGAGGCGTTGCAGCGGATTGGGCATGGCGCACAAATAGGCATCATGCGCCGCTCCCGCAAGGATGCGAAAAAGCGGGCACCGGTTTTTCGCAAGCAATCCCGCGCTAACTAACAAGAATCGATCACGTTTTTGAGTTTGGATTGAACTCATCGTGATCCAGCAACAATCCCACACACCAGGCGCCTGTGAGTTTCCGCACAGACAGGCCGTGCATCGGCCCTTAGATTCCTCTGCAGAATTCGAGGACCGGCCGTTCAAGAGCCGGAGAGCATAGGAGAGAGACCCATGAACACGCATGTCGAGCATCGCACGACCGTCCGTCCGGGCGTCCTCGTTCTCCTGGACAAATTCAACGCCCTGATGATCGCCAAGTTCAAGGCCTGGCGGGCGAGGCAGATCGAGCGCGCCGAATTGGAAGCTCTGGAAGCGCTCGGGCCCGAAGTGCTGGATGATATCGGCATCACGGTGGTGAAGACCGGCAACCCGCCGAGGCCGATGGCCGTCTGCAGTCCGCATGTGATCGCGACGTCGGCGCTCTACGCGACACAATCCAAGGAACGCGGCAAGTTCTAGCGTACGCTCACAAAGCGCATCTCCGGTCCGGGATCGCGACCTGATCGTTTAGAACTCGTCTCGTGCAGGGCTGTCCGGTTAACGCCCTCTCCGGGCAGCCCTGCAGAACTTTCTCAAGAGTTCACGTTGTAACTGTCATAGAGAACCTTCCAGCTCCCCTTCTCCTTGCGCCAGACCACGACATATTTGGCGATATCCATGACCGGCTTGCCCTTGACCTCATGGCCGAACTCGACCTTGCCGAAATCCGAGGCCAGCGACGCGTCATCCGAGATCACAATGCGTTCGGGCGTGAAACGCAGATTGAGCCCGGGCGTCGTGTCCATCATTTCCTTCCAGCTGGCGCGGATGTGCTGGGTGCCATGCGAAGCGGGCGCCCCCGGCCAGACCAGCGAACCGTCAGGCGCGTAGAAACTCACCACGGCTTCGAGATCCTTGGCCGTCGCGGCCTTGCCCCACTCCTCATCCAGGCGGCGGATGGCCATCTCGTCGGTCTTGTGCTTGTCACCCGGCATTCCTCATTCCTCCCTTGCTGATATGCAGCCGAAGCTCGTCGAGCAAAGTCGCGGCCGCCTTCAAATCCCGGCTGGCGAATCCTTCGCTGAACCAGCCGTGGATGGCCGCCAGTATGTCGAAGGCCCGCTCATGCTCGCCGCGATCGGCGAGAAGCCGCGCGAAAGTCGTCGTGGCGCGCAGCTCCCAGGATTTCGCCCCTTGCGCGCGCGCCAAGGCAATCGCCTCGTAAAGCCGCCCCTCCGCCTCATCCAGCCTGCCCCGTTGCGCCAGCAGCCAGCCCTTGAGGCGCAGCACCTCGGCTAGGTGGCAACGTTCCTCGCCCGCCCTGATCCTGGCGATGCTTTCATCGACAAGCCGATCGGCGGTATCGAGGTCGCCGCCAAGTGCCAGCGCCTCAGCCTGGAGCGCCCGCAAATAGGCAATCCAGATGCGGTGGCCGGTCGCGGCAAGACGCGTGATGGCCCGGTCGATGCGCATGGCGCTGTCGCTATGGCGTCCAGCCCTGAGCCATGCGATGCCGCGGCTGATCTCCGCCATGACCTCGAAGAAGAGCGAGACGCCGAAGCGGCGGCCGACACTGTCGGCCTCTTCGGCGCGCGCCAGCAACTCATCTGGCTCGCACAGGAAATCGAAAACCTGCGCACCGAGCGTCAGCGAGAAGGCGAGGTCGAAGGGATGATTGCGGCGGCGGGCATGATCGTCTCTTTCGTTGCTCGCCGCCACCGCCTGGTCCGGATAGCCGATGATCCAGAGATATTGCGCCCGGTAGATGCCTTCGCCGGTCAAGGGATCGGTATTGGTGAGCTGTGCGATGTGCCGGTGCCTTTCAGCATCATACATCGCCAGAAGCTTGTCGCCATGCGCCTTGGCCAGATCGAACCGGCCCTGCCAGAAAGCCGACCCCGAAATCGCGCGATGACCGACGACGACCAGGTTTTCGTCGCCCGTCTCGACGCCGACTTCGAGCAGCTTCTCGGCCCAGCGCAATGACACGTCGAGACGGTCGACGCACATTGTATGCACCCAAAGCGCATTCAGGATCGGCAGATAGGCCTGGCGATGCCGATGCCGGTGGGCGAGCGCCCAGGCGGGCTCCAGCACCGCGCTCAGTTCCGGATGCCCCCAGCCGCGCCCGGCGACCAGCGCCGGACCCAGAGAGGCGCGAAACCGCAACTCCAGCAGGTCGCGTTCAGGACCCGGCGACGCGGTCTCGAGCAGATTGATGCCCTTGTGCAAATGGCTGACGGCCTCCGGCACGGCGAAGCGCTGCATGGCCACCTCGCCCGCCTTGAGCCAGAGCGGTGCTGCGGCGGCCGGATCATCCGCCGCCGTATAATGATGCGCGAGCAGCTCGGGCTCGCGATCGCGCGTCTCGGGATGGCGTTCCTCCAGCACCTGGGCGATCCGCGCATGCAGCGGTTTGCGCTGGCTGCGCAAAAGGGAGTCATAAGCCACGTCCTGGACCAGCGCATGCTTGAATGTATACGACACCGGTCCGGGTGCGGTGCCTGTACTCACCGCAAGACCCGAAGCGGTCAATTCCGCCAGGCCCTCAGCCAGAGACGCATCGTCCATCTGATTGAGCGCCGCCAAAAGCTCAAAACTGAAGGTGCGCCCGGCCACCGAGCCGATCTGGGCGACCGGCCTCGCCTTGGCCAATCGGTCGAGACGCGCGGCAAGCGAGTCGCGAAGGGTTTCCGGGATGGCGAAGCCCAAAGCGTCGCCGGCATAGACATAGCGCCCGCCCGCCTCGACCAGTCCGCCCGATTCCAGGATGTTGCGCGTCAGCTCCTCGACGAAGAGCGGCACGCCATCGGTCTTGGCGATGATGCGCTCGACGATCTCGGCCGGCAGCGACTTGCCCTCGGCCAGCCGCCCGATCATTTCCTTGCTTTGCTGAGCAGTGAGCTTGGCAAGATTGAGGACCGCGACATCGACATGACGCGACCAGTGCGGCTCGAACTCCGGCCGATAGGTGGCGACGATCAACAAGGGTATGCCGGCGAGCTTGCCGATCAGCCTTTCCAAAGTCTCGAGCGTCGTCGGATCGGCCCAGTGCATGTCCTCGAACAGCAACAGCGTGTGGCGCAAGCGGGCGGCGGCGGCCACCATGTCCTCCATCACGCGGACCGTCTCCTCCTTGGCGAGCCGTGGCGATATGTCGAGCGCGCCATAACGGGCGTCACACGGGATGGACATCATGCCGGCGATGAAGCGCACATCGGAGAGCGGCAAGCCATAGCGCCCGACGATCAGCGCCTCCAGCTTGTCGAGCCTGACATCAACAGGACTGTCACCACTGATCTGCAGCACCTCGTCGAGATGCGTCCTGATCGGATAGAAGGCGCTGTTGAGATGGAAGGGAGAACACTGGAATCGCCAAATCTGTGCATTCTCATGTTCGAGACAGGCGCACAACGCATCGGCGATGCGGCTCTTGCCGATACCCGGCTCGCCGCAGACATTGACGGTAAAACCCTTGCCCCCGTCCTGGACGCTGCGCCATTTGTCGAGCAGCGTCTCCATCTCGGCGCCGCGCCCGATGAGCGGCTTGTCCTTGGCCTGTCGGCTTTCGGCGCTGGCAAGCCCCAGCGCACGGTAGATATGGACGGGAAGCGTGATGCCCTTGAGGCTATGCGCGCCCAAATCCTCATAGTCGAAGGCATCGCCGGCGAGCTTGCGCACCTTGGAGCTCACCGCAAGCGTGCCCTTCTGCGCCACGCTCTGCAGGCGGGCCGCCAGATTCATGGTCTCGCTGACGGCGGTGCGTCCATCGGCGGAAACGACGACGATGCCGGTGGCGATGCCGATGCGGACCTCGAGCCTGCTGCCATCGGGAGATTTGAAACGCGTCATGGCGTCAATGATGTCGAGCCCGGCGCGGATGGCGCGCTCGGCCTCGCGCTCATGCGCGAGCGGAAAGCCGAAGAAGGCGACGATGCCGTCGCCCAGACGCTGGAACAGATACCCCTCGTAACGGGCGATGCAGGCGGCGCAGGCATCCTCATAGCCGCGCACGACATCCTTGAGCACTTCCGGGTCGATGCGCTGCGCAAGTGCCGTGAAGCCGACCATGTCGCAGAACATCACGGTGAGCTGGCGGCGCTCCTCGGCGCGGGCCATGGGCTCGGGTCTCGCCGCCTTGTACTCGGCCAGCGCATTGAGCAGGCGCTTGCGCGCCCCGAAGGAAAGACCGAGCTCCTTGAGGTTGCCGTCGGTGAGAAGGAGCAAGGTGGCCAGATCGACGTCGTTGTCGGCAAAAAGCTGCGCATGCTCGGCAAAGCCACGTTCGTTGAGCCATTCGGTGAGCGATGTCATCGCCGGGCCTCGCTGCGCGCGACAAGGACGCCATTATTGCGCAGCCAGATGGCGATCGACAAAGCGGATTTGAACGGCATGCGGCGTGACCAGCCTTGCGCGATTTCGACCAGCGTCGCGCCCGGCAAAAAGTCGCCCAGCAGGGGCGCCAGCGGCTGATCGCCGAGATAGGCGACAGGGCCGGCAAGATCCGGATGGCGCAGCGTCTTGCGCAGCGTGACGAAATCGCCCTCGATGCAGGGCAGATCTGCAATGACGAGATCGCGCGACAGTTCGACCGGCTGGGAAGCGACACTGGCCATATCGGCGGAAACCGCGGCGCGGCGGCGGGCGTTCCCGGGCATGGCGGCCGCGCGGTCGCGCCAGAAGGCCGCCGGCCGCGCGCGCGCCGCTTCCGCATAGTAGCCCGCGGCCCAGGATCGATGGCGCGTCGACGCTTCCTCCAGGCTTCCCTGATAGAAGGCCATGGCGGCGCTGGCGGAGGCCGGCCGCCCTATGAGCGTATTGGCGACGATGGCGCCGGCGAGCGCCGTCTGGATCGCCTTCTGCACGCCGCTCGATGACAGAGGATCCAGCGCCAGAGCGGTTTCGCCCAGCGCGATGCTTGCCGCCGTCGTGGCGGCGAGCGCCACATAGGCCGAGGCGTTCGTCGCCTGAACCCGGCCGGCAGGCGCGCCGGGCCTGAAGCCGGAACGGTCGAGCAGATCCAGATAGCGTGAATCGAGTGTGTCCTTGCGCGCCGCGCCGAAGGCGTGCGCATCGACGAAGACCTGGATGTTGCAGGAGCCATCGGGAAGCGGCACCGACCAGTACCAGGCGTCGTCGCCGGCCCGGATCACCGGATGGTCGGGAAGACCCGGCCCTTTCCAGTAAGCATGAAGGGCGAGCGTCGCGGGCCCGGCCGGCTGCCTGCGCCAGGATGGAGCGCCATTGCGGCCGCGCGCATCCGCCAGGAAATCGGCCGCGATGCTCTGGCTCCCCGTTTCGGTTTCGATGACGAGACGCCAGCCTTCCGCATCGTGCCGGCGGTCGACGATCCGGGCCGGCTGGCGGATGCCGACGCCTAAGCTTCGCGCATGATCGAGCAGCAGAGAATCGAAATAGCCACGATCGACCAGACGTCCTTCCTGGCGCTCGTCGAGGCGGATCTGCGGTGCTCCCTCCCAGGCAACCTCGACCTGGCGCACCGGGCGGGAGCCCGCCAGAGCGTCTTCTGCGCCCAGGCTCTGGAGGAGTGCCGGGACGCCAGGGCTCAAGGACTCGCCTAGATGCGGGCGCGGAAAGGCGACAGGCTCGATAAGCTCCACCTGGTGGCCGAGTTGCGCCATGCGGATGGCGAAGACGCTGCCCGCCGGACCGCCGCCGATGACGCACACTCTCGCCATAGGCTCACCCCGCCATCGGCTGTTGCGCGGCCTGGCCCAGACGCAAATAGGCCTCGAGGCAATAATGCAGCCAGCCTCTGATGTAGTCGCAGGCCGGACGGCCGCGCTTCGTCACTTCGTGATGGCAGCCGCCGCCGCAGAGATAGCGCGCCCAGCAGCCCTTGCACGGCTCCTGGCGATGGACATGCCGCTCGGCCAGCCACGCCGCTTGCCGGGCGGTGTCGATCCCGTGGGTGAGCGAGCCCATGGCGCCCTCCTCGTCATCGACGAAACGGTGACAGGCGGCGAAATTACCCGAAGCGGAAACGCCGAGATAGCCGGCGCCGGCGCCACAAGGGTAAGGCCGGTGCGTGCCGCGCCCGATCTCGCGCATGGCATTCAGCATATTGGCGAAGGGATAACGCTGGCCAGCCAGCGTGCGGCGCTCGAATTCACGCCCGCACTCGATCATCTGGGCGAGCATCAATTCAAGATCGCCGGCCTGCATCTCGCCTTGGCCCGACGGCGAGGCGAGCATCGGCGAGAAGCCGACGCTGTGAAAGCCATGGGCGATGAAGCCGTCGAGCGTCGTGCGCAGATCGAGATTGCGCGACGTGACGGTCACCCGCGCCGATACCTGCATGCGGCGCTGACGTGCGAGAAGCGGTGCGATCCGCGCCATGATGCGGTCGAAACTGCCCTGGCCATTGCGGAAGGGCCGCTGGGCGTCATGCGCGGCCCCGATGCCGTCGAGGCTGATCGTCACCGCGAAGCCGTGCTCCTCGAAGAAGTCCGCATCAGCTTCGGTGACGAGCGTGCCATTGGTGGTGATCGAAAAGGTGATCGGCACATCCTTCCGGCGCGCGCGATCGGCGGCGTGCAGCGTCGCCGCCTGAAGCACCGGCCGGTTGACCAGAGGCTCGCCGCCCAGAAAGGACAGATTGAGCTTGGCTCCCGGCGCCGCATTCCCGATCAATTGATCGACCGATTGCAGCGCGGTGGTGAGCGGCATGTTCTTCGGCGCCCCGCCGAAGCCGCCCTGCTCGGCATAACAATAGGTGCAGCCGAGATTGCATTTCTGCGCCACCGCCAGGGATAATGCGTGAATTGGCGGAGGCGGCAAGGGCACATCATCGATCAGGGGCGCGCTATCGAGCCCGGCCTGCGCCAGCAGGCGGGCGACCTTGCCGGAATCCAGCCCCGTCAGCGCCGTCTCGAATTCGGCGAAGAGATCCGCCTCGATATCGAACAGCCGGCTGCCATCGGCGACGAAGAGATGCCGGCCGGCATCGGTGGCCAGAAGATGCGCCGCGGGCAGTCGCGGGCGTGAGGCCTGCATGTAAAACCGAGCGGCCCCGCTCACGACCGCTCCTCGCCCGGCGCATCGCGGCCTTTCACCTGGAAGCGCAGCCATTTCTCCCAGTCGGTGAACAGCTCGTCATAGAAGACGAGGCGGGAATCGACATAATCATCGGCCACATATTGTCCGGTGCGCTTTTTCTGCAGCCAGTTGTCGCCGTGGCTCAAGCCCTTGGGGCCGGGCTCGACATTCACAAAATCGGGCCGCGCCGAGGCCCAATAGTAGCAGGAGCATTCGCGGTAGTCGTTCTGCCAGGGCGAGCACAGGCCTTGCGTGAGTTCGCCCGCCTCGGCCAGGGCCTCCGATATGACCGCGGTGCCGGGATCGAAGAAATACCGGACCTTGAAGCGGTAGGTCTTGAAGTTCGGCGGATCCTCCTGCCGCGGGACCTGCGCCTCCTCCGCGTTGAGGGAGATATCGCAGTCGACCGTCTCGCCCTGGAAGCCATTCAACAGCCGCGCCAGCGCATTCGACCATTCGAGCGGGGCGAGGCCATAAGGATTCTCAGCTGTGGTGAGGATGATGTAGCCGTCGGGATCCGAGGTCGCCGGCCCCCTGATGTAGTTCATCGGCTCGATTGGCTTCTGGCCGTCCGGCAAGGTGATGCGCAGCAGGCGATGGCCCTTCAACTCGGCGAATTCAGGATCGGCATTGACGATCAGATTGTCATATTCGCGCAGTTCCAGGCCCTCGAGCATGCGTCGCCATATGGCGCGGAAATCCACTTCGAGCCCGGGGCAGCAATTGGCGACCGACGTCACCGGCCGTGAGCTCACCGGATTGCCCGCCGCTTCATAATGGATCTGGGCGGTGAGATTGCGTGGCGTGAGCGCCAATACCTTGGGCGCCGCCGCGACGGTACCGAGCGTGCCCTCGGCCACTTTGCGGATGGTATCGATCTGGCGGTGCGTGAGGGCGAGATAGCTGTTGTCGGCGCCGCACATCAAGGCCGGCATCTTGCGCCGTCCGCGATCGGTGAAGTCGGAGACCTCGTCAGGATTGCGCAGCAGGCGCAGGAACCAGGGAGCGGCACCACCACGCAAGGCGGCGTAGACCTGCTGATGCAAGGTGAGTATGGCCAGCGTGTCGGCGCCTTCCGGCGTGATCACCGGGCGGATGGCGCGCTCGGTGTCGGCGGCCTCTTCCTCGGGCATGGAATCGAGCGACAGCGCCGACCGGCCCTTGTAGTCGTTGCCGTTCAGGACCGCGACATTGAGGAAGCGTACCGTCTCGAAGGCGCGGCGGACAATATCCTCGGCGCGCGCCTGCGTGATTTCCGGCGCCTCGTCATCGGCGACTGCCGGTCCATGGATGACTTGTTCCAGATCATCGGCAAGGCTGCGCACGAAAAGCGAATCCGGCACGACCGCGGGCGGCGAGGCGCAGATGCGCGCCGAGGCGGTGAGGACGTGGCCATCGGAAAGGTTAAGCTTCGCCTCGACGAAGCCGTCGCAGGCATCGTCGAAATAGCCGCGGCTGATGGCGATATTGTCGTTGAGCCATGACGGCGCCGGCGGCTCGATGGCGAAGAGCGAGGGCGGAACGGTTTCATCCTTGCCATCCGCTTCGAACTTGTACCACGTGCCGCGATCCTTGCCGTGGTCGTAGATGGCGCGCTCGGCCGGGATGATCGGATCGGGGGCGTCGGGCGCATGCGGTCCGTAGATGAGTCCCTTCGCCGGTGTGAAGCGCAGCCTGATCTGCGGATACTTCTCGTTGGGTTTGATGAAGCGCACGCTGCCGAAATCGACGAAGGCGTCCTTCGAAATGAAGTTCGTGCAATACCCTTTGAGCCTCTGCGGCGCGTGATCGCTGAACCAGCCGGTATGGGCCGAGACGAGGTCCGCCTTATCGCGGGTACGCCGGACGACCTTGCGGTTGGCCACCGCGACCCGCCAGGAGAGTTTGGCCCCCGCCAGCAAATCCTCGGTCACCGGCACCAGCTCGTTCTTCGCGTTCACCGCGAAGAGCTCGAGGAACGGCGCTACCGGGCGGATTTTCTTGTCCCGCTTGAAC
Organism: Nordella sp. HKS 07; assembly: GCF_011046735.1. NCBI lineage: Bacteria > Pseudomonadati > Pseudomonadota > Alphaproteobacteria > Hyphomicrobiales > Nordella > Nordella sp. HKS 07. The sequence continues at coordinate 3,584,894 of NZ_CP049258.1, read as the reverse complement.
TGCATCCGCGCGGGAACATGAGTGCCGCTGATCTCGCCCGACGCTTCATCGACGATCAGTGTCTCGGCGGGCACGATAGTGCGGTAACCTAGCGGTCCTTCCGCATCGGTCGCGATCGTATAGTTGTCGAGGGGGTCTTCCGCGGAGCCCAGCCTGCCGATGGCGAAAGGCGGCAGGATACGAAGTTCCTTGATCTTTCCCATGTCCGGACTCACTTGCGCTTACTCCCTTGGCCTTCGAGCAATGCGTCGATGGTGGCGATGGCCCTGCGATCGAGATCGCTCAAGGCGATGAGATAATCGCGCCCCGTCCCGGTCGCCTTCTCCAGCAGCAGCTTCGTCACGTCGAGCGCCCCCTGGAGAAGTTCTTGATGCAGCCGCCAGGCATCGGCTTCGCCATCGGGCAGCGTCAGCGAATAAGGCATCTCGAAGGGTGGAGCGGCATAACCCGCCGTTCCGTCCTTGTGCAGATCGAGCCCGACGAGAACCCCTGAGATCGTCTTGATATTGTACATCTCGCCGAAGATCCGGTGCATGACCATGCCGCGCAGATTGGGCTCGCCCGCTTTCGACAAGCGCGCCAGGCGGAAGGAATGGGTGAGGCAGGTCAGGAGCAGACGGTAGCGATAGTTGAACAGCGTCGCCCAATGGCGCGCATAGTCGTTGTCGATATAGTTCGCACCCTTGCGTTCGAATTTCCGGGTCGTCGGATTGTCCGGAATATTGCGCGCCGGCACCCAGTCGTCGGGAAACTCCTGGAAGATCTTCAGGAAGCGCTCGAAATGCGAGAGCTCGTCGGTGCGCTTGGTCTCGAGGTGCACTGCCTCGCCCTGGCTGCCGATCGCCTTGAGCGCCGCCAGCGCCTCGGTGCGCGTCGCGGCGCGCATGATGATGACGTTCGCCTCGCGCTGACGGAGCGGGTCACCCACCGTCGAGCCGCTTGGATCGAGTGCGCGCGGCTCGGGCCCGTAGGAGCGCCCCCAGTCGTCCCAGGAGGCCTGGGTAGCATAGGTCTCGTCGTCGAAAGCGGAATCGGGAATCAGATGCTCGTTGCCGATGATATCGATGATGTCGTCATAGATGGCGGCAACGGTATGGACCGGGCCTTCCGCCCGTTCCTTGATCAGCCTGGCGATCTCGGCCTTGTCCGTCTCGAGGAAATCCTCGAAGCGTTTGGAGAGTTCCGGAGGTTCCTTCAGCGTCTTGGCGATATGCGGCGGCATCTCGGCATGCACATAACAGGCGAGCGACGAGCGGGTGAGCCTCTCGAGCCGGAAGGGATAGGGATAATAAGGCACCGTCCAGGGATAATCCTCGCGCCCGAAATGCACCGGGGCGCCGACGAGGCGCAGGATATTCTGTACGGTGAGGAGATGGCCCATCTCCTCCTTCGCCACTTTGAGCAGGCTCGTCTGCCAGCGCTTGATGAGAGCCTGGCGCTTCGGCGTCGCGGCATCGGGGCCGCCCAGCGAATAGGCGGCATAGAGATATTGAACCATGAGCCCATGCTCGATCTCGGCCGCCACATGGAGCAACATGACCAGATGATCGTGCCAGGTCAGGCCCGGATGTTTGGCGGCCCGCGACGTCAGCCCGTGTTTGGTGGCCGAAATCGCATCCAGGACGAGAAACTGCCGCCAGTCGTGGGCCATCCAAACCCCTTCCTGTTCTCATTGGCCACAATGGCGCGTTCCATTGTGCGCTCTCCCCCGCTGTCTTCCTAACATTTTCGTCAGGCGGCGTCGATTGCCGGCGCATCCGTTGACCAATTGCACCCGAGCTTCCATTATTTCAGCCGGCGGGAGACCTGTGAATGGCCAAACACTCAAAAGATGCATTGCGAGCGATCGCTTATTTCAAGTCTCTCGACGAGGCTGCTTTCGCCGAGCTGGCGCAGCAATGCGCCATCCGCGAATATGGCGCGCTGGAGCTGATCATCGGCCACAATGACGAAACCTTCGACGTCCTCTTCCTGCTGGAAGGTCTGGCGCGGGTCAGCATCTACTCGGCGGACGGGCAACGGGTGGCCTTCCGGGACGTCGCTGCCGGCACGATCTTCGGCGAGCTCTCGGCGATCGATGGTCACCCGCGCTCGGCCAGCGTCGAAGCCGTCGAGCCCTGTGTCGCCGCTGTGATGCGGCGACCGCAATTCCCTCGCCGCGATGGCCAATCACCCGGAATTCACCAGGGCGGTGGCGACGCATCTGACCCAGCAGGTGCGCGTCCTCACCAGGCGGGTGTTCGAATTCAGCACCATGGCGGTGCGGCAACGGCTTTGGGCCGAGTTGCTCCGGCTGGCGGAGGCCGCCGCCAAGGGCGAAGGTCAAGCGCTCCTCTCGCCGCCTCCCACCCATGCGGAGATCGCCAGCCGCATCAGCACGCATCGCGAAGCGGTGACGCGCGAATTCGCCTGGCTCGAAGCGCAGGGCTTCATCGTGAAGGAAGGCCGTGCCCTGAAAGTGCCAGACCTGCAGAAACTGCGCGGCCTGGTGGGGAGCGACTGAGCTCAGAGCGGGTGTCTCGCGAGGCGATGCAGGTCACCCCTCGCCCCTCAAAGAGGGGAGAGGGAGGGTGAGGGGCATCCTTGTTACCCTTCTACGCAGCAATCGCGATAGATCTGCCAATCATTGCGCTAAAAGACCGGGTGCCCCTCACCTTCCCATTGCTTCGCAATGGGCCCCCCTCTCCCCGCTCCCGCGGGGCGAGGGGGACAACCGCATCTCTTATGAGATGTGAGCATATGATAGCGATGCGAAAAAGTGTGCCCCCGTTTTTCGCAAGAATCCCGCGCTAACACAAACGTGATCTAACGCATCGGCCAGGCGGCGCCCTCGCGCAACACCGCCTCGGCGGCGGCTGTGAATTTCCCGTCATCGCCATGCAGCACCAGTCCGGGGAGAAGCTGGACGGGTGCGCGCGAGCCTTTGACGCCCTGGACGATGATGCGGGTCGCGGCGAGGCCGTGGCGCGGGAATAAGGGCGCCACGGTGATGTCGCCGAACCGGCCCTCGAACAGGCTGAGCAGCTTGGCCAGGGCCTCGGCCCGGTAGATCACGGTCGCGGTGCCGCGGGCCTCGAGCAGCCCATGCATGGCCTTGATCCAGAGTTCGAGATCCTCGGGTGAGAAATTATGGGCGCCGGCCTTCAGCGCCACCGGCGAGGCGGTCGATTTTCCGTCCTCGAAATAGGGCGGATTGGCGAAAGCATGGGCAAAGGAGCCGGCCGCCGGCATATGGGCCACGTCGCGGCGCAGCGCCTCTTTGATATCGGCGTGGATGACTTTGATGCCGGCACCGCACTCGTTGCGCCGGGCATTCTCCTCGGCCAGCATGGCATAGCGGGCGGCGACCTCGATGCCGGTGATCTGGAGATCCGGCACCCGATGAGCGAGGCACAAAGCGGCCACACCCGTTCCCATGCCGGCCTCAAGGACGTTGTCGCCCGGGGCGCAGGGCACGCTTGCCGCCAGGAAGACAGCGTCGATGCCGGCCCGGTACCCCTTTTCCGGCTGCAGGATGCGCAGCCGGCCATTGAGAAAGCCGTCCTCGGTCAAGCTCGGAGGGATGGCCGCCGCGACGGGGGCTTGGGAAGATGACGGGCCGGGCGAGGATTCCTGCATGATGGACCAATTTACCGCTGCGTGGTTATCGCAACGTTACCTAGTTCGCGTAGAGCTCTCCCGGCGTCCTCTTCGGCGACCATCAGGCGGCGCGGGAAGGCGCCGATGGAGCCCTCGACGGCGCTCATATGGGCGTCGAAGACGGTCGCCTCGATGCCGGCCTCGGCCAGAATATGGGTGGCATAGGACAGGAGCACCAGATCGTTGGTTCTGAGAACTTCTTTCATCGTCTCCTGCTGTCCTTAGCGTCAACCGGTCGCGCTTGCTCAAGGGCGTATCAGCCCCCTATTGTCGGCGCCAGTATCATAATTGAAAAGGTTCAATCTGTGGGTGTCGTCATTCCCTTCGAAGGCAGCGAGCAGAAGCAGCCAAGTCTCGACCCGCTGATCGCGCTGACCGCTCCCGACATGGTCAAGGTGAACGAGGCCATCCTGGCGCGCGCCGCCTCGCATGTCGAGGTGATCCCCGAGCTTGCCGGGCATCTGATCAATTCAGGCGGCAAGCGCATCCGGCCGATGCTCACCGTCGCCACCGCCCGCATGTGCGACGCCAAGGGCGATTCCCATGTGAAGCTCGCCACCTCGGTCGAGTTCATGCATACGGCGACCCTCCTCCATGACGATGTGGTCGATGAGAGCGATCTCAGGCGCGGCAAGAAGACGGCGCGGCTCATCTGGGGCAATCAGGCGAGCGTGCTGGTCGGCGACTATCTGCTCGGCCAGGCCTTCAAGATGATGGTCGAGACCGGATCGCTGGAGTCGCTGCGCATTCTCTCCAATGCCGCGGCCGTCATCGCCGAGGGCGAGGTGCTGCAGCTGTCCGCCTCGCATGACACCTCGACCACCGAAGACGCCTATATGCAGGTGATCGGGGCCAAGACGGCGGCGCTTTTCGCCGCCGCGGCCGAAGTGGGCGCGGTGATCGCGGGCCGGCCGAAGGGCGAGCAGGCGGCGCTCGAATCCTATGGCCGCAATCTCGGCATCGCCTTCCAGCTCGTCGACGACGCGCTCGACTATTCGGGCAAGCAGGCGCTGATGGGCAAGAGCGTCGGCGACGATTTCCGGGAAGGCAAGATCACGCTTCCCGTCGTGCTCTCCTATCGCCGCGGCTCGCATGAGGAGCGCAATTTCTGGAAGCGCACGCTCGAGGACGGCAACCAGACGGCGGACGATCTGGTCTATGCCCAGAAGCTGGTCGAGCGCCACAACGCCATCGCCGATACGGTCGAGCGCGCCCGCCATTATGGCGATATCGCCCGCGACGCTTTGGCGATTTTTCCCGACAGCGACTACAAATCGGCTTTGAGCGAAGCCGTCGATTTCTGCGTAGCGCGCGCCTACTGATCGGGTTAAGCTGTCTCCCAAACAAGCTTGAGAGCTCACGGTTCGCCCCCTTCCCCTTAAGGAGAATGTGGCGAACGAAGCGAGCCGGTTGAGGGAGAGACTGCCGCGTTTTTCGCGTATCCACTCCTCATCCTCGCGCTTCAAGCCGGCTCTCCCCGCAAGGGGAGGGTACACGGCATGTGAGACTCTCGTGCGCGCATCCAGGCGAAGTGGAAACACTTCGCCGAAAAGGATTCGCGCCAAATAAAAATGTTGGAGCAAATCCTGATCGCCAAAGTCTTCAACTTTGGCGGGATTTGCTCGCCGGGAGAGGATGACGATCTGATATGATGCAGCAGACGCGGTTTGCCTGGTACCTGCTTGCGCCCGCCATCATTCTGCTGGTCGTGCTTCTCGTCCTGCCCATCGCCATCATGGCGATCTACACCTTCTATGAATTCGTCACCGCCGGCGTCGAGAAAGCGAATTTCACGCTCGCCAACTGGCAGGAATTCTTCACCGACAGCTATTACCACATGTTCCTGTGGAAGACGGCGCGGGTCGCCGCCATCACCGCGCTCGCCTGCGCGGTCTTGGGCTATATCCCTGCCTATTTCATCTGGATGACGACGTTCCGGCACAAATGGCTGCTGCTGCTCCTGCTCATCGTGCCGTTCTGGATCTCCTTCACCATCCGCACTTTCTCCTGGATCCACATCCTCGGCGAACAGGGCGCCATCAATGTCACGCTGCAGGCGCTCGGCATCATCGATAGCCCGCTCCAGATGCTTTACACCGAGGGCGCGGTGATCATGGGCATGATCCACTTCCTGCTGCCCTATATGATCCTCAATGTGTATGTGAGCCTCGAAAGCATCGACCGCGACCTTCTCTCAGCGGCGCGGACGCTGGGCTGCACCAGCGCCCAGGCCTTCCGGGAAGTGACGCTGCCGCTGTCGCTGCCGGGACTGTGCGCCGGCCTGCTCCTCTGCTTCGTGCTGGCGGCCGGCAGTTATGTGACGCCGCAGATCCTCGGCGGCAACCGCGACGCGCTGTTCGGCAATCTGATCTTCGACACGATCATGGAGCAGCTCAACTGGCCGATGGGTGCCACGCTTTCCATCGTATTGTTCGTGCTGCTCGGCATCGTGTCGGCGATCTACAGCCGCTATATGGGTCTATCCACCATCTTCAAGGGGTTGAGCCGATGAGGCCGGGAGAACAGGCCGAGGATGCCAGCGGCGTATGGGGCTGGCGGGCCGTCAAGATTGTCACCGTCCTCGTTTATATCTTCATGTTCGCGCCGATCCTGGTGACGGTCATTCTCTCCTTCAACGCCTCGATGTTCGGCGGCTTCCCGATGACGGGCTTGAGCCTGCAATGGTACGGCAAGCTCTTCCACAACGAGTCCGTGCTGCGCGCGTTCAAGACCTCGATCTGGATAGCACTCCTCACCGCTGCGATCTGCACCGTCATCGGCGTGATGGCGGCGATCGCGATCACCCGATACGAGTTCCGCGGCAAGCAGTGGATGAACACATTGGTGATCCTGCCCGCCCTGGTGCCGGAAACCATTCTCGGCGTCGGCCTGCTGCTGCTCATGAAATGGGCAAACCAGCCGCGCACCTATCTGCTTCTGGTGCTCGGCCACATCATGCTGGCTTTGCCCTTCGTGGTGCTGGTCGTGCAGGCAAGGCTCATCGGCATCAAGCGCGTCTATGAGGAGGCCGCCCTCTCCCTCGGCGCCAACCGCTTCAACACGTTCCGTCAGGTGACGCTGCCGCTGCTCATGCCGGCCATCGTGGCGGCTGTGCTGCTCGTCTTCACCATTTCCTTCGACAACATCACGGCGAGCCTGTTCTGGCGCCCGCCGGGCGTCGAGACCATGCCGACGCAGATCCTGGCCATGCTCAAGATCTCGATCAGCCCCGAGATCAACGCGCTCGGCACCCTCATGATCCTCATTACGGTGGGCCTCCCCTTGCTGGGCGGCGCTATCGCGCGCATTCTATCCGGCAATCGACAATAACAAACTGGGAGAAACGACAATGAAGCTTTCGCAGACCAAAAGACTGGAGCGCCTGAAAGAGCGCTATCAGAATGGCGGCATGGACCGCCGCACCTTCTTAGGCCTGACCGCGGCCGCCGCGGCCTCGGCCGGGCTAATGACGCGCTGGAGCGGATCCGCACTCGCGGCGGTCACCGAAGTGCGCTTCGACGGCTGGGGCGGCACGGTGCAGGAAGCGATCGATAAATTCGCCTTCCAGCCCTATACGGCAAAGACCGGCCTGAAAGTCGTGCAAGGCACCTTCGGCGACGAGAACGAGATCATCACCAAAGTGAAGACCGCCAATCCGGGCGACTTCCAGATCATCCATTCCTCCGGCGTCGAATATTACAAGAAATATGTCGATGGCGGCTGGACGTCCGAGCTCAACGAGGCGAACATCCCCAATCTCGCCAATGTGATGACGGCGATGATCGAGCCGTTCCGCAAGATGACGCCGAAGCTGTCGGCGGTTCCTTACGACTACGGCACCACCGGCATCGCCTACAACACCAAGGTCATCTCGCCCGAGGAAGCCAAGGAAAAGGGCGCCAATCTCCTCATCGACAAGAAATACGCCGGCAAGATCGGCGGTTTCGGCGACAAGAACACCCGCGTCTGGTACGCCGCACTGCAGAGCGGCCAGAGCCCCAACGACATCAAGGACATCGAGGCCATGTGGGCCAAGGTGCGCGAAGCCCGCGACATGACGAAGAAATACTGGAGCTCGGGCGCCGAGCTCATGGACCTTTTGTCGAAGGAAGAGGTCGTCGTCACCGATGCCTGGTCGGGCCGCGTCGCCTCGCTCCAGGAACAGGGACATCCGATCGGCTATCTCGATCCGCCGGGCAGCTATGCCTGGATGGAGGACATGCTGGTCCTCAAGGGCTCGCCGATGGCGGAATGCGAGGAACTCCTCAACTTCATGCTCGACCCGGCGACCTCGATCGCGGTGGCGGAAGGGCAGAACTATCCGCCCGCTCTCGATCCGACCAAGGTGAAGCTCACCGACAAGATCGCCAAGATGCCGGCCTTCGACCCGACCGGTACGATGAAGGCGCTCACCTTCGCCGACCCGGTCTACTGGGCCGAGCACGAGACCGAATGGCAGAAGCAGTGGGACCGCATCTCGAAAGGTGCGTGAGCCTGATCCGCGTTCTACGGAGCATCCCGGCCCAGCGCCGGGATGCCCTACCTTCGATCACTCTCAATTGAAGTCTTGCGCATGACCGACATCGCCGTGGATCTGAAAGGCGTCACCTTGACCTATGGGTCTTTCGTGGCGGTGAAGGATGTCAACCTCAAGATCGACAAGGGCAGCTTCGTGACCCTGCTCGGGCCCTCGGGCTGCGGCAAGACGACGATCCTGCGCTCGATCGCCGGCCTCGTCACGCCGACCTCGGGCGAGATCGTCGTGGCCGGAAGGCGGATCAACGACGTGCCGATCTACAAGCGCAATATCGGCCTCGTCTTCCAGAACTACGCGCTTTTTCCGCACAAGAGCGTGGCGGACAATATCGCCTTCGGACTCAAATACCGCGACGTGCCGAAGGCGGACATCGCGCGCAAGGTGAAGCGCGCCCTCGACATGGTGCGCCTGCCGGGGGTGGAGAAAAAGCTCCCCTCGCAACTGTCGGGCGGCCAGCAGCAGCGAATAGCACTCGCGCGCGCCATCGTGATCGAGCCCGACGTGCTGCTCCTCGACGAGCCGCTCTCGGCGCTCGACGCAAACTTGCGCGAAGAAATGCGCACCGAGCTCAAGATCATCCAGCGCGAGGTCGGCATCACCACCATCTTCGTGACGCACGACCAGGAAGAGGCGCTGGCCATGTCGGACCGCATCGTGGTGATGAATCACGGGCTCATCGAGCAAAACGGCACGCCCGAGGAAGTCTATCGCACCCCGGCCACGAAATTTGTCGCGAGCTTCCTCGGCCAGTCCAACCTCCTCACCGGCACCATCGCGTCCGCCGCCAACGGCACGGCCCGGATCACCCTCGACAATGGCGCGAGCATCGAGGCGCAGGCGCCAGCGACCGCCAAAGCGGGTGACAAAGTGACGGTGATCGTGCGGGCGCAGCGCCTGGAAGTCGGCAAGAAGGCGGCCCAGGGCGTCAACAGGCTTAAAGGCAGGATCGCCGCAACGTCCTATCTCGGCGGCACCGCTGTCTATGCCATAGACGCGCAAGGACTCAATCTGCAATGCAATGCGGTCATCGACGCGCAGGTGTTCCGCGAGGGCGAGACGGTCGATGTTGCCTTCGCGCCGTCCGACTGCGTGCTGCTCGGCGAAGACGACCGGCGGCTTGAATAGGGACGAGCGCAACATGTTCGCAAGGCTCGATCGCGTCATCGACGAGGCCGTCTCCGCCGGCCGCATTGTCGGCGTCGTCTATCTGGTCGCCAGGGACGGCGAGATTGTCTTTGCGGCGGAGCGCGGCTTCGCCGATCGCGAAGACGGCAGGCCCGTGCGCCGCGACACGTTGTTCCGCCTCGCTTCGGTGACCAAGCCTTTCGTGGCCGCCGCGGCGCTCGCGATGATGGATCGCGGTCTGATCGGGCTCGACGACCCCGTCTCCCGCTACCTGCCCTATTTCACGCCCGAACTCGCCGACGGAAGCGCGCCGCGCATCACGCTGCGCCATCTCCTCACCCATACCGCGGGGCTGAGCTACGACTATGGCGCCGAACCCGATTTTTCGGACGGGCTGTCGGACACTGATTTCGATTTCGAGGAGAATTTCACCCGGCTGGCGAGGCGCAAGCTCAAATTCGCACCGGGCAGCGGATGGGAATATTCGGTGGCGATCGACGTGCTGGGCGCGGTGCTCGCCCGGGTCGAAGGCACGACACTCGACGAGGTCGTCAAGCGCCATGTGACCGCCCCGCTCGGCATCAGCGACACGAGCTTCCATGTCGCCGACCGCGCCCGTCTGGCGACGGCCTATGCCGACGCCGCACCGGTTGCCGGGCGCATGCCCGACCGGCTGGTGCTGGGCAGCGATGAGATGGGTTATTTCAACTTCGCCCCTGGCCGCGCCTTCAACCCAAAAGCCTTCCAATCGGGCGGCGCCGGCATGATCGGCACCGCCGATGGCGTGCTGCGCCTTCTGGAGACCTTGCGGACGGACGGCGCACCGATCCTGCGCCCGGAAACGCGCCATGCCGCGATCTCGAACCAGGTCGGCACGCTCGATCGTGGCGCCGGCAGTGATGGGCAGCGCTTCGGCTTTGTGAGCGCGATCATCGATGATCCGAAGCTCGCCAGCACACCGCAATCACCGGGCACGCTGTTGTGGGGCGGGGTCTATGGCAATGACTGGTTCGTCGATATCGAGCGCGGCCTCAGCGTCGTCAGCATGAGCAACACGGCGCTCGAAGGCTGCAACGGCCAGTTCACCAGGGATACGCGCGACGCGCTTTATGCCGATCTGGCGGGCGCGTAAGCCAGCCTTCCCCAATCCGTAATCCCGGCGAAAGTGGGGAACGCTCCCGAACGCATGGAATTTCTCGCCGTTGTGAGTTAAGCTCACCCCGACGGAGTGACCAGTCATGGAACGTCTGGCTACGATCTCCACAGTGTTGACTTGCCTGGTTTTTCTTTTGCTCAGTGAACCTGTGCTGGGCGGCGGGAAGCACCCGCTTCCGCAGAATGAAGCGAGTGACAATAGCCAGCCTTGCTCCTACGACGCCAGGCATTCGAAGGCGATTACCCAAAACCAGAGCAGCTTTCGCGGGATCGGTTTCGCACGGATACCGGACGAAGTGAAGCTCGTTGTGGCAGAGCTTGGCTTTTACCCCGAAGCTTCATTTTATGTTGGCAGCAACACCCTTGTATCGACGGTACATATCTGGAGCAAAGTGGACGAAGTCGGGCTCGTCAGCTTCGATCGGAGCGGTCGGATGCTCCGACTATCTCTTAAAGATTCGTTCTTTTGCACGAGGCCAATGTTCGTCCGCCGTTTCGTGGATGAGTTGTTTAAACACTACGGGGTCGATCCGATCGAGGAGCGCGATGACGTCTGCTTTCAGGATGTGACATGCTTCAAGGGCGTTTCAATATTCGGCGAGCAATTCCTGATATTGCGCATAGGGACCACAGCCGAGCTTTATGTCAGGCCAGCGTCAGTCGGAGGCCGGGAAGATCAAAAGTGATGACCAAGGGGCTGACATTCCGATCTACCAATTGCCAGACGCATATGTTGAAGCGCGGGAGACTTCCGATCATTTTTCTCCCTGCTGCGCTTCGCTTGCGGGGCAAGGGTAATAGGCAGACCTGTCACCGGATGTGCAAATCCGATAGCGGCGAAAGCCGGGATCCATTGAATAAGTCCACGCGGGCGGCGCCGACCGCGCGAAGGAACACTGCGGTGGCGTCGACAATTTGAGGAAGGCTTTAAAGGGCCGCCGCCGACCGGCAGGCTCTGGAGAGGTCGGTCGATAGCTGCCCTTTATGCACGCGCCATGTCGTCGGCCACTCCAACGACAGAGGCAATCTGCCCTTACTCCTGCGCTGGCGGCCATTGCTGCGCGGCGTGCAGCACGCGCAGGATTGTCACCGCGCGGGTACTCTCGGTATAGATCACCAGATAGTTTGGTCGAACGACCATTTCCCGCGTCCCGGCAATGCGGCCGGAACGGTAGAGCTTCGGATGTTCCGGCAGCTTGGACGCGCTGGCCTCGATCTCGTCTTTCGGCCGTTGCGCGGCGTCGGGATTTTCGTCCGAAATGTAATCGACAATAGCCAACAAATCGGCGCGACCCGCCTCCCGCCATCAAGAACGGGCACGGCGCTTCCTGTCGATCAACGCTTGCGCCTCGTCCATGACCTGCCGATGCGGCACCGACGGCCGCGTATCGTCCAGAGCCTCCTGCACCTTGGCCCGGAACCAAGCGTCATACGCTTCCGGGTCCGTAGTCAAGCCGGCCGGTAAACCGCCCTCCTTGGCGATCCGGGTGAGCAGAATACGCACGGCATCTGAGACAGTGAGTCCGACATCGGCGAGCTTTTCCGCCGCAGCGGCCTTCAGTTTGTCGTCCACGCGTACATGGAGCATCGAGGTTTGAGCCATCGGAAATTCCTTGGATTTGCGCAATCCAGATGTATCTCGTTTGAGAATACACCTGCACCCCCTCCGGACGGACGGCGCACCGAAAGCCGGGATCCATTGAATAAGTACATGAGGGCAATCGCGCGAACGAACGCCAGACGCCCGAATATTACAACAAGCAAGCGCGGGCCGAACGCGCTGGCAGCCTCGCCGCTCTGGGCCGGACCGCCGAGGCCCAGGCGACCGTCAAGGAGGCGCTGCAACATTACCCCGATCTGACTATCGAGGGCATCGCCAACGCGCCCGGCTTCAGTGCAAAAGAGCGCCAGCGTTACATCGAAGTCTTGCCCGCTCGGCAGAGAGGCTTAGCCAGCGGCCTGCTGCACACCGTCGGCGGCCTCGCGGATCACCTCATAGACGCGGCGGGGCTGAGACAGCATCGGGACATGGCTGGACGTCAGTTCCGTCACCTTCGCGTTCATGCGCTTGGCGAGGAAACGTTGGAGGTCAGGCTGGACTGTCCGGTCCTCGGTACCGACGATGTAGTAAGTCGGCTTTGTTTTCCACGCCGCACCCGGAACGGGCTGAGCGAACAGATCTGCGAGTGGCCCCATCTGCGTGGCCCATACGAGCTTCTGCTCCGCTTCGGGCAGATCGCCGGCGAAATCCGGGATCCCAGAAGGGCGAAGAAACAGCCGGCCGTCTGCCACCTCGATATGCTGGAAGACGGGGGTCTGGGGGAATTTCGTCTGGTCGGCCTGCGACGTGTCACCGTCCTCCGGCGCCAGCGCGCAAATATAGACGAGCGCCTCGACGCGATCATCCGTACCCGAAGCGGTGATGACGGTGCCTCCGTAGGAATGTCCGACCAGCACGACCGGACCGCGCGCACGGCCGAGCGACGTCCGCACCGCGGCGGCGTCGTCGGCGACGGTGTTCAAATGGTTCTGCGTCGCGATCACGTCATAACCGTCGGCGACCAGCAGCGAGATGACCTTGCTGAAACAGGATCCGTCGGCCCATAGGCCATGTGCGAAGACAATGCTGGGTCTGCCGGGCATGCAACACCTCCAGGACAATAGCTTTCCTGAGCGACGCCCATATGTCCGGCTGGCGGATCAGGAAAGGGCGGGCGAACTTCCTGCTTGAAGCTCCGTCGGCGAGTTTAAGCCGCTGCGGGTCTTTTTCAACCTTGCCTGGCAGAATTTCGGGCGAAGTGAGTTTTTTACAGCCTTGTGACGAAACGCCCCTCATTCCGCGATCGTAAGGGCCTCGCGTGGGGCCTTTTATCGTACAGGAACATTTCGCCCACTACGGTTGTTCACCATGTACTCAACCCTACATAGGAGAACTGCCATGGCCATGGACTCACTCGCGGCCCTATTCGAAGACACTCTTCGGGACATGTACTATGCCGAGAAGAAGCTTACCAAGATTCTGCCGAAGATGGCAAAAAAGGCGACCACTGAGGAATTAGCTGAAGCATTCACGTCGCATGCGGAAGAAACCGCAGGCCAGGTCCAGCGCATCGAAAAGGTTTTCGAACTGCTTGAAAAGACCCCGCGGGCCAAGAAGTGCGAGGCGCTCGAAGGCCTGTCGGCCGAGGGCAGCCATGTGATGGAGGAGGCTGAAGGCGATGGCGTCATGGATGCCGGGCTCATCGCCACAGCCCAGGCAGTCGAGCATTACGAAATCGCGCGGTATGGAACCCTCATAGCCTGGGCCAACCAACTCGACATGGCTGAAGCAGCAGACCTGCTGACGGAAAGCCTTGATGAGGAAAAGGCGGCTGATGAAAAGCTGAGCGGACTTGCCGAAAGCGTCAATCCGATGGCAGCACACAAGGAAGCTGCATAGAATGAGGCTGCCCGCGTCGTAAGGCGTCAGCCGAAAGCAGGCTGAAGAGCTGGTAAGGAACTAATTAACCCTGGGCCCGCCTCACGGCGGGTCCTTTTTGACGCGAGCACGTATCTCGGAGTTGGCTCTTTCGCCTCTCCCGCCGGTCGTTCATTCCGGACTGCCTTATAGGGCGGCGCCTCTCTTCCTATCGCGCCATGAACTCCCCTGAAGTCTTGCAACGATTATGCCACGAACAGGAACCATTTGCGCCTGGCAGAGTTCGTGTACCACCTTCCTATGGAGAGATACGTATTATGCGCGACCGCTCAAACTCCACCGCTGCATTGCGAGCGAAGTCCGAGCTATGTAGAGCGGAACTTAAAGACACCGTCAGCGAGTTCACTCAGACACTATCGGATACCACCGACGAGATCCAAACGACACTCTCCCCGCACCATCTGAAGAATGAGGCGAGCGCCTATGCCAGAGAAAAATGGGCGAAGGGGGTCGAGCGGACCAAGGAGAGTGTCGCTACTCACCCGCTTCAGGCATTGGCAATCGGCGCCCTCGTGGGTTATCCGCTTCTTGGTCTCGCCAGAAAAGTTCCCCTTCCCATGGTCTTGATTGGCGCCGGTCTGCTGCTTTCCCGGAGCAGCGCCAGGCCGTTTGCCAATGAGACTGCTCAGCCCACGGAAAGACCTGACGCGAGTCCCGAAGGGGGTGAAGGAATTGGCGAAGCGGTTCACGCCGCACTTCAAGGAACGCGCAGATCAGCGGTGGAAGCCGGTACCAGGGTCAAAGAAGCACTTGCGGCGGGCGCCGCCTCGGCAGTCTCAGGCGCCACATCGACCGCAGCGGATGCCAGCGCTCGGGCGGTGAAAGCGAGCGGGCAAACGCGGGATGCGCTCGCCAGGCTGGTTGACCGCAACCCCCTTCTTGTTGCGGGAGCGGCAATGGCCGTTGGCGGGTTTATCGCGGCCTCAGTGCCAGCGTCGCGGATGGAAGAAGACCTGCTCGATAAGACCGGCGGAGCTTTGAAAGGTGCAGGCCGGAAAGCCGCGGCCGAAGTCGTCAAGGGAGCCAAGGCCCAGGCAGCTGAAATCGCCGATAATATATCTTCCGCCGCCCGCGATGAAGGCCTCACTCCTCAAGCACTCGATGAGGCCGTCAGCGATGTGACCGAGAAGGTCGCATCAGTTGTTGATCGGGCGGTCGACGCAGCGATAGGCAGTGAACCGGCCAATCGCGAGACCAAAGACAAAAATGGAGGCCACAATGCAAGATTCTGATGTGTTCAAAGAAAACAATGGTTCGTCACCAAGCCTGGACGAGCAGGCTCGATCACTCGGTCGGGAGGCAGCGGCTGCAGGCTCGCAAGCACGTGAGAAAGTGACGAGCACCATACAGGAGCAGGCCGCCAAAATCAGCGACAAAGCCAAGAATGTCGCGGCAGATACCGGAGCGAAGATTGAAAACCTGATTGACGAGCAGCGCGCTTCGGGCGCGAGCTATTTGCAGAATGTCGCCGATCTGGTTCATCAGGCGGCCGACGTTTTCGACAAGGAGATTCCTCAGGCCTCCCAGTATATTCATCAGGCCGCACAGCAGATCGACACGGTGGCCGAAACCGTACGGACCCGAAGGATGCGAGAGGTTGCGGATGATATGCAGCATTTCGCCCGCCGGCAACCGGCTCTCTTCTTCGGCGGAGCGCTGTTTCTCGGGTTTGCGGCTGTCAGAGTTTTCAGGGCCAATTCCTCGCCATCGAGCCAGGATAGTGAGCATGCCCGCCAGTAAATCGCTGAAAGGAAGGCCACACCATGTCTCTAGTTGATCGCTCCAGATCCCTCTCCAAGCTGCTCGGCGACGGCGTGGAACAGTTGGGCGAGCTGTTTCAGGTCGAACTGCAGCTTGCGCAGGCCGAATTGTCCGAAAAGGTCGCGAATGTCGGCTGGGGCGCAGCCTATCTCGCCGCCGCCACCCTGTTCGCCATACCGGTACTCACCCTGCTCCTTGCCGCGCTGGCGCTTTGGATAAGTGACTTAAGTGGAATTTCCCTTCCTCTGTCGCTTGTGACCGCGGCGGTGATCGGCGCCGCTCTTGGCGCT
This sequence comes from Nordella sp. HKS 07, assembly GCF_011046735.1. NCBI lineage: Bacteria > Pseudomonadati > Pseudomonadota > Alphaproteobacteria > Hyphomicrobiales > Nordella > Nordella sp. HKS 07. The sequence goes on along the minus strand of NZ_CP049258.1, from coordinate 3,568,909 downwards.
ATCTGCGGCCTCACGGCAATGAAATATCTTCGGGCGAAGAACCTTCGGCCGGACATCACGCTGGAACAAATCCGCCGCGATATCGCCGCGGCCAAGGACATCGTAAAATGAGATCGGAACATTTTCTCGACAACGTGAATGAGGCGGTACGCGACAATCCAGTTGCGGCAGGATTGATCGGATTGGGCTTGGCCTGGATGCTTTTCAGCAAGTCCCGTGCAGTCGTTGGGACGACGTCAAGAGCCGCGCGCGCGAGCAAAGACACGCTGGACACAGCCGTCGATGTCGCAACGGGGGCGATCGGATCCACGGTGGTCGGGGCTGTCGATCAAATACGCAAGGCTACCGCGGGAGTAAGCGATGCGGTATCGGGCGGCATGAAGGCTGCGGCCTCCACGGTCGGCGTCGCTATGGAAGGGTCTGAGACAGCGACGAAGACGCCGGACAAACGGACCGCGGATAGCGGCAACCACTCGCGGCCTTTTCGAAGCGGGCTGGCAGACTTGCTGGATCGTCAGCCACTGGCTTTGGCAGCGGTTGCCGTCGCAGTGGGGGCGGTTATTGCCTCCGCCTTCCCCTCAACAGGCACCGAAGAGCGCCTGATGGGAACGGCGGGCGAAAAGCTGAGGGAAACAGTCAAAGGCGCGGCGGAAACCGCTGGCGATAGGGTGGCCACGGCGATCGCCGAGGCCACAGATGAAGCCGTAGCTCAAGACTTGACCCCCGACGCCTTTAAAAAAGCGGCCCGCGGCAACGCTGCCAAGCTGAAGAGGGTGGCTGAGGCGGGTCTCGAGGCTGTGAAGAAATAGTTCTGGCCTTCTCACCGGACGGCCGCGGCACTGGCCCCTCCAAAGGGAACGGACGCGTATTTGGTCGATATCTAAATCGGACTCCCGGCGTTCGTTCTGAACCTCAGGATGAGATTTTGAGGCAGGCGTTGCCAACATAGCCGACCAGGCGCGCGGATGAGAGGAGTAAGAACGCTTGCGAAAGGCGAAAGTTCGGCAAGGCTCTTCGACGAAAGCCAAAGCGACACGTAAATGGTGGTCCATTTGGCAAGAAGCGTGGGCCGGATGGACGTCGCATAAGGCGGGTCAGATGGGAGCGTCGCTCGCCTATTATTCTGTGTTCTCGATCGGGCCATTGCTCTTGGTGGCAATCGCTATTGCCGCATTGGTGTTCGATGAAGCGGAAGTCCGCCGAAGAATTAGGGGGCAGATTTCCGGCTTGGTAGGCGCCGGCGCGGCCAACGGGATCGAGCAACTACTTGCCGGCGCAGGCGGAGGTTCCAAAGCAGTCTTCGCGTCGGTTATTGGGACAATAATCGTGCTGGTAGGCGCTCTTGGATTCGTCGTTCAGCTCAAGAATTCCCTGAATACGGTGTTTGAGGTGCCTCCGTCGAGGGTCGCTGGAATATGGGGCTTCATTCGAACTTACGCGATATCCTTTGCCGCGGTCATAGCTGTCGGCTTTCTCCTGTTGGTGTCGATGCTTCTTTCGACAGCCCTTTCATCAGCGGGAAGTTTCATAGAGCCCTACATATCGCCCATCCTGCTTCAGGTGGGGGCTATCGTGATCTCGCTTGCCGTGTCTGCTGCGATATTTTCCGCAATGTTCAAATGGCTGCCGGATACCAATACGAGCTGGAGCGACATTCTACCTGGCGCGCTGCTGACCGCGGCCCTGTTTGAAATTGGTCGGTTCCTCATCAGCCTCTACATCGGTCGACAGGGCCTTGAATCCGCTTATGGCGCGGCTGGTTCGATCGTCGCCATCCTCATCTGGGTCTATTATACGTCTCAGATCGTTCTATTTGGCGCTGAGTATGTCCGGGCTTATGCCAAGGAACAAGGAAGCGCGCGGAAGGCCCTATCGAGCACTCAAGCTGGGCAGAGCCGCCGGATATCAGGAACTTCGCGTTCAGCACACTAGTGAGCCTCCAGTATTCACTACGCAGCCATTTCGGTGAACGGCATTGAACACTTTCTCAAAATTCCCTATCCTCGCCGCTCCAGGCAGTCTCAGGGACAGGCAAAAAACGTCCTATGGCGCAGGTAGGCTCTCCGGAAGCCATGTTTGATCGCGTTGCCTTGGAGCGCGCGGTCATCGACTATGAGAAGAACGATGAGGTGTTTTCGCAGGGTGGGCCTTGTGACGCGATTTTCTATGTCTTGAGAGGTCAAGTTAAATTGTCCGTGACTTCAGAGCAGGGCAAAGAGGCGGTGATAGCCCTTCTGGAGGCAGGTTCCTTTTTTGGGGAAAAGTGCTTGGCCGGCCACCCCTTGCGAATTGCGACGGCGACCGCGCTGACCGACACCTCGCTTATCCGCATCGAAAAAGCTCACATGCTGAGAGTGCTTTCGAAAGAGCACGAGTTTTCCGACTTTTTTCTCTCGCACCTTCTGACGCGAACCGCGAGATACGAAGAAGACCTGATTGATCAGCTATTTAACTCCAGCGAAAAGCGCTTGGCGCGACTGCTGCTTTTGCTCGCAAACTTCGGCAAAGAGGGAAAATCCGAACCGGTTCTGGGCAACATCAGTCAGGAAATGCTTGCCGAGATGATCGGCACCACCCGTTCGCGGGTAAGCTTTTTCATGAACAAGTTCCGCAAACTCGGGTTGATCCACTACAACGGCAAGCTCCACGTAAATAGCGCATTATTGCATGTGGTCCTGAACGAGAGGCGGGCAATAGAAACTCGCCCGGAAGACAGCGAGCAAAATTAACCCGCAGCGCGCCACTTTTCTCCACTGAATGATCAATATTGAACAGGCATGAGCTAAGCCTGTATGGCAGGATCCGTCATCGAGGAAACGGCGATGAATTACGCTTTCAAGCCCCGGGAAGTTGCAATGCTTGCACAGATTGTCAATCGGGCGTGTGCGGAGCGTGGCGGCTGTGATGAAGTGACCAGGGCAACTATTGCCTCACGTATAGTGGCTTACGCCGCCCCGGGTGAGCGTGACTTCGAAAAGCTGTTCGCACGCGCGCTGGATATTGCTCGATCTGGGATACCTGAATGTCGGAGGGGTGAAAGTGCGAAAAATAATCCGAAAATTGAGCGGCTCGAAAAGCAGATCCGCCGCGCGAAGAAATTCGCGCAACACGATATTGGCGCTGTCGCGGATTTGTATCTTCTCCATGCAGCCATTTGCGAGGGAAACCGCGACGCACTTCGGCACAAGGTGGGTCGACGCCGGCAGTCGCAATAGGGATTTCATCGCCACCGCGCGACCGGTACTTCCGCCCTCGGTTAGTGGAGTACAGCGACCTCTACCTTGGTGACGCCTGAATCATAGAGGTCCACGGCCTTCGCCGCAGCATAAGCCAGATCGATGATACGGCCGCGAACAACCGGACCGCGGTCATTTATACGTACGATCACTGAGCGGCCATTGCGCAGATTGGTGACGCGCACTCGAGTGCCGAATTTCAGCGAGCGATGCGCCGCTGTATACCCGTCGGGATCGAATGTTTCGCCATTGGCGGTCCGCTTGCCGGACTTGTAATAGGAGGCAATGCCGGTTTGGGCTTCAATGGCATTCGTCGGTAGAATGGAGATTGGCGTTGCAAAGGCACAAATCAGGAGAGCAGCGAGGATTCGCTTCATGTATATCCTCAATATGTTTGGAGTGCCTATTTCTCCAGGGAAACGTATAAGGCGAGAATGTGTTCCCGTGATTACGCGACGAGGCTTCCATTCGAGGGACATTTCCGGTTTTTTCCTGCAATGAGATCGGCGGTGAGCCCCGGAACATTCTTGGCTGCACGAAGTTGATCCTTACCTGCCCATCGCAGGAGGCGTGCCCGCTAGGCTTCTCGCCTCTTGTGTCCTTCTCTTCTCCAAGGCTTCTTCTCTTCTCCAAGGCTTGGCGGGCCGTGATTTTTACACCATAGCGCTCTCGTTCGGCCGGAAAGGAATGCCCAAGGCATTTCGAGCCGGCAGCTATCAAAGCGCTGGCTGAAGTGCTCCAACAGGCTTATTGCGCCCCTAAGCACAGAGGCCAGGATACGCCGGAAAAACTGGGATGGGCCGTGAACCACGTCAAAGAGCTCCAGCAGGTAGAAAAGAGGCGGCTCGTTGAGGCAATCGAGCAGATCCGCGAAGCAATCTGGCCGGGGCCGACATGGTCAATGATCGTGGCGGGACGAGCGAGTAAGACCGATATCCAGCGGACGGAACAATTTAACTTAGCGTTTCGTTGCCTGTTACCTGCGCTACGGCAGGTAGCCCCAAGGCCCGCCAGGTGACCACCTCGCTATGCCCACCCTGGCGGGCCACTGAATAGTGCCCGCTTACCGATTAGGGGCTCGCCAGCCGGCGGCCGGCGCTTCCGCTTCGGAGCAAAATCACCTTTCGCCCTTCGATGTGTCTATCCGCTTCTTGGCATAACTTCTCGACCACGGCGCATGGTAGATACGCTCTTCGAGCTGACACGGGCGCTGAGCCTGCCAGCCCGCCGTCCAAGAGCGTGGGCGCAAATCGATTTGCCCGTGAAGGTCTCTCTCTACCCCGCGCCGTGAAGGAGTCAGGTGTTTTGATTTTTCAGCTCGCCTAAGCGTATCTCGGCGACGCTCCTGAACTGCCCATCCGGGAACTTTTCGAGATAAGCGCTGAACATTTCCGAGTTGTCACTGTCCTTGATCGAATTCCAGAAGGTGAGTTCGATCTCAAGCTTGTCTTCTGGATTTGCGATCTCATCGCCGGACCGCATCTCTAACCGACTCTGAGCAAGAGAGGCAAAGGCGCCGCTCGGATATTGTTCCAAATACGCGCGGTACTCAGTGTCCGAATTGCTGCTTTCGACCGCTGTCCAGAATGCAATCTCCCCGGGGCCTGGCTCGGCCTTCGATCCTGGGGGATGGGACACTATCGGTTCTACTGCCCCCTCATTGGCAATCCCTCGCGGAGGGTCGGGGGAGCCTGTTCGATCGAACACGACCTTGAATATCCGCACAGGCCGAGGGATGTTCTTTACGGCATGTTCGCCCAGATCCTGAAACTCGGAGTCCACTCGGTCACGCAAATGGTCGCGAACCCCGCGCGTCACACAAATTTCTCCTGGGCCGGCTGTCGCTTGAACACGCGCGGCGACGTTCACGCCATCCCCGAAGAGGTCGCCGCCCTTGAGCATGACGTCGCCAACATTGATACCTATGCGAAACTGCATTTTTCGGTCTTCGGCCAGGGCCATATTTGCCCTATGCAGCTCCTGCTGTATGGCGATGGCACACGCAAAGGCATCGGTGACGCTGGCAAACTCTGCCAGGACACTGTCGCCGGCCGTTCCCGCAATACGGCCCCGATACTTCCCGATGAGATCATCCATGATGGCTCGATGCGAAGACAGAGTAGCAAGGGTCTCCTCTTCATCCTGATGCATCAGTCGGCTATAGCTTTCGACGTCCGCCGACAAAATCGCGGTGAGCTTACGTTCCAGTGGCGGAGCTTCCAACGTCAATTCCTCAGAACCGATGATTGTGGCTGCATCATAATCCCGATTTCCAGATCCTCATGTGTCGGCGCTCGCCACTGCTGAGCTTGGCTGCTGGCAGTTCCCTGAACGGTCGACAAGATAATTTGCCCATCCATTCACGGGCTGAGGCTCGGGGATTTTCCATTTCCCGTTCAGGACTTCCGCCCGTGGCCGATGGAGCAATCCTGCTCTCGTCGGCGGTTGAGGTCTGGCGACATGATTAGACGAGAGTCCTTTGGTGGAGACTTGGAGGGCGAGGCTGAACACATCCGCAACAACCTCAGAGACTATCTTGTCCTAGGACTCATTTTTGTCGTCAGATCGGGGCGGTTTCCTGTATTTTTCTCCCATCTTATGCGCCTTCCCGATTTCCGTGTCCTCATCAGGCGTGGGTTCGGCAATCTCCGCGTCAATCGGAGTGGCGGGCCTGAGCGGTGTTTTCGACATCTGAAACCTCCATGGTGTCCACACCGCAAACCCACGGACGTTTCTAAAGTTCCTCAGGGACGAACCGCTGGCAGGTTGTGAGCCGGTTCTGGCGCTCGGGATAGCTAAAGTCTGCCGGCAATCAGTCTTTCCGAACGCCTTTATAAGATGGGAACTCTCGGTCCTTCTTCTGCGCCAAGAGCGGAGAGCGCTTCCGGACCGCGCCATTGCGCGCATTGTCGCCCCGGGGTCTGTTTACTGCCATGAGAGGTTTTTCTTCCCGGCAGAGGAACTTCTTAACCCGTGAGAAGTTCCGGTTTCCAGGCCGGCATCCCCCCGCTGGCCCCATATCCGCCGGCGCCACCCTCAATGCACCCCCTGGCGCCGGCGGAGCATCGCAGAATAAAAAAGTCCGGCGCCTTTCGGTTGCCGGGCTCAGAGTAAAATTACTCACCTACCAGCGTTGATCGCTATACCAAGCATCAAGGTCCTTTCTGACCCGATCCTTTGCAATTCCCTAGTGTTCGACAGGCTGTGCCGATGCAATGAGGGTCGCATCAAGAACCCGCTTGTCCTCCGCTTCGGCGCCGACCTCCTTTGCCTCTTCGAGGATGCCGTCGATGGCCGGGCAATGAACCTCTTTGGTCTTTACGTCGCGCATTTCGAAAACCTTCACGACGTTCAATTTGGCCGCGCGTCTGAGCAAGATGGTTCTCGAAAGCACTTTTCAGCGCGGGCTGAGGTGGCCTTGTCGATCATCTCGGTAAGTGCCTCCGCGATCTGCTTTTCCGCGTAGTAGATCTCTCGCAAGGTGTGCACTCCAAAAAAACTGACCGTTTATCAGGCGCCCGGCCGCCGGCCACGCCATGCGGGATTGTTGTCGTTTCGCTCGCACGCGGCCGCAGAGCCGCGGCCAGTCTCTCCGCTTGCCCTCGGAGATCTTGCGGGCGCCGCGAGTTCGAGCAGCTAAGATTGATAGCGGCTGTCGCAATATGGGAACTTCCCAAGCCTTCCGGCATTCTCTCTTGCCTGTCACATGGCAGGCACGCCCCAAAAGCCCGTCAGAGATGCGAGTCTACCCGTTCGTGCGTTCTCTGGCGGGCTGATCTGTAGCAGCGATAATCGCCGTCTGCGTCCTCCTGGCTGCCCATAGCCGGCATTTCCCGCAGCTTCGTGGCCCGGTGTTGGACCCCATCAGACCGATGAGGCGTGATCGAGGGCCCGCCGCCCCATTGGTGTCAATCGCGCGCGGGACGAGGCAACGCTCGCGCAGGTCAAGCTGTTCGACCTCAACACGGCGCTGGACTGCTTGGGCTGCGGCCACAAGCGCTTGATGGATGTGGATGAAATGATCAGGAAATGGCCGCCAGAGACGACGATGAAGGAGATCACTGACCCCTGGTGGGGCCACGGCGCCTAGGCAGCAGCTGATCCCCAAATGAACAGGGACATGCGCCTGGGATAGACTCACTGGTGGAGCCTCAATACTATGGAATGTTGCCGTCTCTGAGAGTTAACGCCCTCTATGGTCGAAGAACCCATCCGGCGTCGCCTCGCCGCAATATTGGCCGCAGATGTTGTTGGCTACACCCGACTTATGGAAGCCGACGAAGTCGGTACGCTGGCGGCTCTGAAGATAAGGCGCAGAGATGTCCTCCTCCCGCTTGTGGCCAGGCATGAGGGAAGGGTCTTCAAATTCACCGGCGACGGCGTGCTGGTCGAATTCGGCAGCGCCGTGAATGCGGTGCAATGCGCCCTCGACCTGCAGCAGGACATGGCCACCGCCAACAAAGGCTTGGCCGAGGACCGTCAGATCGTTCTGCGCATTGGTGTCAATCTGGGCGATATCCTGGTCGAAGGAAGTGATCTCTATGGTGAGGGCGTCAACATTGCCGCACGCCTCGAAGCCATTGCCGAGCCGGGAGGCATTCTCATCTCGGGGACGGCCTATGATCACATCAGGGGAAAGGTTAAGGTCGGGTTCGACGATCTCGGCACTCAGTCTCTGAGGAACATCGTCGAACCAGTACGTGCCTATCGTGTTGCCGGCACGTCCACGGCGGTTGTGGCAGCGCGCAAAGCGGCAACCGAAAACCCCTCCATTGCCGTTCTGCCATTCACCAACATGTCGGGAGATCCGGAGCAGGAGTATTTCGTCGACGGCCTCGTTGAGGACATTATTACCGGCCTTGCCCATATGCCGAGCCTGCTGGTTATCGCCCGGAATTCCAGCTTTACCTACAAGGGCAAAGCGGTTGATGTTCGCCAGGTAGCGAAGGAGCTGGGTGTCCGTTACGTACTTGAGGGAAGTGTCAGGAAAACCGCAAACCGGCTGCGGATAACTGGCCAGCTTGTGGATGGAGCAAGCGCGACGCATGTCTGGGCTGAAAAATTTGAAGGTGCGTTCGACGACATCTTCAAGCTGCAGGATCTTCTAACCGAAAGCATTATCGGCAGAATCGAACCCTCCCTGCGGCGCGCTGAAATTGAGCGTGCCCGTCAGAAACGGCCGGAGCACCTCGACGCATATGATCTGTTTCTCCGGGCGCTGCCCCATGCTTATGCCAACACTCTCGCAGACGGCGAACTTGCACTGCGCCTGCTTGGTGAGTGTTTGCGGCTCGACCCAAACTATGCTGCCGCGCATGCCTATTTGGCCTGGTGCCACGAACAACGATTCTTTCGCGGAGGGTTCCACCCTGACGATAAAGTCGCGGCCAGGGACCACTCCCGCACCGCGATGACAATCGGTAGCGACGATTCTCAGGCATTGAGTATTGGGGCGTTTGTCAATGCGATGATCACCCACGACTACAACGGCGCTATCGGTGCGCTCGACCGGGCATTGGAGTTGAATGAGAATTCGGCGTTGGCCTTCGGATTCAGCGCGATAGTGAGCTCTCACAGCGAACGCTACGAAAGAGCCATCGCGCATGCACAGAAGGCCTTGCGGCTCAGTCCATTCGATCCCCTCAACTACCATGCCTACGCTGCGCTCGCAGTTAGTTATCTGTTGACCGATCAATACGAACAAGCTGTGACCTATTCGACAATGGCGGTCCAGGCCAACCCCAGCTTCAGCGTGCTACACGCATATCTTGTTGCCAGCCAGGTCAGTCTCGGACGCCTGGATGCTGCCCGCGCCGCCGCAGGCCGGCTAAAGGAAATCGCGCCAGGTTTTACGATTTCGGGTTTTGCAGGAATGGGCGCCTTCGGTCAGTCGTCCATGGAGCGGCTGGCGGACGCCTGGCGGCAAGTCGGATTACCCGAATGAATTGAGGTTCCCTCTGTTAGGAATGACCGGGTCACACTCATCTGCTTCCGAAATTCCTAAAGACAAAGAGGACGCACGCAGTTGCCTGCGCGCGTCCTCGGCGTGTTGCTCTTATTGGATCAGGCCCGCTTCCGTCAGCAAGTTCTCCTGAAACTTCGCTATGTTGTCGAGCGTCGTCTTGGCGTCCTGCTTGCCGGTGATCGCAAGATCATATTGATCCTGCTGCTGGGTGAGCAGCTCGAAGAACTGCGGCACATGCCACATGTCCTTCTGCCAATCGAGGCTCGGCCCCCAGGTCCGATTCCATGGACGATAAGTGGCATATTTCGGATTTTCATATACCGCCTTGATGGCCGACTGACCACCGCCTGCCGCGTACTGGTTCTGGATATCAGGTGACAGCCACCACTTCACAAAGCCAACAGCCTCCTTGTTCTGGAGATCGGTATTCCATGTCATAAGCACGAAGGGCTGCCCACCGATCTGACTCCAGCGCACAAGTTTGCCGTCAGCTCCCCGCATGCCGGGCATGAGACCGAAAACCAGTTTGTCTGAGACTTTGGATGTCTTCGGGTCGAGAGAGGCTTCGCCAAGCCCGATCCACTCGATATTCATGGCAACCTTTCCTTCGCGGAAAAGTTCATCGGTTTTGAAGATGTCCATGGTTCCGGTCCTGGCAACAGGCGGCATATACTGGATCAGACGCAAAAAGTGATCTAATCCCTTTACCGACAATTCGGAGTTGACAACACCTTCCGCATGTCCTGTCGGCGCATTGGTTTCATCCCAAATATTGCCACCCGTCTGCCAAATCATGGTGTTAATCTGGCTTGTGGACATATCGTAGCCTTTGCCGGCTTGATAGGCGATACCGTAGAAATCGTCATCAGCGGGCTTGCCGGCAAGATTCTCTCCTTTCTTGCGCATGAAGAACTGGCCGATGTTCTCGAACATATCCCAGTCCATGTCGTCGAGCTCTTCCGGGGTGCAGGGCAGTTTCTTGTTGAACTTCGCCTGAAAATTCTTCTGCTCCTCCTCGTTACAGACGATATCCTTGCGTACGAAGTTGACCAGAACATCCGGAAACTGCGGGAAACCGTAGTAGTTCGGTGTCTTGTGTGGATAGGTGGAGTAGGCGGCGAGAATGCTCGGGTGCATGCCATCCATCGCTGCTTTCAGCTCCGGATCGGCATCGATCAAGTCGTTGATCTTTCTATAATAGCCGCCCTCCACGAAGGCTCCCAACCACTGTGAATCGGAGACCGCCATGTTGTATTTCTGCTCGCCTGAGGTCAGCGAAGCATTGACGCGCGTATAAAAGTCCGGCCACGGGATGAAGTCGACTTCGAGCTTCACCGTGTTGCCCGAGGCAGGTTTATACTGCTCATCGAACATTTTCTTCATGATGCGGGTCGGCGGCCAGTCCGGCACCGCCATCTTGAGCACAACCTCTTCAGCCGAGGCTACCCCAAGGAACGCACCGCTCATCAGGCCTGCGGCCAGCGCGGCCCCGGTAAGGGACGTCAACTTGCACTGCCAACTCATGTCGAGTTCTCCTCCCTGTATTAAAGCAGGCACGTCTCTTTTCTTCGTGGACGCGCGGGGGGCTGGTCATCTGAGAGCCAGGCCATCCTGCGCGCGGTAGCGAATGACTCAAAGCAGATATGTCGATCGCAGTGTCTCCGATGTCTCAGCAGACAACTTCGATCAGGAGCGGACCCTTCTTCTCCATCGCCCCTCTGAAGGCCACAGCAAACTGATCCACATCAATGACGCGTACACCCTCGACCCCATGCCCACGCGCCAACGCGACCCAGTCTAGAGTCGGCTCCACCAGATCGAACATTCGCTCGGCGTTGCGCCCCACATGCGTCACTCCGACATTTGCCAACTCTATCCGGAGAATCTGATAGCGGCGGTTGGCAAACACAACCACCGTTACGTCGAGATTTTCGCGCGCCATAGTCCACAGCGATTGCAGCGTGTACATAGCGGAACCGTCGCCCTCCAACGCCAGAACTTTGCGGTCCGGGCAAGCCACCGCCGCTCCTACGGCTACAGGTAAACCGAACCCAATCGATCCACCGGTGATCATTAGCATATCATGCAAACGCGCGGACTCAGTCGCGACATCCATCGCGCGCGCCGATGAATTTCCTTCGTTCACCACTATGGCATTCGCGGGCATGAGCGCAGCAATCGCCTGGCCAACTTTATCGATGCTCATCGCGCCGGTCGGAACAGGCGGTAGATTGAGCGGTTGAAAATCCTCTGGCCCCAACTCCACATTCCTCGCTCCCAGGGCCTCAGCTAGCGCCTCCAGGGTCCAGGCGTAATCCATATCGATGCTGCATAGATCGATCACCCTGCAATCGGAGTTTTCGGGCAGGATCACCTTGTCCGGATACGCAAAAAAGCTCGTGGGCCGCACCGCCCCGCAGAGCACAAGATTGGTCTTGTCGGCTAGGTGGGCCACATTGTCGTCGATCCGGTAGGCCAACCGCTGCAGTCGGACCGAACCACCACCACGCTGGATCCGCGCGACCAAGTATGGCGCCATCAAACGACACCCTGATTTCTTCGCAATACGCGCTGCAAGCAGACTCAACTCGCCCCGCAATGCTTGTCCGTCCACGAGTAGCGCCGCGCCGGGGGAACATAGCGCCCGCGCTGCCGCCGCTACTCTTGCCGCCTCCGGCCGCCTCAGCGATGGGGCGGCGTCACTCATTTTTGACTCACCTGCCTCTTCCCATGCGGTGTTTGCGGGCAGGATCAGTGTCGCAATTTGCCCGTTGGACGACCGTGCGGCCCGGATCGCCGCTGCGCCATCACCTGCCACCGACCCGGCATCGTCCGATACTCGCGTCCAGTGCGAAACGGTCTCACTAATTCCTACCGTATCGCCACGCAGCGGGCTTTCGTAGCGCAGATGGTAGCTGGCATGATCACCCATGATGTTCACGATCCCGCTTTGCGCCTTGCGAGCGTTATGCAGGTTGGCAACGCCGTTACCAAAACCTGGCGCTAGGTGTAGGAGCGTGGCGGCCACCTCCGAAGACATGCGAAAATACCCATCCGCCGCCCCGGTCGCCCCACCCTCGAACAGGCATAGGATACAACGCATCTCTGGATTGCAATCCAGGGCTGCCACGAAATGCATCTCCGACGTTCCTGGATTGGCAAAACAGACATTCACCCCACTTGCCAACAGGGTCTTCACCAGCGTTTCCGCACCGTTCATCATCATAGTCCTCGTTGATTATCCCGCACGAGCAAGCAGTGCAGCGGCTCCAGCCAACGCATACCCGCAAGTATGATCGAAACTTCAGGGGCTGGATAGGGTGCGGTCGAAGGCCAGCTCATGGCTCTTCGCGACATTTCGCTCCGCAAAACGCAAGCTGTTGGCAGACTGCCGTAAGCACTTCTGATGAGGAATGCCTATCTATCGTGCCCGCCGATTGAATACGTCCGCTCGCCAATGCCCTTCGGATCGGCTGACATTCCAAGGAGACCCCGCTCCCGCACCACGGGAGGGGTTTTCTCTTGGTCACTGCCCAAATCGCTCTGCCTTCGGAGGGCAGCACTCAATCCAGCAGAGCAATGTGCGCCCCTGAAGGTGAGGGACATACTGCCCAAGCATGAACGCCTGCCAATTCAACCAACCTATCCTGCTAGTCGCTCCACGAGCTTCGGGGAGCACGAACGCCCGCCTCAAATGTCGCTTGACCTCGTGGGCCAAAGCGTGAGTATTTGGGAAATATCAGGATCGCAGACGTTTAACCCGCGGCTCAAACCCGCGGGCATTTCGGTTTTGAAGCCTGAACTTGCGCTCAGACCGCAAGCACGGCGCTGCTTCCCGCCGGCACGACTACCGGACCTGCCACTTCTGTCGCTATCCCACACATCACGGTGGACCATGATCGCCCAACGCTTCAGGGGACGAAAACCCTCCATTCCGACATTCCTGACGGAAACGGGTCACCGCCATTCGGACTCGCAGGCAAACGGTGGCGCAATGTATGTTGCTTTGAAGAACGCTACCTCTCAAAGTGCGTCCTAATGGCAATGTCAGGCCCTGGGAGATTTTAAGCCATGGTGAAGCAACCGCTGTTTAGCGACGGCGACGCATCGGACTTGGGATATGTCAATGTTCGAAAAGCTGACAATGAGTATACCGGTCCCGCACGTGCTCATTGTGAATGGCTCTGGGACCATTTCGAGCGGTATGCAGACCCAGAGTTCTTGATTGAAATACGGAAGAATTTCGATGCGCGATATTGGGAGATGTATCTCACCGTTTATCTGATCTCAAAAGGACATAAGGTCGATTGTCCGAAACCCGGCCCCGATGTTGGTATTGAAGTCGATGGTCGCAGAGTTTGGTTTGAAGCTACGACACTGACACGGGGTGACGACGGAAAGCCGGACCAAGTACCGCCAAAACCAGAACCAGGTAAAGCTTACACCGTCCCAAATGAGAAAATGCTGTTGAGATACCTGAATGGCATTTCAACCAAGCGCGCTCAACATTCCTCTTGGGTGAAGAACGGTTTCGTCAAGCCTGAAGACGCTTTAATTGTCGCCATAAATCCGAGGTGCCTTGGGTACGAGCACGCGGACACGACTCCGCCACGGATATTGCAGGCCGCTTTTGCTGTTGGTGATCCATATTTTGTGTTGAACAGAGATACTATGAAAGTTGTGGATGCGGGCTACCACGTCCGCAATGTGATCAAGAAGGCGTCAGAAGCAGAGGTAACAAACGGCGTATTTCTGCAAGAACAGTACGCGCATCTAAGCGGTCTTCTGTGTTCGCGTGTTGACTGTGTAAATCGCCCTGAAAAGATGGGTTTGGATTTTCAGTTGGCTCCGAATCCACATGCGAAGGCCCCCTTACCTCAATCCTTCCGTCTGGATGGGACTTACTATCGCGTTTCAGAGAACCACGATTCAAGCTACAGCGTTGCACCAGAGCAACTATGACTGCGGAACGACATCTGCCCCTTGATGACCGAATAAGAACCGCTTCTGAATTGCTGAAGCGCGCTCGAATCTTTTTTGATGTTTGGTGGCTGTATGAGGGACAGGCGACTCGAAGTGGCATCCTTGATGCGATGAACGAATATCCTGACTACTTTACATTTGATAGCCACGCACATTTCGTGGCTCACATCGTTCACATGGCAATGTTGTATGAAGGCGGAGGAGACACAACGAATCTCCGCGCGCTGAGAAAGGAGCTTGGTGCGAGGCTGGACGCCAAGGCTGTGGCGAGCCTGGATCAGCTATTCGCCAAAGCGCATCAGACTGAAAAGAAGGTGCGCATTCTCAGAAATAACGTGTTCGCACATCGAAGCGCTCGGATAACTTACGATGACGTTTTTAAGATGGCGAAACTGACTCCTGGTCAACTGCGGGAGCTTACGGAAGCTTCGCGAGACACCGTCAACATTTTTCTTGAGACGATTGGGCAGGCAAACCTTGAGTTTCACCCGTACCCAGAGAAACAGCTAGTGCGAATGCTGAAGGATATCGATCATATGCGCATCCAGAATGAGGGTATAGAAATAAGGAAGACGGCAATGCCAGACCAGGGACTATGTCCGCTTTGGGGGACGCAAGCGCAGCTTGAAGGCAAAATCGGAGACTTCATCATTGCGGATTCTCCAAGAGCTGGAGGACGCTTTTCAATTACTGGCTCGGCTGAGACGACTGCCAAGAACCTAAGTCCACCGGAACGGGCAATAGTTACATTCTGGATGGTCAAGCAACATTCTCTGGGTGTCGAATGCCCTTCGATCGACAGTTACAATATAGAAGCCATCCGCATGTATCCAAAGCCTCAGTCTTTGAACGCGCGGAATTCCTATTGCGCTACATCGAAAGGCGAAGCGAATTGCTTGGGCAGGTGCTTAAACTATACGTGCAAGATCATAGGACGATTGAGAATTCGCTATTCGAGGCCGAAATACTCGCCTGGACCTGTTCATTGGTGCCGCTTGAAATCACGACGCTAGTATACTTTTGCGCAGAAGAGGGATGGCTAGAACACAAGGCACCAAGGCACGTGAGCGACACAGTTCATCACTTTACGTTGAAGCCAAAAGGCTATGCCAAGCTCGCTGACCTCAGAGGTACGAACTCGACCTCCCAGCAAGGCTTTGTCGCAATGTGGTTCGGTGAGCCTGTAAAGGCCGCCTATGATACGGCCATTGAGCCCGCAATTAGAGCCGCTGGATACTTGCCGCTTCGAATTGATCAGAAGAATCATGTCGGAAAAGTCGATGATGAAATAATAGCCGAGATTAGGCGATCTCGATTTGTGGTGTGCGATTTCACATGTGAAAAGGATAGGTC
Organism: Nordella sp. HKS 07; assembly: GCF_011046735.1. Lineage (NCBI taxonomy): Bacteria > Pseudomonadati > Pseudomonadota > Alphaproteobacteria > Hyphomicrobiales > Nordella > Nordella sp. HKS 07. Next base: position 3,553,372 of record NZ_CP049258.1, on the reverse strand, counting down.
CAGGGGAAATGTGTATTATGAGGCAGGCTTCGCCAAGGGACTGAACATCCCAGTTTTCTGGACTGTTCGGGCAGACTCGTTGGATGATTTGCAGTTTGATACGCGCCAGTTCAACCATATCGTATGGAGCGAATTGGGAGACTTGAAGATGCAGCTTCAGAAGCGCATTGAAGCTGTGATTGGCGACGGGCCGTTGAAACAGAATAGGTGATCATCACCATGATGCCGACTTTAGAATCTGTGTGGCCGGCTTTGGCAGTTTGACCTTAAGCAGAGCGTCGCGCACGACGGGCAAATCTTCGCGGCTATAAGTGCCGTAAGTGATCCCCATGTGAGTAGAGTGTCCAACAATACGAGCGGCAATCGCATCCGGCGTCTCTGCGTCGTCTTCAGAATCGGCAGTCTTGAAGACCTTCACCGCTTCAACATCGGTGAAGCCGCGCCTCTCCACCTTCATGACTCGAACCGTCCCAATGTGTGCCCAAATTCTGTGTCCAAATGCATGTCCAACTCGTCAAGGGGGAGCCGAGCCCAAATTCCGATAAGCCCCCAAAAAACAATAGCTTTTCGGTGGATTTTTGGGACTGGAAAAATAGCGTCCCTAGGGGGTTCGAACCCGTGACCTTCGCTTCAGAGGGCAGCACTCAATCCGGCGGAGCAATGCGTGCTTCTGAACGTGAGGGACATATTGTCCCGAGCATGAGGTGCCTGCCAATTCAACGAACTTATCTTACTAGTCGCTCGACGAGCTTTGGGTCACGAGTGCCGGCCTCATACTCGCATCCCGGCAAAAATATCGCTTGAACTCGTGGGCCAAAACGTGAGTTTTGGGAAATATCAGAATCGGAAATATTGTACCCACGGCTCAAACCCGCGGGCATTTCGGTTCTGAAGCCTGAACTTGCGCTCAGACCGCAAGCACGGCGCAGCTTCCCGCCGCCACGGCTACCGGACCTGCCACTTCTGTCGCCATCCCATACATCACGGTGGACCATGATCGCCCAACGCTTCAGCGGACGAAAACCCTCCATTCCGACATTCCTGACGGAAACGGGTCACCGCCATTCCGACTCGCAGGTAAGCGGCGGCGCACCACCCGTGCCGTCACCGGAACCTTCGGGGCAATCGCCGCCTCCGCGGCCGCTGCGCAACTCCGAGCGGATCGCCGCCGACCGCCAGAAGATCACCGAGGGCGGCGTCCTCGATATCCTGCTCGACCATGTCCGGGGGCGGTGCGAGCTGTCGCCCTCCCAGATCACGACCGCTTTCGGCCTGCTCAAGAAAATCCTGCCCGATCTCTCCAACAGCGCAGCCCCGCGCGACAACGAGGAGGTTCGCGATGACGACGATTCCGCAGTTCCCGAATTCGAGATCCACATTGTCGACCCCAAAGAAACTTGAAGTCGCGCGCGCCTTCAAGCCGCTGTTGGCGCCTAAGCGCTACAAGGGCGCCTATGGCGGCAGAGGCAGCGCCAAATCGCATTTCTTCGCCGGTGAGCTCATCTGGCGGTGCAGCCAAGCCAGGCTGCGCTGCGTCTGCATCCGCGAAGTGCAGAACTCGATAAGGGAATCGGTGCGCCAGCTCCTGATCGACAAGATCGGCACATTCGATCTCGGCGACCGCTTCACCGTGCTCGAGCAGGAGATCCGCGGTCGCAGCGGCTCGCTCATCGTCTTCAAGGGCATGCAGTCGTTCAATTCGGAGAACATCAAGTCGCTCGAAGGCTACGACATCGCCTGGGTCGAGGAAGCGCAGAACCTGTCCGAAACCTCGCTTCGCCTGCTCAGGCCGACCATCCGCAAGCCCGGCTCGGAGCTCTGGTTCAGCTGGAATCCGCGCCATGAGACGGACGCCGTGGATCGCTTTTTCCGGGGCGGGGGCAAGCGCGGCGATACCGTCCTCGCCGCCGTCAACTGGCATGACAATCCCTGGTTTCCCGATGTGCTGAACAGCGAGAAGGAGTCCGATTATGCGAGCGATCCCGAAATGGCCGACCATGTCTGGGGCGGCGCCTATGAAATCGTCAGCGAGGCCTCCTACTATGCGCGCCTCGTCGCGGAAGCGGAGCGCCAGGGCCGCATCGGCGATTTCCCGCATGATCCGGGCCGGACCGTCGTGACCTCCTGGGATATCGGCATCGACGACTATACGGCCATCTGGTTCCTTCAGGACGATGGAATCAGGGTAACCGCGGTCGATTATCACGAGACCAGTGGTCAAGGGGCGGAGGAGATCGTGCGCGAGGCCCTCCCCGAATTGCAGCCCGAGCCCAGGTTGATCGCGCCGGCTCTCATAAGCATCGGGCGCGAGCGGCCCTACGCCTATGGCGAGCACTTCTTTCCCCATGATGTGAAGCTGCGCGAATGGGGGGCGGGAGGACGCAGCCGCGCCTTGACGCTGATGGGGCTTGGCGTGAAGCCGATCCGGGTCGGTGCGCAGCAAGGGCCGGCCGAGCGCGTCAATGCGGCGCGGGCGCTGCTGCCGCTGATGCGCTTCAACCGCACCAAGCGGGTGATGCTCGGCCTGTCGCGCCTGCGCCGTTATGCGCGCCGCCAGAGCCCGACGCTCGGCGGCTTTGCCGGACCGTTGCATGACATCAACAGTCACGGTGCCGATGCCTTTGGTGAATATGCGATCAATTGTCCGTTGATCGCGCCGAAGCCGCTCACCCCCCGGCCGCGGCCACGGCCGCAATTGCGCGGCGGTGTGTTCCTCGAAGGCCCGCCGGTCGAACGCTCGATCCGCAGGACCCGGACCTGAGAACCTAGCCTCTCTGTCGCCACGTAAAATTTGTGCAATGCAGCGCTCAGCCGATGATTGTTGAAGCAATCCACCACTGTGGATGCGCGCTGGAAATTCGCTGTGCTGCTTCCTGTGCTGCCTCCGGCGATGCGAAGATGCCGAAGCAGGTGGCGCCCGATCCCGACATACGGGCGAAACGCAATCCCGAGGTCTCGTTCAGCGCCGCGAGCACGTCGGCGATCAGAGGTTCGATCGCCATGGCGGGCGCGGCGAGATCGTTGCGGCAAGAGGCCGGATCTGCCCCCTCCTCCAGGCCGGCGAACGCCGTCTCGCCGGGCTTGAGGGCAAGCTTGGCGAAGACCTGCGCCGTCGCCACTTCGCGGCGTGGATTGATCAGCACCGCCGGCATCGGCGCCAGCGTCTCCAGTACGTCTATGCGCTCGCCGGCACCGCGCATGCGGCAGCTTCTGCCCACCAGGCAGACCGGCACGTCGGCGCCCAGCGTGGCGGCCAGCCCGGCAAGCTCGCGTGGCGGGGCGGCCCTGGCGGACAGGCTGTCGAGCGCGCGCAGCGTCGCCGCCGCATCGGCCGATCCGCCACCGATCCCGGAGGCGATCGGGAGGTTCTTCTCGAGCGTGATGTGATAGCGGGCCGCCTGCCCGAAGGCCTGCTCGAAGCCGCGGGCTGCCTTCAGCACCAGATTGTCGGGGGACGAACAGAGCCCGGCCGCAAAGGGTCCGCTGATCTCGAGATGCCAGTCCGGGGCCGTCTCGAAGGTCAGGCGGTCGGCGATGCCGGCAAAGGCGACGATGCTGTCGAGCTCGTGAAAGCCGCCATGCCTGCGGCCAAGCACGTGGAGCGCCAGATTGATCTTGGCGGGCGCCAGCTCGACAAAAGGCACTTTTGTTTTACGCATCGGATTATCCGAAAACCGCGTCGCACTTTTCGGTCCGATGCTCTCAGCCGTTGTTTCCAGACGTAGCGCCCTGCGCCGGCGTCACCGGCGGCTCGGCGGCCAAGCCTTCCTTCAGCTTCTTCTCGATGCGGGCGAGATCCTCGGGCTCGGGCTTATTGTCCTTGGCATGCTGCCACTGGAAACGCGCCTCGAGCTGGCGGCCGACACGCCAATAGGCATCGCCCAGATGGTCGGCGATGACCGGATCGGCGGGCTTGAGCTCGACGGCGCGCTCGAGCTGCTTCACCGCCTCCTCATACTCGCCCAGGCGGAAATGCGCCCAGCCGAGGCTGTCGACGATATAGCCGTCATTCGGCTTGAGCTCGACCGCCTTCCTCACCATGGCGATCGCCTCGGGGAGGTTGATGTTCTTGTCGACCATCGAATAGCCGAGATAGTTGAGCACCATCGGCTGATCGGGCTCGAATTGGAGCGCTTTCCTGAAATCGGTCTCGGCCTTGTCCCACTGCTTGGTGCGCTCGAAAGCGATGCCGCGGTAATAATAAACGGTCCAGTTGTCGCGATCCGGCTTGTCCAGGAGGGCTATGGCGGCGTTATAGCTATCGGCCGCGGCGGCGAACTCCTCGTTGTTGCGGTAAAGATTGCCCAGCGTCACCAGCGCGTCATAGTCCTTGGGGTCGGAGGCAACCAGCGCCTTGAGCCTCGCCTTCGCCTCGTCCTTTTTCTCGAGCCTCTGGAGATTGACCGCGACCTCGAGCTCGGCATTGGGTTTGAGCACGGAAGTCTTGTCGATCGCGTCATAGGCCTCGATCGAACGCTGATAGGAGCTCATGCTCTCATAAATGTCGCCGAGCAGCGTCAGATTGATGTTGCGGTCGCCATTGACCGACAGAGCGAGCTGGGCATAGGCCAAGGCCACCTCGAGGCCCTGATCGTCGGACAGCGCGCTCGCCACTGAGAACAGGGCTTCACTTATGCCGGCTTCCGGCGTCTTGACGAAGGACGCGGGCGTGCTCCCCTTGTCGAGATTGGTCAGCGCCTGGCGCACCAGCGGGTTCTTCTCGGCGGTCGCGAGGAACTGCTCATAGACCTTGCGCGCCTCGTCCTTGCGGCCGTTGCGTTCGAGATAGTTGCCATAGGCCTGGACGACGCGCAGCGAATTGCCGGCCTGACTGTAAGCCTTCTTGTAGAAGCTGTCGGCGCGGATATTGGCGCCGAGATAGTCGGCGATCAGCGCGCCGTGATAGGATTTGAAATTCTCGAGCGATTCATTGCGATCGAGCTTGTCGAGCGTGCTGAAGGCCTGCGCCTGGTTGCCCTGGGCGGCATAGGTCCAGGCGGTGAGCAGTGTGGCGGTGAGCTCGCCGATCGGCGTATAGGCGGCTTTCTTGAAATTCTCGCGCGCCTTGACGAAGCGCTTGAGCCTCACATCGCGAAGCCCCAGTACGAAACGCGCCATACGGTGCTGGCTGTTGAAGCTCAAGACCCGTTCGGCATAGTCCTCGGCGCTGGCGACCTTGCCCTCCGACAGATCGAAGATGAAGACCCGCTCGATGAGGACGGCGTTATTGGGATCGTCACGTAATGCCTGCTGGAAATACTTGTCCGGCGGCATCCAGGTCGCGCTGCTTGCCGGCGAAGCGGCCGGCCAGATAACTGCCGGAGAGCGAGCTTCCCTCGACGTCGAGATCTTCATAACCCGCCTGGGCGGGAAGGGCGGCAAAAAGCAGCCCGAAGGCCAGGGCCGGCAGCATCCGGCTAAGAGGCTTTGTCATCAGAAATCTTTCTGCTCGCAGAAGCGCTATGCTTCGCGATTCAGGACATAAAATGAGGTTTTTTCAGGATCACCGCAAGGGGGCGGCCGACCGGCGGGCCGTGACGCCCATGAAAAAGGGGCGTTTCGCCGGGAAACGCCCTCAAATTCGGCAAGCTGGCCGCGGTGTCGGATGGAATCACTTGCTCAGATACATGGTCTTCAGCCGGGCACCGATCGTCTCGAAGGCACCTTTCAGCTGGGTCTCGTTCGCGGCGTTGATGTAGTATTGATATTGGTTCCCGTTGAGGCTCGGATCGGAGGCGCATTTCGTGAGCGCCTCGACCAACTCCGATTTCACCATAAAGCCGATCGTATAAAGTTCGAGGCTCGGCAGCTGGCGGCCCTGGCTTTCGCGCATCTCATGCTTGGCCTTCAGATTCGTGCAGGCCGTCTCGAAGGCGGCATCGAGCTTGCCACGCACGAGCGACTGAGTCTGGGTGCCGAACCGGTTCTTCGCCAGATCGACCTTCGAGTAGCCGAAAGCGGTATATATCGTGCCCGTGGCGGCAGGCGGCATGCTCCGCGAGCTGTTGGTGCCTACGTCGTTTTCGCCATCCGTCATGAGAACGACGATCTTGCGCCATTCCTTATCTTGGAAACTCTTGCCTTCGGTGAATGGCAAACCGGGTGAGACGACCCGCCAGCCCCACATGATTCCTTCGACAAGGTTGGTGGGACCCTCAGCCTTCATATCGTCGATCCCCTTCTCGATGACGCTGCGGTCCGGTGTCAGCGGAATGATCGGAGAGGACGCGCAATTGGCTCCTGGGCCGGTCTTGAAGGAGATGCTGACGACCTTGTTGGCGTATTTTGCCTGGTTTTTGAGCCGTGCGGTTTCATTCCCGGTCACGCCGTCGGAAAGATAATTGTTGCCATAGTCGTCGTTCACGTTGGCATCCGGCTCGTCGGGAGCGAAATAGGGCGTGAAGAGGGTATCGGACGAAGAAGCACTGGGTTCCGTGTCATTGGTGGCATACGCGCCCAGGCGCGCCTCGACGCATCCATTCCATGGCAACTTCACGGTCTGGCCCGCCGCATTGCGGTATCTCAGGTCATCCCAGCCCTTCATGTTGTGATAGGTCGCATTGGTGAAATTGACCTTGGACACCGCGGCCTTGCCCGTCGTGTCGATCCAGCCGCTCGAGACCTTGTCACCCCCGACATTCACCGAGCCCGCAAAAGGAACAAGAGCAAACCTGACTTTGTCATCGGACTCCTTGTCGCCCAGTACCTTTTGGATCAACGCCTTGGCCGCGGCCTTGGCACTTTCGATCTTGGAGCCTTTCATAGAGCCGGTGATGTCCATCACCAGCACGATCTCGATGTTTTCAGCAATGCCGCCCTGCAGATTGACCTCGGCGTGGGCGCCGAGATCCATCGTCTGGTAGCCGACAAGCTTCATCAGCGTCGTTGGGTAAGGCTGCGTGGCCTCTACTGAGACGATCTCATCGGTTACATTGATTTGCACCGAGAGATCCTGCCCGCCATACGCGTAATTGGTGCGCAGGAAACGTTCGGCCATGTCCTTCATCTCTTGCTGACGCGCTTTCTTCTGCGCCTCGCTCAGCCCCGCCAAGTCCGATTTCCCTGAGGAGGCGACGGCGAGGGCGGCGGCATCGACCGCCACCTGCAAGGCGGTCTGACTACGCGAGGCGCGCGCGACGTCGATGGCCACCCCTGCCGCGACCAGCAGCGGAAGGGCCGCAAGGGCGGTGAAAAGCGCAACATTACCGCGCGCGTCGCCGGCAAAGCGGCGCAGCCACCCGGCGCTATTCCGGGAAGGAGGAATGCCTGTCACTTGCGTCTTGCCCCCAGATAATTGGTCGTGTCGGGGGCAAACTAGACGCCCAGGCTTCCCCGGAGCTTGCCGATTTGACTAAAACTTTAGCTAACTGAGCTGAAAAATCGCGGCTTTCGCGCAAGTGGTTAAGCGGCGCTGCATGCCCGCTGAGAAAATTTGCACTCTATTCCTACCGCCGATGCGGTCTACATGTTGGGATAGTTCGGGCCTTCGCCGCCCTGCGGCACCACCCAGTTGATGTTCTGCGACGGGTCCTTGATGTCGCAGGTTTTGCAGTGGACGCAATTCTGGTGGTTGATCTGGAAGCGCGCGTCCTTGCCCGCCTCGCCCACGACCTCATAGACGCCGGCCGGGCAATAGCGCTGGGCGGGCTCCGCCCAGTTCGGCAGGTTGACCCCGATCGGGATTGATGGATCCTTGAGCTTCAGATGCGGCGGCTCGTCTTCCTCGTGATTGGTCGCCGAGAAGGCCACGTTGGTGAGGCGGTCGAAGGATATGATGCCGTCGGGCTTGGGATAGGCGATGGGCTTCATCTGGGAAGCGGGCTTCAGCGTCGCATAATCCGGCTTGCCGTGCTTCCAGGTGCCGAGGCCGAAGCCGAAAAGCTGATTGAGCCACATATCGGCGCCGCCGAGCGCCAAGCCGCCGACCAGGCCGAGCTTCGACCACATCGGCTTCACGTTGCGGACCCGCTTCAGATCCTCATAGACCCAGGAATTCTCGTAAGCGTTCTGATAGGCCTCGAGCTGGTCGCCGGCGCGGCCGGCCTGCAGCGCCTTGAAGGCCTCCTCCGCCGCCAGCATGCCGGTCTTCATCGCATTGTGCGAGCCCTTGATGCGCGGCACGTTGACGAAGCCGGCCGAGCAGCCGATGAGCGCGCCGCCGGGGAAATAGAGCTTCGGCACCGATTGCAGGCCGCCTTCGGTGATGGCGCGCGCGCCATAGGCGACACGGCGGCCGCCGCGCAGCACCGGCTCGATGAGCGGATGATGCTTGAAGCGCTGGAACTCCATATAGGGGAAGAGATGCGGGTTCTCGTAGTTCAGGTGCACGACGAAGCCGATCGACACCAGATTGTTCTCGAGATGATACATGAAGGAACCACCGCCGGCCTTGAGGCCAAGCGGCCAGCCCATCGTGTGGGTGACCTGTCCCTGTTTGTGATTCTCCGGGAGAACTTCCCAGAGCTCCTTCATGCCGAGGCCGAATTTCTGCGGCTGCCTGCCCTCCGAGAGATTGAACCTGGCGATGATCTCCTTGGCGAGCGAGCCTCTGACCCCTTCGGCGATGAAGACATATTTGCCGTGCAGTTCCATGCCGGGCTGGAAATCCGCCTTGTGCGAACCGTCCTTGGCGATGCCGAAGACGCCGGCGACGACGCCTTTCACCGAACCGTCCTCGCGATAGAGCACGTCCGAGCAAGCGAAGCCCGGATAGATCTCGACACCCAGCGCTTCCGCCTGCCCGGCCAGCCAGCGGCAGACATTGCCGAGCGAGACGGCATAGTTGCCGTGATTGTTCATGAGCGGCGGCATCATGAAGTTGGGCAGGCGCACGGACCCTTGCGGCCCCAGCACGTAGAAACGATCCTCATTGACGAGGGTGTTGAGGGGCGCTCCTTTTTCCTTCCAGTCGGGGATGAGTTCGTTAAGGGCGATCGGGTCCACCACCGCGCCGGAGAGGATATGGGCGCCGACCTCGGAACCTTTCTCGAGGATACATACCGATACGTCGTGCCCAGTTTCGGCGGCGAGCTGCTTCAATCGGATGGCCGCCGCGAGGCCGGCAGGCCCCGCCCCCACGATGACGACGTCATATTCCATGGCTTCCCGCTGGACGTCTTCCACAGTCTTCTCCCTATAGGCGCAATCGTTTCCGGCCTGTTATAGTGACAGGACCCGGGGGCGCAAGCCACCGTTGGAGCCTTTTCCATTTTGATCCAAGGCACGGAAAGCGAAGAATACGATATGAGGGCAGCGGAAGCAGCGGCCGCGATCGAGTGGCTGGTCGAGATGGGCGCGGACGAAATCATCGGGAGCACGCCGGTGAACCGTCTCGTCATGCCGCCACCGGCGCCGGCTGCGCCAGCGTCACGGCCGGCGGGTTCCGTCCTGAACCGGCCCACTCTCGTCAGGCCTGCCGCCAATGCACCCGAGATGCGCGGCGCGGCGCAAGCCTCGCCCGGCAACAGCGACGCCGCGGCGCTTGCGGCGCAATGCGCGACGCTTGCCGACATCGAGCAGGCCTTGCTGCGCTTCGATGCCTGCCCGCTCAAGAAGACGGCGACCAATCTCTGCTTCGCCGACGGCAATCCGCAAGCCCAAGTCATGCTCATCGGCGAGGCGCCGGGACGCGATGAAGACATCCAGGGCAAGCCCTTCGTCGGCCGCTCCGGCCAGCTTCTCGACCGCATGCTGACGGCAATCGGCCTGTCGCGGCACGCGGAGAGTCCGGAAAACTCCGTCTACATTTCCAATGTCATCTTCTGGCGGCCTCCCGGCAACCGCACGCCGACCGATCAGGAGACACTGATGTGCCTGCCGTTTCTCAGGCGCGCCATCGAGATCAAGCAGCCACGCCTCATCGTCTGTCTCGGCGCCACGCCGACGCAGCGCCTGATCGGCAAATCCGAAGGCATATTGAAGCTCAGAGGCCGCTGGTTCGATTTCGGCGGCATTCCGCTGCTCGCGACATTGCATCCGGCCTATCTGCTGCGCCAGCCGGCGCAGAAGCGCCTCGCCTGGTGCGATTTCCTCTCGCTTCAGCAGAAACACAAAGCCGATGCCCATTGATACCGCCGATCCGCTCGTCTTCCTGACCGCGGCACTCACCCTTAATCTGACGCCTAGCCAGAGCCGTTCCGTCGCGCGCATCTTCTCGGTGCTCTCCGCTTCGCTCTTCCTTCTTCTCGCCGCGCGTTTGGCCTTCGAGCGCCGCTGACCGACATGACTCAGACGCCTCAACCACGATCCTTCATCCCGGTCCGCATCGCGGTGCTCACCGTGTCCGATACGCGGACCCTTTCGACCGACAAATCGGGCGACACTCTCGTCGAACGCATCAAGGAGGCTGGCCACGAGCTCAGCGACCGCCGGATCGTCAAGGACGATGTCCGCGCCATCCGCAGCCTGATGCGCACATGGCTGAAGCGTCCCGATATCGACGTCGTGATCTCGACCGGCGGCACCGGCCTCACCGGACGCGACGTGACGGTGGAAGCGATGCGGCCATTGTTCGAGAAGGAGATGGAAGGTTTCGGCGTCGCCTTCCACATGATCTCGTTTCAGAAGATCGGCGTCTCGACGGTGCAATCGCGCGCCACGGCCGGTGTAGCCCATGGGAAATACATCTTCTGCTTGCCCGGCTCACCTGGCGCCTGCCGCGACGGCTGGGACGGCATTCTCAAGAGCCAGCTCGATTACCGGCATCTGCCGTGCAATTTCGTCGAGATCATGCCGAGGCTCGATGAACATGTGCAGAGACGGAAGAGCTAGCCGTTAAGAATTCCGATCATTGCAGACTGAGAGAATCGATCAGTTTATATGGACGTTCCGGCTTAACCACCCGTACAGATACTGTCCTATAAAAAGCCATAGATGCCTTAAAGGCATGTCGGACGGCGCACCGATCTAGCCAAGCCTATCTGGAGCCTAAGATGCACAAGATGTTCAAAGCACTTACTGTGGCGGCCTGCCTCACGGCGCTGCAGGCGAGTCTCGCCCACGCCGAACTGAAGATCGGCTTTGCGGCAGAACCGTTTCCACCTTTCAGCTCCAAGGACGCTTCCGGCAAATGGGTGGGCTGGGAGATCGACGCCATCGACGCCGTCTGCAAGGCGATGAACGAGAAATGCGATTATGTCGAAGTGGCCTGGGACGGCATCATCCCGGCGCTGCAGTCGCATACGATCGACGTCATCTGGAGCGCCATGTCGATCACGCCCAAGCGCCGCGAAATCATCGACTTTTCCGATACCTATTATCGCACCACGCTCTTCGTCGTCGGCCCCAAGAACGGCGATCTCAATATCGAGCCCGGCCATCTTGCCGACAAAACGATCGGCGTCCAGGGCTCCACCGTCTCGGCCAAGCATGCCGAAGATAGCTACGCACCGGCCGGCGCGACGATCAAAACCTATGCGACGCAGGACGAGGCCAACCAGGACCTCGCCGCGGGCCGCATCGACTACACGATCGGCAGCGCGGCGGTGATGCGCGGGTTCCTGGATACCGATGGCGGCAAGGCCTGCTGCGAATACAAGGCCAGCGTCAGCGATGCCAAGGTGCTGGGCGAAGGCATCGGCGCCGGCATCCGCAAGGGCGACACGCAGCTCAAGACCAAGCTCGACGCCGCCATCAAGGAAGTGGCGAAATCCGGCGAATTCGACCGGATTACAGCCAAATATCCCGAGCTCAAAGATGCCATCACCACGCCGAAGCCCTGACAAGGCTGCCGGTCGGCGCGATATGCGTTCTTGATTTGTTCATGGAGAACGTTTATATGTTCTCCCATGACGACACTCATCGACAGGCGCCAGACGAGCGGGCTCGACCTCTCAGCCCTTGGGGCGGGTCGCTATGCGACGCTGCCGCAGCATCAGCGCGGGCGCGGCGCTGTCGTCAACATGCCGGGCCGTTACGAGCGGCACGGCACAGCGCTCTTCGATGATGGCTGGCAGACGCTCGAGGACCTGCCGCCGCTCAAGACGACGGTGTATGAGGAGACGCCGAAGAAGATCATCACCACCAACGACTCGCCCGACATCTCCTTCCGCCAGTCGATCAATCCCTATCGCGGCTGCGAGCATGGCTGCTCCTACTGCTATGCGCGGCCCACCCATGCCTATATGGGCCTCTCGCCCGGGCTCGATTTCGAAAGCAAGCTCTTCGCCAAGACCAATGCGGCGGCGCTGCTGCGGGCCGAATTGTCCAATCCGCACTATGAGCCGCTCACCATCGCGCTTGGCGCCAATACCGATCCCTATCAGCCGATCGAGCGCGAATACCGCATCACCAGGCAGATCCTGGAAGTGCTGTCGGAGTTCAACCATCCGGTCGGCATCGTGACGAAATCGGCGCTGGTGCTGCGTGATCTCGACATCCTCACGGACATGGCCAGGCGCAATCTCGTGAAGGTCGCGGTGTCGGTGACGACGCTCGATGCCAAGCTCGCGCGTGCCATGGAGCCGCGCGCCGCGACGCCGACCAGAAGGCTGGGCGCCATCGAGGCCTTGTCGAAAGCGGGTGTGCCCACCGTCGTCATGACTGCGCCGATCATTCCGGGCCTCAATGACAGCGAGATCGAGAGCCTCCTGAAGGCCGGCCATGCGGCGGGGGCGCGTGAGGCGGGTTATGTCGTGCTGAGATTGCCGCTCGAGGTGAAGGACATCTTCCGCGCCTGGCTCAATGAGGCGTTGCCCGACCGCGCCGCCAAGGTCATGTCGCTCATCCGCCAGACGCGCCAGGGCAAGGAGAACGACTCCACTTTCGGGCGCCGCTTCACCGGCACCGGACCTTATGCCTGGTCGATCGGGCGGCGCTTCGAGATCGCGGCGCAGCGTCTGGGCTATAACAAGGAGCGGCGCCAGCTTTCGACCGACATTTTCCGGCGGCCGCCCAAGCCCGGCGAACAACTCAAGCTTTTCTGAAGAGGAACATCATGATCAGCCAGGCGGAAAAAGGAAAACTCTTCGCGGCGCTGCATGAGGAGCCGGGCGCCTTCGTCATCCCCAATGCCTGGGATGCCGGCAGCGCCAGGCTCTTGCAGCATCTGGGCTTCCAGGCGCTCGCCACCACGAGCGCCGGCTTCGCCTTCACCGTCGGCAAGCCCGACGGCACGGGCGCCGTTACGCGTGACGAGCATCTCGGCAATGCCAAGGCCATTGCCGAGGCGTCGAGCCTGCCGGTCTCGGCCGATCTCGAAGGCGGCTTCGGCGATGCGCCGGAAGACTGCGCCAAAACCATCCGGCTCGCCGCCGAGACCGGCATCGTCGGCGGCTCGATCGAGGACGCGACGGGCCGCAAGGACGACCCGATCTATGATTTCGAGGCCGCGGTCGAACGGGTCACGGCGGCGGCCGAAGCGGCGCGGGCACTGCCTTTCCGCTTCACCCTCACCGCGCGGTCGGAGAATTTCCTGCATGACCGGCCCAATCTCGCCGACACGATCATGCGGCTGCAGGCCTTTCAGGACGCCGGCGCCGATGTCCTCTATGCGCCGGGCCTCAAGAACCCCGCAGATATCGAGACCGTCGTCAGGGAAGTCGACCTTCCGGTCAACGTGCTGATGGGCATGAAGGGCATCCCCCTCACCGTCGAAGATCTGAGCCGGCTCGGCGTCAAGCGCATCAGCGTCGGCGGTGCTTTTACACGCGCGGCGCTCGCTGCCTTCCTTGCGGCGGCGCGCGAGGTGCAGAGCAAGGGAACCTTCACGTTCACCGAGCAGGCAACGCCGCAGAGCGACCTCAACGCCATCTTCGCCGCCTGGCCGAAGAATTGACGAAAGCCTTCTGATGCAGCCAGATTGGCTGCATGGTGCGAATCGATTCCAGCCTGCCCAATTTCGACCTCGAGCGCTCGGCTTTCGCGCGTGGTTTCGCGCGCGTCGCCGGCATCGATGAAGCCGGCCGTGGGCCGTGGGCGGGACCGGTGGTCGCCGCCGCGGTAATCCTCAATCCGGAAGCGCTGCCCCAAGGCATCAATGATTCGAAGAAACTCACCCACGCCAGGCGTGAGGAGCTCTACGATATCATCCTCGCCGGAGCGGAAGTCGGTATCGGCATTATCGATGTCGCGGTGATCGATCGCGACAATATCCTCCAGGCCACCTATGCAGCGATGATCCAGGCGGTTTCGGCGCTCGCCAGCGCGCCGCTTCTCGCTCTCGTCGACGGCAACCGGGCGCCCAAGCTCACCTGCCCGGCCGAGACGGTCATCGAAGGCGACGGCAAATGCCTGTCGATCGCCGCCGCCTCGATCATCGCCAAGGTCACACGCGACCGGATGATGATCGATCTCGACCGGCAATGTCCGGGTTATGGCTTCGCCAAGCACAAGGGCTATGGCACGGCCGATCACCAGGAAGCGCTGTCGCGACTGGGCCCCTCGGCGCACCACCGGCGCTCTTTCGAGCCCATCCGCATCCTGTTCGAAACTGCAACGGCGCGCGTCGCCTGAGCGCGAGACGCAGCCGAAAAACAGAACTCATTAACCATCCCGCCAGAAGTCGATTCACCCGCGAATCCCTTTGACTCATAAAGGATTCGTGAGTTTGTCGAGTTTGCGTTGGGGTGTTCAAATGGGGTTCGAGGCGAAGGCTGATCTTAGGCCGCTTCACAATACAGTTCTGGTCGGCGACTGCATCGAGCAGCTTACCAAGATCCCGACGGGATCGGTCGATCTCGTCTTCGCCGATCCGCCTTATAATCTCCAGCTCAATGGCGACCTCCACCGCCCCGACCAGAGCAAGGTCGACGCGGTCGACGATGACTGGGACAAATTCGCCTCCTTCGCGGAGTATGACGCCTTCACGCGCGGCTGGCTGAGGGAATGCCGGCGCGCGCTCAAGCCCAACGGCGCCCTGTGGGTGATCGGCTCCTATCACAACATCTTCCGCGTCGGCGCGCTGCTCCAGGACATGGGCTTCTGGATCCTCAATGACGTCATCTGGCGCAAGAGCAACCCGATGCCGAATTTCCGCGGCAAGCGCTTCACCAATGCGCATGAGACGCTCATCTGGGCGGGCCGGGAGCAGTCCTCGCGCTACACCTTCAACTATGATGCGATGAAGGCGCTGAACGAGGAGCTGCAGATGCGCTCCGACTGGCTCCTGCCGATCTGCTCCGGCGGCGAGCGCCTGAAAGACGACAAAGGCGACAAGCTGCACCCGACGCAGAAGCCGGAATCGCTGCTCCGGCGCGTGCTGCTGTCTTCCTCCAATCCGGGCGATGTCGTCCTCGATCCCTTCTTCGGCTCGGGCACGACCGGCGTCGTCGCCAAGCAGCTCGGCCGCAACTTCATCGGCATCGAGCGCGACAAGGGTTATGCCAAGGCCGCCAAAGCGCGCATCGGCTTGACCGAGACGCTGCCTCCCGAGGCGCTCAAGGTCTCGACCGGCAAGCGCGCGGAGCCGCGCATCCCCTTCGGCTCGCTGATCGAGCGCGGCCTCGTGAAGGCGGGTGACACTCTCTACGATCCGGCCCAGCGGGTGGCGGCCAAGGTCAGGGCCGACGGCTCGATCGCCTGCCGCGACGCTTCCGGCTCGATCCACAAGATCGGCGCCCATGTGCAAGGGGCGGAAGCCTGCAATGGCTGGACCTTCTGGCACATGCGCAAAGGCAAGTCGCTGGTCCCGATCGACATGCTGCGTCAGCAGCTGCGCCAGGAAATGGGCTCGGCGGACTAACCACCGGCCAGGCGGCGCTTGCCTTAGCATGATAAAGGCAGGCGCGCGCCTCTTGTTCCCATATCGGGAACAGCCTATATAAGGCGATGCAGGTCATCGCCAAGCGGACCCAGAAGCAGTTCTGGGAACGATATCTTCGGGCCGAGATTCCCCTGAGGAACTGGTATCAGGTCGTGGACAAGGCAAGCTGGAACACGCCAGCCGATGTGAAGCGGATGTTCGGCGCGACCGTCGACTTCGTAGGAGACAATCGCCTTATCTTCGATATAGGCGGCAATAAATACAGACTGGTCGTGCATGTTGCTTATGCCTTCAAACGCGTTTTGATCAAGTTTGTCGGTACGCATGCAGAGTATGATGCCATCGATCCGGAGACCGTGTGATGAGGAACGTCCGCGCGATACGCAATGAGGCTGACTATGATTGGGCGCTCGCCGAAATCGCGCGCTACTTTGAAAATCAGCCCGTACCCGGGACGGAGGACGCGGACCGCTTTGATGTCCTGGCCAGCCTGATCGAAGCCTACGAAGCCAAGCATTGGACCATCGAACCAACCGACCCGATCGAGGCAATCGAATTTAGAATGGAACTCTCGGGCTACACGCAGAAGGACTTGAGCGAACTTATTGGATCTCGCTCGCGGGCTTCAGAGATTCTGAATCGCAAACGTCCTTTGACGATGCAGATGGCGCACAAACTTTCAGTGGAGTGGAACATTCCCGCCGAGGTGCTCCTGAAGCCGTACCACCTCGATAATCGGTAATCAGCTCATCTGATCGACGATCTTGCGCATGACGCTGGGCAGCGCCTCGCCGGCGAGTTTGCTCTTGCGCACCCAGCGCGCCGATCCGTCCGGCACAAGGGCATCGGCCGGCACAAGGGCCGACCAGATATCGAGCTCAAGATGGAAGTGAGTGAATGTGTGCTCGATCCGCTTGCCGGTCTTCGTCCATTTCGCGGCGAGCGGTGCTGCGGCTTCCGGCCGCGCGACCGAGGCCGCCCATTCGGTGGACGGGACTTCCATCATGCCTCCGAGCAGGCCCTTGTCGGGGCGTTCGCGCAGCAGCACGCAGCCGTCCTGCCGTTCGACCCAGAAGGCGACGCCCTTGCGGCGCGGGCGCTCGGCCTTTTCCTTTTTGCGCGGCAGCTCGCCGGCGATGCCGCTTTTGCGCCCGCTGCAATCTTCCGACCACGGACAGATCATGCAATTGAGCCGCTTCGGCGCGCAGATGGTGGCGCCCAGATCCATCAGCGCCTGAGCGAAGTCGCCGGCGCGCCGGTCCGGCACCAACGCCAGCGCCCTCGCACGGATTTCAGGCTTGGCTTCGGGCAGAGGCGTCTCGATGGCGTAAAGCCGCGCCATCACCCGTTCGACATTGCCGTCGACCGCCGACGCCTTGCGATCGAAAGCGATGGCGGCGATGGCGCCCGCCGTATAGGGGCCGATGCCGGGAAGCGCGCGCAATCCCTCCTCGGTATCGGGGAAGCGGCCGCCCAGTTCCTCGGCCACCACCTTGGCGCAGGCATGGAGATTGCGGGCGCGGGCATAATAGCCAAGCCCCGCCCAAGCCTTGAGAACCTCTTCGCGGGGCGCTGCCGCCAGCGCCTCGACCGTCGGCCACAGATCGAGGAACTTCCGGTAATAGCTCCCGACGGTCGCCACCGTCGTCTGCTGCAGCATGATCTCCGACAACCAGACATGGTAGGGATCGGGCGCCTCTCCGGGTCGGGCGCGCCAGGGCAGGTCGCGGCGATGACGGTCGTACCAGGCCAGAAGCCTGTGTATTTTCCCATCACGCATGGGTGAAAGCCCTTGTTCCGCCATGGTTCGCGACGACATGATCCCTCTATGCAAACGCTCGACAAGGAATTCCGCGCGCTGACGCGCGCCGCCTTTGCCCGCTACGGTTTTGCCTATGCCGACCTGATCACGCAATGGCCCTCGATCGTCGGCGAGGCCATCGCGCAATGGAGCGAGCCCGAGCGGATCAGATGGCCGCGGGCCGCCGCCGATGCGCGCAAACAGGGCGGCACCCTGGTGATCCGCGTGGTTCCCGGCCGCGGTCTCGATCTCCAGCATGAGACGCCCAGGATCATCGAGCGCATCAACGCCTTCTACGGTTACGGCGCCATCGCCACGGTCAAGATCATGCAAGGGGCGCTCACTCCCCGCAAACCCGCCCGCAAGCCCCTCGCCCCCCTCCGTCCGGCAGTAGCCCAGGCGCTCGAATCCCGCCTCGAAACAGTAACGGATCCGGCCTTGAAGGAGGCCCTCCATCGGCTGGGAAAAGGGGTGCTCAGCCCCCGTTCTCCACAGGCCAAATGACCGCTTGGTCACAACCCCCAATATCTAGTAGTCAGGAGCCATTATGTACCTAGATCGCCGCCAACTGATTCTCGGGGCCAGTGCGCTGGCCGCCTCCGCGGGCTTTGCCTCGACCGCTCATGCCGTCGACATTGCCGCACTGCACGCGCCGCCGGCCTCCGGCGAAATGGCCATGGGACCCGAAAACGCCAAGGTCGTGGTCGTCGAATATGCCTCGGCGTCCTGTCCGCACTGCGCCAATTTCTTCAAGACGACCTTCCAGGATCTCAAGAAGGAATATATCGACACCGGCAAGATCCGCTTCATTTTCCGGGAGTTCCCGCACAACCAGCCGGCGCTCGCCGCCTTTATGCTGGCCCGCTGCGCGCCCAAGGACAAATATTTCCCGATGGTGGACATGTTCTTCGAGCAGCAGGAGACTTGGCTCGCCGCACCGCTGGAGGGCCTGCAGAAGATCGCCCAGCTCGCCGGCTTCACCAAGGAAAGCTTCGACGCCTGCCTCAAGAACGAAGAGGTGGCCAAGGGCATTCTCGCGGTGCGCGACAAGGCGGAAAAGGAATTCGGGGTGGATTCGATTCCGACCTTCTTCATCAACGGCGAACTGGTCAAGGGCGAGACGTCAATCGAGGAATTCCGGAAGAGGATCGACCCGCTCCTCTAAGGACGGGCATCCGCTTCCGCTTTTTGGACTGCAAGGGGTGGGGTTATGAAGTTCTCGCGGCTCAGGCTTTCGGGCTTCAAGTCGTTCGTCGAACCGACGGAGCTGGTCATCGAAAGAGGTTTGACCGGCATCGTCGGCCCCAATGGCTGCGGCAAGTCCAACCTGCTTGAAGCCTTGCGCTGGGTGATGGGCGAGAGTTCCTACAAGAACATGCGCGCGTCCGGGATGGACGACGTCATCTTCTCCGGCACTACCCACCGCCCGGCCCGCAACATGGCCGAAGTCCTGGTGACGCTCGACAACAGCGAGCGTACCGCGCCGCCGCAGTTCAACGACAATGAGACGCTCGAAATCGGGCGCCGCATCGAGCGCGAAGCGGGCTCCGCCTATCGCATCAACGGCCGCGACGTGCGCGCCCGCGACGTGCAATTGCTGTTCGCCGACGTTTCGACCGGTGCTCGCTCGCCGGCGCTCGTGCGGCAAGGCCAGATCGGCGAGATCATCAACGCCAAGCCGCAGGCACGCCGCCTCATCCTCGAAGAAGCGGCCGGCATCACCGGCCTCCATACCCGCCGGCACGAGGCCGAGCTCAAGCTCAGGGCGGCCGAGCAGAACGTGGCCAGGCTCGAGGACGTGATCGGGCAATTGCAGACGCAATTGTCGGGCCTCAAGCGTCAGGCCCGCCAGGCGGCGAAATACAAGGCACTTTCCGCCGATATCCGCAGGCTCGAAGCGACAGGCCTCTATCTCGCCTGGAAGGATGCGGTTGAGCACGCCGAGCGTGACGCCAAGGCGCTCGACGAGGCGACCCGCGTGCTCGCCGAACACACCCAGGCCGCGTCCGAGGCGCTGCGTCATCGCGACGATCTCGGCGACAAGCTGCCGAGCTTGCGCGAGAACGAGACGGTGCGCGCCGCGGTCCTGCAGCGACTCACCATCGAGCGCTCCAATCTCGACGAGGAAGAAAAGCGCGCCGAAGGCCGGCGCAAGGAACTCGACGCCCGCCTCGTCCAGGCGGTGGCCGATCTCGCCCGCGAGGAAGAGACGATCCACGACACGAGCGGCGTGCTCGAACGCCTTGCCGTCGAAGAGGCCGAGCTCAACGTCGCCCAGGAAAGCGATGCCCAGCATCGGGCCGAGGCGGCGCAAAAGCTGCAGGAAGCGGCGGAGGCGCTTGCGCGCGCCCAGGAGGCGCTCGACCAGGCCAATATGCGGCTCTCCGACCTCACCGCCAAGCGCAACGCGGCGCAGCGCGTCATCGACGAGCAGCGTCAGCGCATTACCCGCTTCGAGCACGAGGCCCAGGAAACCGCGGCCCGCTTCCAGGCGCTGATGGCGCAGATCGCGCCACCTTCGGAAGGCGAGAGGCTGGCGCAAGCGGTCGAGACCGCTTTGATGGTGGTCGCCGCGGCGGAAGAATCGAGCAACGAGGCGGAAGCGCAATCGCGTCAGGCCCGGCAGAACGAGACCGACACCAAGCAGGCTTTCGAGGATGCGCGCCGCGCCTCGGAAAAACTTACGACCGAAGTGCGCACGCTGAGCAACCTGCTGCGCGCCAATGACGGCGATCTGTGGCCGCCGCTGGTCGATGCGCTTAAAGTTCAGCGCGGCTATGAAACCGCACTTGGAGCGGCCCTCGGCGAGGACATCGACGCCTCGGCGGACGAGGCGGCCCCCGTGCATTGGCGCGGCCTGCCGCCCCTGTCGGAATCCCATCCCTTGCCCGACGGCGCCGAGCCTCTGACCCGTTTCGTCGACGCGCCGCCTGCCCTGGCACGCCGCCTCTCGCATATCGGCATCGTCAGCCGGGCACTCGGCCAGGCCCTGCAAAGCGAGCTCAAGCCCGGGCAGCGCCTGGTCAGCGTCGAAGGCGACGTGTGGCGCTGGGATGGCTTCACCGCCGCAGCGGATGCGCCGAGCGCCGCCGCCAAGCGGCTTGCCGAGCGCAATCGTCTGGTCGCCCTCGAAGCCGAGATGGTGGAAGCGCAGAAGGCCGCCGAGCAGGCCAGGTTCCAGGCCGAACAGGCCAAGGGCGCCGTCGAGACTTTCGTGCGCGCCGAGCGCGAGCACCGTGAAGCCTGGCGGGCCGCCACGTCGGCGGTCGAAGTGGCGCGCCGGGCGCTCAGCCAGCATGAGCGGCAAGTGGCCGAGCGGCTACAGCAGACGGGCGCTCTCGATGAAGCCAAGCGCCGCGTCGAGGCCAGTCTCCTCGAAGCACAGTCGCGCCTCGCCGCCGTCGAAGCCGAACTCGCCGAATTGCCGGAACTCGACGGCCTTATCCAGGAGATCGGCGCCTATCGCGACGGCGTCAACAGCGAACGTGCCGTTTATGCCGAGGCGCGCGCCCGCCATGACGGTGTCGAGCGTGAGGCGCAGAACCGCGCCGAGCGCCTCAAGGCGATCGTCGCTGAGCAGTCGCAATGGCAGGAGCGCGCCAGGCGCGCCGGCACCCAGATTGAAACTCTCGCACGGCGTGTCGAGGAGACCCGCGCGACGCTGGCGGAGATGGCCGAGCTGCCGCAGGCTTTCGCCGACAAGCGCCTCAAGCTCTTGAACACGCTGCATGAGGCGGAAAGCGAGCGCAAAGCCGCCGCCGACGCGCTTGCCGAGGCCGAGAACAGCGTGCGCGCCGCCGACCAGGCCCTGCGCGCCACGCAGGACCAGGCATCGAGCGCGCGCGAGGATCATGCGCGCCTCGAGGCGAGGCTCGAATCCTCACGCGAGCGCCATAGCGAGAGCGAGCGGCGCATCGCCGAAGCGTTGCATTGCCCGCCCGGCGAAATCATCCAGACGGCCGGCCTCGAAGAGGACAAGATGCCGCCGCTCGACGAGGTCGAGCGCAAGCTCAATACGCTGCGCGAAGACCGCGAGCGCCTCGGCGGCGTCAATCTGCGCGCCGACGAAGAGGCCGAGGAAGTCGCCAAGCAGCTCGACGGGCTCACCAAGGAGCGCGACGACGTGGTGCAGGCCATCGCCAAATTGCGCGGCGGCATCCAGAGCCTCAATCGCGAGGGGCGCCAGCGCCTGCTCGACGCCTTCGGGACGGTGAACGAGAATTTCGGCCAGCTGTTCACTACCTTGTTCGGCGGTGGCAAAGCCGAGTTGCAGCTCATTGAATCGGAAGACCCGCTGGAAGCCGGCCTCGAGATCCTGGCCAATCCGCCGGGCAAGAAGCCGACGGTGCTGTCGCTGCTCTCGGGCGGCGAGCAGACACTCACCGCGATGTCGCTGATCTTCGCGGTGTTCCTCACCAATCCCTCGCCGATCTGCGTGCTGGACGAAGTCGACGCGCCATTGGACGACCACAATGTCGAACGCTTCTGCAACCTGCTCGACGCGATGCTGGAACGTACCGAGACGCGCTTCCTGATCATCACCCATCACCCGCTCACCATGGCGCGCATGAACCGTCTGTTCGGCGTGACCATGATGGAGCGCGGCGTGTCGCAGCTCGTGTCCGTCGACCTGCAGACTGCCGAGCAACTGGTGGCGGAAGCGGGCTGATCACTCATTAGATCGCCCTGCCCGCTGCACCGTGCTCGACTCGACATCCATTGGGTATGGGCCGTCCTCACCGCGCTGGGCGTGGATGTGAGGGCCGGCGGCATCGCTCGGCCGCCTGTTCACGGTAGCCCCTGACAAGGCCAAATGATCTATGTCGAAGAATTACGCTGGATGACGGCGCCGCTCGGATAGAGCCGCATGATCCAGAGCAGCAACAACAATCCGGGCACAGCGAGGAACGCCGTCAAGCTCCAGAACGTGAACCAGTCGGTGTGGTCGGCAAGCCAGCCGCTGCCCGAGGACAGCCAGGTGCGGCCCTGCGCCATGAAAGAGGTGAGCAAGGCATATTGCGTGGCCGTGAAGGCGACGTTGCACAGGCCCGACAGATACGCGATGAGCGCCGCGCCAGCGGCACCGCCAGCGATATTGTCGGCAGTGATAGCGATCGCCAAGGCTGGGAGATCGTGCCGATAGGCGGCGCACAAGTTGCTGACGACCGCATTCGGATCGGCGGCCAAGGCCTCTCTGGCGCAGAGACCGTATTCTGCTCCACGCAGCGCCACATAGGCGAAAGCGAAATTGGTGACGGCCTGCAGGATGCCGCCGATGAGCAGCGCCCGGAACACGCCCCAGCGCGCCACGGCGATGCCGCCGATGACGGCGCCGACGATCGTCATCCACACGCCCCAGACCTTGCTGATGCTGGCAATCTCCAATCCGGTATAACCCATCTCCACATAGAAAGGATTGGCCATCGTGCCGCCCAGCGCGTCACCGAATTTGTAGAACAGCACGAAGAGCAGGATGACGACCCAGCCGGTGCGGCTGGTGAAATCGGCGAAGGGTGCGATGACCGATTCCTTGACCCACTGGGCATAGTCGCGCTTGCCGTGCGCCATCGCGCCCTTGGGTTCGGGTATGAGCAAGGTCAGCACCGCGGAGGCAACCATCGCGGCGCTGAGCACACCGAACACCACCGACCAGGAATAGAAGTCCGACAGGCCGACGGCGCCGGCGCCGGCCAGCAGCAGCCCGAAGCGATAGCCGATCTGGGTGGCGGCGGCGCCATGGCC
Source organism: Nordella sp. HKS 07 (assembly GCF_011046735.1). NCBI lineage: Bacteria > Pseudomonadati > Pseudomonadota > Alphaproteobacteria > Hyphomicrobiales > Nordella > Nordella sp. HKS 07. The sequence continues at coordinate 3,530,129 of NZ_CP049258.1, read as the reverse complement.
CTGCTCGTCCTTAGGCAGAAATTCGATGCGATAGGCGTCGATGACGATGTCCTGGCTGGCGGACAGAAAGGCGACGATGACGGCGATGAGCGCGGTCGTCCACGGATCGACCCGCGGGTCAACCTGTCCCATGGCGAAGATCGCGACCGCCAGGAGCACCTGCGTCACTAGGAGCCAGCTGCGCCTTCGCCCCAGGAGCCGCGTCAGGACCGGCAGCGGCACCTGGTCCATGATCGGAGACCACAGGAACTTGAAGGTGTATGGCGTGCCGACGAGCGCGAAGAGGCCGATGGTGGTCTTGTCGACACCGAGCTTGGAGAGCCAATAGGACAGGGTGGAGAGCGTCAGCAGCAGCGGCAGGCCGGAGGCGAACCCCATCGCCAGGATGACGAGCATCCGCGGCGTGAGATAGGCCGAGACGGCCGACCACCAGTCCTTCTTCGCGGCAACGGTTTCAACCATCGCAGGGGTCCTCTTGGCGCGGCGCCGATTCGAGCGAGACGCCCTGCAACCGTTACGCAGTAGCGCAATTCACGTCTAGGGCGCTTCCCGCCAAAGCTTGGTCGTGCTGTAAAGTATTCCGGAGGACTCTATGGTCAATCCTGACGGGAAGGCAGCTCCTTGAAAGCGCCCGGTTGCAGGGACGGCCCATATCCGCAGGTCACGTCAGCCGCCGGTCGAGGATGACGGTCTCGCCGCGCAACAGAACCGAGTTGATCGAGCGCGACTTTCAGACCTTCGTACCACCCCCGGGCTTCCTATAAGGCGGAATCGGATTTGCGACGGCGCGGCGACAATCCCGCCGCGCGAATCGCCGCATCGTTAAAGTGGTGTCGAAAGCTTATGAGAATCAAAGGCTTATATTACCGAGGCATTCCTTGACACGTTTTTGCCCAAACTCTATGGTGCGCGCGATTTTGAGGGACGTTCAAGCCGCGACAACCATTTTTTTTCGAGCAGGATCATGAGCAAATCAGATGACCGGCTCAAGGACTTGGGAAAGCGACTGGACACCAGTCTGAACCAGCGCAAGGAAGCTCAAGGGCCCGACAAGACCGAGGGATCGGCGGCGGGCCTCGCAATGCGCGCGGTGACCGAGCTTTTCGTCGGTCTCGCCGTGTGCATGGGCCTTGGCTGGATGGCGGACAAATATTTCGGTACGGCGCCGTGGGTCATGCTGGCCCTCATGCCGTTCGGGATCGCTGCGGGGGTCGTCAATGTGATGCGGCTCTCAAAGAGCAAACAGGCCGAGGAAGTGCTGGGCGGCAAGGGCCCCGTGGCGCCTTCGGTCAAGGACGATGACGAGGATTAGACGTGGCAACGAGCACAACTGAAGTGGCAGCCGGCGCTGCGCCCGAGCATGGTGAGAAGATCATCGATCCGATCCATCAGTTCCATATCAACAATATCATCGATCTCGGCCCCTTCTCGCTCACCAATTCCGGTCTCTGGGCCATCATCGCGGTCGTCTGCGCAGCCCTCCTCTTCCTCCTGGCCCCCAAGCATCTGATCCCAACCCGGCTGCAGTCGGTCTCGGAAAGCATGTACGAATTCATCGAGAACATGACGAAGGAAGTGTTGCATGAGAATGCCCGTACCTACTTCCCGTTCGTGCTCACACTGTTCACCTTCATCCTGTTCTGCAACGTCTTGGGCCTCATCCCCTATTCCTTCACGGTGACGAGCCACATCATCGTGACGCTGGCGCTGGCGCTCGTCGTCTTCATCGGCGCCACCATCATCGGCTTTTACCGCAACGGTTTCGGCTATCTGAAATTGTTCGTGCCGTCGGGCGTGCCGGCGATCCTCTTGCCGCTGGTGGTCGTCATCGAGATCGTGTCCTACTTCATCCGCCCGATGAGCCTCTCGATCCGTCTCTTCGCCAACATGATGGCCGGCCACATGATGCTGAAGGTGATGGCCGGCTTCGTCGTCATGCTCGGCGTCACCGCCGGCTGGCTGCCGCTCATCGCCATGGTCGGCCTCTATGGTCTCGAGCTACTGGTGGCGGCGCTACAGGCCTATGTCTTCGCGCTTCTCACCTGCATGTATCTCAGCGATGCCATGCATGTGGATCACTAATCACTGAACCCTTAATCCATCCATTCAACAGGAGAAGTCAGATGGAAGTTGAAGCAGCAAAGATGATCGGTGCGGGTATCGCGGCCATCGCCCTCGGCGGCGCCGGCGTCGGTATCGGCCACATCTTCGGCAATTATCTCGCGGGCGCTCTGCGCAATCCGGCGGCTGCCGCCGGCCAGCGCGGCACGCTGTTCCTCGGCTTCGCCTTCGCCGAAGCGACCGGCCTGATCGGCTTCGCCGTCGCAATGCTCATTCTCTTCGGTTGATCGAACCGAAGTCTTCGCCAACCGGCGGGGCCGCCACGGCCCTTGCCGGCGCTTGGATCAAGATGAGGCGCTGGAGCCATGCCGCAACTCGACGTCAATACCTGGCCGCCGCAGCTTTTCTGGCTCGCGGTGACCTTCCTTGTCCTCTATTTCATCATCTCGAAGATTGTGATCCCGCGCACCGGCGGTGTCATCGAGGGTCGCAAGAACCAGATCGACAGCGACCTGGTCGCGGCCCAGCGCTTCAAGGCGGATACCGACAAGGCCGTCGCCGAGTATGAGAAGGCGCTCGCCGAGGCGCGCGGCAAGGCGCATGCGATCGCCAAGGACACGCGCGATAAGCTCAGCGCCGAGGTGGATAAGGAACGCAGCAAGCTTGACGGCGAACTCGCCGCCAAGATCGCCCAGGCCGAGAAGACTATCCAGGCGGCACGCACCAAGGCGCTCACCAGCGTGACCGCACTCGCCACCGAGATCGCCGCCGAGATCGTCGGCCAGCTTGCCGGAACCAAGGTAAGCAGTGCTGACGCGGCCAAGGCCGTCGCCAAGGCGCAAGGAAACTGACCATGTTTGGAAAACCGGAAACCTGGGTTGCCGTAGCCTTCCTGCTCTTTGTGGCGCTCCTCATCTATCTGAAAGTGCCCGCCAAAATCGCCGCCATGCTCGATGAGCGCTCGACGCGCATCGCCAAGGAACTGGCCGAAGCCAGGAAGCTGCGCGAGGAAGCGCAGGCGCTGCTCGACGAATACAAGAATAAGCGCGCCCAGGCCGAGAAGGACGCCGAGGACATCGTGGCGCTCGCGCGCAAGGAAGCCGAGGCGCTGGCGCATGAGACCCGCAACAAGCTCGCCGAGACGCTGGAGCGCCGCACCAGGCAGGCCGAGCAGAAGATCGCCCAGGCCGAGCAGCAGGCCGTGAAGGACGTGCGCACCGCGGCCACCGACGTGGCGGTGAGCGCCGCCAGCGAGCTTCTCGCCGCAGCGGCCGAAGGAGCCAAGGGCGCCAAATTCATCGAGGAATCGATCGACGCCGTGAAGTCCCGGCTCAACTAAGCGACAGCTTCATACGAAATACGAAACCCGGCCTCAGCGCCGGGTTTTTTGTTTTTGGGCCAGAGCTCTTCCACCTGTCCCCTTTGCCCGTTGGAAAGAAACAAGCTATCGCTTGGTGTGGTCGATGCTCGGGTAGGATCGCGGCAGCACCACTGCGGCGACGATTAACTACAATACCTATGCGCTGGGACGGCAGGGCTATTTCGAGCTCAATCTGGTGACCGGCGAGGACACCATCGCGCAAGACAAGAAACATGCCGGCACGCTGCTGGCGGTGCTCGATTACAAGCCCGGCCAACGTTATGCCGACTACAATGCCTCGACCGACCGCCTGGCCGAATACGGCCTCACCGCGCTGATCGGTGGAGCCGCCGCGAAGAAGCTCGGCCTCTTCGCGGTGATCGGCGTGGCGCTCGCCAAGTTCTGGAAGATGATCCTCATCGCGGTCGCGCTGGGCGGCGGCGCGATCTTCAAATTGCTCGGCCGCTAGTGTGCTGAACGCGAAGTTCCCGATATCAGGCGGCTTGCACCGACAGGAACTTCGCGTTCAAAAGCACACTAGAATCATTAGGTTTTCTAGTGTCCTTCCGAATCCGAAGTTCGCTCGGAAGCTCCCGCTGGCTGTGGCGAACTTCGGATTCGGGACACTAGCCTCCGCAGGCTTGATGAGAAGCGCCGGCACCTTCGTCAGAATGCGCCGGCGCTCTAATCTCTGCGCTTCGGACCGTTAATTGCTGACGATCAGCCCTTGCGGGTCACGAGACGCGTGTCGAGATAGGCTTGAAGCGCCTCCGAGCCTCCCTCGGTGCCATGACCCGAATCCTTGATGCCGCCGAAGGGCACTTCAGGCAGGGCGAGGCCCAGGTGATTGATGCTCGTCATGCCGGCTTCGATTTCATTGCCGAAGCGCGTGGCGGTGGCGCCATTGCGGGTGAAAGCAAAGGCGGCCAGTCCGAAGGGCAGCCGGTTCGCCTCGGCGATCGCTTCGTCGAGGGCGCCGAAGCGATTGATCACGACGACCGGCCCGAAGGGCTCCTCACTCATGATCCGCGCCTTCAGCGGGACGTCGGCCAGAACCGTCGGCTCGAAGAACCATCCCTCGTTGCCGATCCGGCGACCGCCCGTCGTCAGCCGCGCTCCATGCGTCACCGCATCGCCGATGAGAGCCTCGAGTGCGGGAATGCGCCGGTCATTGGCGAGCGGGCCCATCTCGACATTGGGATCGAGACCGTCGCCGACGCGGATCGCCTTGGCTCCGGCGGTGAAACGCTCTGTGAACTCGTCGGCGATGCGCTCCTGCACGAGAAAACGCGTCGGCGACACGCAGACCTGCCCGGCATTGCGGAACTTGTTGGCCACCATCAGACGGACCACCGAATCGACATCGGCATCCTCGGCCACGACCACCGGCGCATGCCCGCCGAGTTCCATCGTGGCGCGCTTCATATGCAGTCCGGCGAGAGCGGCGAGCTGTTTGCCGACGGGCGTCGAGCCGGTGAAGCTGATCTTGCGAATAACCGGATGCGGGATCAGATATTCGGAGATTTCCGCCGGCACGCCATAGACGAGATTGACCACGCCGGCGGGAATTCCGGCATCGACGAAGGCCTTGATGAGAGCCGCCGGCGAGGCCGGCGTCTCTTCCGGCGCCTTGACAATGATGGAGCAGCCGGCGGCGAGCGCGGCCGAGAGTTTTCTCACCACCTGGTTGATGGGGAAGTTCCAGGGCGTGAAAGCGGCGACCGGACCCACGGGCAGCTTGAGCGTCATCTGGATGACGTCGGGCGCCCGCGCGGGGATCACCTGGCCATAAGCGCGCTGTGCTTCGCCGGCGAACCAGTCGATGATGTCGGCGGCAGCGAGCGTCTCCAGCTTCGACTGGGCGAGCGGCTTGCCCTGCTCGAGAGTCATCAGCACCGCGATCTCCTCGGCCCGGCCGCGCAGGATCTCGCCGGCGCGGCGCATGAGCTTGGCGCGCTCATAGGCGGACATCTTGCGCCAGACTTCGAAGCCACGCGCTGCCGCGGCAAGGGCTGCGTCAAGATCGCTCTTGTCGGCCCAGGCGACGGTCCCGATCGACTGCCCCGTCGCCGGATTGAGCACGGGAATGGTGCGGCCGCTGGCGGAGGGCCGCCATGCGCCATCGATGAACAGGTGCGTATCGGGATAATTCGTCATTTCGGTTTCCGTCTGGTGTTCGGTTGGCTCGCGGCAAGCCGTAGCCGCGCCCTCGCGCAAGATCAATGTCCACAGGGATGGCTGTTATGCTTTCAGCGAGGATCACCTGACTGACAGAAAATTGATCCGGGCCGGCTGAGTGAGCCGTTAGACTGCTCTTCGATACGCATCTTGCAGACATGATCGGAGCATCCCCATGGTCGCTGTGCGGTTTCTGGCGCTTCTCCTTTTTCTCATCTCGCCGCTGATGGCGTCCCGTGCCGAGGCGCAGGCCAGCGACTGCCTGGCCATGGCGCAGGCGCCTTCCTCCCTGGTGCCGGTCCAGTTTTCGCCCACGGCGCTCGAAGCGGACCAGGTGCGGTTCACCTTTCTCGGCCATTCGACCTTCCTCATCGAAAGCCCGCAAGGTGTGAGGATCGCCACCGACTATACGGGCTATGCCGGCGGCACAGTGCCGGATGTGGTCACCATGAACCATGCCCACCGGTCGCATTACACCGACTTTCCGGACCCCGCGATCAAACATGTGCTGCGCGGCTGGAATCCGGAGGGCGGACCGGCGCGCCATGACCTCACCGTCGGCGATGTGCGCATCCGTAATGTCACGACCGATATCCGCTCCATGGGAGGTGTCATCCCCGACGGCAATTCGATCTTCATCTTCGAGGTCGCCGGATTGTGCATCGGCCATCTCGGCCATCTGCATCACGAATTGAGCAATGCCCAATTAGGCGCGATCGGACGGCTCGACATCGTGCTGGTGCCGGTCGACGGCACCTATACGATGGCGCAGGTGAACATGCTCAATGTGCTGAAGGAGCTGAAAGCGCGCCTCGTGCTGCCGATGCATTATTTCAGCCCGGAGACGCTGCAGCGCTTCATCAACGGCCTGAGCGGGGCACTCGAGGTCGAGATCAGCGCGACAGCGTCGGTGACGCTGTCGGCCAAAACGCTGCCGGAAAAGCCGAAGCTGCTCGTGCTGCCGGGATATTAGAATATCCCCTCTCCCCCGCGGGGAGAGAGGGGACAAATGTTACTCCGCCGCTTCCTGATAGGCTTCCATCGGCGGGCAGGTGCAGACGAGATTGCGATCGCCATACACATTGTCGACACGGCCGACGGGCGGCCAGTATTTGTCGGCATTGATGTAGCTCAAGGGGAAGAACGCCTTCTCCTTCGAATATGGCCGCGTCCAGTCGCCGAGCAGCAGCTGATGCGTGTGCGGGGAGTTCTTCAGCACATTGTCGGTGCGGTCGGCCTTGCCTTCCTCGACCTCGGCGATTTCGCGCCTGATCTCGATCATAGCGTCGCAGAAGCGGTCGAGCTCACGCTTGCCTTCCGATTCGGTCGGCTCGATCATCAGTGTGTCGACGACCGGGAAAGACATCGTGGGCGCGTGGAAGCCATAGTCGACAAGACGCTTGGCCACGTCCTCGACGGCGAGCCCCGTGCGCTCCTTGAGCCAGCGCAGATCGATGATGCATTCATGCGCGATGAAGCCGCCCGGCCCCGAATAGACGATCGGGAAATGCGGCGCCAGACGCCTGGCGACGTAGTTGGCGTTGAGGATCGCCATCATCGTCGCTTCCTTCAGGCCCTCGCCGCCCATCATGGCGATATAGGTCCAGGATATGGGAAGGATCGAGGCCGAGCCCCAGGGTGCGGACGACACCTGGCCCTGCGACTGGTCGCGACCGGCCGCCGGATTCACGCCATGCACCACCGGATGACCCGGCAGATAGGGGGCGAGATGCGCCTTGACGCCGATAGGGCCCATGCCGGGACCGCCGCCGCCATGCGGGATGCAGAAGGTCTTATGCAGGTTCATGTGGCAGACATCGGCGCCGAGCTCGGCCGGACGGACGAGGCCCACTTGCGCGTTCAGATTGGCGCCGTCGAGATAGACCTGGCCGCCATTGGCATGAATGATGGCGCAGATATCCTTGATGCTCTCCTCGAACACGCCATGGGTCGAGGGATAGGTGATCATCAAGGCCGCCAGATTGGCCGCATGCTGCTTAGCCTTGGCCTCGAGATCGGCGACATCGACATTGCCCTTGTCGTCGCAGGCGACGACGACCACCTTCATGCCCGCCATCACCGCTGAAGCCGGGTTGGTGCCATGCGCCGAAACCGGGATGAGGCAGACATCGCGGTGCGTGTCGCCCTTCGCGTGATGGAAGCCCCGAATGGCGAGGAGTCCCGCATATTCACCCTGACTGCCGGCATTGGGCTGCAGCGAGATGGTGTCGAAGCCGGTGATCTCGGCCAGCATATATTCGAGCTCCTCGAAGAGCTGCTGGTAGCCTTGCGCCTGCTCGAGCGGCGCGAAAGGATGCATCATGGCAAATTCGCGCCAGGTTACCGGGATCATCTCGGTCGTGGCGTTGAGCTTCATGGTGCAGGAGCCCAGGGGGATCATCGAGCGGTCGAGCGCCACGTCCTTGGCCTGGAGCCTGCGCATATAACGCAGCATCTCGGTTTCCGAGTGATACATCTCGAAGACCGGATGGGTGAGATAAGAAGACTTGCGGACGAGCGCCGCCGGAATCGCCTCAGCGACCTTGGCGTCGAGCTTGTCGATATCGACGCGCTCCAGCGCATCGGTCTTGAACACGGTGAGAAGCCGCTCGAGCTCCTGGCGGCGCGTCGACTGGTCGAAGGAGATGCCGACATGGTCGGCGTCGACGAAGCGCAGGTTGATGCGCTTCTCCTTGGCGCGCGCCAGGATCGCCTGGGCGCGGCCCGGCGCGTTGATGGTGACGGTGTCGAAGAAGGCCTTGGTCGTGACCTCGTAGCCGAAGCCCTTGACGGCATCCGCGAAGATGGCGGCGAGGCGATGGGTACGCTCGGCCGTCTTCTTTATGCCCTTGGGACCGTTATAGACGGCGAACATCGAGGCAATCACGGCGAGCAGGACCTGCGCGGTGCAGATGTTGCTGGTCGCCTTCTCGCGGCGGATATGCTGCTCGCGCGTCTGCATGGCCATGCGCAGAGCCGGGTTGCCGTGCGAATCGACCGAGACGCCGATGATGCGGCCCGGCATGGACCGCTTGTACTCGTCGCGGGTGGCGAAGAAGGCGGCATGTGGACCGCCATAGCCCATCGGCACGCCGAAGCGCTGCGCCGAGCCTACAGCGATGTCGGCGCCCAGTTCACCGGGGGAAGTGAGAAGAGCGAGCGCCAGAAGATCGGTCGCCATGATGGCGAGGGCGCCGGCGCCATGCAGCTTGTCGATGATCGCTCGATAGTCGCGGATCTCGCCGGACGAGCCCGGATAGGAGAGGAGCGCGCCGAAGACTTCGGAAGGTTTCAGATCCTTGGCCGGATCGCCGATGACGATATCGAAGCCAAACGCCCTGGCTCTTGTCTCGATGACGCCGATGGTCTGAGGATGCGTGTCGCGATCGACGAAGAACGCGTTGGCCGAGGTCTTCACCACGCGCTTGGCCATGGACATGGCTTCGGCGGCGGCGGTGCCCTCATCGAGGAGCGAGGCGCTGGCGAGCTCGAGCCCGGTGAAGTCGATGATCATCTGCTGGTAATTGAGCAGCGCCTCGAGGCGCCCTTGGCTCACCTCCGCCTGATAGGGCGTGTAGGCGGTGTACCAGCCGGGATTCTCCAGGATGTTGCGCAGAATGACCTTGGGCGTGACGGTGCCGTAATAGCCCATGCCGATCATCGAGGTGAACACCTCGTTGCGCGACGCCATCTGGCGCAGGTAGGAGAGCGTGGTGCGCTCGGCCTTGCCCTTGGGCAGATCGAGGGGCTTGGCGGCGCGGATCTTCTTCGGGATCACCTTGTCGATGAATTCCTCGAGCGAGGCGGCTCCCACGGCTTTCAGCATTTCCGCCGTCTCGGTCGCATTGGGACCGATATGGCGCGGAACGAAATTGGCCTGCGGTTCAAGTTCGGCAAGCGTTGCGCGTTTGGTCGACATTCTCTTGATTCCTTTACACCCTCATCCGCCCTCCCGGCCCCTTCTCCCGCGAGAGGGAGAAGGGGCTTGTCGGGTTATTGCTCGGCGACGAATTTGTCGTAAGCGGCCTTGTCCATCAGATCGGCGAGTTCGCCCTTGTCCTTGAGCTTCACTTTCATGAACCAGGCAGCTCCTTCGGCCTGGCGGTTGACGAGTGCCGGATCGCCTTCGAGATCCTTGTTCACTTCGACCACCTCGCCCGAGACCGGCGCATAGACCTCGCTCGCGGCCTTGACCGATTCGACCACCGCCGCATCGCCGCCCTTGGTCACCGCCTTGCCGATCGCCGGCAGCTCGACGAAGACGACGTCGCCCAATTGCTCCTGGGCATGGTTGGTGATGCCGATCGTCGCGACGTCGCCATCGATGCTGATCCACTCATGGTCCTTGGTGTAGTGCTTGCTCATAATGAACTCCCTCTTTGTTTGGCGCATGATCTAGTCGGAAAACCGGATTCCACTTTTCCGGATCATGCTCTCGGCTAGCGTTTGTAATTGTGCGGCGTGAAAGGCAGTGCCGCGACCGAAGCCGGCATCGGCTTGTCGCGCACCACCAGATTGATCCTGGTGCCGGCCGGCGCGAGGGCCGTCTCGACATAACCCATGGCAACCGGACCGTTGACGGTAGGCCCGAAACCGCCCGAGGTCACGGTGCCGATGCTGCGGCCCTGCTCGTCGGTGATAAGGGAACCTTCGCGGGCGGGGGCGCGGCCTTCCGGCTTGATGCCGACGCGCTTGCGCTTGGGCCCTTCGGCGATCTCGCGGGTAATGCGTTCGGCGCCGATGAAACCACCTTCGCTGCGCCGCCTTTTGCCGATCGACCAGACGAGACCCGCCTCGACCGGGCTCGTCTCCTCATCGATGTCGTGGCCATAGAGACAGAGGCCCGCCTCGAGGCGCAGCGAATCGCGGGCGCCGAGCCCGATCGGCTTGACATCCGGATCGGCCAGCAAGGTCTCGACCAGGGTTCCCGCATCCTTGGCGGCGACCGATATCTCGAAGCCGTCCTCGCCGGTATAGCCCGAGCGCGCGATATGGCACGCAATGCCATCGAATGTATCAGGCGTTGCGCTCATGAAGGCGAGGCCTGGGGCCTTCGGGCAGTGGCGCGCCAGAATGGCGGCCGCCTTGGGGCCCTGCAAAGCGACCAAGGCGTGGTCTTCGATCGGCTCGAGCTTCACATTGTCGGGCAGGTGCCCGTTGAGCCAGGCATAGTCGACATCCTTGCGCGAGGCATTGACCACGACATAGAATCGGCCGTCGTCGCTCGTGCGGGTGATCATCAGATCGTCGATGATGCCGCCTTGCGGATTGGTGAGCTGTGAATAGCGGATGCGCTGCGCCGCCAGACCCAGCACATCGCCCGGCACGAGCTTTTCCAGCGCCTTGGCCACCGTCTGATGATCGGGACCGGTCAGGTGGGCCTGGCCCATATGGGAGACGTCGAACAGGCCGGCGGAGCTCCGCGTCCAGTTGTGTTCGGTCAGGATGCCTGTCGGATATTGCACCGGCATCTCGTAGCCGGCGAAGGGCACGATGCGAGCGCCCAGTTTTACATGTTGATCGTAAAGGGGGGTGCGATGAAGTGTTTCGGTGAGCGTTGCCATTAAAGTTCCCGGTTCCGACATGATTGAGCAAGACCCAGCAACAGCCAAGCCTGCCCCCTCTGTCAGAGAACCTGAGAGATTTCGCCCATGTCGCTCCGACACATGAGCTTCGCTCCTTCGGTGAGGGGTTTTCCCCTGCTCTCCAGAGTCGGCGAACGCATGCGGTCCTTTTGCCTGAGAGTTTCCGGGGCGGTTGCTCCTTCGGCGCCGGATTTAACCGGCCTCTCCCGCGTGTGTCCTAACGAACGCCCGGAACCTAGTGGTACCCAGGCGGAAAGGCAAGGCCCAGATCTGGGGGAAACGGGTTCCCACCACAAAAATCCTCCCGGCCCGACCAAACCGGCAATGGCTTGATTTTCGACCCCTTTGCCCATTGCGTAAATTGCCAGGCGGGAGCGGCCTCGCTTTCCTTGACAAGCGCAGGCTACCTTCGCCATCTAGCGCTCATGAATAAACCTCAGCTGACCATCCTGCTCGCGGCGCCGCGCGGTTTCTGCGCCGGGGTGGTGCGCGCCATCGATATCGTCGAGCGGGCACTGGCGCTTTACGGGGCGCCGGTCTATGTGCGCCACGAGATCGTGCACAATAAATTCGTGGTCGACGACCTGAAGGCCAAGGGTGCTGTCTTTGTCGATGAACTCGACGAGATCCCCGATGGCGACCGACCTGTGATTTTCTCCGCCCACGGCGTGCCTAAATCGGTACCGCAGGCGGCAAGGCTGCGCCAGCTGTTCCAGATCGACGCCACCTGCCCGCTCGTTACCAAGGTGCATATGGAGGCGCAGCGCCATTTCGGCGAAGGGCTTGACATCGTTCTCATCGGGCATAAGGGACATCCCGAGGTGATCGGCACTATGGGGCAATTGCCCGACGGCGCCATCGCCCTGATCGAGACAGTGGAAGAAGCGCAGAGCTTCACGCCGCATGATCCCTCGAAGCTCGCTTATGTCACCCAGACGACGCTCTCGGTCGATGACACGCGCGATATCGTCGAGACGCTGAAGCGCCGTTTCCCCGAGATCCGCGGCCCCTACAAGGAAGACATCTGCTATGCGACGACCAACCGCCAGGAAGCGGTGAAGTCGATCGCCGAGAAGATCGATCTCCTCCTGGTGGTGGGCGCGCCCAATTCGTCCAATTCGAAGCGGCTGGTCGAAGTCGGTCTCAAGAACGGCTGCCCTTCGGCGGAGTTGGTGCAGCGCGCCGCCGATCTCGACTGGTCGAAGCTCCAGGGCCTCAAGAGCGTCGGCCTCACCGCCGGCGCCTCGGCACCCGAAGTGCTGGTCAACGAGATCATCGACGCCTTCTGCGCGTTTTATGACGTAACGGTTGAAAAAGTCGTGCTGCGCGAGGAGAATGTCTCCTTCAAGCTGCCGCGGGAACTGCGCGAAACGAAACCCGCCGCATGAGTTCGACACCCGTCGTCATCCATACCGACGGCGCCTGTTCCGGTAATCCGGGACCGGGCGGCTGGGGCGCAATCCTGCGCTATAACGGGCATGAGAAGGAACTGCAGGGCGGCGAGGCGCTCACCACCAACAACCGCATGGAGCTGACCGCGGCGATCAAGGCGCTCGAGGCGCTGACGCGGCCTGCGGCCGTCGAGATTCACACCGATTCACAATATGTGAAGGACGGCATCAGCAAGTGGATCCATAGCTGGAAGCGCAATGGCTGGAAGACGTCCGATAAGAAGCCGGTAAAGAATGCCGAGCTCTGGCAGCGTCTCGACCAGGCGCTTGCCCGCCATCAGGTGAGCTGGCACTGGGTGAAGGGCCATGCCGGCCATGACGACAATGAGCGTGCCGACGAACTGGCGCGCATGGGCATGGCGCCGTTCAAAAAGAAATCATAATGCGGATACTCCCCTCTCCTGCTTGGCAAGCGAGAGAGGGGAATAATCTGTGAACAGGTTGTTGAATAAGGCGGCCGCTCAGAGCTGCTTCAGGATCGTATCGGCGCCGGAGACATTGACGCCCGGCTTGTCCTCGACATTGAGCGCCTTGACCACGCCGTCCTCGACGATCATCGAATAACGCTTGGAGCGATGGCCCATATTGTGGGCGGTGAGATCGAATTCGAGGCCCACAGCCTTGGCGAAAGCGCCATTGCCGTCGGCCAGCATGAGGATCTTGCCGTCGGCGCCCGACTGGCGGCTCCAGGCATTCATGACATGCACGTCGTTCACCGCCGTGCAGGCGATGGTGTCGGCGCCCTTGGCCTTGATGGCATCGGCTTCCTTCACGAAGCCGGGCAGGTGGTTCATGCTGCAGGTCGGCGTGAAGGCGCCGGGAACCGCGAAGAGCACGACCTTGCGGCCGGCAAATACCGTGCCGGTGGTGAATCTTTGCGTGCCGTCGCCCGTCATGGTGATGAATTCGGCTTCCGGCAGACGATCGCCAACCTTGATCATGTTTGCTCCTCACAATTTGGGTTTCTGGATGCCATTGGCGCCGGCCGGCGGCAGGCGTTCTGGAAGGCAGCAACGCTTAGAGCAAAATCCGCCAAAGTTGAAGACTATGGCGATAAGAATTTGCTCCAAGAATTTGCTCTGGCGAAAGCGCCATTCGGCGAAGCGATTCGCCTTCCGGAGGCGTTGGCGCGGGATGCGGAAAAGTGGCCACCGGTTTTCCGCAAGAATCCCGCGCCAGCAAATAAGAATCGATCACGTTTATGAGTTTGGATTGACTCAATCCAAACTCATCGTGATCTATTCGACCACGACATCCTGCTCAAGGCGAATGTCGCCAGCGACCATGGTGAGGCGCAGGGGCTTGCCCTGCAGCGTCGCCGGGTCCTTCAGCCCGTCGATGGGCAGGTGCACCACAGCCCTGTCGTCGGTGCGCCGGGGGGCGCGGAAATAGGCGAAATCGCTGCCCTCGACGAAGATGTCGAGATCGCCGTCGAAGCCCGTCCCGATGAGGCTCACCGCCAGTACCGGTTTACCCCCCTCTTGCGCGAGCGTGGCACGAGCGGCGCGGAAATGCGATGCGGCATCGACCTTTTCCGGCACGCGGGCCGCGTAGGCGGCGATGAGGCTCGCATCGCCTGGGCTGGCCCCGTCCTGCAGGAGTGCCGCATCGAATTTCGCCGGAATGCAGACGACGTCACAGACGCCGAAGAAAGCCTCGAGCGCGAGAGCAATCGGCTGGCCTGGATCCTCTGGGGCGATGTCGAGCGGAAAGATTACGCGATCCTTGTAGCCGACAGTCTCGCCACCGGCGTCGATATAACGCTTCGGCACCGGCCACAGCACGGTGACGGACCTGACATTCTTCGATCCCGCCCAGTCGAACTGCGGCGGCACGCCGGCATCGCCCGGCATGCGCCAATAGGTTTTCCACCCCTCGTCGAGAGTGATGTCCAGGCCGGCGCGCCATATATTGTTCTGTGTCTCACCGCCAATGAGCCGCACCGCGTAGTGCTGTCCCGCCTCTGCGCGCGCCGCCAGGGTGAAGGCCGGCAAGCCCAAAGCGGCAAAAAGGAACTGGCGTCTCTGCATCTACGGCACTATCTCCATATTTGTTCCATAAATTGTGGCGGGGCGGGGGCCAAATCAACTTCGCATCCAGCCCCATCAACTTAATGTCAGATTGACCGCTTTCCGCCGGGCCAAAAAAGTCTTAACCTGGGCCAGCAGCAAAGGGTGGAGTTCCATGAAAAAATCATCCTTTCTCGACGGCCAGATGCTGATCGCCATGCCGGGCATGAGCGACCCCCGCTTCGACAGATCCGTCATTTTCATGTGCGCGCATTCCGACAACGGCGCCATGGGCATCATCGTCAACAAGCGGGCGCCAATGATCTCATTCAGCGAACTGCTGGAGCGGCTCGACATCATGCCGCAAGAGAACCGGATCAAGCTGCCCGACGACGTGCAGTCGATGCTGGTGCAATTCGGCGGGCCGGTGGAACCGGGACGCGGCTTCGTGCTGCACACGTCCGATTATTTCTCAGCCGACACGTCGCTGCCGATCGACGAGCGCGTGGCGCTGACGGCGACGCTCGACATTTTGCGCGCCATCGCCGGTGGCCAGGGTCCGCGGCGCTCGCTCCTGGCATTGGGCTATGCGGGCTGGGCGCCCGGCCAGCTCGAGGACGAGATTCAGCGCAATGGCTGGTTGAGCTGCGCGGCGGACGAGGAACTGCTGTTCGGCAGCGATCTCGACAACAAATATCAAAACGCACTGCACAAGATCGGCGTCGATCCGGCGATGTTATCCTCGCAGGCGGGGCATGCGTAAGCGGACGGAAGCCGGCAGCCTTCTCTGATTACGCGTCCGATCCTAGAGTGTGCTGAGATTAGGCTGGATTATATCCCTCATTTGCGAAGTAGTTTGGGCATTCGTACGCCCCACTCGAAATGTCTTCATCACCTTGCCGACGCGGTGATGGACGCTTGACATCGTGGGCCAAACGGCAGGATTGGGAAATATCAAGTTGAGGAGTTGCGTTCGGACTTCAACTCCTGCGTCTGACCGAACAGGCATTAGCCTCTATCCGAACTCCGATAAAAGGATCAACCGAATGGCTCTCGGCCTCCGAATAATCCTTGAAATCGTGCAAGCTTTGCTGCGCGTGTGGAACAAGAAGGATGAGGGTAATCGCAACGGCAAGCCCGCGCTTGCAGGCGATGGAGCAGCGAGTCAATCGCCCGGAACTCCATCACGGCCGGCGAATGTACAGACCATCCATGGCCGGCCATTGAATGCGGCCGGATCGCGCGCCGTTGAGCGCGCAACACAATTGGGCTTTGGCGGAACAGGGACACAGCAACGCCCCGAGAATATAAACAAGGGATCAAGTGATCCCAGAGTTCACATCGATATAGCCAAGAAAGCTCCGCAGCAGGAGAAGCAGTTGCCGGTATTTCGCTGCAGAAGGTCCAGCGAAGTCAATTGGCAAGGGAGGCCAGACCAAGCCTGCTGGTAGATGTCGCCACGTAAATTACGCAAGGCGGGCAGGCTGTCCGGATGCGAAAAAGTAGATACCGGCATTTCGCAAGAATCCCGCGCTAGGCGTCGGCTGGAGATTGGTCCGTGTTCCGGGACTGCCCCTTGCGGCGCAGTTTCCTGCCGAGACGGCTGGACCTATGCTTCTGCGCGGCTTCATCGCCCGACTGGATCTCCGGCTCCGCGGCCGATAACGGCTCGTCAGCTGTCGCTTCAGTCTCTTCGCCCTCGGTAGGCCGGTCAGCCTCCGGCACGTTCTTCATGGCGCGCAACCTGTCCAGCCCCGGCAGCTCTTCAGGTTCGGATTCGGCCGGCACTCCGACATCCTGCTCTTCAGGGATGTCGACCTGTTGCACCCTCGATCGCCCTGCGGCACGCGGCGCCATGGGCGCGACACCAGGCAAAGGCCGCGAAGGCAGGTCAGATGGTTCGTATCTGATGTGATCGCTCGCCTCCTCCACCATCTCAGCGGTCTGCTGCTGCGGCGGCGGAAGCGGAGGCGGAGGCGGCGCTGACACGCTTTCCGGCGCCGATCTCCTGGCCGACGACCGCTCGAATACTGGGGGCGTCAGGGGCTTCAGCGCGGGAACCGGCGGCCAGTCCCGCCGGCGCGACGATGCTGCCGGCGCGGCCTCGGGCTCGATCGGTTCGGCTCGCCTCTGCGGGACTGCGAGAGGCGGCTCCACGCGGCGCGCGGGAGCCTGAACGGGGGTAGACGCCGGCAGCACTTCCGGCACACGCACGTTGGACGTACCGGCCATGCGCTCCCACAGCGTGTCGATGGCGGTCTTGTTGCGCGCCGCGGCCAAGGGCACGCCACTCAACACATCGACGACCTGCTTGGCCGTCATCGGTTCCCCGATGAAATAGCCCTGGCCGAAGTCGCAGGCGAGCGAGCCCAGTCGGTCGATATCGTCCTGCGACTGGATCCCTTCGGCGACGACGGTGAGGCCCAGATCATGGGAGAGCAGAATGATCGATTCCAGGATGAGCGCGGCCTTGGCATCGTCGCTATCCACTTCGATGAAGCTGCGGTCGATCTTCAGCGTATCGAAAGGCAGGCGGCGCAGATTTGAGAGTGACGAGTAGCCGGTGCCGAAATCGTCGCAGGCGATGCCGATACCCATCTGCTTCAGGCGATCGAGGATCTGGATCACCTTCTCGGGGCTCTCCATGACGACCGATTCGGTAACCTCGATCTTCAGCGTGTCACGCACCAGGTTCTCACGCGACAGAAGGGACTTCACGTCGTCGATGAGATCGGCGGCGAGAAACTGGCTCGACGACACATTGACGGCGACGAAGATCGGATCATGCGGACGGAAGGCGCGCTGCCAGGAGCCGAGCTGGCGGCCAGCCTCATTGAGCACATGATGCCCGAGATCCCTGATGATTCCGGTCGTCTCGGCGAGGCCCAGAAACGCCTCGGGCGCCAGAAGCCCCAGGGTCTTATGGCGCCAGCGCATGAGAGCCTCGAAGCCGGCGAGCTCCATATCGGCGAGCCGGGCCACCGGCTGATAAAGAACCTCGATCTCGTTGCGCTCCAGCGCGCGGCGCAGTTCCGCCTCCAGCACAACCAGCTCGGTACGGTCGTCGCGCATGGCCTCCCGAAAGAACTCGACCGTGTCCTTGCCGCGCCGCTTCGCCTCATAGAGCGCCACGGCAGCATCCTTGATCAGACCCTCGGCGGCGAGGCTGCCCTCGCGCAGCGCCGAGACGCCGATGCTGGCGGTGAGGAATATCTCCTGCGGGCGCATGTTCACCGGCTTCGAAACGGTGGCGCGCACCTTATCCGTGAACGGCAGGATATCGCGCTTCGGCTTGTCGCCATGGAAGAGGATGGCGAACTGATCGCCCGGCATGCGCGCCACGGTGTCATATTCGCTCGCGATCGCCGCAAGTCTGCGGCCGACGATCTTGAGCAGGCCGTCGCCCGTCTCATGCCCAAGTCCGTCATTCACCGCCTTGAAGCGATCGAGATCGATGAGCATGAGATAGAGATTGTTGACGGGCTTGCGTCCCGCCGCGCTGATTTCGCGCTCGATGCGGTCGACCAGCAGTGCCCGGTTGGGAAGCCCGGTGACGCGGTCATGCACCGCATCGCTCAGCAACTGGTCCTGGGCGCGGCGCGTCGCGGTGATATCGCTCAGCGTGCCGATGCAGCGGGCCGCCCGCTGCTCGGGCCCCGGAATGGCGCGCGCCCTGAGCAGGAACCAGCGATAGGTGCCATCGCCACGGCGCAAACGGAACTCCTGCGAGAAGCCGCCCTGGCCGCGCCGCTCCGCCTCCTCGATGGCGGCGAGATAGGCGCTGCGATCGGCCGGATGAATGACCTCGAGCCAGGACTCGGGGGTCTTGTCCTTGAGGCTGCCCTTGCGCAGCCCCAGCATCTTCTCAATGTCCTCGCCGACATGGAGATGGCCCTCCTCCACCTGCCAGTCCCACACGCATTGCTGCGAGGCGGCCAGCGCCAGGGCGCGGCGTGCATCCTCGGCGAAGAAGCGCTGAGCGAGGAACGCCTGGCCGAAAGCGAACTGCGCCAGGGTAAAGCACATGGTGAGGATGACGAGGACCAGACCTGCCGAAAGAAATGCCTTGGCGATGCTGTCGGCGGCGGGGGTCAGCGCGACAACGCCGGCGAGCAGCGTCCAGGCCACGATCAAGACCCAGGAGAGGAGCGAGGCGCGCGCGCGCCAGCCCCTCGCGCAACATGGCGAAGAGGATGAAGAGACCGAAACCAGCCACGGCGGCAAAAAGCAGCCGCGCCATGCCGGAAGCGCGCGCCGGCTCGAACCAGCCATAGACCGGCAGAGCAAGCATAAGGCCGGCGACGAGGAGCAGGACATTGCCGGCCACCGGCCGACGCTTGCGCAGATCGGCGAAGGAGACCAGGCAGAGTATGAGGCCGATCAGCATCAGGCCTTCGATCACCGCCCGGATCTCGGGCCCCAGCTCGTATCGCTTGGGCAGGACGTCGTTGATCTGGGGCAAATATCCCGATTCGAGCGCAATGAAGCCGATGGACGCCCAGATGAAGACCGACGCGAAGGGAAAGACGGCGATGCTGCGCACGGCATAGAGCGAGAGAGCGATGACGCCGAGCACCATGGCGATACCGAGGATCACGCCACGATAGAAACCGTTCTGCTCGACCCTGCCATCGAAGGCGGCGCGCTGCCACAGCTCGATTTCGTCGAGACCGGCGCGCGTGAGTTCCATGGCGACCGTCACCCGGCCCTTGGGCTCGATGCGCAAGGCGAAAGCGTCCGCATTGATGACGCGCAAAGGCGCGATCGTGGCCTGGCCGGCGGCGACGACATTCTGGATGCGCGAGCCGATCGGCTTCGGCCAGATGACGCCCGACCCGGCAAATCCCTGATGCGGTGTGGAAACGACCAGATCGCGCGCTTCCGAGCCGCTGTTGGCCAAGGTCACCACCACCCAGCGGTGGACGGGTTCCGTCCCCTTCGCGGGCAGCTCCATGACAAGGCCGGTCGCATCCTCGGCGGTCCTGATCGTCACGACCGGCTTGTCGGTTTCGACCGCCAGAAGATACGGGAAGAGATCGAGTGTCGGGCCGGCGAAGACCGAATCCACAACCTTGTCCTGCGCCGTGGCCGGCAGGGACAGGACCAGCAGGAGGAATAGAGCAATAGATGCGCGCAGCAAGGCCATTCAACCGGCCCCTAAACAAAAGCGGGAGTAGCGTAAAGAACCGGCGTACACTTTCAGAATCCCGCCTTAGATGCGAATCAATTCCCGTGGTTATCGCCTGACGCCGATAATGGCAAGTTTGGCGGGTATTATCTATCGTCGGCGAGGCGGGCGAAGAGGAGATGATCCTCCCACCGGCCATTGATCTTGAGGTAGCGGCGGGCCAACCCCTCCTGCCTGAAACCGCATTTCGTCAGTAGCCGGATCGATGCCAGATTGACGGGCAGGCAGGCCGCCTCGACACGGTGCAGGTGCAGATGCCCGTAGGCGAAGGGCATGAGAGCGCTCATCGCCGCCGTCATGTATCCCTGGCGTATATAGGGGCTGCCGGTCCAATAGCCGACCGAGCCCGCCTGCGCCACGCCGCGGCGGACATTGGACAAGGTAATGGCGCCGATGAACCTGTCGTCCTGGGCGCGGTACACGAAGAACGGATAGGCGCTGTCACTCTCGATGTCGCGCATATAGCGCTTGACCCTGCTCCTGAAGGCAGTGCGGGTCAGGTCGTCCTGCGGCCAGGCCGGCTCCCAGGGAACAAGAAAGGCGCGGCTCTCGAGACGCAAGGCCGCCCAGCTCTCATAATCGGCCATTTCCGGGACCCGCAGCTCGACGCCGTCCTGCATCAGGATGGGGGGCAGATCACGCGCGAAGGGGCTACGAAGAAAGACCATCAGTTAAACTGCGCCTTGATCTTGGCATAGGGGGTCAAGGTGGAGAGCTGGCCAACGGCGCTCAAGGCCGGCGACTGGCCGCGGAACAGGGAATGGGCGAGGCCGGCCACGTGATCGGCGGTGACGGCATCGATCTTGGCGACCAGAGTCTCCATCGCCGGCACCTCGCCGAAGGCCAGATATTGGCGGGCGATCTGATCGGCCCGCCCGGTGGCGCTTTCGAGGCTCATTACCAAGCTCGCCTTGAGCTGCGCCTTGGCGCGCGCCACTTCGACCTCGGTGACGCTCTTCGCCGTCGACAGCATGACATCGGCGGTGACGTCGACGAGTTCGGGCGTGTCGTCAGGCGAGGTGGCCGCATAGACGCCGAACTGGCCGGCATCCTCGTAGGCGGAAGCGAAAGAGAACACGCTGTAGCAGAGTCCGCGCTTTTCGCGCACTTCCTGGAAAAGGCGCGAGGACATGCCCCCCGCCCAGGAGGCTCGACAACACCTGGAGCCGGTAGATCTCGGGGTTTCGGTAGCCGGGAGCGGCAAAGGACAGGACCATATGGGTCTGATCGAGCGGCTTCTGCGCGAGCTCGGTATGCGAGACGAAATCGGGCCGGTTGCGGCCGGGCGGGACGCCAGAGCTCAGATTGCCCAGAAGCTTCTCGGCTTCACGGCGCAGCGCCTGATGGTCGATATTGCCGGCCGCCGCCACCACCATGCGCGAGGCCCAGTAATTGCGATTTCGCCAGGCGAGGATCTCGTCGCGCGAGACTTTGGCGATGAGGTCGTGCACGCCGAGGATCGGCCGGCCGAGAGGATGCGAGCCGAAGGCGGCGCTCTGTGCCAGGTCGAAGACGAGATCATCGGGCGTGTCGCCGGCGGCGGCGATCTCCTGCAGGATGACATGCCGCTCACGCTCGAGCTCGTCCGGGTCGAAGACCGACTCGGTGAGAATGTCGGACAGGATGTCGAGCGCCTGCGGCCAGTCGTTCTTGAGGACACGGGCATAGTAGGTGGTGGTTTCCATACCGGTCGAGGCGTTGATCTCGCCACCGGCGGATTCGATCTCCTCGGCGATAGCCTGAGCGGAGCGCTTTTTCGTGCCCTTGAAGGCCATATGCTCGAGGAAGTGGGCGATGCCGTTCTCTTCCGGCAATTCGTCGCGCGAACCTGCTTTCACCCAGATACCGAGCGCCACCGTCTCGAGATGCGGCATGCTGTGGGTCACCACATGCAGGCCATTGTCAAGACGCGAAATTTCAACGCTCATGCCACACCCAGACTAAACCTAACCTGCGACCCGTTCGGAGATGAAGGCTTTGACCGCTTCCGGGTCATTGGCCAGCACGCTCACCCTCTCCTCTGCCATCATGAGGGGTGCAAGGCGCGGCGGCAAGCCCGGTCTTGTGCCGGCCGCCGCCTCGACCGCGTCGGGGAATTTGGCCGGGTGCGCGGTCGCCAGCGTCACCATGGGGCCCAGATAACCCCGTTCCTTGCGTGCCACCGCATACCCCACCGCCGTGTGGGGGTCGAGAAGCTCGCCCGTCTCCTGCAGCGTTCGGGCGATCTCGGCCGCCACCGCGGACATCCCGGCGGCGCCGGAGGTAAATTCAGACCTGATCGCCTGAAGCGGCTTCTCCTCGATGGTGAAGGAGCCCGATTGCGCGAGGCCTGCCATCAGGCCGCGAATGGCGTCGGGATCGCGGCCATAGGCCTCGAACAGCAGGCGCTCGAAATTGCTCGAGACCTGGATGTCCATGGAAGGGCTCGAGCTCGGCTTGACGCCCTTTACCTCATAGCGCCCGGTCCTGAGGGTGCGGTCGAGAATGTCGTTCTCGTTGGTCGCGATCACCAGACGGCCGATCGGCGCGCCCATTCGCTTGGCCGCGAGGCCGGCGAAGATGTCGCCGAAATTGCCCGTGGGCACGGTGAAATTTGCAAGCCGGCCCGGGCCTGAAAGAGCGAGCGAGGCGGTCACGTAATAGACGATCTGCGCCATGATGCGCGCCCAATTGATCGAATTGACGCCGGCGAGCGTCGCGCGATCGCGAAACGCATGATCGTTGAAAAGCGCCTTCAGGATCGCCTGGCAATCGTCGAAGGTGCCTTCGAGCGCGATATTGTGGACGGAGGGCGAGATCACCGTCGTCATCTGGCGGCGCTGCACCTCGCTGACCTTGTCATGGGGATGCAGGATGAAGACCGAGGCATGGCGGCTCGCCTTAAAGGCCTCGATAGCCGCTCCCCCGGTGTCGCCCGAGGTGGCTCCGACAATAGTGGCGCGCATGCCGCGGCGCGCCAGGGCCCAGTCCATGACACGGGCCAGGAACTGCATGGCCACGTCCTTGAATGCCAAAGTGGGGCCGTGAAAGAGCTCGAGCAGCCACTGATCCGCATTGAGCTGCTTGAGCGGCGTGACCGCGACATGATCGAAGCTTTCATAGGCTTCGGTGATCATGGCCTTGAGTTCGGCCTCGGGCACCGCCTCGCCGGTGAATTTGCCGATCACCGCGAAAGCGACATCGGCATAGGGCCGCCCGCGCAGCTCGTTCAGCTCGGCCCGCGTGAATTGCGGCCATTCGGCCGGCACATAGAGTCCGCCGTCACGGGCGAGGCCGGTGAGCAGCACATCCTCGAATTCGAGCTCCGGGGCTTCGCCACGGGTGGAAACGTAACGCACGGCAGGGAGATCCTTCTATCGGCCGGGCACCATAAAACGGATGCTGAAAAGGAAAAATAGGATTCTAGTGTCCCGAATCCGAAGTTCGCCACAGGTAGCGGGACCTTCCGAGCGAACTTCGGATTCGGAAGGACACTAGAAAACTTAATGATTCTAGTGTGATTTTGAACGCGAAGTTCCTGTCGGTGCAGGCCGCCTGATATCAGGAACTTCGCGTTCAGCACACTAGCTCTCCTTGCGCAGCGTCTGGCGGATCAGAAGCCCCGACATGCCGATGAGGAGTGCGGCAAGCGCGAACCAGGTCAGCGCATATTGGAGATGGTTGTTGACGAGGCCCTCATCCGTCGCGACCGGGCTCGGCAGTGTCTTGCCGCCGCCCGCGACCGGCAGCAGATGCAGCACGAAAGGCGCCACGCGCTGATCCGGCGCCACCTGGGCGAAAGCCAGCATCGCGGGGACGTCCCACCAATACCAGATATTGCCGGCCGTATCGTTGTCCGGCGTGAAAGGTCCGCGGCTTCCGACATGGCGGCGCACGATACCTGTGACCTCGAGCTGGCCGGAAGGCCGGGTCTCGGGACGCCGCTGCGGATCCTTCAGAGGTTCGGGGATGAAACCACGATCCACCAGGACCACGACGCCGTCCTGGCTCGCGAAGGGCGTGACGACCTGGAAACCCGGCACGCCGCCCTCGGTGGTGAGGACGAAAAGCTCGGCATCGTTCTGGAAGGTACCCTCAGCCCTCACCTTCAGAAATTCGACCGGGCGGTCGGCGTCGAACTCCTTGAGCGCCTCATCGAGCGATACGGGTGCCGCGGTGAGCCGGGCATCGCGCTCGGCGATCAGTGCTTCTTTCCAAGCGAGCCGCTGCAACTGCCAAGCCCCCAGCCCCACCAGCAAGGTGACGCCCAGAATGGTGGCGATGAGGATCTGCCAGATTCTGCCAGTCATCAATGCTGGAGCCGTCCTTCCTGGGCTTTGGTCTTCCATTGCTGACACAGGAGCATGCCCTTGGCCGGGCGCAGAAGCGCCAGCGGCAGCAGGATGATAAGGGGAATGGCGATCAACACATGGACCCAGAAAGGCGGCGAATAGGCTACTTCGATGCCGAGAATGCTGCCGACGCCGAAGAAGCAGACGAACAGCATGACGAACCAGGCGGCACCGTCACCGGCATCGGCGAAATCGAAGGAAAGGCCGCAGGAGCCGCAATTCTTCGCCACCGCGAGATAACCGTCAAACAGACGACCGCGGCCGCAGCGCGGGCATTTGCCCGCAAGGCCGGTCTTGATCGGTGAAAGATCGGGATAATAGGGCTCGGTCATGACAGGTTTCCCCTCACCCTGGCCCCTCTCCCCCCGCAGGGGGAGAGAGAGTTTGCGAAAGCCTCAGTGCTCGGCGGCGAATTGCACGCCGGCCGACCCCCACACGTAGATGCAGGCGAAGAGGAACAGCCAGACGACGTCGACGAAATGCCAGTACCAGGCGGCCGCCTCGAAGCCGAAATGCTTCTCGGGACGGAAGTGGCCCTGCAGCGCGCGCAGCAGGCAGACGATCAGAAAGATCGTGCCGATGATGACATGGAAGCCGTGGAAGCCCGTCGCCATGAAGAAGGTCGAGCCATAAATGTTGCCGCCATTGTCGCGGCTGAAGGCGAAAGCGGCATGGGCATATTCGTAGGCCTGTATGGAGGTGAAGATCAGGCCGAGACCGACGGTCAGCGCCAGGCCCCATTTCAGGCCCTTGCGGTCATTGTTGAGGAGCGCGTGATGCGCCCAGGTGACGGTCGTGCCCGAGGTGAGCAGGATCAGCGTGTTGATCAGCGGCAGATGCCAGGGGTCGAAGACCTCGATACCCTTGGGCGGCCACACGCCGCCCGTCGCCTCGAGGCGGGCAGCCTGAATGGCTTCGCCGGTGAACAGGCTGGCATCGAAGAAGGCCCAGAACCAGGCGACGAAGAACATCACTTCGGACGCGATGAAGAGCAGCATGCCGTAGCGCAGATGCAGCGACACGACCTCGGTGTGATCGCCCTTGTGGCTCTCCTTGATGACGTCGCGCCACCACATGAACATCGTGTAGAGGACGCCGGCGAGGCCGATCAGCGCGATGGTCGGGTTCGAGCCATGCATCCACATGATGGCGCCGACGGCCAGAATAAAGGCCGCCGCCGCGCCGATCGCCGGCCACGGACTTGGGTCGACCAGATGATAGTCGTGGTTCTTTGCGTGTGCGTCGGCCATGTCCCCTGCTCCTCGGGCGTCAGTTCAGATTGATATCGGTTGAAGTTTTTTTCTCGGTCGACGAGACATTGCTCGGCTCGTCCGACGGATAGAACGTGTAAGACAGCGTGATGGTGTTGATCTGGTCGAGACCGCGATCATCGACGATCGCCGGATCGACGAAGAAGGATACCGGCAACTCGATCGACTGGCCAGGCTTGAGTGTCTGCTGGGTGAAGCAGAAGCACTCGATCTTGTTGAAATAGGCGCCTGTCGTGTCGGGCGTCACATTGAACACGGCCGAGCCGGTAATGACGTGGTCCGAATTGTTGGTGGCGCGGTAATAGGCGAAATTCTCCTCGCCGACCTTGACCTCGAGCGAGCGCTGCACCGGCTCGAAAGTCCAGGGCAGGCTGGGCGCCGTATTGGCGTCGAAGAGGATGGTCATGCGCCGATCGACGGTCTTCTCGGGCGCGGCTTCGGCGCGCTGGGTGGTGCCGCCGAAACCGGTGACCTGGCAGAACAGCCGATAGAGTGGAACGGACGCATAAGCGAGGCCGACCATGCCTACCACGACAGCGGCCGAAACGAGGGCCACCTTGCGGTTCTTGCCGGTGTCGGGGGTCGAGGGCGTGCGCTGCATGTCAGAGATTCCGCATGGCCACTTCGCCGCCGAGGCGCACGATGGTGGTCACGAAAAACAGGATGACGAGGCCGGCCAGGACCAGCGCCAGCGCGATGGAGCGCTTGCGGCGGCGGCTCATGTCCTCTGGCGAAAAAGGGCTTTGGTCCATGACAGGGCTCATCCGATGACCGGAGCGAAAGATGCCACGCCGAGAATGCGTTCGGCGATGACAAGGGCGAAGAGTGCGAAGAGGTAAAGGATCGAGAAGCCGAACAGCCGGCGGCAGGCGCGGCGCGCGGGATCGCCCTCGCGCAACCGGTAGACGTCGATCGCATGCCAGATGAACGCAAGGCCGAGGATCGCCGTCACCGCCGTATAGAGCAGGCCGGTGGTGCCGAGGAGCGCGGGCAGAAAGGTGATCGGCACGAGGATGAGGCTGTAGAGCAGTATCTGCTTGCGCGTCTCAGCTGCGCCCGCGACATTCGGCATCATCGGCACGCCGGCGCGCGCATAGTCACCCTCGCGGAATAGCGCCAGCGCCCAGAAGTGCGGCGGCGTCCACATGAAGATGATGAGGAACAACGCGATCGAGGCGAGCGACACCGAGCCCGTGGCGGCGGCCCAGCCGATCATCGGCGGGAAAGCGCCGGCAGCCCCGCCAATGACGATATTCTGCGGCGTCGAGCGCTTGAGCCACATCGTATAGATGACGGCATAGAAGAAGATGGTGAAAGCGAGGAGTGCGGCCGCGACAATGTTCACGAGTAGCCCGAGAACGAGAACCGAGCCAATCGCCAAAGCGAGTCCGAAACCCAACGCCTCGCCCGGCAGGATGGCGCCCCGCGGCACCGGGCGGTTGGCGGTGCGCGCCATGAGCGCGTCGATATCGGCGTCATACCACATATTGAGGGCGCCCGAGGCGCCGGCGCCGACTGCGATGGCGAGCAATGCCACAAGCGCCAGCCAGGGATGGATGTCGCCAGGCGCGGCGACAAGTCCCGCCAAAGCGGTGAAGATGACGAGCGACATCACGCGCGGCTTGAGCAAGGCCCAATAGTCGCGGACCGTGCCCTGGCCGCCGAGAGTGGCGGCGCTCTTGTCGGAGATGTCGGCGTGAATATCGCTCATTCCTGACCTTCAATCAGCCGAGGCCGCTCGGGAGCGGCCTCGACTTGACGTCGTTACCGGATGACCGGAAGGGTGCTGAACTGATGGAAGGGCGGCGGCGACGACAGGGTCCATTCGAGCGTCGTGGCGCCCTCACCCCACGGATTGTCCGCAGCCTTTTGCTTCTTCGCATAGGCCTGGAACACGCCATAGAGGAAGATCAGCACGGAGAAGGCCGAGATATAGGAGCCGATCGAAGACACCCAGTTCCAGCCGGCATAGACTTCCGGATAGTCGATGTAGCGACGGGGCATGCCAGCGAGACCGAGGAAGTGCTGCGGGAAGAAGATCAGGTTCACGCCGATGAACTGGATCCAGAAATGCGCCTTGCCGATGCTCTCGGAGTACATGTAGCCGGTCATCTTCGGGAACCAGTAGTACCACGCACCGAAGATGGCGAAGACCGCACCGAGGGAGAGCACATAGTGGAAGTGCGCCACGACATAGTAAGTGTCGTGCAGCGAGCGGTCGGCACCGGCATTGGCGAGAACCACCCCGGTGACGCCGCCAACGGTAAACAGGAAGATGAAGCCGATCGCCCACAGCATGGGGGTGCGGAACTCGATCGAGCCGCCCCACATGGTGGCGATCCACGAGAAGATCTTAACGCCGGTCGGCACCGCGATGATCATCGTGGCGGCGACGAAATAGGCCTGCGTGTCGGCGTCCATGCCGACCGTGTACATATGGTGGGCCCACACGACGAAGCCGACGACGCCGATCGCGACCATGGCATAGGCCATGCCGAGATAGCCAAAGACAGGCTTGCGCGAGAAGGTCGAGACGATCTGACTGACGATGCCGAAGCCCGGAAGAATGAGGATGTACACTTCCGGATGGCCGAAGAACCAGAACAGATGCTGGAACAGCACCGGGTCGCCGCCCTTGGACGGCACGAAAAAGGAGGTGCCGAAATTACGGTCGGTGAGCAGCATGGTGATGGCGCCGGCCAGAACCGGCAGCGCCAGCAGAAGCAGGAACACCGTCACCAGGATCGACCAGACGAAGAGCGGCATCTTGTGCAGCGTCATGCCGGGCGCGCGCATGTTGAAGATCGTGGTGATGAAGTTGATGGCGCCAAGAATGGAGGACGCGCCGGCGATATGGAGCGCCAGAATGGCGAAATCCATCGCCGGTCCCGGCTGACCAGTCGTCGAGAGCGGCGGGTAGATCGTCCAGCCGCCGCCGACGCCATGGGCGCCCGCCGGGCCTTCGACGAACATCGAGATGAGCAGGAGCGCCAGTGCCGGCGGCAGGAGCCAGAAGGACACGTTGTTCATGCGCGGGAAGGCCATGTCCGGCGCGCCGATCATCAACGGCACGAACCAGTTGCCATAGCCACCGATCATCGCCGGCATGACCATGAAGAAGATCATGAGCAGGCCGTGCGCGGTGACGAACACATTGAACATGTGCTTGCCGGCGTCGATCGAGGCATCGGCCTCGCCGCCATAGACCATGGCCGCCAAGCCGTGGAAGATCTGGATCCCGGGCTGCTGGAGCTCGATGCGCATCAGGATCGAAAGGATACCGCCGATCACGCCGGCGAAGATCGCGAACCACAGATACATCGTGCCGATGTCCTTGTGGTTCGTCGAATAGACATAACGGCGCCATCCAGTGGGATGGCCGTGATCATCATGAGCGGTTGCGGCATGTGCCATGTTCGTAAACCTTCAATGTACTGGCCTCGGCGGCCGTCCCCTTATTTCTGAGCCAGCCGGCCCTTGGCCTTGAGCAGCGCGAACAGATAACTACGCGCCTCGTCAGCTCCGGCCGTCTTGATCTTCTCGGCCCAGGCGTCGAAATCGGCCTGCGACACGACATGGACCTCGATCGGCATGAAGGCATGATCCTTGCCGCACAGCTCCGAACACTGTCCGTAGTAGACGCCTTCCTTGGTCGCCTTGAACCAGTCCTCGTTGAGACGGCCCGGAATGGCGTCGATCTTCATACCGAAGGCAGGGATGGTCCAGGCATGGATGATGCCTTCCGGATCCGACGTCACATGCAGGCGGACAGTCTTGTTGACCGGCACGACGACCGGAACGTCGGTGGAGAGCAGCCAGGTATCGGTCGGCTCGAGCTTGTCCTTGGCCTTGAGATAGGCGGTGAAGGACACCTTCGCCGAGCCGTCCTCATTGGTGCCGAGGTCGGGATACTCATAGGTCCAGTTCCACGACGGGTTGCCGATGACCTTGATGGTCATGTCGCCCTGGGGCATGTCGCGCTGGAGATAAAGAAGGCGGAAGGACGGGATGGCGATGACCACGAGAATGACGATCGGAATGACCGTCCACAGGACCTCGATCGTCGTATTGTGTGTGGTCTTGGACGGGACCGGGTTGGCCTTGGCGTTGAACTTGACCATCACATAGATGAGCAGGCCAAGAACGAAGAGCGTGATGACCGTGATGATCGGCAGCAGCAGAAAATTGTGAAACCAATGAATGAATTCAGCCACCGGCGTCACGCCCGGCTGCAGGCCCATCTGCCAGGGCACGGCATGACCGCTGCCGCCCTCGGCCAGAGCTGTTCCGGCGCTCAGTGCCAACGCAACCGTCGAGCCGGCCCAAAGTCTTGATAATCTCATTCCCGCCTCTTTCCTCATACCCATGCTGCTCCGCACAACTTGGCGCGAAGCTATCCTTGCCCGTTTTCTGGAACCAATTGTGAACCACATTCGCCAAGTTGCCGCAACAATACCCGGCGCGGCAAAACGTCGTGGCAGGGGACCACTTTGCCGCATCCGGAATTCCGCCTCATTTTTTGCGAACAAACACGTCCCGGCGCCGCTTTGGCGATTGTGCAAGACCCATGAGAGCGCTAAGAGCCGCCCCGCGAATCGAGACAGAACAAGGATAGCCCCGTGCCCTTCTCAACAAAATTGCTGCGCTGGCCCGCCTTGACGGTGGCCGCCCTGCTCGCGATTGCCCCAGCGCTGGCCCAGGAAGAACAGGCCCCGCCGAAGAACAATTTCGGCCCGCGCAATCAGCAAGGGCAGCAGGCGCAAGGTCAAGGTCAAGGTCAAGGCGGCGCGCGCGCCCAGCAGGGCCCGGCGCCCCAGATCATCGCCACCCATGGCGACTGGAAGATCCAGTGCACCGACGAGCCCAAGCAGGGCGGCGCTCAGGGCGAGACGGAACGCCAGTGCGGCATGATTCAGCTGGCGCGCAGCGAGAAGAACAACAAGGTCGGCCTCACCACGGTGTTCGTCCGCGGCAAGCAGAACGGCAAGGACGTCACCATGATGCGCATCATGGCCCCGATCGGCGTCTATCTGCCGACCGGTGTGGCGATGGAGATCGATGGTGGCGCGGTCGGCCGCATCCCCTTCATGCGCTGCCTGCCGCAGATCTGCGTGGCCTTCGGCGAGGCGGGAACCCAGACGCTCGACAAGTTCCGCAAGGGCACGGCCGCCAATTTCATCATTTATGAGGCGCCCGGCATCAGTATGCCGATCAAGATCTCGCTCAACGGCTTCGCCGCCGCCTATACGGCGCTCGGCAAGCTCTAGTTGCAGCCGCCTCGGCCATGATCTCGCTTCTCGACAAGTCAGGCATCGGCCGGGGCGAGGCCACAGATATTCTCTCCACCGCCCTCAAGGGGGCCGATGACGGCGAGGTCTTCGTCGAGCAGCGCCTCTCCGAACAGGCGGTGTTCGACGACGGCAGGCTCAAATCGGCGAGCTTCAACGAGGCGCAGGGCTTCGGCCTGCGCGTGGTGAGCGGGGAAACCCAGGGCTATTCCCATTCGACCGAGCTTTCGGCCGCCGCGATGAAGCGGGCGGCGGAGATCTGCCGCACCATCGTCGGAGGCCCGTCCTCGGCCGTCGCGGCAGCGCCCTCGCGCACGAATCGTGAACTCTATCCAGCCACGAACCCTTCCGATCATTTCGCCTTTGCCGACAAGGTGGCGCTCCTGCAGCGGGTCGACGATTTCGCCCGCAAAGCCGACCCGCGCATCAGGCAGGTGAGCATCTCGCTGTCGGGCGATTGGCAGGAAATCGAGATACTGCGCGCCGAAGGCCAGGTCTATCGCGACAGCCGGCCCCTGGTACGCTTCCAGGTGAGCGTGATGGCAAGCGACGGTACCGAGCGCGCCAGCGGCTCCCATGGTTTCGGCGGGCGCGGCCTCTATGGCGACTATCTGAGCGAAGCGGCCTGGCAGGATGCGGTCAGGGAAGCGGTCCGACAGTCGCTCGTCGGGCTCGAGGCAAAACCGGCGCCGGCGGGTGAGATGGATGTCGTGCTGGGGCCGGGCTGGCCGGGCATCCTGCTGCATGAAGCCATCGGCCACGGGCTCGAAGGCGATTTCAACCGCAAGAAGACCAGCGCGTTCGCCGGCCTGATGGGCGAACGGATCGCCGCCAAGGGCATCACCGTCGTCGATGACGGCACGGTGGCGCGCGCCCGCGGCTCGATCGCCATCGACGATGAAGGGACCCCCTCCTCCTCGACCACGCTGATCGAGGACGGCATTCTGGTCGGCTTTATGCAGGACCGGCTCAATGCCAGGCTCATGGGCATGAAGCCCACCGGCAACGGGCGCCGGCAGTCCTTCGCCCACAGCCCGATGCCGCGCATGACCAACACCTACATGCTCAATGGCGACAAGCATCCCGACGAGATCCTCGCCTCAGTGAAAAACGGCCTGTTCGCCAAATCCTTCGGCGGCGGCCAGGTCGACATCACCTCGGGCAAATTCGTCTTCTCCTGCACCGAAGCCTATCTGATCGAGAATGGCCGCATAACCACGCCGGTCAAGGGCGCGACGATCATCGGCAACGGCGCCGATGCCCTGAAACGCATCTCGATGGTCGGCAACGACATGGCGCTCGATCCCGGCATCGGCACCTGCGGCAAGCAGGGCCAGGGCGTGCCGGTCTGCGTCGGCCAGCCGAGCCTCAGGCTCGATCAGATCACCGTCGGCGGCACCGCGGCCTAAATACTTTTAGAAATTCAGGCGTTCGTTGATTTTGCGCATCGGCTTTTCCGAGAACCGCAGGCACTTCTCGGGCCGATGCTCTAATAGTGATAGCGGCACTGCGCGATCAGCAATCCGTCTTCACTGGGCCGATATACAAGACGATGTTCTTGCGTGATACGGCGCGACCACCAGCCGGATAGAGAGCCTCGCAGAGGTTCAGGCTTGCCGGTTCCCTTGAAAGGAGTGCGCGAACACTCCTTGATCAGCGCGTTGATGCGTTCGAGCAGTTTGCGGTCCTGCGTTTGCCAATGAAGGTAATCCTCCCAGGCTTGTTCGCTGAAGATCAGCTTCACTCGGCAAGCTTTCGTTCGGTTCCTTTGCCCGCTTCGAGCTCAGCAACAGCCTTCAAAAGCCGATCCGCATTGCGCGGGCTTTGCAGGAGATAGCGGCTCTCTTCATAAGAAGCGAAGTCCTCAAGCGAGATCAGCACAGCCGCAGGCTTGCCCCGATCGCGCGTGATGATCACCGGCTCATGATCTTCCGTGACGCTATCGAGGGTAGCCGCAAGATTTTGGCGCAGCTCGCTATAGGACTTGGTCTTCATGCCTTTCATTGTACTCATTTGCGTACAAATTGCAAGGAGGCAATTTCCCGGCAGAGCTCGATCAGCCGATCGACCTCCTCCTCGGTATTGTAATAATGCGGCGAGGCGCGGACCGTGTCGGCGAGCTTACGGTTCTCCGAATCGATGCGGGTGCTCTCGGGTTCGGACGCGCCAATCGTGATGCCCGCATCGAGCGCCTTCTTCACCACCTCACGCGCATCCATGCCGTCGACATTGAAGCTCACGATGGCGGACGGATCGCGGCCGAGATCGAGCATCGTCACGCCATCCAGCGCGGCAAGGCCCCGGCGCAGCAGGCCCGACAGCATCCGGCAGCGGGCTTCGATCTCAGGCATGCCGATGTCCAGGGCGTAATCGACAGCGGCACCGAGCCCCAGGCGCGCGGCATAGTTGTTCTCCCAATTCTCGAAGCGGCGCGCATCGGGGCGCAGCTCGTAGCGGTCACGCTCGACCCAGGGCGCTGCATAGTGGTCGATCACCGGCGGCTCCATCCGCTCGAGAAAGCCCTGGCGCACATAGAGGAAACCGGTGCCGCGCGGACCACGCAGAAACTTGCGCCCGGTGGCGGAAAGCATGTCGCATTGGAGATCCGCAACATCGACCACCATCTGCCCCACCGCCTGGCAAGCGTCGAGGAGATAAGGAATGCCATGCGCCCTGGCGATACGGCCGACGGCGGCGGCGGGATTGGCGAGGCCGCCATTGGTCGGAACCCAGGTGATGGCGATGAGCTTCACCCTCTTATCGATCATGCGTTCCAGCGCCTCGACATCGAGCTCGCCGGTCTCGTCGCTCGGGACCACATCGATGACGGCGCCGGTGCGCTTCGCCATCTGCAGGAAGGCGACATAGTTGGCGGCGTATTCGGCCTCGGCGGTGAGGATGCGGTCGCCGGGCGCGAAACTCAGCGAGTAGAAGGCCATCTGCCAGGCCACCGTCGCATTCTCGACGAGCGCTATTTCCGGCACCTCGGCATTGAGAAGCCGCGCCACTGAGGCGTAGACCGCCTCGCAACGGTCGATTTCGCGCCGGAAGGCGGCGTAACCGCCGATCTCGGCTTCGAGGTCGATATGATCCTTCAGCGCGGAGACGACCTGGCGCGGCATCAGCGCCGCCCCGGCATTATGCAAATAAGCACGCCGCGCCGTCGCCGGCGTATCGGCCCTGATCTGGCTCACATCCATCGCGTCACATTACTTTCCGATTGTTCAGGAGACACAAGACGGTCGGCGGGGATAAAAGGCAAGGCAAGCGCCGCTGTCAATTTGCCTTCACCCCGGTGTAGCATCCGGGACTGTGTCAGAATCAGAAAAAGGCGCGAATTGGCCCCAGAAATGAGCGTTGACATTGTCATTTTCGATCTCGATGACGTGCTCTGCCGGTACGATCTGGGCGCGCGGCTCAGGGCGCTCGCACGCCTTTCCGGCAAGACGCCGCGCGACATACGCGCCGCGCTGTGGGATTCAGGCTTCGAGGATGCGGCCGACTCGGGCACGTACCAGACGCCGGAAGAGTATCTTGCCGAATTCGCCAGCCGCCTCGGCCATCCGATCAGCCGCGACGAATGGATCGCGGCGCGGCGAGCTTCCATCCAGCCGTGGCCCGACATGCTGGCGCTGGTGCGGGAGATCGCCCGGCACAAGCGCGTGGCGCTCTACACCAATAACGGGCCGTTGATGAAGGACGGCATCGGCCAGGTCTTTCCCGAGGCCGTCCAGATCTTCGGAACGGACTGTTATTTCTCCTTCGAGCTCCTGACCAAGAAGCCCGATCCCGAAAGCTATCGCCGGCTTATGCAGCGCATCGGCATAGACGCAGGCAACGCCTGGTTCACCGACGACAAGAAATCCAATGTCGAAGGGGCCCGGCTGGCCGGCCTCAGGGCGCATCATTTCATCTCCCGCCCGGCGCTCGAGCGGAAGGTCCGCGAACTCGGCCTCCTCACGGCATGAGCTCGGCTCTGACAAGCGAAGCCCGCTTCGTGACGGGCTCGACCATGCGGCATGTCGTGGTGATGACCTTCACCGGCGCGCTCGGCCTCATGTCGATGTTCCTGGTCGATCTCGCCGATCTTTTCTATCTCAGCCTTCTCGGCAAGACCGAAATCACGGCGGCGATCGGCTATGCCGGCACCGTCGTCTTCACCAATCTGTCGCTGTGCATCGGTACCGGAATCGCCGCCGCCGTGCTGGTGGCACGCAATCTCGGCGCCAAACGGCCCGAGCGGGCGCGGGAGTTCGCCACCAGCTGCTTCATGTATTCCTGCATCCTGTCGGCGGTCTTTTCCGGCGTGATCGCGCTGGCGGCCGACTGGCTGCTGCGCCTGCTCGGCGCCGAAGGCGAGGCCCTCCATCTCGCCAAGCAGTTCATCTGGATCGCCTCGCCCGGTTTCGTGGTGCTGGCCGGAGGCATCGCCTGCTCCTTCACGCTGAGGGGGCTCGGCGATGCTCGGCGCGCCATGTATGTGACGCTCGTCGTCGCCATCGTCATCGCCATCCTCGATCCGATCTTCATCTTCGGGCTAGGTTGGGGAATCCAGGGCGCCGCGCTCGCCGGCGTCATCGCCGATCTGTGCTCGCTCGCGGTGGGTTTCCACAGCGTCCACCGCGTCCATAATTTCTTCGCGCCGCCGAGCTGGGCAAGGCTTCGCGCCGATCTGCGCGAGATTTCAGAGATCGCTGTCCCCGCCATGCTGACGCAGCTCGCCACACCTTTCGCCAATGCCTATGCGACGCGCGCGGTGGCGCCCTTCGGCAATGAAGCGGTGGCGGCGGCGGCGATCATCGGGCGCATCATTCCGGTCGCCTTCGGCATCATCTTCTCACTCTCGGGCTCGGTCGGCCCGATCATCGGCCAGAATTACGGCGCGCGCGCCTATGACCGGGTGCGGCGCACGCTGACGGACGGGCTGATCTTCGCCACCATCTACACACTCGTCGCCGCGGCACTCCTCTACGTCTTCCGTCACGATGTCGCCGAGCTGTTCCGCGCCAGTGGCCGCACCATCGATCTGGTGGTGTTCTTCTGCAGTTTCATCGCCGCGAGCTGGGCCTTCACCGGTGCGCAGTTCGTCGCCAGCGCCGCCTTCAACAATCTCGGACATCCCAACACGTCGACCGTGTTCAACTGGGCCAAGGCAACGATCGGCACAATTCCCTTCGCGCTCTATGGCGCGCATGTCGCCGGGCCTGAGGGCGTGATGGTCGGCGTCGCTCTCGGCTCGATCATCTTCGGTGTTGCCTCCGTGGCCTGGGCCTATAGGATCGTGGCGAAGGTCGCACAGCAGAAGGCGTGACATAGGTTTGACATGAGTTTGATGGAGATTTTGCGCGCCGCCCAAGGCGGACGGTTCGTCGCCAATGCCGGCGTTGCGGCGGGCGTCGATGAGACTGCGGCGGCAGCGGTGCTCAGCCGGATGGGCCCCGCCATCGCCGCGCAATTGCGCAAGCGCGCCGAGGACCCGCAGGCGTTCGAGGCACTTCTCGACCTGCTTGAGGATGGCGACGGCGATGCGTTTCTCGATGATTCAAATTTTATGGATGATCCGGAACTGATCAAGGACGGCAAGGCTGTGCTCACCGATATCTTCGGATCGGCGAAGGCCGCGCGCAGCGCGCTCGCCATCGAGGCGCGCGACGACGCCATGATGAAGCTCGCGGCCATCGCAGCGAGCGCCGTTCTCGCTGTGCTGGCGCGCCAATATGCGCGCCCGCAGATGCAAGGGCTCATGGGCGCGCAGCGCGCGTCGAGCAATGGCAGTGAGCAAGGCGGAATTTTATCGACCATCGTCGAAGCGGTGATCAAAGGCGTGGTGCAGGAGACGACGCGTCAGCTCGCGCCGAAAAAGCGGCGGCGGCGCACGACGAGCGTCTTCGGCACCCGCACCAGACGCAGGACGCGCAAAAGGCGCAACACCACCCCCTCGCTCGATCAGATCTTCGGCGAGATTATCGGAGCAATCCGGCGTTAACCAGGAGAAGGAGGCAGATCATGGATATTGCAGACATCGGCAGGCAATTCGGCCTCAACGAAGCACAAACGCGCGCCGCCTTCGAGCAGCTGGCGCCCGTCGTCGCCGCCGGAATCCGGCGCAACAACCAGTCGGATGACGGGCTCGCCGGCCTGCTCAAGGCCCTGCAGGCAGGCAGCCACAGCCAATATGCCGACGACCCCTCGGCGCTCCAGCATGATCAGGTTGCCGATGACGGCAATGCCATATTGGGCCATGTCTTCGGTTCGAAGGATGTGAGCCGCGGCGTCGCCAACCAGGCGGCCGATCTCTCCGGCGTCAGTTCGGCCGTGCTCAAGAAGATGCTGCCGGTCATCGCCGCCATCGTCATGGGCCAGCTCGCCAAGGGCATGTTCGGCGGCCGGACCGCATCCGCCGATACACCGGCATCCGCCCCCGGCGGCCAAGGCGGCGGCCTCGGTGATATCCTGGGCAGCATATTGGGTGGCGCGGCCGGCCAGGGCCAGGCGGCCCCGAGTGGCGGCTCGGGCGGCGGCGGCCTGGGAGATATTCTGGGGAGCATCTTGGGCGGCGCAGCCGGCCAGAGCGGGACGGCACCCAGCGGCGGCTCGGGTGGCGGCGGCCTGGGCGATATTCTGGGCGACATACTGGGCGGTGCGGCCGGCCAAAGCGGGGCGGCTCCCGGAGGTGGTCCGGCAGCCGACAGATCGCCAACGCAAACGGGCGGACCAGGGGGCGTGAGCCTTGACGACCTGCTCCGCCAGATGATGGGCGGCGGCCAGGACGGCGGCGGCTACAATCAGGACATCACGCAGCGCAGCCGCAAGCGGCTCGACGATGTGCTGGGCGGCGGTACCTCGACCGGCAATGCCGCTGACGATTTACTCAATTCCGTGGAACGGATGACAAGAGGGCGATAGCCGGCATCCTAATCGGCAGGCGGTTCAGGAGTGGAAGCCGCCTGCCAGTCATTCAGGGGCGTGAGATCAGTAGGCGCCCCAGCCCGGGCGACGGCGGGCCTGATGGCGTTCGCGCAGCACCGAGCGGTCCTCCAGGGCTTTGCCGGGGTCGGTGGTGATGGGAAGCTTTGCCGCCCATTCTAGATCGTCACGCCTGACACCGATATCCGCCAGCATGAAGTCGTCGAACTCGGTGAGCTGGCTCACTTCCTTGCGCGCCTTCCAATTGTGGAAGAGCCTGGAGAATAGCGAACGGTTGCCGATCCGGTCCTCGAAAATCGCGCGGTTCAGGGCATAGTCTCTCATGACACGATCCTCCGTTGCGCCAGGAGATCATTTCCCTGGCGGGCCAGCCACCCGAAAGCGGCTCTAGCGGTTCATCTGAATGTCCTTAATGTGCGCTTCCGATATTGATAAATCCAACGAATATGTCTTATAGTATCCATCAACAGTTTTGATGGACATGCGACCATGATTCCCAATCTCGATGTCGATCTGTTGAAGACATTCCTGGCCATTGCCGACACCGGCAATTTCACCCGCGCCGCCGAGGAAGTGCACAAGACACAGTCAGCCGTTTCCATGCAGATGAAGCGGCTCGAGGAGCTGGTCGGCCGGCCGCTCTTCACCCGCGACGGACGGCAGAGCCGGTTCACCGCCGATGGCGAGCGCCTCATCGAATATGCCAGGCGCATCGTAAATCTGAACGACGAGGCGGTGGCCGCTTTCACCAAGCCCGAGATCACCGGCACGCTGCGCTTCGGCACGCCTGACGATTATGCCGACCGCTTTCTGCCTGAGATCCTCGCCCGCTTCTCGCGCACCCATCCCTTGGTGACCGTCAATGTCGACTGCGCCATGAGCCCCGTCCTGTTCGAGCGTGCCCGCCATGGCGAGCTCGATCTGTCGCTCGTCACCGCCTGCTCGGAAATCATCGCCGATGAGATCGTGCGCACCGAGAACCTGGTCTGGGTGACCTCGCAGCGTCACAGTGTGCATATGCTCGACACCTTGCCCGTAGCACTGTCGCATACGGGCTGCGAATGGCGGGCGCTGACCATCGGCGCGCTTGAGCGCCAGGGGCGCAAATACCGCATCGCCTATTCGAGCCCCAATTCCAATGCGGTGAATGCCGCCGTGCTGGCCGGGCTCGCGGTCGGCGCCATACCGGAAATCTGCCTGCGCCCCGGCATGCGGCTTCTCACCGAGAAGGATGGATTTCCGAAGCTCAACCAATTCCGCATCGGCATCGTGCACCGGCCGGGCCGCCGGAGCTCCGCCGCCGAAGCGCTTGGCCGCCATATCTCGGAAAGCATCTCCAACATGCCGCGCCAGCTGATGGCGGCGGAATAGCGATGCATGCGTGCTCCCGAAAAGTTGCATGACTTTCCGTAAAGACTCCAGCGCATACTGATCTTCCCCGTTGCAAGGAGATCACAAGATCATGGCCATCACCACGGCGCTGACCAGGTTGCTCGGCATCATTCATCCGATCATTCTGGCGCCGATGGGTGGCGTCGCTGGCGGCAGACTCGCCGCAGCGGTCAGCCAGGCCGGCGGCTTCGGCATGATCGGCGGCGGCTATGGCAATCCGAAAGCCGGCTATGGCGGCGCCGCGTGGATGGACGAGCAGTTCCGCGCCGCCGGCAATGCGCGGATCGGTGTCGGCTACATCACCTGGTCGCTGCAGCAATTTCCCGAGCTCTTCGACCAGGCATTGGAGCGCGATCCCAAGGTCTTCGGCCTCGCTTTCGGTGACGAGATGCACTTCGCGCCGCGCATCAAGGCGGCGGGCGTCAAGCTCCTTTGCCAGGTGCAGGATCTCGACGGCGCCAAGCGGGCGCTTCGATGCCGGCGCCGACATCATCGTGGCGCAAGGTACGGAAGCCGGCGGCCATGGCAAAGCCGGGCGCACGACGCTCACCCTCACCCCGGCGGTGGTGGATATCGCGGGCAGTGTGCCGGTGGTCGCGGCGGGCGGACTTTCGGACGGGCGCGGTCTCGCGGCGGCGCTGATGCTCGGCGCTTCCGGCATATTGGTCGGCACGCGCTTCTGGGCAACGCCGGAAGCGCTCGGCAGCGACAAGGTGAAACATCTCCTGACGCAAGCGCGCAGTGACGACACGCTACGCACCCGCGTCTTCGACATCGTGCGCGAACTGCCCTGGCCCGACGGCTATACGGGGCGCGCCCTCGTCAATGACTTTTCGCGCAAATGGCATGGGAATGAGAGCGAGCTCGAAAAGAGTCTGCCGCGCGAAACCGAGGCCTATTGGACGGCGGCGCGCGCCGGCGACACCAGCACCTCCGTCGTCTTCGCCGGCGAGGGCCTCGATCTCATCCGTGACATCAAGCCTGCCGGCAACATTGTGCGCGCGATTTCGGCTGAAGCCGAGGACCTGCTCAAAACAAGGCCGGGCGTCCAGATCACCTGATCAGTAGGCAAAATCCCTGAAGACCCGCTTCACATCGTGGTTCCAGCTCGTGTCATAGAGCTGCAGCAGATCCTCGGCGCGGGTGCGGCCTGAAGCGGCGATCTCATCGAGATCGTCGAGGAAGCGCGTTTCGGTTTTGCCTTTGCAGCCGACGATGCGGCGCTCACCCAGGCCCTGGCGCGACAGCGCCAGCATGTCCTTGGCGATGTCCTGCACCGTGCGGCCCCTGATGGTGGCCTGCAGCGCCTCGCGCGGCACGGCCTCGCGCAATTTCTGGCGGTCCTCGGCCGACCAGTCCTTCACCAGCTCCCAGGCACCGTCGAGCGCCGTCTGATCATAGAAGATGCCGACCCACAGCGCCGGCAAGGCGCAGAGCGTGCGCCAGGGACCGGTATCGGCGCCGCGCATCTCGAGGAATTTCTTGAGGCGCACTTCCGGGAAGATGGTGGTCAGATGATCCGACCAGTCCTGGAGCGTCGGACGCACGCCCGGCAATTGCGGCAACTTGCCTTCGATGAAGGCGCGGAAACTCTCACCCGCGGTGTTGTGATAGTGGCCGTCGCGATGGACGAAATACATCGGCACGTCGAGCGCATAATCGACATAGCGCTCATAGCCCATGCCGGCCTCGAAGGCGAAAGGAAGCATGCCGGAACGGTCGGGATCGGTATCGAGCCAGACGGCGGAACGGAAGCTCTTATAGCCGTTGGGCCTTCCCTCCGTGAACGGAGAATTGGCGAAGAGCGCGGTTGCCACCGGCTGCAGCGCCAGCGAGACGCGCAGCTTCTGCACCATATCGGCTTCGGATGAGAAATCGAGATTGACCTGCACCGTCGAGGTGCGGAACATCATGTCGCGGCCAAGCTTGCCCTTCTTGTCCATATAGGGCGCCATGATGTTGTAGCGGCCCTTGGGCATGACCGGCGTTTCGGCCCTTGTCCACAAGGGTGAGGCACCAAGGCCCAGAAAGCCAATGCCGAGGGCATCGCCCACCTCGCGCACCTGCGCCAGATGATTGTGGACCTCGTCGCAGGTCTCATGCACCGTGCTCAATGGCGCGCCGGACAATTCGAACTGGCCGCCGGGCTCGAGCGAGATCGACCCCAGGCCATGGGGATCGGCCAAAGCGATGATGTTGCCCGCCTCATAGACGCCGGTCCAGCCGAAGCGGGCTTTCAGTCCCTGCAGCAGCGCCTTGATCGAGCGCGGACCGTCATAGGGGACGGGCCCCAGCGTGTCGGTCAGGAAAGGAAATTTCTCGTGCTCCGTGCCGATACGCCATTGCGCCTCGGGCTTTTCGCCCTTGGCTATATAGTCGATCAGCTGGCGCTTGCCGGTGATGAGGGCGCGCGCCTCCGGTGTGTCAGGTGTGGGTCCGCTCACGATCTGGTCCTTTGCTGTCCTAAAGCGGGGTTTAGGCGGCAGGCCTCCTTCCGACAAGTCAAAGATTGTGATGGGCGCCCCCGCGAATAATCATGAATGCCAGTCGCCGAGGACGGCCTGGACAAGCGCCAGAGCGGCGGTGCCGGCGGTGTCCGCCCGCATGATCCGGGGACCCAGTGAAATGACGGTGACGAAAGGCAGGCGGTGGAGCCCCTCCCGTTCCTCGGCCGTGAAGCCGCCTTCCGGGCCGATGAGGAGTGCCGCCGGCAGCTTCAGCCCCTTGAGCAGCGCGATCGTATCGGCGCCGTCCGAGCGCTCGTCACAATAGATCAAGGCACGCTCCGCCGGCCAGGCGGCGAGCAGCTTGCCGAGCTTTTCCGGCTCCTCGACGTCCGGCACATAGACCAGATTGCATTGTTCGGCCGCCTCCACCGCATTGGCCCTCATGCGGTCGAGATTGACGCGGTCGACGATCGTGCGCGCGGTAAAGACCGGACGCAGGCGGCGGGCGCCGAGTTCGGTCGCCTTCTGCACCACATAGTCGAGGCGCGCATGCTTGAGCGGCGCGAAGATGAAATCGATATCGGGCGGCGGGACGGCGTCGGCGAGCTTCCTCTCGCAGATGACGCTCATGCCTTTGCGCGTGACGGCGCCGACATAGGCCAGAAACTCGCCATCCCCCGCATTGAACAGCCGCACCGGATCGCCGGGCTTGAGGCGCATGACGTCGCGCAGGTAATGCGACTGGTCCTGCGCCAGTTGATGTTCGGCGTTCTCGGCGAGTTTCAGGGCGACATGGAGGCGCGGCGTGTCTCTCATGCTTTCGTCCTAGCCTCCCGCCGCCGCTGCGCGCAATGGGCCTATTTGCGCTCCGTGGCCTCCCGGGCTAACACAGCCCCATGACCGATCACGTCGCCGACGCGCCGCCCGACAACTGGGTCGACCGCTACATGCCGCAGGCCTGGCGCCCCTATGCGCGGCTCATGCGGCTCGACCGGGCGATCGGCTCGTGGCTGCTGCTGCTCCCCTGCTGGTGGGGCCTGATCCTGGCGCAGATCGCACAGGGCGGCGGGGTGCCCAATATCTGGTATGCGCTGCTGTTCCTCATCGGCGCCCTGATCATGCGCGGCGCCGGCTGCACGCTCAACGATCTCGCCGACCGCGACTTCGACGCCAAGGTCGCGCGCACCCGCTCGCGGCCCATCCCCTCGGGTCAGGTGAGCGTCAAGGCGGCCGTCGTCTTCCTCATCCTGCAATGCCTGGCGGGCCTCGTCATCCTTCTGCAGTTCAACTGGCCGACAGTTCTGATCGGCGCAGCCTCGCTCGCGATCGTCGCCATCTATCCCTTCATGAAACGCTTCACCTATTGGCCGCAGGTGTTTCTGGGCCTCGCCTTCAACTGGGGCGCGCTCGTCGGCTGGAGCTCGATTCACGGGAATCTCTCCTGGCCCGCTTTGCTCCTCTATCTCGGCGGCATCGCCTGGACGCTCGCCTATGACACGATCTATGCGCATCAGGACAAGGAGGACGACGTCCTGATCGGGGTGAAGTCGACCGCGCTCAAATTCGGCGC
This sequence comes from Nordella sp. HKS 07, assembly GCF_011046735.1. Lineage (NCBI taxonomy): Bacteria > Pseudomonadati > Pseudomonadota > Alphaproteobacteria > Hyphomicrobiales > Nordella > Nordella sp. HKS 07. The sequence goes on along the minus strand of NZ_CP049258.1, from coordinate 3,487,071 downwards.
GTCCTCGGTCTATTGGATAGCGGGATTCTTCATCCTGGCGCTCGTCCTGATCGATGCGGGCCTCTGGCTTGCGCGAGCCGGGCTTCTCGCCCATATGGGGGTGGTCGCAGCGGCGGTCCATGCCGCCTGGCAGATCGCCAAGCTCGATATCGACGATCCGCAGAACTGCCGGAAGCTGTTCTGGTCCAATCGTTATTTCGGGCTGCTGCTCCTTCTAGGCCTCCTTCTCGACACGCTCACCAGATGACCAAAGATCTCGCTACCCTTGCCCAGACCGCGCTTGCGCGCGCGAAGCACTTCGGCGCCAGCGCCGCCGATGCGATCGTCATCGACGGCCGCAGCCTCGATGTCGCGGTGCGCGAAGGCGCCATCGAAAATCTCGAACAATCGGAAGCGATCGAAGTGGGCCTCCGGGTCTTTGTCGGCCAGTCCTCGGCCGCCATCGCCACGAGCAAGATCGACTCAGGCGGCATCGAGCGCATCGCTGAGCAGGCGGTCGCCATGGCCAAGGCCGCTCCCGCCGATCCCTATTCCGGCATCGCCACGCCCGATCAGGTGGCGCGCGACTGGGCCGCGCTCGACATGGCGGGTGAGACGCTGCTCGACGCGCAAGCCCTGCGCGACATGGCGCTCAGCGCCGAGAGGCATGCGCTGGACGTCAGGGGTGTCAGCAAATCGGGCGGCGCCGGCGCGTCCTCATATGAGCGCCGCGTCATGCTCGCCGCCTCCAACGGCTTCGCCGGCGGCTATCGGCGCACCGGCCTTTCCCTCAGCGCGACCGCGATCGCCGGCGAGGCGACGGCGATGGAACGCGACTATGATTTCTCCTCGGTGATCCACCCTCAGGATCTGCGCAAGCCCGAGGATATCGGCCGCGAAGCCGGGCTTCGGGCGGTGCGCCGTCTCAATCCGCGCAAGGTCAAGTCACAGGCCGTGCCGGTCATCTATGACAGCCGCATCGCATCGAGCCTCGTCAGCCACTTCCTTTCCGCCATCATGGGCTCGGCAATCGCGCGCGGGACGAGCTTCCTGCGCGAGAAACTCGGCGAGCAGGTCTTTGGCAGCGACATCAGGATCGTCGACGATCCCTTGCGTCCGCGTGGCCTCGCCTCGCGCCCGTTCGACGCCGAAGGCATCGCGACCAGGCCCCTGCCGCTCATCGAGGCGGGCGTGCTGAAGAGCTGGATCCTCGATCTGGGCTCGGCGCGGCAGCTGGGGCTTGAGAGCACCGGCCACGCCGCACGCGGCCTCGCCGGCCCGCCGGGCCCGTCTTCATCCAATGTCACCTTGAGCCCCGGCGCCGCATCGCTCGACGAGATGATCAAGTCGATCGGCACCGGCTTCTACGTGACCGAGCTCATCGGCCATGGACCCAATATCGTCACCGGTGACTACAGCCGCGGCGCCTCCGGCTTGTGGATCGAGAACGGGGAGATCGCCTATCCGGTGAGCGAAGTGACGCTGGCCGGCAAGCTCGCCGACATATTCCGCAATCTGACGCCGGCGAGTGATCTTACCTATCGCGCGGCGATCAATGCCCCTTCCTGCCGCGTCGAAGGAATGACCCTTGGCGGACGCTGATCTTCTCCACGTCGCCGTGCGCGACGCTGGCCTGCTCGCCCGTTCCCTGTTCCGCAAAGTCAAAAGCTGGACGAAGAGCGATGGCTCGCCCGTAACCGAGGCCGATCTCGCCGTCGACAAGGCGCTGAAGGAACGGCTTCATGGGGAGCGGCCTGATTATGGCTGGCTTTCGGAAGAGACGCCCGACACGGCGGAACGTCTCGAGCGCCGGCAGGTATGGATCGCCGATCCGATCGACGGCACGCGCGCCTTTACCCATGGCGGCGATGAATGGTGTGTCGCCGTCGCACTCCTGACCGACGGGCGACCGACGCTGGCGGCCATCTACCGTCCGATGACCGACGACTTCTATGAAGCGGAGATCGGCAAGGGCGCGCGACTCAATGGCCATCCGCTCCATGTCGGCCAGACGGCAAGTCTCGCCGGAGCCCGCATCCTCGGCAATGCCTCGGCGCTCACACAGCTGCGGGCTCGCGCGCCGATCGAGGCAGTGGCAAGCGGCAACCTGCCGCTTGCCCTCAGGCTGGCTTTCGTTGCGCAAGGGAAGCTCGATGCGGCGCTGTCGACGACGGCCAAGCACGACTGGGACCTTGCGGCGGGCGACCTTCTGGTGCACGAAGCGGGAGGCATCGTCACCGGATTGAGCGGAAAGTCCTTTACCTATAACCGCACCGAGACGCGGCAAAACAGTTACGTGGCATCGTCGCCTCGCCTGCAGGCGGCCCTTCTGGAGCATCTTTCACCATCATGAGCAAGTCACCCAAGAAACAGCCGGAGCAACTTCTTCATCTGGTCTTCGGCGGCGAACTCACCGATCTCGACGGCATCACCTTCAAGGATGTGGCCGGCCTCGACATCGTCGGCATCTATCCCAATTTCGAGACGGCGCAGAAGGCCTGGCTCACCAAGGCCCGCGAGACGATCGACAATGCCCAGATGCGCTATTTCATCGTGCACCTGCACCGCCTGCTCGATCCCTCGACCGACACGACGGCAAAGAAGAAAAGCTGAATCGGTTGACGCATGACGACGACCTGACGCGCTTCGCGGAGGAGGGTGCCGATCCCCTGCCCGTTGCGGATGCGGAAGGCTTCGTCGATCATGAAGGCGCCCGGATCCGCTACGCATCCTACGGATCGGGTCCGACCGTTGTCCTTCTGCATGGCGGCCTCGGCCATAGCGGCAACTGGGGCCATCAGGTCCCCGCCCTTCTCGATGCGGGCTACCGTGTCCTCCTCATCGACAGCCGCGGCCATGGCCGGAGCACACGCGACGAGCGGCCCTATACTTACGAGCTCATGGCTTCTGACGTTGTCGCGGTCATGGACCGCCTAGCGATCGACAACGCGGCTTTCGTCGGCTGGAGCGATGGGGCCTGCATCGCGCTGGTCCTGGCCATGCGAGCGGCTTGGCGAGTCAGAGGCGTTTTGTTCTTCGGCTGCAACATGGATCCGAGCGGCACAAAGGAGATCGACGAAAACAATCCCCTCCTCCAGCGATGCTTCTCTCGCCACGCCAAGGACTATGCCCGCCTCTCGGGCACGCCCGACGCCTTCGGCGAATTCGTCGCCGCGGTCAGCCTGATGATGAAGACCGAACCCAATTACAGTCCCGACGATCTCGCGCGCATTGCGGTTCCGGTGACGATCGCGCACAGCGAGCATGACGAGTTCATCAAACGCGATCATGCCGACTATCTCGCGCGCAGCATACCCGGCGCCCAGTTTATCCTGCTTCCAGGCGTCAGTCATTTCGCGCCGCTGCAGCGACCTGCTCTGTTCAATCACGCGATACTCGATTTCCTCGCCCGCCTCACGGATTGATCCGCCGCCGGCGCCGGGCAAGCCGCGCGGCGCCCGCCGGCATCGAGCTTCAGTGCCAGAAGAGCGACGGCGAGACCCGACAGGGTGACGAAAGCGGCGGCCCAGGTGACGAAGTCGAGTCCCGGTCCGCGGTCGATGACGAGGCCACCCAGCCAGGCGCCGCCGGCATTGCCGAGATTGAAGGCGGCAATGTTGAAACTCGAGGCGAGGTTCTGGCCGGCGCCCTCGGCCTTCTCCAGCACCCACATCTGCAAGGGCGCAACGGTGGCAAAGGCCGCGGCGCCCAGAAGGAAGACAAAGAGGGCCGACGCGATGCGGTCATGGATGGCGAAGCTCATCAGCCCCAGCACGACCGTCAAGGTGACGAGACTGCCGATCAGCGCCGGGGTCAGCTTTCGGTCGGCGAGCTTGCCGCCGGCCAGATTGCCGATCAAAAGGCCGGCGCCGAAAGCCAGCATCAAAGGCGACACCGCGGCTTCGGAAAAGCCCGAGATGCGGGTGAGGATCGGCGCGATATAGGTGAAGACGGCGAAGACGCCGGCATAGCCGAGCACGGTCGTCAGGAGGCCGAGCAGCACTTGCGGGCGGCGGAGCACCACGAGATCGTCGCGGAGGCTCCCCTGTTGTGCCGGTGCCGCATCGCGCGGGACGAAGGCCCAGATCACCGCGAAAGCAGCGAAGCCGACTGCCGTCACCGCCCAGAAGGTCGAGCGCCACCCGAACATCTGGCCGAGCCAGGTGCCGAAGGGCACGCCCAGAATGGTGGCGACGGTCAGTCCGGTGAACATGATGGCGATAGCCGAGGCCTTCTTGTCCGGCGCGACGAGGCCCGTCGCCACGACCGAGCCGACGCCGAAGAAGGTGCCATGGGCGAACGCGGTGAGGACGCGCGCCGCCATCAAGGTCCCGTAGTCGGGCGCCAGAGCGGCGGCGGCATTCCCAAGGGTGAAGACGGCCATGAGCGCCAGGAGCACGCTCTTGCGCGGCCAGCGGCCGGTGGCCACGGTGAGGATGGGCGCGCCCAGCACCACACCCAGGGCATAGCCCGAAATGAGCAGGCCGGCGGCCGGGATGGAGACGCCGAGATCGCCCGCGACCTCGATCAGCAGACCCATGATGACGAATTCGGTGACGCCGATTCCGAACGCGCCGGCGGTGAGCGCATAAAGTGCAAGAGGCATGATCTGTCCCACAGTCCGGCCCAGATGCCGGATGTGGCCTAGATGGACGGCCTCGCATTCATGAACTAGGATGCATAAGGGAACAGGATTTGTGAGCTCAATTCATCATGGCGAAGCAGTTCGCGCGAATCGAAGACGCCCATCGGAATTTCATCTCCCGACAGCATATCTTCTTCACCGCCTCAGCGGCGGAAGGCACGCGCGTCAATGTCTCGCCGCGCTCGACCGAGGCGCTGCGGCTGCTCGACGACCACACGGCGATTTATCTCGACAGAACCGGCAGCGGCAACGAGACGGCGGCGCATCTCAAAGCCGATGGCCGGCTCACCATCATGTTCTGCGCCTTTGACGGCCCGCCGGTCATCCTGCGCTTCTATGGGCGCGGCCGCATGATCCGGCGCAACAGCGCCGAATATCTGAGTCTGCTCGCCGAACACTTTGGCGGCCAGGAGCCTTTGGGGGCGCGCCAGTTCATCCGTCTCGATATCGATCTCGTGCAGACCTCCTGCGGCTACGCGGTGCCACTCTATGACTACCGCGCCGAACGGCCCAATCTCGACCGCTGGGCGGAAGCGAAGGGCCAGGAGGGGCTCGAGGCCTATTGGCGCGAGAAGAACCTCACCAGCATGGACGGCCTTCCCACCGGGCTTCTAGATGAGACCGAGGACGAGATGGTGTCGTGAGCCGGCTCGACGTCAACCGCTCGGGCGAGATCGAGGTCTTCGTCCGCGTCGTCGACCTCGGCGACTTCTCCGCCGCCGCACGGGCCTTCAACATGACCCCGTCGGCGGTGAGCAAACTCGTGGCGCGTCTTGAAAGCCGGCTCGGCGTGCGCCTCATCAATCGCTCGACCCGCAAGCTCGAGCTCACCGCCGAAGGCGTGCTCTTCCATGAGCGGGGCTTACGCATCCTCGAGGACATCAACACTGCCGAACGTGAGGCGTCGGCCGGCGCCGAGCCGCAAGGGCGGCTGCGCGTCAACAGCAACGTGCCCTTCGGCCTGCATTACCTGCTGCCACTGCTGCCCCGTTTCCTCGCCGACCATCCC